>PNJV01000015.1 GCA_013822085.1 Isosphaera sp. | reverse complement strand
GAAAGAGCGTGGGGGCGGGCTATCATCGGGGCTCTTCTCCGCAGGCCCTGCGCGGCGGCGTTCCTCTGCGGACGCGGCGCGCGTGGGGGTAAGGCGTCGGGGCGTCCCGACCCCTCCGGAGGACCGGTGGGCACCGGCCGGGTGATCGGTGCGCGTGTGGCTGGAGATCGGACATGGCAACCGTGCAAGAGCTGGGCGACGCGCTGGCGGCGCTGACCCTCAAGGACGCTGTGGAGCTGGGCAAGTACCTCAAGGACACCTACGGCATCGAGGCTGCTGCGGGCGGCGTGGCGATGGTGGCTGGGCCGGCGGCGGGCGCGGCTGCGGCGGTGGTCGAAGAGAAGACCAGCTTCGATGTGATCCTGGAGGCGGCTGGCGACAAGAAGATCGACGTGATCAAGGTGGTCCGCGAGGCCACTGCGCTGGGCCTCAAGGAAGCCAAGGACCTGGTCGACGGCGCCCCCAAGCCCGTCAAGACCGGCGTGACCAAGGAAGAGGCGGAGAAGCTCAAGAAGTCGCTCGAGGAGAAGGGCGCCAAGGTCAAGCTGGCCTGAGCGTTCTGATCCTGGCGAGGCGAGCCCGGCTGGTCCGGGCCGTCGGCGCAAGGCCGATGTGTCATCACGGCCGACCCGCGGAGGGGAAGCTCCCGGGTCGGCGCTTTGGACTTTCGACGGCGAGAGCCCGCATGAGCGCGTTGGGCATGTCAGTTGCCTGGCGGGTTCGGTGGTGCTATCGTTGGGGCTCGGGCATGGACGTCAATCAATAAAACCGAACGACCTGTGGCGAACGCATCGGCACCGGCGCGATCGCGTTCACCATCGCGGGGTACAGCACGATGGCTGATCTGAACGTGCGCAGCTATGCCAAGCGCGGCGACGTGGTGACGATCCCTGATCTGACCAAGATCCAGGCCGACGGGTACGAGCGGTTCTTGCAGACACAAAAGGGGCCCGACGAGCGCGACCCGCAGACGGGGCTCGAGTCGCTCATGCGCGAGGTGTACCCGATCGAGAGCTACGACGGGACGATGCGGCTGGAGTACATCCGCTACATGCTCGAGGAGCCGCGGTACACGCAGGACGAGTGCCGGGAGCTGAGGCTGACGTACGGCGCGCCGTTCAAGGTTGGGCTGCGGTTGACGCGCGACGGGCAGCAGGAGGTCGCCGAGGAGGAGATCTATCTGGGCGAGTTCCCGATCATGCTGGGCGGTGGCGAGTTCATCGTCAACGGCGCCGAGCGGGTGATCGTCAGCCAGTTGCACCGCTCGCCGGGGGTGGACTTCTCGATCGTGACCGACGAGGGGGACAGGCCGCTGCACTCGGCCCGCATCATCCCCGAGCGTGGCAGCTGGATCGAGCTGGAGGTGACCAAGAAGGACGAGCTGGTGATGCGGATCGACCAGTCGACCAAGATCGCCACGACGACGTTTTTGCGGTGCCTGGACGAGTCGGTGAGCACGACCGAGGCGGTGCTGTCGCTGTTCTACGAGATCAGCGAGATCAAGGCCGAGCAGGTGCACGCCGACCACTACGCCGCGGGGGCGATCATCGACACGGAGACGGGCGAGGAGCTGGTGCCGGTGGGGCGGAAGATCGGCGAGGACGCGGCGGGCAAGATCGCCGGCTCGAAGCTCAAGAGCCTGCGGGTGATCCAGAACCCGAGCGACCCGCTGATCCTCAACACGGTGGCGATGGAGAAGCTCGAGCAGTTCGCCGAGAACGCCGAGAGCGAGTACGAGCGGGCGCTGCTGAAGATCTACACGCGTCTGCGCCCGGGCAACCCGCCGCAGGTGGAGAAGGCCAAGTCGCTGTTTGTGGAGAAGTTCTTCGACGAGAACCGGTACCGCCTCGGGAAGGTCGGGCGGTTCCGCATCAACCGCAAGTTCGACCTCAACGTGCCCGAGGACATGATGTTCATCCGGGCGGAGGACTTCCTGCGGGTGGTGCAGTACCTGCTGGACCTGCGCAGCAAGCGGCTGGACCCCAAGACGGGGTTCCCCGTTGCGCAGGTGGACGACATCGACCACCTGGGGAACCGGCGGCTGCGGACGCTCGACGAGCTGGCGGTGGAGGAGCTGCGCAAGGGGTTCCTCAAGCTCCGGCGCACGGTTCAGGAGCGGATGAGCGTCAAGGACCCGACCGAGACGATCAAGATCGCCGACCTGGTCAACAGCAAGTCGATCTCGGCGGCGATCGAGTTCTTCTTCGGGCGCAGCGAGCTGAGCCAGGTGGTGGATCAGACCAACCCGCTCTCGTCGCTGGTGCACGAGCGGCGTCTGAGCGCGCTGGGCCCCGGGGGCCTCAACCGCAAGCGTGCCGGGTTCGAGGTGCGCGACGTGCACATCTCGCACTACGGGCGGATCTGCCCGATCGAGACGCCCGAGGGGACCAACATCGGGCTCATCGCCTCGCTGGGGATCTTCTCGTCGATCGATGACTACGGGTTCCTGCGCACGCCGTACCGGGTGGTCAAGGACGGCAAGGTCCAGGACAAGGTGCTGCCGCTGCGCGCCGACGAGGAGATGCAGGCGATCCTGGCCCCCACCGACGCGTTGGAGCCCACCGGGCAGCTGCGCCAGGGGCTGATCCTGGCCCGGGTCAACGGCGAGCTCAAAGAGGTCGACTCGTCGATGGTCAACTACGTCGACGTTGGGCCCAAGCAGATCGTGGGCGTGTCGGCGGCGCTGATCCCGTTCCTTGAGCACGACGACGCCAACCGGGCGCTGATGGGCTCGAACATGCAGCGGCAGGCGGTGCCGCTGATCAAGGTCACGCCGTCGATCGTGGCCACCGGGCTGGAGAAGGAGATCGGCAAGAACTCCGGGTTCGTCGTGCGGGCCAAGAACGGCGGGGTGGTCACGTTCGTCGACGCCGAGCGGATCATCGTGGACAACAGCGACGAGTACGTGCTGCGCAAGCACGCCGGGCTCAACGAGCGGACGTGCCAGAACCAGCGGCCGATCGTGCGGCCCGGGCAGCGTGTCAAGAAGGGCGAGGTCATCGCCGACGGGGCCAGCACCCGCCAGGGCGAGCTGGCCATCGGCAAGAACATCCTGGTGGCGTTCAACACCTACGACGGGTACAACTTCGAGGACGCGATCGTCATCAACGAGCGCCTGGTCAAGGACGACGTGTTCACGTCGATCCACATCGACGCCTTCGAGGTGGAGGTCCGCGAGACCAAGCTCGGTCGCGAGGAGTTCACGCGGGACATCCCCAACGTGTCGGAGAAGATGCTGCGCAACCTCGACGAGCTGGGCATCGTGCGGCTGGGCGCCCGGGTGGGCCCCGGCGACATCCTCGTGGGCAAGGTCAGCCCCAAGAGCAAGACCGAGCTGACCCCCGAGGAGAAGCTCCTGCACGCGATCTTCGGCCGGGCCGGCGAGGACGTGAAGAACGATTCGCTGGAGGTCCCGGCGGGTGTGGAAGGGATCGTGATCGGGGCCAAGCGTTTCTCGCGGCGCATGCACATGAACGAGGAGCAGAAGAAGGCCCTCAAGGTGCAGATCGAGGAGTACACCCGCGAGATGGACGACAAGGCGATCGGCATCTTCAAGCAGATGGTCGCGGCGGTCAACGACATCCTGGGCACGCCCATGGTCGACCCGACCACCCGCCAGAAGGTGGGCGCCTCGGACATCCGCGAGGTCGTCCTGGAGCAGATCGAGAGCTTCAGCGACAAGTGGCTCAAGGGCAGCAAGGAGGCCAAGGAGAAGGCCGAGGTGGTGTACCGCCAGTTCTGGCCCCGCATCGCGGCCATCAAGGCCGAGAAGAAGCGCAAGACCGATCACATGAGGCGCGGCGACGAGCTGCCGTCGGGCGTTCTGGAGATGGTCAAGGTCTACCTGGCCACCAAGCGGCACCTGTCGGTGGGGGACAAGATGGCCGGCCGCCACGGCAACAAGGGCGTGATCGCGCGGATCGTGGCTGAGGAGGACATGCCGTTCATGGACGACGGCTCGACGGTGGACATCCTGCTCAACCCGCTGGGGGTGCCCAGCCGGATGAACGTGGGGCAGATCCTCGAGACCCACCTGGGGTGGGCGATGAACATCCTGGGGATGCAGGCGGTCACGCCGGTGTTCGACGGGGCGTTCGAGGAGGAGATCCACTCGGCGATCGACGAGGCCAACCGCGCCGTCGAGGAAAAGGCCGCCAGGTACGAGCGCGAGGGGCGCTGGCCGCAGCCGCGCGAGCTGATGGTCCGCATGCCCCGCGGTGGCAAGATCCAGCTCCACGACGGGCGCACCGGCGAGCCGTTCAAGCAGCGCACCACGGTGGGGGTGATGTACATGCTCAAGCTCCACCACCTGGTGGACGACAAGATCCACGCCCGCGCCACGGGGCCGTACTCGCTGATCACGCAGCAGCCGCTGGGCGGCAAGGCCCGCACCGGCGGGCAGCGCTTCGGCGAGATGGAGGTCTGGGCGCTGGAGGCCTATGGGGCGGCGTACATCCTCCAGGAGCTGCTGACGGTCAAGTCGGACGACATCGAGGGCCGGACCAAGATCTACGAGAGCATGGTCAAGGGCACCAACACGCTGGAGGCGGGGATGCCCACGGCGTTCGACGTGCTGTGCTCGGAGCTCAAGGGCCTCGGGATGAACATCTCTCTCGAGAAGAAGAAGACCCAGGGCGTTGGGCTGCTCTGAGTCGCGTTTGCGCCGGCGGCCGCGGGGGGGAAAGGGCGGCGGCGGTGGGCGCGGCGTGCGCGGGTGATGCGGGCTCGTGGCGAGGGCCGGTAGCAGAGGCAGGGGCAGGGGTGGTGGTCCGGGGTTGGGGTGACTTTCTTGCGAGGGCAACGCATGGCAGAGACCGTGTACGAGCGGGTGAACGACTACTCGGCGGTGAAGGTGACGCTGGCGTCGCCCAACGACATCCGGTCGTGGTCGTACGGCGAGGTCAAGAAGCCGGAGACGATCAACTACCGGACGTACAGGCCCGAGAAGGACGGGCTCTTCTGCGAGCGGATCTTCGGCCCCGAGCGCGACTACGAGTGCGCCTGCGGCAAGTACCGCGGCACCAAGTACAAGGGCATCATCTGCGAGCGGTGCGGCGTGAAGGTGACGCACTCGCGCGTGCGGCGCAAGCGCTTCGGGCACATCAACCTGGCTGCGCCGATCGTGCACATCTGGTACTTCAAGGCGGTGCCGTCGCGGCTGGGCAACCTGCTGGCCGTCAAGACGAGCGACCTGGAGAAGGTGATCTACTTCCAGGACTACGTGGTGGTGGACCCGGGGGACACGGACCTGGAGTTCAAGCAGGTGCTCACCGAGGACGAGTACCGGGAGGCGGTGGAGAAGTTCGGGTCGGCGTTCCGCGCGTTGATGGGGGCCGACGCGGTGCGCGAGCTGCTCGAGCGGACGGACATGGACAAGCTGGCCGAGGAGATCCGTCGCGAGCTCAAGGAGACCAAGTCCAAGCAGAAGATCAAGGACTACGCCAAGCGGCTCAAGATCGTCGAGCAGATCCGCGGGAGCGAGAACGACCCGGCGTGGCTGGTGATGGACGTGATCCCGGTGATCCCGCCGGACCTTCGGCCGCTGGTGCTGCTCGAGTCGGGGAACTTCGCCACGAGCGACCTCAACGACCTGTACCGGCGGATCATCAACCGGAACAACCGGCTCAAGAAGCTGATGGACCTCAACGCGCCCGAGGTGATCATCCGCAACGAGAAGCGGATGCTCCAGCAGGCGGTGGACGCGCTGTTCGACAACGGGCGGTGCCGGCGGCCGGTGCTGGGCTCGAGCAACCGCCCGCTCAAGTCGATCACGGACATGATCAAGGGCAAGCAGGGGCGGTTCCGCGAGAACCTGCTGGGCAAGCGCGTGGACTACTCGGCGCGGTCGGTGATCGTGGTGGGCCCGGAGCTCAAGCTGCACCAGTGCGGGCTGCCCAAGAAGATCGCGCTGGAGCTGTACCAGCCGTTCATCATCCGCAAGCTCAAGGAGCACCAGCTGGCCGACACGATCAAGTCGGCCAAGCGCATGCTCGAGCGGCGCGACCCCGAGGTGTGGGACGTGCTCGAGGAGGCGATCTACCAGCACCCGGTGCTGCTCAACCGGGCCCCGACGCTGCACCGGATGGGCATCCAGGCCTTCGAGCCGGTGCTGGTCGAGGGCAACGCGATCCGGCTCCACCCGCTGGTGTGCACCGGGTTCAACGCGGACTTCGACGGCGACCAGATGGCCGTGCACCTGCCGCTGAGCGTCGAGGCCCAGGCCGAGGCGCACGTGCTGATGCTCAGCACGCACAACATCTTCTCGCCGGCGTCGGGCAAGCCGATCATCTCGCCGTCGCAGGACATCGTCATGGGGGTGTACTTCATCACGGTGATGGTCCCCGACGAGCGTCCGGCGAGCGCGCTGCCGAGCTTCCGCGACCGCAAGGACGCGCTGCTGGCCTACGAGCGTGGGCGGATCGGGCCGCACGAGCGGATCGTCGTCAGGCTCGAGGCGCCCGACGTGGCCCTGGAGCGTGACGCGGGCCTCTACGGCCTGGACATCGGCTTCTCGGCGGTGGTCAACGACCAGGGCAAGGCGGGCGAGGCGCTGCCCGAGAACCGGCGGATCGTCACCACGGCCGGCCGGGTGCTCTTCTCGGAGATCCTGGCGCCCGGCATGCCGTTCTACAACTGCTCGCTGGGCAAGAAGGGGTGCGCGCGGGTGATCGACGACGGCTACGCCCTGGCCGGGCGTGCGGCGACGATCGACCTGCTCGACCGGCTCAAGGAGATCGGGTTCAAGCAGTCGACGCTGGCCGGGCTGAGCTTCGGGATCACGGACCTGCGCATCCCGGAGGCCAAGCAGGGCCTCCTGGACGAGGCGCAGAAGAAGGTCGATCGCGTCGAGAAGATGTACGAGCGCGGCATCATCACCGAGCGGGAGCGGTACAACCAGCTGCTGGACATCTGGGCTCACTGCCGCGAGCAGGTGACCAAGAAGCTCGTCGAGACGCTCAAGAGCGACCGGCGCGACGAGGGCGGCCGAGAGATCCCGACCGACTCCAAGGCCGGCAAGCAGTACCTCAACCCGGTGTACCTCATGTCCGACTCGGGGGCGCGCGGGACGGTGTCGCAGCTGATGCAGCTGGCCGGGATGCGCGGGCTGATGGCCAAGCCGTCTGGGGAGATCATCGAGACGCCGATCCGGGCCAGCTTCCGCGAGGGCCTCAAGATCCTGGAGTACTTCTCGTCGACCCACGGCGCCCGCAAGGGCCTGGCCGACACGGCCCTCAAGACGGCCGACTCGGGGTACCTGACGCGCAAGCTGTGCGACGTGGCGCAGTCGGTGATCATCCAGGAGTTCGACTGCGGGTCCAAGCGTGGGATCCGCAAGCGTGCGATCTACAAGGGCGAGCAGGTGGACGTGCCGCTGCGCGACCGCGTGGTGGGGCGGGTCAGCCGGGACACGATCGTGCACCCGGTGACGGACCAGGTGATCGTGCGGGAGAACGAGCTGATCACGCTGGAGGTGGCCAAGAAGGTCGAGGACCTGGGGATCCAGGAGGTGTACGTGCGTTCGCCGCTGACCTCCGACGCCCGGACCGGCTGCTCGGTGCTCGACTACGGCATGGACCTGTCGACGGGGCGGATGATCGAGCCCGGGATGGCCGTGGGGATCATCGCGGCCCAGTCGATCGGGGAGCCGGGCACGCAGCTGACGATGCGCACGTTCCACACCGGGGGCATCGGGCAGCGCTCGACGGCGGACACGGAGTACCGCGCCAGCAACAGCGGCAGGCTGGAGCTGCGCGACTGCAACCCGGTGCCCGTGCGTGACGAGGACGGGCACGAGGTGCTCGTGACGCTCAAGCGCAACGGCGAGCTGGCCGTGCTCGACGCCAAGGGGCGCGAGCTGGAGAAGTTCAAGGTCCCCTACGGCGCGTACCTGCTCTATAGCGACGCGGCGGAGGTCAAGAAGGGCGACCGGCTGGTGCGCTGGGACCCGCACCGCACGCCGATCCTGGCCGAGAAGAGCGGCAAGGTGGTGTACGTGGACCTGATCGACAAGGAGACGTTCCGGTACGAGGACGCGGGCTCGGGCAAGCGGGCGCGGGTGGTCATCGAGCACAAGGGCGACCTGCACCCGGCGATCAACATCGTCGACGACGCGGGCAGCATCCTCGACTTCCACTACCTGCCGGCGCGTGCGCGCCTCGAGGTCGAGGACGGGCAGCGGATCGGCGCCGGGCAGATGCTGGCGCGTCAGCCCAAGCAGGGCTCGGCGTCGCAGGACATCGTCGGCGGTCTGCCGCGGGTGACGGAGATCTTCGAGAGCCGGCGGCCGCGCGACCCGGCGATGCTGGCCCAGATCTCGGGCAAGGTGGAGATCCACAACGACAAGCGCAAGGGCAAGATCACGATCCGGGTGATGCCCGAGGACGCGCCGGAGATGGCCAAGGACCACCACGTCGACAACGACAAGACGCTGCTGGTGCACGCCAACGACCGCGTCGACGCGGGCCAGCCGCTCACCGAGGGCCCCATGGACCCCAAGGAGATCCTCCAGATCAAGGGCGAGGAGGTGCTCTGGGAGTACATGCTCGAGGAGGTCCAGAACGTCTACCGGGCCCAGGGCGTGGTCATCAACGACAAGCACATCGAGGTGATCCTGTCGCAGATGCTGCGCAAGGTGCGCGTCGAGGACCCGGGCGACACGGACCTGCTGCCCTTTGACGTGGTGGACAAGTGGGACCTCCGCCGCAAGAACGCGGAGGTGACCGACCGGCTGATCGTCGTCGACAGCGGCGGGACGGACCTTGTGGTCGGGGAGATGATCTCGCGGACGGCCGTCAAGGAGGCCAACGCGCGGGCGGAGGCCGGGGGCCGGGAGATCGCCAAGACCAAGAAGCCGCGCCCGGCTCGGGCCAAGACGCTGCTGCTGGGCGTGACCAAGGCGGCGCTGTCGAGCGAGTCGTTCCTGTCGGGCGCGTCGTTCCAGGAGAGCACCAAGGTGCTCACCGAGGCCGCGCTCAAGGGCGCGACCGACGACCTGTTCGGGCTCAAGGAGAACGTGCTGCTGGGGCACCTGATCCCCGCCGGGACCGGGTTCAAGCCCTACCAGGCGATCAAGCCGGTGGTCTTCGGCGAGCCGCCCGTGGAGCGGTACGACGACGCGGACATGATGGAGCAAGCCGCCAGCGCCGCTGAGGCGCTCGGGGCGACCATCGACGAACCGCTGGGCCTGCCGCCGATCACGATGCCCGACGGCGGGGCCAACGGCGTGCCGGCGGGGCGCTGAGCCAGCCCGTCCACGGCCGGGCGCGCGGCGCAGCCCGGCGCCAGTGCGCGTGGCAGGGCCGGGTGCGCGGGCCGGCTCGGCGACAACAACGAGAAAGCGCAAGGCCCGGGCGAGCGCTCGGGCCTTGTGCTTTGGTATCTGGTCTTGCTACCCGCGCCGCGCGGGTGGGTGGCGCCAGCGGAGCGAGATCGCGCCGCGTGGCTGGGCGGGGGTTCTGTCTTTGTGCCGCGGGCCCGTGCGATCGGCGCGGGGTTAGGCGTTGAGGTTGCTCAGGATGCCGGGCAGGCCGAGGGCGACGCGGGTGAGCGAGAGCTGGCCCTGGTGCCAGCCGTCGTGCCAGGCGAGCATGTGCATCGCGGCCAGGCGCGTGGGGGAGAAGGGGAACTCGACGGCCGGGGGCTTGGTCAGGTCGGCCTCGGGCATCTCGCGCAGGACGCGCAGGAGCTCGGCGTGGGTGCGGTTGAGGTGGGCGATCAGCTCGGCCAGCGGCGGGTAGGTGCTCGGGGTCGCCGAGGGCTTGGAGCCCGGCCCGAAGAGCGCGTTGTAGCTGTCCGGGACGGTGGTGCTCTGGCCGTCCAGGACGGAGCGGAAGAAGGCGTAGGTCGTGGCCAGGTGGCCGATGGTCCAGAGTGCGTGGTTGGGCAGGTTGGGCGGCTGGGTAGCGAGCTTGTCGGCTGGGAAGCCCTTGAGGGCCACGTCGTAGAGCTGGCGGCTAAACACGACGGCGTCGATGGCGGCTTGGCGAGCGGTGATGGTGTGCATGTTGGGCGGGCTCCTGAGGGGCACTATGCTAGCGGCCGCGCGAGGCCGTAGGGGTGGTGGGCTGAGCCGTTGGGGGCGGTGCCGGCGGGGCGGGCAGGAGGTCCAAGAGCACGATGGGATCCGAGATCCGAGTAGCGCTAGCCAAGGGGGACGGGATCGGCCCCGAGATCATGGACGCGACGCTGGAGCTCTTCCGGCACGCCGGGGTGCACGAGCGGGTGCAGTTCGTGCCGGTGCAGATGGGGCGGGAGGTGTTCGATGCCGGCGACTCTCGCGGCATGACCGACGGGGCGATCGCCGAGGTGGAGGCGAGCGGGGTGGTGTTCAAGGGGCCGATGGAGACGCCCAAGGGGGGCGGCGGCAAGTCGATCAACGTGACGCTGCGCAAGCTCTTTAGCGCCTACGCCAACGTGCGGCACTTCCGCACGCTGCCGGGGGTCGAGACGCCGTACAGCCGGTCGGGGATCGAACTGAACCTGACGATCGTGCGGGAGAACATCGAGGACACCTACGGGGGTGTGGAGCACCGGCTCACGCCGGACATGATCCAGTGCAAGCGGCTGATCAGCGCGCCCGGGAGCGACCAGGTGCACCGGCTGGCGTGGAGGCACGCCAAGGCGCTGGGGCTGAGCCGGGTGCACTGCGGCCACAAGGCCAACATCATGAAGCTGACCGACGGGCTGTTCCTGGAGCGCTTCCGCCAGGCGGCCCGCGAGTATCCGGAGATCGAGGCGGCCGACGTGATCGTCGACGCGCTGTGCATGAACCTGGTGGTGCGGCCGCAGCAGTACCAGATGATCGTGCTGCCGAACCTGCAGGGGGACATCGTGTCGGACCTGGCCGCGGGGCTCGTTGGGGGTCTGGGCTTTGCGCCGTCGGCCAACATCGGCAACCAGATCTCGATCTTCGAGGCGGTGCACGGGACGGCGCCGGACATCGCCGGCAAGGGGATCGCCAACCCGACATCGCTGATCCTGTCCGGGCTGATGATGCTCCGGCACGCGGGGCTGGTGCGCGCAGCGGCGGCGATCGAGAACGCGCTGCTGGCTGCGCTCGAGAGCGGCGTGCGGACCGGGGACTTCGGCGACAAGTCCAGGCCGGCGCTGGGGACCAAGGAGTTCGTCAGGGCGATCGCCGACCGGCTCGGGTCGGGGCCCAAGAGCGTCTCGGGCGTGGCCGTGCCGGAGAAGGACGGCCCGGCACCGCCGACGCCGCAGCGGCCGTCTGGGCACACGGTGATCCGCACGTACACCAACGTGGTCAAGCACGTGGTCGGGTGCGATATCTACCTGGACACACCGCTGGCGCCGTCGTCGGTGGCCGAGGAGATGCAGCGGATCGCCCAGGAGACGCCGTTCAAGCTGACGCTGATCTCCAACCGCGGCACGCAGGTGTGGCCGGCCGGGAGCATGTACACCGAGTGCGTGGACTACTACCGCGTTCGGTTCGAGCTGCGCGAGGGGTTCCGGCCCGGCGATTTCGGTCAGAGCCGGTGCGTGGCGCTGCTCGACCGGGTGGCCGAGAAGTTCGACGTCTGCTCGTACGAGCTGCTGCGGGTCTTCGACGGTGTCAAGGGGTACTCGCTGGCGCAGGGCCAATAACCGGTTCGGTGGGGGCTTTGTGCGTTTGCGCACGGCTTGACAGCGCCGCAGCGCGAGGTAATCTGGAGGGCCGGCGTGGCGGGGCGGCGCGCTGGGCGGCATGAGGCGGTGAGCCTCGGGAGGATGAGAGATGAGGCACGTGAGCGCGGTCGTGGCGTTGGTGGTGCTGGCGGGCTCCGGCGTGGCGGCGGCCGGGCCCGGGGCGGGCGTGTCGGGCGTGCTGCTGATCCCCAACTCCGGCACCGGCTTTGACAACGTCTGGGCGTTCAACGCGTACGACGGGTCGCTGATCTCCAGCGGCTTCATCGCCAGCGACGGCCGGCAGAACCAGGTGATCCAGTCGATCGACTCGGGCCGCGGCTCGCTGCTGCTGGTCGACGAGCTCAACGACTCGGTGAGCGAGTACAGCTACGGCGGGCAGTTCATCCGCACCGTGGTCACGGCGGCCGCCAGCGGGATCGATCAGCCGTTCGCCATCGCGGTCAACAGCGGCCGGTTGTTCGTGTCGGTGGTGAGCGGGACGCACGCCAACACGGTGCAGTCGTTCGATCTTGACGGCGGGGACCAGCGGACGTTCGCCAACCTCAACGGCATCGGGACGCCGCGCGGGATCCTCTTCCGCGGCGGGGACGTGCTCATCGGCGACAGCGCCGGGGACGACATCGAGCGGTTCTCGCTGACCGGGCAGCACCTGGGGACGCTGGTCGACAGCGACGGCGTCACGGGCATCGACTTCCCGCAGCAGCTGGCGCTGGGGCTCAACGGGTCGATCCTGGCGGCGGGCTTCACGGCCCCCTTTGGCGTGTACCGCTACAACAGCGACGGCAGCGGCGAGACGCTCCTGTCGATCAACACGTCGCCGCGCGGGGTGTACCAGCTGGGCAACGGGAACATCCTGTGGGCCGGCGGGACGCGCGTGGGCGTGATCGACGCGCTGACGGGTCAATCGACGGACGTGGTCAATCAGGCCAACGCCTCGTTCCGGTTCATCGATTTCACCCCGCTGCCGAGCCCCGGCGCAGCGGCGCTGCTGGCCATGGGCGGCGCCCTGGCCGCGCGGCGACGCAGGGCCGCGGTCTGACGCGGCGTCATAGCCTCGGGCATGAGCCAGGGTGCACCCGCCGTGATCGCGCCGCCGTTTGACGCCGTGTCGGCTGCGCGCAAGGTCCGCGCCGCCGAGGACGCCTGGAACAGCCGCGACCCCGAGCGCGTGGCCTTGGCGTACACGCGGGACAGCCGGTGGCGGAACCGGGCCGAAGAACTGACCGGCCGCGAGGCGATCCGCGCGTTCCTGGCCCGCAAGTGGGCCCGGGAGCTCGACTACCGGCTTGTCAAGGAGCTGTGGGCGTTCACCGCAGACCGGATCGCCGTGCGGTTCCAGTACGAGTGGCGCGACGACTCGGGGCAGTGGTTCCGGTCGTACGGCAACGAGCTGTGGGAGTTCGACGCGGCGGGGCTCATGCGTCGGCGCGAGGCGAGCATCAACGACGCGGTGATCGCGCAGCTAGAGCGGCGGTTCTTGTGGCCCGCGCCGGGCCCCCGGCCGGCGGACGGGCCCGGGATCGAGGGCGTGTGGTGAGGGGAGCCGGGCTCACCTGGTCAGGTGTTGGATGGCCCCGTCGGGGTGCTCGACGAGCATGTGCTGGCACTCGGTGAGGAACAGGCCGTGATCGACGACGCCCGGGCACGTGTCCAGGGCCAGGGCGAGGGCGGCCAGCTCGGCTTGGGACGCGAGCGTCGAGGGGACGCGGGCGTCGAGGATCGGGTTCCCAAAGTCGGTGATGGTCGGCGAGCCGTCCTGGTTGCGGCGTTGGCTGGCGGGCATCCCGCGCGCCGCGAGCCAGCGCGTGACGGCGGCCAGTGCGGGGGGGAGCGTCTCGACGGGGAGGGGCCTGGTGGCGCCCAGCGACGCCGAGAGCTTGGAGGGATCGACGAGGTAGACGGTGGTGCCGCCGGAGTCGAGGGTCGCGCGCGCGACGATGCGTTCGAGGGTCATGGCGGCGCCGCCGCCCTTGATCATGTTGAGGCGCGGGTCGGCCTCGTCGGCGCCGTCGAAGAGCGCGCCGATGCGCGGGGCGTCGGCGAGGCTCTCGACGCGCAGGCCCAGGCGTGCGGCCAGGTCGTCGGTGGCTCTGCTGGTCGAGACGAAGCGCAGCGAGAGCCGCTCGCGGGCGACCCTGCGGGCGATGGCGTGGACCACGCGGGCCGCGGCCCGGCCGGTGCCCAGGCCCACGACCGAGCCGTCGGCGATCATGGCCGCGGCGCGGTCGGCCAGGGGGTCCGGGGCGAGGCTGAGGGCTGTGGGGGGCGACTGAGGCTGTGGGGGGTTGGCGTGGGACATGGGTGTGTGTCAGGACCCGAACCGCACGCCCTGGGCCAGGCGGAACTGCCCCGAGGCGTTGACGCCGCAGGTCTGGCGGCGCATGTAGTGCTTCCAGGCGTCCGAGCCGCTCTCGCGCCCGCCGCCGGTGTCCTTCTCGCCGCCGAAGGCCCCGCCGATCTCGGCGCCGCTGGTGCCCATGTTGACGTATGCCAGGCCGCAGTCGGAGCCGGAGCCGTCGGGGGCCAGGAAGCGCTCGGCGAAGCGGAGCGAGTCGGTGAAGACGGCCGAGGCCAGGCCCTGCGGCACCGAGTTGTGGAGCTCCAGGGCCTGCTCGTCGGTGTCGTACGTGAAGGCGTAGAGGATCGGGGCGAAGGTCTCGTCGCAGGCGATGGGGAGCAGGTCGGCGGTGGCGTGGGTGCGGGGCGTGGCGGCGTGCGTGGGCGGGGAGGGGGGTGCGGGGGGTGCGGGGGAGGGGGGTGCGGCGATGAGCGTGGGCTGGACGAAGTGGCCCCCGAGCAGCGCCGCTGGGCCCTCGGCGATGCGTCCGCCGGCCAGGACCCGGCCGCCCTGGCGCTGGGCCGATGCCACGGCGGCCAGGAAGCTGTCCACGGCCCGGCGGTTGATGAGAGGGCCGACGAGGGTGGCCTCGGCCAGGGGGTCGCCGATGCGGCCGGGGGTGTCGATGATGCGGCGGTACTCGGCGGTCAGGCGTGCCAGGAAGGGCTCGGCGATGCGGCTGTGGAGCAGCAGCCGGCGCGTGGTGGTGCAGCGTTGGCCTGCGGTGCCGACGGCGCCGAAGAGGACGGCGCGCAGCGCCAGGTCCGGGTCCGCGTCGTGGTGGACGATGCAGGCGTTGTTGCCGCCCAGCTCCAGGAGCGCGCGCCCGAGGCGCGCAGCGACGGTCTGGCCGACGGAGCGGCCCATGCGCACCGAGCCGGTGGCCGAGACGAGCGGCAGGCGCGGGTCGGCGGCCATGGGCCTGGCCACGGCGTCGTCGGAGCCCACGATCAGGTGGAAGACGCCGGGGTGCCCCGCGGCGGCGGCGGCTGAGTCGGCCAGGTGGTGGCAGGCGATGGCCGTCAGGGGCGCAAGCGGGGAGGGCTTCCAAAGAACGGTGTCGCCGCAGACGGCGGCGAGCATGGCGTTCCATCCCCACACCGCGGCGGGGAAGTTGAAGGCGGTGATGACGCCGACGGGCCCGAGCGGGAGCCACTGCTCGTAGAGCCGGTGGGCGGGGCGTTCGCTGGGGAAGACCTTGCCCGGCAGCTGCCTGGAGAGGCCCACGGCCAGGTCGGCGATGTCGATGATCTCCTGGATCTCGCCGACGCCCTCGGAGCGGATCTTGCCGACCTCGAGGCTCACGAGTTGGCCGAGGGTGTCGCGGTGGGCGCGGAACGCCTCAGCCACGGCGCGGACGACCTGGCCGCGCTCGGGCGCCGGCACGGCGCGCCAGGCCAGGAACGCGCGCTGGGCGCGGGCGATGGCCGCGTCGAGCTGCTCCGACGAGTCGGGGGCGACACGCGCGATGACCCGTCCGGTGGTGGGGCTGGCGACTTCGATGGCATCGTGCGCGGCTGGGGCGCCGCTGGGCGCAGCGGCGGGCGGATCGATGGCCAGGCGCGTGCCCGGGCCGTGCGGGACGCCGAGACGGTCGAGGATCTGCGCGAGCATGGCGGAGCGTAGATGCGGGCGCGTGGGTGAGCGGGTGAGCGGGTGAGCGGGGGGGCGGGGGGGCGGGTGAGCGGGGGGGCGGGGGCTTGGGCTTGGGGCTGCGGGAGATACAGTGGCGCGCTGCGGGGCCGCCAGCGTCCGGCGGCTGCGAGGGGCGGTCGGTCGGGGGCGCGTGTGCAGCGAAGGGCGCGTGGGCATGAGCATGGACGTGCTGGGGGCGATGGCGGCGGGGGAGGCGGTGGGTCGGGTGGCGCGGCTGCTGGGGGCCGGGGAGCGGGTGAGCCTGAGCGGGGCCGCGGGGTCATCGACGGTGCTGGTGGCCGGGGCGGTGGCGCGGGGGACGGGCCGGCCGGTGCTGCTGATGCTGGCCCACGGCGACGAGGCCGAGGCGGCCGTCGAGGAGCTCTCGGCTTTGGGTGCGCAGGCGGTGCTGCTGCCGGCGCTGGAGGTGCTGCCCGGCGAGTCGGGCGTGAGCGTGGAGCAAGCGGCGGCGCGGCTGCGCGCGGTGCGGGCCGCGGTGGCCTGGCGCGGGGGGTCGGACCGCGCCCGGGTGCTGGTGACGACGATCCAGGCGTTGATGCAGGGCGTGCCCCCGCTGAGCGAGGTGGAGACATCGCTGCGCGCGGTGCGGGCGGGGGAGCGGCTGGATCCGGCGGCGTTGGCCGCGTGGCTGACCGAGCACGGGTACACGCGCGTGGAAGTGGTCAGCGAGGTGGGCGAGTTCGCGGTGCGCGGCGGCATCGTGGACGTGTTCCCGCCGGGCGATCCGTTCGGCTCGGAGGCCGAGGGGAGCCTGCCGGGCGGGCTGGCCATGGCCGGGGGCGGGGTCCCGGTGCGACTGGACATGCTCGGCGACGTGGTCGAGCGTGTGAGCGAGATCGACGTGGAGACGATGGGCTCGGACCGCGCGGTGGCGGGCGTGCACCTGGCGCCGGCGCAATGGGGCGACGGCGCGGCGCCCAGCCGGGGCCCGGCCGCTGCGGGGGGCGGGGCCGGGCTGCTGCTGCCGGCGGTGCTGCCCGAGGGCTTTGTGGCGGTGCTCTCGGAGCTGTCGGAGCTGACCGAGCAGGGGCGCGGGTATTACGAGCGCGTGATCGAGGCCGGATCGGTGCACGGCCCGCCGGCGGTCTTTGCGCAGGTGCAGCGGCGGTGCGCGGTGGTGGAGGTGAGCGCGCTGGGCGGCGGCGTGGGCGGTGGTGTGCGGGTGCCGGTCTCGCCAGCGCCGGGGCTGGCGGAGGACTCGGCGCGAGCGGTGGCCGAGCTGTGCGAGCTGGCGACCAGCGCGCCCGGGCAGGCGCCGCTGGACGTGGTGGTCGTGTGCCAGAACGAGGGGGAGCGGTCGCGGCTGGTCGAGATGGTCGCAGCGGCGGGGCCGGTCCCGCCGGCGCGGCTGACAGCGGCGGTCGGCTTCTTGCGCGCGGGGCTGGTGTGGCACGAGCCGCTCGGGGTGCGCGGCGGCGCGCTGGGGCCGGTGCCCGCCGGCCAGAGCCCGGAGTCGGCGCCGGCGCTGCTGCTGGTGCCGCTGGCGGAGGTGCTCCACCGGTACACGGTTCGGGGCGCGCTGCGCTGGGCGGCGAGCCGGGGCGGCGGGGGGGGTGTGGGTGGTGGTGGCGGCGGCGGCCGGCTGCGCGCCGGGCGCGTGATGGACACATTTTTAGGTGTCGAGCCCGGCGACTACGTGGTGCACGCCGAGCACGGCATCGCCCGGTACCGGGGCCTGAGGGTGCTGCGCGCAAGGCCGGGGGAGCGGAGCGTCGAGAGCCGGCTGCGCGACCCCGGCACGGGCTCGGGGCGGCCGGCGGCCCGCGAGCAGGACGCGTCGGCGGGTCCCGGCGAGGCGCAGGAGTACCTGACGCTGGAGTTCGACGGCGGGACGCTGGTGCACGTGCCGGCGGTGAACATCGACCTGGTGCAGAAGTACGTCGGGGCGCGGGGGTCGCCGCCGCTGTCGAGCGTGGGCGGCGGCCGGTGGAAGAAGCAGAAAGAGCGGGCCCTTGAGGCGGTGCGGGACATGGCCGGAGAGATGCTGCGCGTCCGGGCTGCGCGCGAGGCGATGCCGGGGATCCGCTACCCCGCCGACACCGCCTGGCAGCGCGAGTTCGAGGCCGAGTTCCCGTACCAGGAGACCGACGACCAGCTCGCGGCCATGGGCGAGATCAAGCGGGACATGGGCGGCGCCCGGCCGATGGACCGGCTGCTCTGCGGCGACGTGGGCTACGGCAAGACCGAGCTGGCCATCCGCGCGGCGTTCAAGGCGGTGGAGTTCGGCAAGCAGGTGGCGGTGCTGGTGCCCACGACGGTGCTGGCCGAGCAGCACGAGCGGACGTTCCGCGCGCGCCTCAAGGCGTACCCGTTCCGGGTCGAGAGCCTCTCGCGGCTGACCGGGGCCGGCCAGGGCCGGCGGGTGCTGGAGGACCTCGCCGCCGGGCGCGTGGACGTGGTGATCGGGACCCACCGGCTCTTGAGCAAGGACGTGGGCTTTGCCGACCTGGGGCTGGTGATCATCGACGAGGAGCAGCGGTTCGGCGTCGAGCACAAGGAGCGGCTGCTCTCGCTGCGGATGATGGTGGACGTGCTGACGCTCTCGGCGACGCCGATCCCGCGGACGCTGCACCTGTCGATGCTGGGGCTGCGCGACATCTCGTCGCTGGCGACGGCCCCCGCCGACCGGCGCGCGGTGGTGACGGAGGTGATGCCGTTCAACGCGACGCGCGTGGGCCGGGCGATGGCGCGCGAGCTGGCGCGTGAGGGGCAGGTCTTCTACGTGCACAACCGCGTGGGGGACATCGCGGTTGTCGCCGACGAGGTGCGGGCCATGGCCCCCGGGGCGCGGGTGGTGGTCGGGCACGGCCAGATGGGCGCGGCGGACCTGGAGCGCGTGATGCTGGCCTTCATGCGGCGCCAGGCGGACATCCTTGTGTGCACGACGATCATCGAGTCGGGGATCGACATCCCCACGGCCAACACGATCGTCATCGACGAGGCGGACCGGTTCGGGCTGGCCGAGCTGCACCAGCTGCGCGGGCGCGTGGGGCGGTCCAGGCACCGCGGGTACTGCTACCTGCTGCTGCCGCGCAAGCGGCCCGTCAAGGAGCCGGCCAAGCGCCGCCTGCAGGCCATCGAGCAGTTCTCGATGCTCGGGGCGGGCTTCAAGATCGCCATGCGCGACCTGGAGATCCGCGGGGCGGGCAACCTGCTCGGCTCCGAGCAATCCGGCCACATCGCCGCGGTGGGCTACGACATGTACTGCCGGCTGCTCGACCGCGCGGTGCGCGAGCTGCGCCACGAGGCCGTGAGCACGCCCAGCGAGACGTCCGTCGAGATCGGCGTGACGGGCACGATCCCGCGCGGCTACATCCCCAGCGAGCAGCGCCGCCTGGAGGCCTACCGGCGCATGGCCGCGGCGATGACCGCCGAGGAGCTCGACGCCTTCGAGCGCGACCTCTGCGCCGCGTACGGCCCGGTCCCCGAGCCGGCGCAGCGGCTGATCCGGCTGGCCGACCTGCGCGTGGGCGCCAGGCTGCTTGGCGTGCGCCGCGTGCACGTGGCGGGGCCGGACGTGGTGATCCGCACCAGCGACCAGGCCGCGGTGACCGACCGGCTGCGGGGGGTGGCTGGAGTCGTCACGCCGCTCCCGCTGCGCTCGCCGAGCGACCTGCCCGAGGTGTACCTGCGGCCGTCGAGCCCGCGGGCGCTCGAGCCGCTGACGCTGCTGGCGCTCTTGCAGTCGCGGCTCGGGGCCGCGGCCATGGCGCGGGGCTTGCCGAGCGTTGGCGATGGCGCGGCGTCCGGCCGGCCGGCGGGCGTGCCGGTGACCAAGCCGGCGGGCCCGCTCAGCGCTCGATCACCCGGCCCGAGCCGGTGACGATCTTGCCGATGGTGTGCACGGTCTCGCCGAGCTTGGTCAGCCGCTCGGCGATCGAGTCGGCGAAGCTCGGGCGGACGATCAGGCAGTAGCCGATGCCCATGTTAAAGACGCGTCGCATCTCGTCCTCGTCCACGCCGCCGGCGCGCTGGAGGAGCCGAAAGAGCGGCGGCACGGGCCAGGCGGCGCGGTCCACCACGGCGTCGACGCCCGGGTGCAGGGCGCGCACGAGGTTGCCCGACATGCCCGAGCCGGTGATGTGCGCCATGCCCGAGACGGTCTTCTTGACGCGGTACGACCGCAGCAGCCTGGTGATCGAGGGCGCGTAGATGCGGGTAGGCGTCAGCAGGGCCTGGCCGAGCGTCGGCGTATCGGCAGCGCCCTTGGGCGAGGGGCGCGCGGCGCGCTTGGGCGGCGCCGGCGCCAGCTCCGGGGCGGGGGCGTGCAGGTCGAGCTTGGCCTGGCGGACGATCGAGCGCACCAGCGTGTAGCCGTTGCTGTGCACGCCCGAGGAGGCCAGGCCCAGGACCACGTCGCCCGGACGCACACGGATAGGGTTGACGGCCCGGTCCAGGTCCATCACGCCCACGGCGAAGCCCGCCAGGTCGAAGTCGCCCGGCTGGTAGAGCCCGGGCATCTCGGCGGTCTCCCCGCCGAGCAGGGCGCAGCCGGCTGTCTGGCACCCGGCGACGACGCCGCGCACCAGGGCGTCCAGGACCGGGCGGTCGACCTTGCCGATGGCGATGTAGTCAAGGAAGAAGAGCGGCTCGGCGCCCTGGACGATCATGTCGTTGACGTTCATGGCCACCAGGTCGATGCCGAGCGTGTCGTACACGCCCAGCTCGATGGCCAGCCGCAGCTTGGTGCCCACGCCGTCGGCGCAGGCGACCAGCACCGGGTCCTTGTAGTTGCGGGCGAAGAGCCGCTCGTTGTAGTCCAGGCGGAAGAGCCCGGCAAAGCCCCCCGGGTTCGGGATCACGCGTGGGCCGTGGGTGCGTCGCAGGAGCGTCTCGAGCCCTTCGGTGAAGGAGTCCTTGGAGAGCAGGTCCACGCCGGCCTTGGCGTAGGTCAGGCCGGCGCGGGGCGAGGGGCCGGGTTCGCGGGGGTGCGCGGGCGTGTCGGCGGCGGCGGGCGCTAGGGGGGTGGGGGTGGGGGTGGGCTTGCGGGCCATGGGTCGAGGTTATCCGTGGCGGGGAGCATTTTTCGCGCCCGGGGCATAGACTCGAACTCGGCGCTGGCCGGCGTGCACCGTCGCACGCGCACAGCGGCCGCGGAGCCCCACCGCATGTCCACGCGCTTGTTCACGTCCGAGTCGGTCTCGATGGGCCACCCGGACAAGGTCGCCGATCAGGTCTCCGACGCCGTGCTCGACGCGATGATCGCCGACGACCCGCGCTCGCGCGTGGCCTGCGAGGTGCTCTGCTGCACCGGGCTGGTGGTGGTGGCCGGCGAGGTCACGACGCAGACCTACGTGAACATCCCCGAGCTGGTCCGCGAGGTGGTCCGCGAGATCGGCTACACCTCGGGCGACATGCGCTTCGACGCCGACTCCTGCGGCGTGATGGTCGCGCTCAACCGGCAGTCGGCCGACATCGCCATGGGCGTGGACAAGGAGGGCGCCGGCGACCAGGGCATGATGTTCGGCTATGCCACCGGCGAGACGCCCGAGCTCATGCCCCTGCCCATCCAGCTGGCCCAGCGCCTCGTCGAGCAGCAGGCCCACGTGAGGCGCGAGGGGATCATCCCAGGCCTGCGGCCCGACGCCAAGAGCCAGGTCACCGTCGAGTACGAGCGCGACCGCCCCGTGCGCGTCGACACCCTGGTGCTCTCCACCCAGCACGACCCGGCGTGGAACGAGCGCCAGGCCGAGCTCAAGCGAGAGGTCGCCGAGCACATCCTCAAGCCCACGCTCAAGGACCTGTGGAACCCGGGCATCACCGTCCACGTCAACCCGACCGGGCGATTCGAGATCGGCGGGCCCCACGGCGACACCGGCCTGACCGGCCGCAAGATCATCGTCGACTCCTACGGCGGCATGGGGCGCCACGGCGGCGGGGCGTTCTCGGGCAAGGACCCTACCAAGGTGGACCGCTCCGCCGCGTACATGGCGCGCTACATCGCCAAGAACGTGGTGGCCGCGGGCCTGGCCGACCGCGTGGAGATCCAGCTCTCGTACGCCATCGGCGTCGCCGAGCCCACCAGCGTCTACGTGGACACGTTCGGCACCGCCAAGGCCGACCAGGGCAAGATATCCAAGGCCATCCGCGACGTGTTCCCGCTCACGCCGCGCGGGATCATCGAGTCCCTCAAGCTGCGCACGCCGATCTTCGGGGCCACGGCCCGCCACGGGCACTTCGGCCGCAAGCCCTACGAGGCCCAGTACTTCGATCGCGTCCGCCGCGAGCACCGCGGGGGCAAGGTCGAGTTCTTCACCTGGGAGAAGACCGACAAGGTCGACGCCCTGCGCAGGGCCGTCTCCTGAGCCGCGCCCGGCTAGGGCCTGATCATCGGCCGCTGCGCCGGCTGTGACCCCAGCACGCGCCCGAGCACCGCTTCGACCGCTGCGCGGGTGGCGGCCGTGTCGCCGGCGTTCTCGACGACGTGGTGCGACCGCCGGCGTTTCTCGTCCAGCGGCAGCTGGGCCGCTTCGCGGAGGTCCAGCTCGCGCTCGTCCCAGCCGCGCGAGCGGACGCGCTCCAGGCGCAGGGCCCGGGGCGCCTCGACGAAGACCACCGCGTCGCACTCCCGGTCCACGCCGGCCTCCAGGAGCAGCGGCGCGTCGACGATCACCGCGGGGGCGCCGGTGCGGGCGGCCTGGTCGATCAGCCGGGCCCGCTCGGCGTGCACGATCGGGTGGGTCAGGCCCTCAAGGCGGGCGCGCTGGGCCGGGTCCGTAAAGACGATCCGCGCCAGGGCCGGACGCGAGACCGCGCCCGACTCGTCGAGGATCGCCGGCCCGAACCAGCTCACCAGCGTGTCGCGCACGTCGGTGCGCAGCAGCGCGGCCCGGGCAGCGGCGTCCGAGTCGCTCACGGCGCAGCCCAGCTGGGCGAACAGCGAGGCGACAAACGACTTGCCCGCGCCGATCCCGCCCACGAGCCCGATGCGCGCCGGCCGGGTCGGCCGCGCCGCCGGCTGGTGGACCTGCGCCGAGGCCACGGCAGCGCGCACCCGCGAGAGCGCCCCTTGCGGATCGGCGACCGTGCGCCAGGCCACCCCCGCGCCCAGCCCCTGGCCCGCCGAGACGATCACCGGCGTGCCGAGCCCGAGCACGCGCTCGCGCAGCGGCCGGATCACCCCGACCGTCTGCACGCGCTCCAGCGGCGTGTCGATCACGCGCTGACGCAGCACGCCAAAGACGGCCACCGCGCGGCGGTCGGTCAGCAGGTACAGCCTGAGCCACCGGTCCAGCGCCAGCCACCCCAGCACCGCGGCCGCGCCAGCCAGCGGCGCCCACGCCCAGGGCCCGACGGGCCGGCCCATCGCGCTTTGCAGCCACGCCCAGACGGCTGAGGCGGCGACCAGACCAAGCAGCCAGCCCAGGCGGGTCAGCGGCACGTACCACCAGCTCGGTCGCATGGCCACCAGCACGCGCTCGTGCTCGGGGGCGAAGCGCCCCACGACCGGGAAGCGCGCCCGCCACGCGTCGTCCTGCGGGGCCTTGGGCGGTGCGCCGGTGCCGCTCACGCGCCGGGCACCCTGAGCGCCGCCACGTCGGGCAGGTTGCGGAACAGGCCGTCGTAGTCGAGCCCGTAGCCGACGACGAAGTGGTCGTCGATGTCGAAGCAGGCAAAGTCCACGGCCACCGGCTCGGCCCGGCCGCCGGGCTTCTGCTTGCGCAGCAGCACGGCCACGTGGAGCGACTGCGGCTCCTGGGCCGCGATCAGCCGCCTGAGCAACCCCAGCGTGCGCCCCGAGTCGAGGATGTCGTCGACGATCACCACGCGGGCCCCGCCCAGGTCCGTGGGCACCGCCGACTGCACGCTGGCCCCGGCCGAGGTCGTCGACGGGCCGGCGTAGCTGGACACCGTCACCGGGCGGATGCTCAGCGGCAGCGGCACGTGGCGGATCAGGTCGGCGACGAACACCAGCGCCCCGGTGAGCACCGGCACCAGCACCACGGGGCCGGGCTCGAAGGGCGGCGGGGCCGCCGCGGCCGTCAGCGTGCTGGTGATCTGCTCGCCCAGCTGGCGCACGCGCCTTGCGATCGCGTCGCGCGGGATGAGCACCCGGGCGATCTCGGGGGCGGCCTGGCGGGCGGTGGTGGGGGGGTCCGCGGACCTGCGCGGGTCGGCCATCGGCACAAGATAGGGGCGGCCCGCGCCCGGGGGCGCCGTGATATGCTCCGGCGGCATGTTCCTCCTGGAGATCATCAAGCTCGGGCTCTCGAACCTCCGGCGCCACTTCCTGCGGTCTTTCCTCACCGCCCTGGGCATCATCCTGGGCGTCGCCGCGGTGATCACCAACGCGGCCATCGGCGAGGGCTCCAAGCGACAGGCCCTGCTCCAGCTCGAGCGGCTTGGCGCCAAGAACATCATCATCCGCTCCGTGCCCCCGCCCGAGAGCGCCAGCGCCAACCAGCAGCGCTCGTTCGTCTCCAGGTTCGGCCTGACGCGCCTGGACCTCAAGCACCTGACCGACGAGTACGGCCCCTACGCCGAGCACATCGTCCCGCTCAAGTCCGTCGGCGGGCAGGTCATCAACGGGGCCCTGATCCGCACCTCGCAGGCGTTCGGGACCACGCCGGACCTGGTCCGGGCCATCAACCTCCGCGTGGCGCGCGGGCGGTACCTCACGTCCACCGACATGGACACCAAGGCGCCCGTCTGCGTCATCGGCGCCGAGGTGGCCAGGCTGCTCTTCCCCTTCGAGGACCCCCTGGAGAGCACGCTGCGCATCGACGCCAAGGCGTACAACATCATCGGCATCCTCGAGCCGGTGGGCGTGGCCGCGGGGCGCGGCTCGAACCTCGTCGGCCGCGACCTCAACGCCGACGTCCACATCCCGCTGACCACCGCCGAGGAGCAGTTCGGCGACCTGACCATACGCCGCGGCTCGGGCAACACGCAGGCCCAGCAGGTCGAGGTCTCCGAGGTCTACCTGGTCGTGCCCGACCGCGACCAGGTCCTGGCCTACGCCGCCCGGGTCCGGCAGCTGCTCAACACGCGCCGCCCGGGGCTGCCCGACGTGGCCATCTCCGTGCCGCTGGAGCTGCTCCAGGAGGCCCAGCGCGCCGCCTTCACCTGGAACCTGGTCCTGATCGCCATCGCCGGCATCTCGCTCCTGGTCGGGGGCATCGGGATCATGAACATCATGCTCGCCTCCGTCACCGAACGCACGCGCGAGATCGGCATCCGGCGGGCACTGGGCGCGACGCGCCGGCACATCGTCTGGCAGTTCCTGGTCGAGACCGGCGTCCTCTCGGCCGTCGGCGGCATGGTCGGCGTGGGCTTTGGCGTCTTCCTCTCGTTCTTCCTCCAGTACGTCGTGCCGCGGCTCTCGCAGATCCCGGGCCTGTCGGCGTACGTGCAGGCCGACGCGGCCCTGCCCACGGCCATCACGTTCTGGTCGGTGGGCGTGGCGTTCTTTGTGGCCACCGGCACGGGCCTGCTGTTCGGCATCTACCCAGCGCTCCGCGCGTCCAAGCAGGACCCCATCGTCGCCCTCCGCCACGATTAGCCCGCCGCCTCCGGCCGGCCCCGGCCCTCGGCCTTGGTCGCCCGCCAGCCCGCCCGTACCATCCGGCGTGATCCCCGTCGTGCGCCCCTTCGAGGTCGTCTCGCCCTTCAAGCCCACCGGCGATCAGCCCGGCGCCATCGAGCAGCTCACCCAGAGCATCCGCGCGGGCAGGCCCCACGCCTGCCTGCTGGGGGCCACCGGCACCGGCAAGACCTTCACGATGGCGCACGTCATCCAGCGCGCCCAGAAGCCCGCGCTGATCCTCAGCCACAACAAGACCCTCGCCGCCCAGCTCTACGAGGAGATGCGCGAGCTCTTCCCGCACAACGCCGTGAGCTACTTCGTCTCCTACTACGACTACTACCAGCCCGAGGCCTACATCCCCCAGCGCGACATCTACATCGAGAAGGACGCCTCGCGCAACGACGACCTGGACAAGCTCCGCCTGGCCGCCACCAGCAACATCCTCTCCCGCCGCGACACCATCGTCGTCGCCAGCGTCTCGTGCATCTTCGGCCTCGGCTCGCCGCTGGCCTACGGCAACAAGGTCATGGCCCTGGAGGTCGGCATGCTCGTCGACCGCCGACGCCTGCTCCTGGGCCTGGCCTCGATGCAGTACGCCCGGACCGACATCGAGTTCACCCGCGGCAAGTACCGCGTCCGCGGCGACGTCCTGGAGATCTTCCCCGCCTACGAGCAGTACGCCGTCCGCGTCGAGCTCGACGGCGACGCCGTCACCGCCCTGCGGCTGATCAACCCCACCAGCGGCGAGGAGCTGGCCGACGAGCGCCGCTTCTTCCTCTTCCCGGCGCGCCACTACGTCGTCGACGAGGAGCAGATGGGCGCCATCGTCGCCGGCATCCGCCAGGAGATGGACGCCCGCGTGGCCCAGCTCCGCCAAGAGGGCAAGCTCCTCGAAGCCCAGCGACTCCTGGCACGCACCAAGTACGACCTGGAGATGCTCGCCGAGGTCGGCTTCTGCAACGGCATCGAGAACTACTCCCGCCACATGGACGGCCGCAGCCCGGGCCAGAAGCCCTGGACCCTCATGGACTACTTCGACTACTCCCCATCCCCTGAGGCACCCAGCGACGCCGACGAACGCGCCGGCGTCCCGCTCCTGCGCGTCGAGAAACGCCCCGAGCACGACTGGCTCCTGTTCATCGACGAGAGCCACGTCACGCTCCCCCAGGTCCGCGCCATGTACAACGGCGACCAGATGCGCAAGCGCGTCCTGGTCGATCACGGCTTCCGCCTGCCCAGCGCCCTGGACAACCGCCCGCTGCGCTTCGAGGAGTTCGAGGCCCTGGTCCCCCAGGTCGTCTTCGTCTCGGCCACCCCGGGGCCGTACGAGCTGGAAAAGGTCGCCGGCGAGGTCGCCGAGCAGGTCATCCGCCCCACCGGCCTGCTGGACCCCACCATCGAGATCCGCCCGGCCTCCGGCCAGGTCCCCGAGCTCCTGGAGCGCGCCGCCGCCGTGGTCAAGCGCAACGAGCGAGTCCTGGTCACCGCCCTGACCAAACGCCTCTGCGAGGACCTGGCCCTCTACATCCACCAGAAGGGCCTGCGCGTCCGCTACCTGCACAGCGAGATCCAGACCCTCGAGCGCGTCGAGCTCCTGACCGAGCTACGCCGGGGCGCCTTCGACGTCCTCGTGGGCGTCAACCTCCTGCGCGAGGGCCTGGACCTGCCCGAGGTCTCCCTCGTGTGCATCCTCGACGCCGACAAGGAGGGCTTCCTCCGCTCGCCGACCTCCCTCATCCAGCAGATCGGCCGCGCAGCCCGCAACGCCAACGCCCACGTGATCATGTTCGCCGACAAGGTCACCCCTGCCATGCGGGCCGCCATCGACGAGACCGAACGCCGTCGCGCCAAGCAGATCGCCTACAACGCCGCCAACGGCATCACCCCGGCCACGGTCATCAAGGCCATCCGCCAGGGCCTGGAGGCCGAGCTCCGCGCCGGCCGCACCGCCCGCGAGGCCGTCCGCGCCAAGGAGCCCGAGTTCGAGGTCTCCGAGCTGGTCCACACCCTGGAGGACGAGATGCTCAAGGCCGCCGCCGACCTGGAGTTCGAGAAGGCCGCCAAGCTCCGCGACCAGGTCTCGCTCTTGCGCTCGTCCAAGGGCCCGGCGCCCGGCGCCAAGGTCCGCCGGCGTGACATCGAGGACTCGTCCGACTCGGCCGGCAGCGCCGCCGAGCGACGCGCCGGCATGCCCGGCGTGCGCGCAACCAAGCGCGCCCGCAGCAAGGGCTCCAAAGGCCGCGGCCCGGGAGGCCCATGAGCCACGCACCACGCACCCACCCCACCCCCGGCGACGCCGACCAGCGGGCCCTCGAATCGGCGCGCTTCCGCCAGCGCCTCAAGAGCTACCTCTCGGGCCTGGGCATCGGCCTGGTGCTGTGCAGCCTGCTGCTGTACGCCAAGTACCGCGCCTCGGTGGCGCAGCGCGCCGGGCAGCCCGCGCCGGCGCCGGGCCAGCCGCCCGCGTTCATCCCGCAGGAGCACACGCTCCCTTCTCGGCCCTAGACGCCCCCGCGCGGGCGGTCTGTGACGCTGCGTGCTCATCGCGGTGCGCACGCCGCCGGTGGCGCGCCCACGGCGGGTCTCCCTGGTCAGGTCTATGTTCGCGCCTGGGCGTTCTGGCAGCTGATTTGTACACTTAGACGCCGGGTCCACACGCCCATGGGCGAACACGCCTCGATCAACCCGCCCACCGAACCCGCGACGCGCAGCCCGTTGCCATCCCGACGCGCGCGGCGGGTCCGCTGGGCCCTGCGGGCCTGCCTCTGGCCGCTCCTGTTCCTGGTGGTCGTGATCGCCGCGCTCACCCAGGGCCCCATCCCCAAGGCGATCCTGGCCTCGCTGATCCGGCGCCAGACCGGCGCCGAGTTCCGGTCCGGCTGGGTCTCGCTCTGGTTCGACGGCGCCCTAGAGGTCCACCGGCCGCGGCTGCGCGTGCCCGGCGTGGCGGGCCCCGAGGGCCAGTTCGCCGCCGCCGACAGCCTCCGCGTGCACCTGGGCGACCTCACTTCAGCCACCCTGGCCGACCTCTGGCGCCGCGTCGAGCTCCAGGGCGTGCGCCTGCGCATCAGCCAGCACCGCGCCACCGACCGCCTCAACATCGAGCCCCTGCTGCGCTCCGATCAGCCGGCCAGCGCCGAGGCCCTGCCGCGCCTCCCGGCCCTGTTCATCGGCGAGGCGATCATCGAGCTGGGCGAGCACGGCGCCTCCCAGGCCGAGACCTCCGACCCGGGCTACGTCCTGCTGGCCGACGTGCGCGCCTCGGCGTCGGTCATCCCCAGCCGGACCAGCCCGAGCCGCTCGCTGCTGCGCATCAACCAGCTCGACCCGCTCCCCGCCGACGCCGACCTCTCCGTGGCCCGCCCGCTCCAGCTGAGCGGCTGGTTCGACTCGGCCACCGGCACCGCCGAGCTCTCGGCCACCGAGGTCGACCTGGCCCGGCTCTGGCCGGAGCAGCTCCCCCAGGGCGTGCGCGACCTGTGGCGCACGCTGCGCATGCGCGGCCAGATCGCCCGCACCACGCTGCGCTACGCGCGCGGCACGGGCGTGGTGGTGGACCTGCACCTGGACCGCGTCGCCCTCCAGCTGCCCATCACCGCCGGCCGCCCCGAGATCACCGGCACGGCGCGCCGCCCGCGCGCCAACGACGTGGCCGGCGTCATCTCCTTCACGCCCAGCGGCATCGAGGCCACCCTCCGCGGCGTCTTCGAGAGCATCCCGAACTGCCAGATCACCCTCCGCACCGAGGGCTACGCCCCCTGGGCCCCCTACCGCGCCACCATCAGCACGCGCGACGTCACGCTCGACTCCGACCCGCGCGTGCTCTGGTTCGCACCCGAGGTCGTCCGCACCAACCTCGAACGCTTCTCCGGCCCCACCGCCTCCATCGACACCGAGATCAACGTCCGCCGCGGACCGCCCGTCCAGGGCGTCGTCCCCAACCCGCTGATCAGCGGCCTGCTGACGCTCCGCGACGGCGTGGCCTCCTTCGCCCCCTTCCCGTACCCCATCTCCGACATCCGCGGCGCCATCCGCTTCGACGACCAGCAGGTCCGCATCATCAGCCTCGCCGGCCGGGGGCCGACGGGCGCGTCCCTCTCTGCCGCCGGGCTCTTCGAGCCGCTCTCGGACCTGGCCGCCGTCGACCTGCGCGTCGAGATCGTCGACGTCCCCATCGACGCCAACCTCGAACACGCCCTGCGCGCCTCCGGCTCCGCCTCGCTCATCGACCTCCTCTTCTCCAAGCGACGCTACCAGGACCTCCTCGACGCCGGCGTCGTCCTCTCGCCCGAGTCGGCCGCCGCCCTGGAGCGGCAGCGGCTCGAGCTCTCCGTCCCCGACCCCGCCCAGCCCGACGACCAGGCCCGGCGCCAGGAGCTTGCGCGCGTCGAGGCCGCGCTGGCGCGCCCCGTCTTCCGCCTGGGCGGGTCCATCGACCGCGTCGCCATCCACGTCACCCGGCAGTTCGGCTTCGAGACCGGGTACACCAACCGCATCGACGCCGTCTTCGAGAACGCCGGCCTGGTCCCCGAAGTCTTCCCCTACCCCATCACCGCGCGGGACCTGCTGCTGACGATCCAGGGCCGCGCCGTCCGCGTCCACGGCGAGCGCTGCCTGCCCATCCAGGGCGGCTCAGCCACCATCGACATCGTCGCCAGCCTCCCCGAGCCCGGCGGCACGTCGCCGCCCCCGGAGGTGCGCATCGCCGCCGAGCGCGTGCCGATCGGCGAGGGCCTCCTGTACGCGCTCGGCCGTGTGGCCAAAGAGGCCCAGTCCGACCGCCAGAGCGCCCAGGACCAGCCCGAGCCCGCGCAGGGATCGCCGACGGCGGCGCTCTCGCTCGCCGCCGAGCCGCTGCTGCGCGCCCTGCGGCCGCAGGGCACCGTCAGCGCCGTGGCGCACTTCGCGCCCAAGCCCCCGGACCGCCCCGACGGGCCCCACCGCATCGGCTACGGGGTCAGCGTCACGCTCGACGGCCTGGCCGCCAACTTCGGCACCTCCCCGGACGTCCCGCTCGCCGTCCAAGGCCTCTCGGGGACCCTGAGCATCACCGACACCGACCTGCGCGTCCACGAGCTGGCCGGCACCCTCTACGCCCCCCAGATCCAGAGCGCCCAAGCCAGCCCCGACGCCTTCGGCCCGCTCGCCCCGCTCATGGCCGGACGCTTCGTCCTGCGCGGCTCCAACACCTTCGGCTCGGCGGCGCTGGGCGTGCCCGGGCGCGTCAGCGCCACGCTCCTGGCCACCGAGCTCGACCTGGCCGCCCCGCTCGAGTCCCTCTTCGATCTCTTCTCCGACCGCGCCGGCAACGTCGTCTCCGACCTGCGCGGCCGCGCCGACCCGCGCGGCGTCGTCGACCTGGCCGTCACGCTCCGCGCCACCACCGCCCCCGCGCCCGACCGCGTCCAGGCCGACATCACCCTCCTCAAGGCCGACAACGTCTCGCTCAACACGCTCGGCGGACGCCTCGCGGCGCACGCCTTTGCCGGCTCCGCGGGCGCCACCCTCCTCCGCCAGCCGGGGCACGAGCTGGCCCCAACGCGCGCCTGGTTCGACGGCGCCCGCGCAGCCGTCTCCTACGACGGCGCCCACGCCGGAACCCTCCGGCTCGACGGCACGCTCCAGCTGCGCCCCGTCCCAGGCGCCGCCGAGGCCCCCGCGATCCTCTCCGGCGCCATCTCCCAGGGCGTGCTGGAGAACCCGCTCTACGCCGGCCTGCTGGCCTCGGGCCCCGAGCCCACGCTGGCCGACACGCTCCGTGCCTACGACGCCCGCGCGCTCTTCGACGCCGACTTCTCCCTCAACTCCGGCGACCCGCTGGCCCCGTCCATCTCCGGGGCCTTCCGCCCGGAGGCCGCCAGCTTCGTCCTCCGCGGCAAGACCGTCGCGTTCCCCATCATCTCCGGCCAGGTCCGCTTCCAGGACAACCGCGGCAGCGTCGAGTCACTCGTCGCCCAGGGCAACTCCTGGGAGACCACCATCAACGGTGCCTGGGCCGTCGATCCCGCCGGCGGGGGCCTCACGCTGGACCTGACCGCGGATGCCGACGCGGCGGGCCTCATGCCCGACCTCCTTGCCGTCCTGCCAGAGCAGGTCCAGGGCGCCCTCGAACGGACCCAGACCGCCGCCCCGCGCGGCCTGAGCTTCCGCAACGTCTCCCTCTCCCTGCGGGCGCCCCCCCGAGAAGAACCTACGTATGTCCTCCGCGGCGACGCCGTCTTCCGCGGCCTGTCCACGCGCATCGGCACCTCGCTCAGGGACGCCGACGGCGCGATCTCCATCGACGTGCGCAGGCTCGCCCAGGGCCGCGCCCCCGACGTGAACCTCGGCCTCCACGCCGACTCGCTGGTCGTGGGCGCCGTCACCATCACCGACGCCCACGGCCTGGTCTCCTCGACCCCCGACCGCCCCGGCCTGCGGCTGGAGTGGCTCAGCGGCCGCGCCGCCGGGGGCCGGCTCGCCGCCGTCGGCTCCGTCGAGCCCGTCCCGTCCGGCGATTCCCGCTACTCCCTGACCCTCCACCTGGCCGGCGCTCGCTTTGCCGACCTCCTGGCCGATGTCGGCCGCGCCGCCCCAGCCACCCAGCCGCCCCCAGCCGGGCCCCAAGACGCCCCCGCGCCGCGACGCATGCAGCTGGACACCGCCGCGGCGCCCAGCTTCCCGGGCGACACCTCCCGCGGCACCCTCGACGCCGAGTTCTCCCTCACCGGCCTGGTCGCTCAGCCCGACTCGGCCCACGGCCGGCTCTCCCTGCGCATCGCCGGCGGCGATGTCGTCCGCCTCCCGCTCACCGTCGCGATCCTCAAGCTGGGCACCTTCCAGCTGCCCACCGACGAGCGACTCGACTTCTTCCGCGCCTCAGCGTTCATCCAGGGCGACCACGCCGAGTTCGACGAGCTGGTCCTCCTCTCCGACTCCGTCTCCCTCGTCGGCTGGGGCGGCCTCTCCCTGGGCGACCTGGCCCTGGACCTGCACTTCAACGGCCGCGGCGGGCCGCGCATCCCCCTCCTGTCCCAGGTCATGGACCTCTTCCGCGACGAGCTCGTCACCGTCCGCCTGCGCGGCTCGCTGTCCGACCCCCGCGTCGGCGGCGAGATCCTCGCCGGCACGCGCCGCTTCCTCTCGGTGGTCACGCGCCAGCCCACCCCGGGCCCACGCACGCTGGCCGACGCCGAGCAGCGCGCCCGCGACGAACGCCTCCGCCTCCGCCGACGCGCAGCCTCCGACGGCGCGCCCGCCCCCTCCGACCCGCTGTCACTCTCCGTGGGCGAGTGACCCCGCCCGCAGCACGCGACGCACACTCATGCCCAGCAACCGCCAAGAGCTCGACCCAATCCCCACCCACGACGCCGTCGAGCCGCTCCCGCGGACCTCCAATGCCCCGCGGCCGATCGACTCGCCCGAGCTCCAGGCACGCCTCGACCAGCTCGTGCGCGACGCCGGCGCCGTCCCCGGATCCACCCACGAACGCCTCGTCCGCGACCTGCTCCTCTCCGGCCTCAAGCTCCTTTCTGACGGCCGCGACACCGGCGAGCTCAAGCTCATCGCCGCCGCCGTCAAAGAGCTCCGCCACGCCTACCGCGTCTTTGGCCAGTACCCCGCGCCGCACAAGGTCACCATCTTCGGCTCGGCCCGAACCCCGCGAGACCACCCGGACTTCGCCGCCGCCGTCCAGTTCGGACGCCTCATGGCCGCCGAGGGCTGGATGGTCATCACCGGCGCCGGCGGCGGCATCATGGAGGCCGGCAACCTCGGCCCGGGCCGCGAGCGATCCTTCGGCGTGGCCATCCGCCTCCCCTTCGAGCAGGCCACCAACGACGTCATCGCCGGCGATTCCAAGCTCATCACCTTCCGCTACTTCTTCACCCGCAAGCTCATGTTCATCTCCCAGTCCGAGGCCGTCGCCCTCTTCCCCGGCGGCTTTGGCACCATGGACGAGGGCTTCGAGGTCCTCACCCTCATCCAGACCGGCAAGGCCTCCATCATCCCCATCGTCATGATCGAGGGCCCCGGCGGCTCCTACTGGAGCCAGTTCGATCAGTTCATCCGCGCCGGCCTGGCCGACCGCGGCTGGGTCAGCCCGGAGGACCTGGGCCTCTTCACCATCGCCCAGTCCCCCGCCCACGCCGCGCGCATCATCACCGACTTCTACCGCGTCTACCACTCCTCCCGCTACGTCCGCGACGACCTGGTCATCCGCCTCAACCGCCCCATCACCCCCAGCGACGCCCACCGCCTGGCCGACGCCTACCGCCCGCTCATCGCCCGCGGCACCATCAGCCTCTCCGGGCCGCTCCCCCCCGAGGACGACCACCTCGACCTGCCGCGGCTCGTCTTCACCCACACCAGACGCGACTACGGCCTCCTCCGCCGGCTCATCGACGACATCAACCTCTGCCCCCCGCCCTGAGCATGCCCGGCCGCAAACACATTCTCGTGTTGTTCGTGTTGGCCCCGGCCTGGCCCATCGCCTGCGCGCCCAGCGCCCAGCCCGCCCCGGCTGCGCAGGACCCGGCGCTGCTGACCACCCCGGTCTTGTCCGGCGCCTTTGCCGCCTCCAGGCCGGGCGTCGATGTCAGCTGGTGGGTCAGCTCGCCCGACCCCGACCGCGCCCGCGACGCGCTGGCGGCCCTCCAGCTCGGCTCGGCCGTCATCGATCCACTCGCCGCAGACGCCTGGCGCCGCGCCGGCCTGCTCCTGACCCCGCTGCGCACCGCCGACGCCCCCGCGCTCCTGGCCGCGCTCAACCCCGCGCCCGCCACCGGCGCACCGACGCCGACCATCCGCCGCGTCTTTCTCCCCGCCGGGCCGCGCTGGGCCGAGTGGTTCCGCGGCACCGCCACCGACCGCCCCTCGGTCATCGGCTTGCACGACTCGCGCCTCCGCTTGGCCCCGGGCACCCCCAGGATCCTCGGCCGCTCCTGGCTCGTCCCCCAGCCGCTCGCTGAGCCCGCGCCGGGGGGTGCCACCCAGGCGCTGCGTTTCCAGATCGTGCCCCAGTGGTTCGACCCACCGCCGCCGCGGCCCCTGGCCATCACCCCCGAGCAGCTCATCCCGCCGGCCGCCCCGAACCAGGGCCTCGTCTTCGGTCGCCTGCTCCTGACCGTTCAGCTCGAGCCCGGCACCGCCCTGCTCGTCCACGCTGCGCCCCCGCCGACCTCAGCAACCGATCGCCCTGGCGACCCGCCGGCTCGCCCCGGCACGGTGCTCCTGGACCAGGACCCGCCGCGCGATCGCGCGCGCGGCCTGGGGCCCCAGCTCCCCGCGGACGCGCAGCCAACGCCGCTCGGCCAGGCGCTCCTGAGCCGTGCTGATCAACCACGCCCCCAGCCCGATCCCACACCGGCAACCCCGCGCGCCTTTGTGCTGATCGTCCCCTGGGGCTCGTCGCCCCAGCGACAGCCCGCGCCCTAGCCCGGCCCACGGCGCCCGGCTTTGGCTGTTACTCAGTTGACGGTCGTGGGCCTGACAGCGGGCTTGGGCGTCTCGTCCAACGGCCCGCGCGCCGGCGCCTCGCTGACCTGCGGAGCGGCCGCGCCCGCGCCGGCCGGTCGCCCCTCGGGCGCACGCTGGGCCACGGGGGGCGATGCCTCGCTGCGCCGCGCCGCCGGCCGCTGCGGACGCTCGCCGCCGCCGGGGCCGTTGCCCGGGGCCCCGATCGGCGCGATCCGATCGCCGGGGCCGCGCTGGAGGCCCACCGAGGCCAGCTCCTGATCCGTCCACGGCCGCGACGAGACCTCCGACGCGCCGGGCGCACGCATCAGCACCAGGTCGCCCTCGGTGATCCCAGCCAGGATCTCGGCCATCTGCTCCGACCGCCGGCCCACGCGCACCGGCCGACGCTCCAGACGCCCCGAGACGCCCTTGGCGACGACGTACCGCACCGGCCCGTCCGAAAAGACGGACTGGATCGGCACCGCCAACGCGTCGCTGACGCGGTCGAGCACGATCTCGCCCAGCGCCCGCATCGACGGCTTGAGCTCCAGCCCGGCCGTCTCCTGGAGCTTGAGCTTGACGGTGTACTCACGCAGGTTCGGGTCGCGCCAGCCGCCGCTCTCAGCGATGACGCCGATGGACTGCACCGTCGCGGCGATGGTCCGCCCGCCCAGCGCGTCGATCTTGACCCCCGCCCTCTGGCCCTCGCGCACGCGGCCGGCGACCGACTCGTGCACGCGCACCGAGGCCACCATCTCCGACGTGTCGGGCAGCACGATGAGGCGCTGGTTGTACCGCACGTCGCGCCCCACGTCCAGGGCCTGCTCCGAGCCGGGCCCGCCGCGCTCGCGGTTGAGCGACGAGTCGTAGACCACCAGCCCGTCGCGCGGGGCCCGCATCACCGTCGCGTCGCGCTGGTCGATCAGCTTGGCGAGCTTGGCCTCCAGGAGCGCCAGCTGCTGCTTCTTGTTGACCCGGTCGGCCTCGCGCGTGGCCAGCTCGCTGGCGTTCTTGCGCGTGACGCGTTCGACCTCCGCCTCCGCCTCGCGCACGTCCGAGACCTTGACCTCCCGGTCGCGCGGGTACTGGAAGCTCTCGTAGATCTCCATGTTCAGCCCGGCGGTCTTGAGCGACGCCTGCGCCTCGAGGTACGCCAGCTCGTCCTGGCGCAGCTGGTCCCGCGCCAGGAAGCCCTGCGCCTCGAGCGTCTGGGCACGCTCGTACCGGTCCTTGAGCCGCTCGACCTCGCGCGTGGCCCGGTCCAGCGCCAGCGACAGCTCCTGCCGCTTGGCCTTGATGTCGCCCTCCTCCCACTGACGCAGGTCGAGCATCGCCAGCGTCAGCTTCAGCTGGGCCTGCCGAAGGGCCGAGTCGTTCTCGTTGACCTGGATCGCGTACGCGTTCTCGGCCACCGCCGCGTCGGCCCGGGCGGACTCCAGCGCCGGCTTGGCGTTGTCGATCTCCTGCTCGATCTGCTCGGCGTTGAGCCGCACCACCACCGTGCCGGCGCTGACGAACGTCCCCTCGCGCACCAGCTCGGCCACCGTCGTGGTCTTCTCCACGCGCGAGCGCAGCTCGATCTGGCTGGCGGCCTCCAGCTCGCCCGTGGCCACGGCGATCACGTCGAACGAGGTCGTCGCCGCCTCGACCAGGTCCGTCAGGTTCCCCCGCCCGGCTGACTGCCCCAGCTCGGACTCCGCACCGCCCGCGCCCATGAGCGCAGCGGTCGTCCCGCCCACCGCCAGCAGGCCCACCACCGTCACGAGCCCGAACCGTGCCCACCGCCGGCTCGCCTGCCGCTGTGTGTTGCTCATGGCTTCCCTTCTCGATCCAGCGACGCGCAAGCCGGGCCGCTGATCGTGTCCCGTACGGAGCTGATTGATTAGACGCGCGTGCGCACCGGCACCGTCGCGTCTTCGAACGGATTGGACGTCTGCGATCAAGAAATTGTTCGGCTCAATCGCGTCAAGGTCTAATGATCACCCATGGGAACTTCGCCTCACGTCACCCTCGGGGCCGGCAGGGGTGTTCTGGTGGTCTGCGCCACGCCGCTCGAAGCCGGAGCCTTGCTCGCTGAGCTTGGGGTGGGCTCGCTGGTCGCGCACGCCCAGGAATGGCGCCCAATGCCCGTCCTTCCCGGTCTAAAGCTGCTTATTTCCGGCGTTGGCAAGGCGAACGCGGCAGCTGCAACAGCCCGCGCCCTTGATCCAGCTTCTGACGCGGGTGTGCTCTCGATCGGGATTGGCGGCGTGTTGCCGACACCAGAGAAGAACACCCCTGTCAATAGCGCTGATGAGCGCCGAGCGACTCTGGGCGATGTGGTCGTTTCGACCCGATCTGTCTATGCCGACGAGGGCCTGCTCACGCCCGAGAAGTTTGTCGACCTGCACGACATGGGTTTTCCCGCTGGCCCGTGGGAGGGATCCGGCCCGTGGGCTCCCCCAGCGTGGCTCTCGACCTTGCGCACCCTCGGCGACGCCCAAGGCGTGATCGCGACGGTCTCGACGTGCTCCGGCACCGATCAGGCGGCACGCGAGGTGGCCCGCCGAACCGGGGCAGTGGTTGAGGCCATGGAGGGGGCGGCGGTTGCGCAGGTGGCCGAGCGGCTGGGCGTGGCCTGGGGCGAGGTGCGCGTGGTGAGCAACACCACGGGCGATCGGCACGCGCAGCGGTGGGAGATGCGCGCCGCGTTGGATCGGCTGGCGCGTCTGGGTGCGGCGTTGGCTGGTACTGGGACCCGCTGAGGCGTTGCGGGTGCTGATATGTGGCGTGGGCCGTGGGCCGGCCTGGGGCCATCGCCCGGGCGTGTCGCTTGTTCCGTCTGTGCGGGCCGGGGGCCGTCGGCCGATGCGCGGCGCGGGGCCCGCCCGTGCGGGCGGAGGCGCAACGGATCGATGAACCCAATCACGGGCCCCGGGATCGGTCGGCGCGGGGGCTGTGGTGGAGGACTGACGCGATGAAGCTCGGACTGGGCAAGCTAGCGAACATCGGGCTGACCGGTGCCGGCGCTCCGGCCATCGCGGTGGACTTTGGGACCAGCTCGATGAAGGTCCTCCAGCTGGGGCCCGGCGAGATCCCGACCATCCTGGCCGCCTCCACGCTGCCGACGCCGCTGGACCTGGCCGGCGACGTGCAGAAGCGGCTGGACTACCAGATCGACAACCTGGCGCGCATCGTGCGCACGGGCGGGTTCCTGGGCCGGCGGATCGTCTTTGCCGCCCCGGCGGCGAGCACGGTGTGTGCGCGCCTCCAGGTGAGCTCCGACGGCTCGACGACGCTGCAGGCGAACATCGCCGCGGCGCTGGGCGCGCAGGTCGGGTGCGACGCGCGGGCGCTGTCGATCCGGTTCGAGCCCACGCCGGGCACGACCATCGAGGGCAAGCCGCGCACGGGCCAGAAGGCCGACGTGATCGCCATGGCGCTGCCGACGGGGCTGATCGAACGCCTGATGGAGGCCCTGCGCAAGCAGCGGCTCGAGCCGGTGGGGATCTACCCGGAGGCCCAGGCCCTGGTGCGGGCGTTCGACCACATCACCCGTCGCGCAAGCGACGCGGCCCTGGCCTCGATGTACGTGGACATCGGCAGCGAGAGCACCAAGGTCGTCATCGCGCACGGGACCCAGCCGGTCTTTGCCAAGTCCGTGCAGTTCGGCGGGCGGATGCTCGACGAGGCCGTGAGCAAGCAGACCGGCCGGGCCATGGCCGCGGCCAGGGCCCTGCGGCTGGCAGCCGACCAGCTCACGCCCGACGCTCAGGCGTTCCCCGCTGCGGTCCTGAGCGAGGACCCGCCGGCACCGGCCAGCGCCGATCGCGGCCAGGGCGAGCGCTTCGACGCGCTGGAGGCGGCCCAGGCCAGGGCGCCCCGCCGGGCCGCTCTGTCGGCCGGCGCCGCGGGCAACGACGACCCCCATGAGCACGACCCGGCCCCAAGCCCCGGCGCCTACGAGCGCCGCGGTCGGGTTCGCAGCGGCCCCGACGCGCCGGCGGAGATCGAGTTCGACGACGCGGCGGCCGCGGGCCTCGGGGCGGTCGAGCCGGTCCGGCTGGACCTGCGCGAGCAGCTGGAGGTCCTGACCGAAGAGATGGGCATGTGCCTGCGGTACCACGACGGGTCCTTCACCGGCCGGCGCGTGTCGCGGGCGATCTTCGTCGGCGGCGAGAGCCGCCACACGGCCCTGTGCCAGCACGTGGCCCGGGCGATGCGCCTGCCGGCGCACGTGGCCGACCCGCTGGCGCGCCTCAACCGCCCGCCGGTGGACGCCCCGACGATCTCGCCGCTGGTGGACCTGTCGCAGCCGCAGCCGGGCTGGGCGGTGGCGGTGGGCCTGGGGCTCTCGCCGACGGACCTTTGAACCCCGCCAGCGCGCCGCCCACGACCGCACCCCCACCTCCGCCGAGGACCACGACCCGTCGAATCCGTACCCCAGCCCGCCCGCGACAGCGCGGCCCGGCCAGACGCGAAGGAGCACCCCGATGGCGCGGATCAACGCGAGCACGCTCTTGGGCTCCGGGCAGCAGCCCAGGAGCTTCCTGCCCGAGGACTACATGCGCGGCAAGATCGAGCGGCGCAGCGGGATCGTCTCGGTGCTGCTCTTTGGCGTGGTGATGCTGGGCGTGGTGGGCGCGTTCATCGTCACCAACCGCAAGTGGAACGACGTGCGCCTCCTGGAGCAGTCGGTCACGCAGCAGGTCAAGCGGGAGTCCGAGAAGCTCGACCAGCTCAAGAAGCTCGAGGCCACCCGCGGCGCGCTCACCGAGCGCGCCCAGAGCGCCGCGGCGGTGCTCGAACGCGTCCCGCGCTCGGTGCTCATGGCCGAGATCACCAACCGCACGCCCGAGCGGCTGGCGCTGATCGAGCTGAACCTGGTGGGCAAGCGCGTCGTCGAGCAGGCGCCCAAGGGCGACCCGAAGAAGGGCCGCGCGCCCTCCGGCCGCTCGGCCACCCAGGCCAAGGGCAAGCCGGCTGAGCCCGAGAAGCCCAAGGCCCCCAAGCCCCCGGTGCTCGAGTTCACCATCGCCATCAACGGCCTGGCGGCCACGGACCAGGACGTGGCCGAGTTCCAGCGCCGCCTCAAGGCCTGCGAGCTGCTGGCCAACGTCGAGCTGGCCCAGAGCGCCCAGAGCGATGTCAACGGCGTCGCCCTGCGGCGGTTCCGGATCGACGCCCAGATCAAGCCCTCGGCCGACGTGGCGACGATCGAGCCCCTGCACGTGTGGCGCGAGGAGCTGCCCGAGATCCCCGCCCCGGCAAAGCCCGAGCAGAAGAACAACCGCAGGCCCACTAGGCGGACCGTCGGTTCGGCCCAGTGACGGGCCCGGCCGCCGCCGCTGCAGCAACTCGCACCCCCCCGCACCCCGCACGACGCTGACCCCCCGCGGCACGCGCACGCACGCACGACCACCGCGCACGGAGCAAGAGGCATGAACCCCGCCGTCAAGCAGATCACGTTCCTCGGTGTGCTCCTGGCGGTGCCGGTGAGCAGCTACTTCCTGGTGTTCCAGCCGCAGAACGACGCCATCGAGGCGGCCGAGCGGTCGATCAAGGAGCGGCAGACCTCGCTCGAGCGGCTGCGCGCCGCCACGGCGCAGTCGGCCGACCTTGAGAAGGCCAACACCGAGATGCACGAGGCGATCTCGAACCTGGAGAACCGCCTGCCCAGCGGCAAGGACCTGGACAGCGTGCTGAGCAACGTGGCCGACATCGCCGCCGGCGAGGGGCTCGAGCTCCAGCAGTTCAAGAAGCTCACCAAGGTGATCCAGGCGGGCCTGGCCACCGAGCAGCCGCTGGAGCTGAAGATCCGCGGGAACTTCGACGCCTTCTACCGCTTCCTGCTGCGCCTGGAGCAGCTGCCGCGCATCACCCGGCTGACGGACATGAAGCTCGTGCGCGACGACGGCGCCGACGGCGTCGTGAGCGTGACGTGCACGCTGTCGATCTATTACCAGCCCGAGACCACCACCGCCGCGGCCTCCACGCGGGACCAAGGAGCCACCCGATGACCGGTCTGCACAACGACATGAGCGCGATGAACGCCGGCGCCGATGAGCAGGGCATGGGCCCCAGTTCGCCCGCGCTCGAGGGGCTCGAACAGGGCGAGGCCAAGGGCGGGTTCTCTTTCGGCGGGTTCGGGCTGATGATCCTGGTGGTGGCCCTGGCCGGGGGCGTGCTGGCCGGCATGCGCCAGCTGGGCCTGGGGCCCCACGCGGCGACGGCGGGCGCCATGAAGATCGAGGCGCAGGACCCGGCCAAGCTCGCCGCGGCCCACAAGCAGGTGATGTCCGACCTGAGCACGGCGCGCGTCGAGATGCAGGTCCCCTACGACCGGGTGCGGACCAACCCGTTCCGCACCGCGGGCATCGTCAACCTGCCCGTCGTGCAGAGCAGCTCCACCGAGGAGCCCACGGACCTCAACGCCATGGTCGAGCGCGCCCGGCTGGAGCAGCAGAAGCGGCTCGAGTCCGAGCGGCAGAAGCAGGTGCTCTCGCTGCTCCAGTCGCTCGAGCTCAACAGCGTCCTGGGCGGCCCGAGCCCCGTGGCCCGGATCAACAACAAGATCTACCGCGTCGGCGACCGCGTCGAGGGGCTGTTCGTCTTCAAGGCGGCCCAGGGCCGCGCCGTGGTGCTCGAGGCCGAGGGCCAGGAGCACCGCATCGAGATGGCCATCGGCGGTCACGCCGACCGTCGGGGCTCGGGCCCGCGCTGAGCCGGGCTGTCGCGCCCGATGCCGACGCCCCTGGCCCGACGGCCCTCGGTCTGCACGCCCAACGCCCCTTGCCAGCCAGGAGAGACCCAGTGAGCGACCCGACCGTGCGGTTCGATCCCCCTCAGGAGCAGCGCGGGCGGGGCGGCGCCCCCGGCGGGCGCGCAGGGAGCGGTGGGGGGGGTGTGGGAGGTGGTGGCGGGACGGGCCTGACGTCGCTCAACGACCCCTCGCTGCGCGAGCTGGCCTTTGCCGACCCCAGCTTCGCCAACCCGATCTATCAGCCCGAGGGCGCCCAGACGAACGCCTCGGGGACGCCGACGGACATCGGCCAGAAGCTGCTGGCCGACGGGGTCATCAACCCGGCCCAGCTGGACCAGGCCCGCCAGGTGGTGCGCGCCAGCCCCGGCAAGCGCCTGACGGAGGTGCTCATCGAGCAGGGCGTCGACGAGGGCGCGGTGCTCAAGGCCGTCGCGGCCCTCCACGGCGTGCCCTTCGAGCACATCGACCTGGTCAAGGGGCTCGACGGCGGCTTCGACGGCAAGCTGATGCAGCGTCTGACGCTGGAGTTCTGCAAGAAGCACTCGGTGGTGCCGCTGCGCCTTGAGGGCCAGAAGGCGATCATCGCGGCCGTCCGTCACGACGACGTGTTCCTGCTCGACGAGGTGCGCCGGCGGCTGGGCGTGGCGGCGGTGCGCGTGGTGCTCACCACGGGCTTCGACGTGCGCGGGGCCCTGGAGCTGATCACCGGGGGGGCCGTCAACGACGACGCCGACGTGAACCAGATCCTCTCGGAGGTCACCGAGGGGGACGTGCAGGTCGAGAAGAAGCACGACCAGGAGATCGACCTCGAGAAGGAGGCCGCGGGCAGCCCGGTCATCCGCTACGTCAACTACATCATCCAGCAGGCCGTCAAGGAGGGCGCAAGCGACATCCACATCGAGCCGGGCGACAAGAAGCTCAAGGTGCGCTTCCGCATCGACGGCGAGCTCTACGAGATGATGAACCCGCCGCCCAACATGGCCGCGGCCATCACCTCGCGCCTCAAGATCATGGCCAACCTGGACATCTCCGAGCGCCGCCTGCCCCAGGACGGCCGCATCCGCTGCAACGTCCAGAGCCGCAAGCTCGACCTGCGCATGAGCACCCTGCCCGTCACGTACGGCGAGAAGGTCGTCATGCGCATCCTCGACACGCGCTCGATCAACGTCAAGCTCGAGGACCTGGGCTTCGACGAGAACACCCTGGCGCTGTGGCAGACCGCCATCAACGCGCCCCACGGCGTGGTGCTCGTCACCGGGCCCACCGGCTCGGGCAAGACCACCACGCTCTACTCATCCCTGCGCACCCTCGACAAGAACTCCATGAACATCTCCACCGTCGAGGACCCCGTCGAGTATCACCTCGACGGCATCGTCCAGACCCAGACCCACGACAAGATCGGCATGACCTTCGCCAAGGCCCTCAAGGCCCTCCTTCGGCAGGACCCCGACGTGATCATGGTCGGCGAGATCCGCGATCAGGAGACCGCCCTGACGGCCGTGCAGGCGGCGCTGACGGGCCACCTGGTCCTCTCGACGCTCCACACCAACGACGCCCCGTCCTCCATCACCCGGCTGGTCAACATCGGCATCGAGCCCTTCCTGGTGGGCGCAGCGGTGAACGGCTGCCTGGCGCAGCGCCTCGTCCGCAAGCTGTGCGCCCAGTGCAAGCACCAGGCCCCGCCCCACGGCGATCTGGGCGAGTTCTTGACCATGCAGGGCCTCGACCCCGAGCTGGTCTGGGCCTCCAAGGGCTGCGAACGCTGCCGAAAGACCGGCTACGCCGGGCGCGTGGGCATCTACGAGCTGCTGATCGTCGACGACCAGCTGCGCGACATCGTGGCGCGCAACCCCAACGTCGCCGAGCTGCGCCGCCTGTGCGCCGAGCGCGGCATGGTCACGCTGCGCGGCGACGGGCTCAAGAAGGCCGTCGAGGGCAAGACCTCCATCGAGGAGGTGCTCCGCGTCACCGAGGCCGCGGCCTGACCCGACCCGAACGCCCCGGCCTTGCCCACGCCGCACGACCGGCGCACCTTGCCCGGCACCCCGGCGCCGCTGCGCGGCTGGTGCAAGCCCCAGCCGTCGGCCGCGTTATGCCGTGCGACCTCGCACCGCACGCCCGCCCGGAGCGGGCTCACCTAAGGAGCACCCATGCGACCCGTCTATGCACCCGGCCGTCGCCTCGCTGCGCTCGGCGCGTTCCTGCCGATGATCATGGTCCACGCTGCGCTGGCCCAGCAGTCGGCCGAGCCCGCTGCGCCCGCCTCCGACGTCGCCCCCGCGGCGCCGCCGCCGGTTGTGATCGACAAGGCCGACCCGCCGGTGGTCACGCCCGGCCCGGCGCCCGCCGTCACCGTCTCGGCCAAGAGCGCCACCACGCGCGCCGACGGCGTGCGCACCACGTCCACGTCGGTCACCGGCCCGAGCGGCGTCTCCACACGCACGGCCACCGCCCAGCGCACCGACACCGGCCTGGTCAAGACCCAGTCCTTCCTGGGCCCCAACGGCAAGACCGCCAGCTCTCAGACCACCCTCACGCGCACCGAGGGTGGCGCGGTGATCGACCGCTCCCACACCGGCCGCGGCGGCAACACGTCCTCGGCCATCACGATCATCGACCGCACCGACACCGGCGCCACGCGCTCGACGCAGGTCACCGGCCCCAACGGCGGCGTGGGCACCATCGACAGCTCGATCGTCAGGACCGAGGACGGCCGCCAGCGCCAGACGACCGTCTCGGGACCCGGCGGTCAGAGCGCCACCCAGAGCGTGCAGCTGACGCGCGACGGCAGCACCGCCACACGCACGGCTGTGACCACCGGCCCCAACGGCGGCAGCGTCACCAGCACCGACACGGCCACGCGCGACGGCGACACCGTCACGCGCTCGGGCCAGAGCGTGTTCGGGGACGGCCGGACCGCCAGCCGAGAGAGCGTGACCACGCGCGACGGCCAGACCGTCAGCCGCGAGGGCTCGCGGCGCGGCCCCAACGGCGGGAGCGCCACCGGGACGGCTTCGCGCACGCGGAACGACGACGGCACCGTGACGCGGGAGAAGTCCGTGACCGGCCAGCGCGGCGACCGGCCCGAGGGGGCCAAGAAGCGCTTCGTGCCCGGCAAGCGCGTCCGGCGCGGGTCCTAAGCAAGCCCGAGCCGGGCTTGTGCGCAGTCGCGGCGGATAAAAAAGGGGCGACCCCGCGCAGGGGCCGCCCCTTGTTCATGGCGTCAGCGGTCGTGGCTCAGAGCGGTCGTAGTGGTTTAGTTGGAGCCGGCGCCCTGCCCGGCGGGAGCGGTCTGGCCGCGCGGCTGCGCGGGCTGGTTGCTGTTCTGGTTCTCGTTCTGGCCCTCGGTCGGCTGGGGCGCAGGCGGGCGTGGCAGGAGGCCGTCGGCGCAGGCGAGGTTGTAGGCGACGACGGCGGTGTTGACGGCGGACTGCATGAGGTACTCGGGGATGGCCAGGGCGATCGTGTCGTGCTGGGTGTGCCAGCCGAACTGGTAGTCGGCGCGGCCGACCTCGTCCCAGTAGAAGCCGGGGATGCCGCGGCGGTTGTAGGCGGCGTGGTCGCTGCCGCCGCCCTGGACCAGGCGGTTGCCGATGTCGCGGATGTTGACGTTGAGCCAGCGGTTGTCGGTCTTGCTGAAGAACTGGTAGTTGACGGGCGCGCTGGCGGCGGCCAGGAAGGGGACGATGTCGGTCGGGGCCGGGGTGCCGCCCTGGGAGTTGGTGCCGCCGTCGTCGACGAAGGCGGCGGAGATCGCGGGCCACTTGTCCTTGTTCATCTCCAGGTGCGCCGAGCTGCCCAGGAGGCCCTGCTCCTCGCCGGTGTAGAGGACGACCTGGATGGTGCGCTTGGGGCGTGCCTCGGGGGGCGCGTCCTTGAGGGCCGCGGCCAGGATGCGGGCCGCTTCGAGCATCACGGAGGTGCCGGTGCCGTTGTCGGTGGCGCCCTGGGAGCCGGGGCCGTCCCAGGAGTCCATGTGCGCGCCGATGACGACGTACTCGTCGGGCTTCTCGCTGCCGCGGATCTCGGCGATGGTGTTGAACACCGGCACCGGCCCGGGGTTGAAGGTGTGCTTGAGGTCCAGCTCGAGCTGGATCGGCTCGCGGTCGGCCAGGCGCGAGTTGATGAAGTCGTAGTCGCTCAGGGTGACGGTGGCCTGGACGTCCTTGTGGAGGGTGTCCATGGTCAGGTCGCGCCAGCCGCCGACGGCCCCGGTCCAGACGCGCTCGTCGCGCGAGGTGGCGATGAAGCCGGCGATGCCGTCGAAGATGACGCGCTGCGGGATGGGCAGGGTCGAGGGGTCCTCGCCGGCGGCCACCTTCTGGCGCGCCTCGGTGCGCTGCTGGTAGTTGACCGCCGCGCGGCTGCGCACGCCGCGCTGGCCCACCGGGGGCGGGGGCTCGAGCAGCAGCCAGGCGCCCTTGAGGCTCTCCTTGACGGCGGCGTACTCCTCCTCGGTCTTGGGCATCTTGACCACCGGCCCGCGGACGGGGCCCTCGGTCCCGGGCGTCCACGAGAGCGTCGTGAGCGTCAGCTGGCGCACGGCGTCGAACTCCACGCGCCGGTCGTCCTGCGGCCCGCGCTCGACGCGCACCAGGACCTTGCCGGTGCTCGGCCCGCGGTCGAAGCCCACGCCCACGGTGCCCCACTGCTCAAGCCGGGCCCCGCTGAGCCCCCAGCTCTCGAAGCGCTGGCGCGCCCAGTCGTTGGCCTGCTTGGCCCGGGTCGAGCCGGTCAGCCGCGGGCCGATCTGCTGGGTCAGGTGCGTCAGGTGGTCCATCACCTGCGAGCGGTCGCGACCTTCCTCGATGATCCGCTTGACGGTCGCCGCGTCGCCCATGGCGATGTTCGGCACGGGCACCTGCTTGCCGTTGACGATCGCCACCGGCCCGGCGGGCTTGGCCTCGGGGCTGTTGACGTTGACCTCGGTCGGCTCCGGGGCGGGCTGGGCCAGCGCGGGGAGCGTCAGCGGGCCGGCCATTAGCCCGGCCGACAGGACAAGACCGAGCACTCGACGATGACGCTCCGGCATGGGAACTCCTTGCGCGCCGCGGGGGTTGCGGGTTTGTGCTTGGTTTGGGTGTTCCGGCGCGCTCAGTCAAACCACGCGGGCCCAGCGGCCGCTGGCCGGCGTGGGCCGAGCATACAGGGATCCGGGCGGTTTCGCAAGATCTTGACGGTCTCGGCGGGGTTCTAGGCCCCGAGCAGGGCGTCCTCGAGCGATTCGTAGACGCGCAGGGCCCTGTCCAGGCGGCTGGCCAGGATCACGCGCTGGACCGGCCCGGGCGCCGCGACGACCCCCAGCGGCTCGGCCGTCTGGCTGCCGCGGCGGAGGCGCAGGAGCGAGGCCAGGGCCGTCGAGTTCATGAAGTCCACGCCCGAGGCGTCGACGACGAACCGGCGCGCTGCCCCAGCGGCGGCGCGCTCGACGGCGGCGTCGAGCGTCGCCTGCGTGCTCAGGTCGGCCACGCCATGGAGCGCCAGCACCTCGGTGTGGCCGTGCGTGGTCGAGCTGATCAGGAGGGTGTTCATCGTGCGGTCAGTCGCGCAGCGCGTCCTCGATCGTCTCGAACTGCGGGAGCACGCCGCCGAGCTTGGAGGCCGAGAGCACGCTCTTGACGAACGCGCTGCACGCGGCCAGACGCACGCGGCCGCCCTGGGGCTTGACGCTCTGGTGCAGGCGCACAAAGGCGCCGATGCCCAGGCTGTTGAGGTAGGTGCAGCGCGACAGGTCCAGGACCGTCAGGGTGCCCTGGTTGCGCACGATCGCGTCGATCGCCTCGTTGAGGCGGTCGGCGGTGTTGAGGTCCAGGCTGCCCGAGAGCGAGGCGATCACGGCGTTGGGCCGGTGATCGATCGAGTACGAGAACGACATGCGTGGTTCCTTTTGGTGCGCCTAGGGGTCGCCGAGTATAACCAACGGCCCGGCGGTCCTGA
>PNJV01000014.1 GCA_013822085.1 Isosphaera sp. | reverse complement strand
CTTTCAAGAATCCCACAATACGGCAAGTGTCCTTATAGCGAGCAACAGCGAACGGCTTTGATCATCTGCCCCGAGTGCGAAAAGCAAATGTCCAGTCGTGCTTTGGTATGCCCATCGTACGGCGATCTGATCGGCGGAGATGGGAACATGCAAACTGCCGGTGGGCGTACGCAAACAATTGAGAAGACTAGCAAGAAGGTGGAAGCTACAGCAGCTCATTAGTGCACTAATTATCATCGCATGTATAGCAATATTTGCCGCCGGAATTGCTGCCAATCCCGGCCAGCCATTGACGACGTTGTTTGGTATCGGCCTCCTTGTGCTCATGACGGGCTTAGTCTGGTTCATCACCGCTCGTTTCTACGCATGGTGGCATCACGGGTAGCGCTCGCTAACCACCGTCTACAGTTGATCGGAGACGCCCGCTAATCTTGTAGGATCTCGACAAATGCCGACGGCGGCAAGCATGACTATTTATTCGATTCGACGGAAGAGCCACGAACATACAAAAAAGTCCCGCGGCCTCGTGGGCGCGGGACTGATGAGCGGAGAGGGGGGGATTCGAACCCCCGATACAGGGCGTACCCCGTATAACGGTTTAGCAAACCGTCGCCTTCAGCCTCTCGGCCACCTCTCCGGGGCGCGGAATATCCGCGGCCAAGATGATAGGCCGTGGGTCAGGCTGTCCCAAGTCCGCGCGGGTCGGGGGGGTCGTGCGGCTGGGCAAACCACCGCGAGGCCCACCGCTGGCGCAGGGCTGTGCGGGCAACCAGGACGCCCAGGAGCGCGCCGGCGGTGACGTCGCTCGACCAGTGGGCGTTGTTGCGGAGCCGCTCGAAGCCCACCAGGCAGGCAAGGATCGCCCACAGCCAGGTCAGCCGGGAATACTGGTACGCCAGGATGGTCGCAAAGCCCGCTGCCAGGGCTGTGTGGCTCGATGGCATCGCCCAGAGGTCGGCCACGCCGTGGGCGCCGATCTGCCAGGGGCCGCGCATGACCGGCACGTCGCCGACGCTCAGCGGGTACTCGCCGACCGGCCCGAGCCAGTGCCACGGCCCCTCGCCCAGGCCCGGGCGGAGCCGACCGCAGAGCACCTTGAGCGCCTGGCAGACCGGCCATAGGGCTGCCAGGCCCAGCAGGCCGTCGAGCCAGGAGGGGCGGCGGTGAGGGTCCAGGACCCAGACGATCAGCGATGCCACGACGATGGAGGTGAACTGGCCGAACTGCTGCCACGCGGCCAGCTCGCGGCGGAGGTCCCCCCCCACTCTGAGCGCGGCGACGTGGTCGCGCAGCGGCTCGTCGAGCAGCAGCGCCAGGAGCACGGCGGGAACGCCCACAGCCAGGGGGATCGCCCACGGGGGCCGACGCGTGAGCGCTGGTGCGGGTGTGGGATGGAGTGGCATCATCGAGGGGCCAAGGATCCGCGCGAGCGCCCCCGCTGTGAGGCGGGGCTGGAGGGAACCGGTGAAGATACGCCCATGGGCAGCCCGGAGCCGGCGGATGGCCCGATCGTGGTGGCCCGGTGGGGCGGCGCTGCTGGGGCTGTGCGCGCTGACGCTCGTCCCCGGCCAGGGCGGGATCCCAGCGGTGGACCGTGACGAGTCGCGGTTTGCGCAGGCCAGCCGGCAGATGTTCGAGGCCGCGGCGCTCCCGCCGGAGCGCCTGCGCGACGGGCTGCACGGCGGCGGCTGGGCGGTGCCGATGGTCGGCGACCGGCCTCGGCTGAACAAGCCGCCGCTGACGTACTGGCTCCAGGGCGGCTCGGCGGCGGCGCTGACAGGGGGCGACCCGAGCGCCGACGCGGTCTGGATGTACCGGCTGCCATCGGCGATCGCCGCTGCGCTGGCGGTGCTGATCAGCTGGCGGCTGGGCGTGGCGATGCTCGACCCCCGCGCGGCGTGGACGGGGGCGGCGTGCCTGGCGGTGTCGCCCATGATCGTGTGGGACGCGCACCAGGCGCGGGCGGACCAGGTGCTGCTGGCTGCTACGACCGCGGCGATGGCGTGCCTGGGGCTGATCGCGCGGGCCACGTGGCGCAGCCGACGCCCGGGCGTGCTCGTGGGGCTCGGGCTGTGGCTGATGATCGCGCTGGGGGTGCTGGCCAAGGGGCCGATCACGCCGCTGGTGGTGGGCAGCGCGTGGGCGGCGCTGCTGGCGTTGCACCCGCGGCGCGGGCTGTGGCTGGCGGCGGTCAGGCCGGTGAGCGGCCCGCTGATCCTGCTGGCGTGCGTGGCGCCGTGGGCGATCGCCGTCATCGGATCGATCGGCGCCAGCGAAGCGCTCCAGATCCTGCGCCGGGAGGTGCTCGACCGCTCGGCGCGCGCCGCTGAGGGGCACTGGGGCCCGCCGGGGTATCACCTGCTCCTGAGCGTGGCGCTGCTCTGGCCGGCGTCCATGGGTGCCACAGCGGGCCTGGTGCGGGCCGTGTCGCTGACCCGCCGGCACATGCGCGAGCGTGCCCGGGCGCCGGGGAGATGGCAAGAGCCGTTCTTGCTGGCGTGGCTGGTGCCCTCGTGGGTGGTCTTTGAGTTCGTCGGGACCAAGCTGCCGCACTACACGCTGCCGCTGTACCCCGCCGCGGCACTGCTCAGTGTGCGCGCGATCCTGTCGAGCGCGATGTGGTCCGGCCCGCCCGGCGCGGGGCAGGCGATGGGCGTGTGGGTCTGGGGCTTGACGGGCCTGGGCGTGTGCGTGGCCGTGCCCGCGACGCTGATGGTTCTCGGGGGCTGGGCGCCCGCGGGCCTGGGAGGGCTCGGCGCGATCGCTGCGCTGGGCTGCGGGGCGCTGTGCGTGATCAAGGCGTGGGCCGGCTTGCGCCGTCGGGGGACCGGCAGCGCCGGCGGTGCGCGGGCGGTCGTGCTCGGGGTGGCGGGCGCGTCGGTCTCGCTGGCGGCACTGCACGGGATCGTGCTGCCCGGGCTGAGCGGGCCGTGGGTCAGCGCGCAGCTGGAAGCGTCGCTGCGTGCCGAGGGTTGGAGCCCCGACGCGCAGGCCCCGCCGATCGGCGCTGTGGGCTTCGCGGAGGACTCGCTGGTCTTTGCCACCCGCGGCGGGCTGGCCCGCCTGTCGCCGGAGGAAGCGCCCCAGTGGATCGCGGCCCGGCCGGGGGGCTGGCTCGTGGCCCCGCGCGTGCTGGCCGAGTCGTGGCCCGAGGGCCTGCGCGCCAGGCTGCGTGCGCGGGGCGTGTCGGGCTTCAACTATTCGACCGGGCGCACCGTGGACCTGGTGCTCCTGGGGCCGGCCAGCGGCGCCGCGGTCCCGAATGATCCGTGATCACACGCGGCCGAGCGCGGCTCGTTCGGCCCTCAGGCACACCATGACACACCAACGCCACGAACCCGAGTACGAACTGCCCGCGCAGGTCGCCCGCGCCCAGGAGCTGATGCGCCAGGACCGGATCGACGGCTGGCTGGTCCACGACTTCCGCGGCTCCTCGCACGTGCTTGCGCGGCTGGTGCCGGCCTCGGGCAAGACCACCCGCCGCGCGGCGCTGTGGGTGCCGGCCTCGGGCGAGCCCGAGCTGCTGTGCAGCGTGCTCGATCGCCCCTCGTTCGCCGGCGCCATCGGGCGCGGCCTGCGCGAGCAGGCGTACATCGGCTGGGATCAGTACCGCGCCTGGCTCGCCTCGCGGCTGCGCGGCGGCGTGCGCGTGGCCATGGAGTACTCGCCCGGGGCGGCCCTGCCGGCGGTGTCGCTGGCCGACGCGGGCACGGTGGAACTGGTGCGCGCCATGGGCGCCGAGGTCGCCTCCTCGGCCGACCTGATCCAGGCGGCGGTGGCGGTGTGGTCCGACGACGCGGTGGCGGCGCACCGCCAGGCGAGCGCGCACACGGCCGAGATCATGGACTCGGCGTGGCGGCTGATCCGCGAGCGCACCGCCGGCCCTGCGCCCATCGACGAGGCCGCGGTGGCCCGCCACATCCGCGGCGAGTTCGACCGCCGCGGCCTGGAGACGCCCGACGGCCCGATCGTCGCCGTCAACGCCCACGCGGGCGACCCGCACTACGACACGCCCGCGACGGGATCTGCCCCGATTGGGCGGGGCGACTGGGTGCTCATCGACCTTTGGGCCCGCCGCCCGGGCAACGTGAACATCTTCTCGGACATCACCTGGGTAGGGTTTGTCGGCCGGGAGGCGCCCGCGCAGCAGCGGGAGGTCTTCGGCGCCGTCCAGCGCGCGCGCGACGCGGCCCTGGCGCTGGCGCGGCGCTCCTGGCACGCCGGCACGCCCGTGGCGGGCCACGCGCTGGACGACGCGGCCCGTGCCGAGCTGGTGTCGGCGGGGCTGGGCGAGTTCGTCCGTCACCGCACGGGGCACTCGCTCTCGCCGGGGCCGCTGGTGCACGGCGCGGGCATGAACCTTGACAACCTCGAGACCCACGACACCCGCCGCATGCTCCCACGCACGGGCTTCACCATCGAGCCCGGCGCGTACCTGCCGCAGTTCGGCGTGCGCCTGGAGATCGACGTGTACGTCGACCCCGCCGCCGGGCCCACCGTCACCAGCTGCCTGCAGACGGAGATCGTGCCGCTGGCGTAGGCCCCGCCCACGGCCCGCCGCTGCGACCTGGCATGTCTACACCCGCCGGCATCCTGCTGATCGACAAATCGCTCGGCGATACGTCGATGCACGCCTGCCGAGTCGTGCGCGCCCGGCTGCGCCGCGGCGGCGCGCCCAAGCGCGTCCGCGTCGGGCACGCCGGCACGCTCGACCCCCTGGCCACCGGCCTGCTGGTCGTCATGATCGGTCCCTACACACGCATGTGCGCCGCGCTGATGGACCAGCCCAAGGACTACACGGCCACGATCGATCTCTCCGCGACCTCCGAGACCGACGACGCCGAGGGGCCGCTCCAGCCGATCGCCGGGGCCGTCCCCCCCACGACCGAAGGCCTGGCGGGCGCGCTGGCGGCGCTCACGGGCGTGATCATGCAGCGGCCGCCGGCATACTCGGCGCTCAAGCTCGGCGGACGGCGTGCCTACGACCTTGCCCGCCGGGGCTCGCCGATCCCGCACGACATGCCCGCGCGCCCCGTGCGTGTCGACTCGATCACGCTGCTGCGATACGCGTGGCCCACGGCCGAGATCGCCGTCACCTGCGGCAAGGGGACCTATATCCGCTCGCTGGCGCGCGACATCGGCCGGGGGCTGGGCGTCGGGGGCTATCTCGCGGCGCTCCGCCGAACACGCGTCGGAGACCTGCGCGTCGCGGACGCCCGTACGCTTGGCCAGCTGCCGGACCCGCTGGCGCAGAGCGACCTGACAACGTTCACCTGATCGTGTTTTTTTGATCACACGCCCCGGGGCTGCACCGCGGCCGAGCGTGCCTCGGCTGCGCGAGCGTGGGCCTCCAGGCCCTCCAGGCGGCCGAACGCGGCGGCGTCGCGGTAGAGCGCCGCAGCGGCGGGGCTCTGGCGGTCCAGCGTCAGGCCGGTGCGCAGCTGCATGAACGTGAGCACCGAGAGCCCCGAGCTGTGGCGTGCCGAGCCGCCGGTCGGGAGCGTGTGGTTGGGGCCGGCGCCGTAATCGCCCAGGACCTCGGCGGTGCCGGGGCCCACGAAGACCGCGCCGTACCTCCGGCAGCGCTCCGCCACCGCGCTGGCGCCGCGCGTCATCACCTGCAGATGCTCCGGCCCGATCGCGTCCGACACGGCCACGGCCTGCTCGACGCTCTGGACCGTGACGGCGAAGCTGTTGCGGAGCGAGCGCAGCACCACGTCGCGGGTCGGGAGCGTCGCCAGCTGCTGGGCGATCGCTCGCTCGACGCCTTGCACCAGCCCCTCGGACGTGGTGACGAGCACCGCGCGCGCGTCGGCGTCGTGCTCCAGCTGCGCCAGCATGTCGGCGGCGATGATCGGCGCCTCCGCCGAGTCGTCGGCGATGATCAGCACCTCGCTGGGCCCGGCGAGCATGTCGATGCCGCAGACGGCGCTGACGACGTGCTTGGCCGCGGTGACCCACTTGTTGCCGGGGCCGACGATGACATCGACCGGGTCGAGGCCCTCGTCCGGCAGCCCGAAGGCGAGGGCCGCGATGGCGTGCGCGCCGCCCACCCGCAGCACCGCCTGCGCGCCCGAGAGCGCCGCCGCGGCGATCGTCGCGGCGCCCGCCCCGGGCGAGGCGCTCCACACGCGCTCCACGCCGGCCACGCCGGCCGGCACCGCGGTCATGATCGCCGACGAGGGCAACGGGTACCGCCCGCCCGGCACGTAGCACCCCGCCGACTCAACGGCGACAAAGCGATGCCCGGCCACGCCCCCGCCGCCGTGCACGGGGATTTCGATGTTCCCCAGGGCCCGCCGCTGCGCCGCCGCGAACGCGCCGACTCGCTCGGCGGCACGCTCGATCAGCCCGCGCGTCGCCTCGTCGATGGAACCGATCGCGGCCGTAAGCTCCGGGCCGCGCGCCACAAGGTCCTCGTCGGGCGCGATCTCGCCGAACCGCACGGCGTAGTGGCGCACCGCGGCGCTGCCGCGCTCACCGACCGCTTCGACGATCCGCCGAGCCTCCACAAGAGCTTCGGGATCCACGGCGCCGCGTCGCGTGGCGCGGATCGACGCCGCGTCCCTCCGCGCGAGCCTCACCTCGCCCACGCCGCCACGGTCCGATTCGTTCATGAACGCTCCGTGCCCGTCATCCGCGCCGCGGCGGCGGGCTGCAAGGTTCAATGATAGCCGAACAGGCCTTGGACTCGTGCCGGGGGGGCTGGCGCGGGGGTGCGTTTCAGGGCTGGCCGATGCGCTCTTTGAGCTCGGCCAGCGGCAGGACCTCGGCGTGGCCGTCGGCGAATGCCGCGACGTAGAACTCTCGCGCGGCGCCCTCGAACGACTCGTGCACGAGCACCACCTTCTCAGGGCTCTCAAGCTTGTTCAGGGGCAGCGCGGGCTTGCGATACACGTACCGCGTGCCGCCGCGCGGCGAGACGAGCTGCCGCGGCAGCACGTGCCCCACCTGAGCCAGCGCGTCGATGCTGTCGGGCAGCTGCTTGTGCTGGTCCTCGTAGGCATAGAGCGCTATGACCAGCGCGCGCACGTCCGACATGGCGAGGAGCTGTTCCGAGGCTTGCCGGGCCCGCTCGATCATGGGCACGACCTGCGCCGTGATCATGCGTTCGAGCCCCTCGGCCGGCAGCGACAACTTCAGCACGTCGGCGTGCTGCGCGGGCAGCAGGTGGTCGGCGACGGCCGCGAGCAGCAGCAGCTCCCCTTGCAGCTCCAAGACGGCGGGCCTGCGCTGCTGGAACGCGGCCATGATCATCGCACGGGTCTGCTTGAGAAGATTGTGTAGGTCCACGGCGGCCCGTTCCGAGGCGGCCTGGATCACAAAGTCAAGCCGCGGCGAGCTTGAGACCTCAATGCCCAAGGTCATCCACTCGATGCCGCGCGTCACAGCGGTGACGGGCGATCCGCCGAGCTCCGGCCCGAGCGTCGGGAGCGTCTCTTCGAGCACTCGCCGGACGTCAGAACTTGGCGACATGACCAGGTGTATCGCCGGGCCATCCCGCAGAGTTTCGGATACCAACCCGGCGAGTGCCACGGTGGCCGGATCGGCGTCTGCGACCGGCTTGAGGCGCCGCGCAGGGCCCGCCGCCGCGATCACTACGTCCGTGACGATCACGCGCTTGACGAACGTGGGGCCATCCGGGCCGTCGGGCTGGTCCGCCGCCGGCCTCATCCGGCTGAGCGGGATCGCGTTGTGGACCCGCGCCGCCGCGGCAGCGTCCGAAGTTTCCAGCACGAGCATCGGGTACGGCTCAGCCGTGCCCGTGAGCGGCCACAGCAGCACGGCCTCACGCGCACCGGCCCCGACAAGCCTCTGCCGCAGGTCCTCAGCAGACTGCCCCGCCTGGCGCACGGCCTCGGCGTTCTCTTGCGCGTCTCGGCGCAGCGATGACCCCTCGGGCAGCCCTTGGGCCAGCCGCACGACCCAGTCGAGGAACTCGGCCGGGCGGGCACGCTCAAGATCGATCCGAGCAACGACAAGAGTCGTGGATTCGCCATATCGCCGGACCACGCCCGCCGGGTCCGCGGCTGCGCGACCGACCGCCGCGCCCGCCGTGACGAACACCGCGACACACCACGCAAACGCCCTCGCCGCGCGACGGACCCTCGTTTCACCGCTGTATGTGCACGTCGTACGCACGCGTTGCTCCTATTAGATGCTATCACCCGGCAACAACCGCCCCAGCCCCCGCCGACTCCAGACGCCGCGATCAATCCAACCGTCACTTCTTAGAGCCGGGCCTGAACCTGATCGTAAAGGCCACTTTGGCCGTTTCCGGTTCGTTGTCGACCGCTTGTGTGTCGATCAGCACCGAATCGCCGTCACGCCGGATCACGAACGGCACGCCGGTGAACGGGTCGATCGGTACCGGCCAGACCAGCCCCCGCCCAAGGTCAAAGCGCTCACCACGCTGAGCCGCGGTCGCTCGGACCGCTTCGACGACTCGCAGCGCCGCGACCTGCTTCTCCAGTCGCGCCTCAACCAGCTTGGCGTGACGGAGCAATGGAACCAACGCACGCGTCAGCTTCCAAGCCATATCCGCGCGCTTGGGGTAGAACTTTGCATCTTCATGAGCAAGCCCTTCATGAGCTTGCCAGTAGGGCAGCCAATACCACTTACCGAGCTCTTGACTCTGCTGCCGGAGCTCTTCGGTCAGGTGCGTCACGACCACACGGGCCACGGGCATGGCCTCGACCGCGCGCTGATCGGCCCCGCGCGCGATCATCGCCGCCTTGGCCTCGGGATACACCAGCAGCGACATGGCCGTGAACGAAGTGGTGGGGAGTGTTGGGGATGCATCGTTATTGGATAACGATGAGATCTCAGCGAGCTTCACAAACATCCGCTCGCCCTCATCCTGCCACCGCGAGGCCGACCACTCCGGGAGCGTTGGGTCGTCCAGGTTCGGCACGACATCACCGAGCACCAGCGTCTGCCACTCTTGATCGATCGCTTCGCCCAACCCAAGCAGAGGCATACGCAGCTGCGCGAGCGGCCAGTACATATTCGGCGCACCGGGCTGAGCCGCCATCTCTTCAAGGACGTCGAGCACCATGCCGGCGATCGAGTGCCCGACAATGAACAGAATCACGAACCCAGTGTCTCCGACATGCCGGGCGAGCGTCAGGCCCACACGTATGTCGCTGACAGCTCCATCAAAGTCGCCACGCACGACGCGGACGCGGGCCCGGGCAGCAACCAGCTTGCCAAGGTCTCGCATCGGGGTCAGGTGCGGCAGGAGCAGGCCGAACCCTTGGCTGTAGTCCCAGTCCCACTGGCAGCGCTGGAATCGGGTCGCGGTCTCGACCATTTTCAGCAGATCGGCGTGTTCCTCGATGAAGCCGAATTCGCCCGCTGCGTCGCGCTTGCGCAGGTCCTCGATCGATATCCCGAGAACCTCTTCGGCGCGCTCTCGCCAGTCAGCGCCGCTCTTGAGCGAGACGGCCGCGAAGTAACTCGCCACAGCGTTCCCGGGGATTTGCTCGTGGGGGGCGAACGTGAGCCTGCGGCGCAGCGGCGGGCGCGACTGGTCCGCCGCGTCGAGCAGCAGCTCGGTGCGCGCGGGCGCGGCTTCTGGCGGATGATTCACGACGGGCTCCTGAGGCTGCGCGGCCGCGGTTGCGATACCGCCGAGCCACTGCGGCCCCAGCGCAGCGGCCCCGCACGCCAGGACGCCGCTCGACAGAGCACCGCACACCGACACGCCACGGAAGATCCGTCTCATCGTGTTACTCCTCATAGTGTCCCACCCGCCAGATCCCGAGCGGTCTCGACAGCTCACGCAGCGTGGCTCCCGACCGGATGCGCGGGCGGGCGGCCTCGGCGGCGGCGGCGCGCGGTGACGGCTCGGGCAGTGCATCCAGGCCCCGCTCGATCACGCCGCGTCGCAGCTCCAAGTAGCTGCGCAAGCTGCTTCTGTCGGGCCGCGGAGTCCCAAGCACAAGCGAAAGAAGGCCGCCGCGCGGCTCGCTGCCCAAGAGCGGCGCCGGCTCAGCGCTCTGGGCGATCGGGGCGGGGTCCGGACTTTGCGTTGGTGCCGCAGCGATGACCTCGCCGGGACGAACGCCGCCGGGCACGGCGCCGATCCACGCCAGTGAGCCGGCCAGCACGACCGAGAGCCCCTGCGCCGCTGCGCGCCACCGGCGCATCTGCCGACGGCCCGCGGCCACCCCAGCCCAGTAGAGCACGTCGTCGCCCGACCCCGACGGGCGGGCCGGGCGCAGCCCCTGGAGCGCCCACACCACGGCCCGCTCGGCCGGCTCCAGCTGCGTCGCGCCATCGTCGCCTGCGGCTGTGTTGGCACCACCGTGCTGGCTCATCGCTGACCTCCGATCGTCCCTGAGACGCGCGCCCCCGTGGCGTTGCGATCTGGCTCGATCATCTCGCGCAGCGCGCCGATGCCGTCGCGGAAGCGTCGCAGCGCCGTCGCCGCCGAGCACCCCATCACCCCGCCGGCCTGCTCGAACGTCAGGCCGCACCAGACGTGCAGCACCACGGCCTCGCGCGCCCGCTCGTCGAGCTGCAGGAGCCCCTCGCGCGCCCGCTGGGCGTCCAGACCGTCGGCCTGGCTGGGCTCGAACCACTCCGCAGCCGCCGCCGCCCGCTCGCGCCGGGCCCGCCTCGACCGCGAGCGGTGGGCGCCCGTCGCCGCGTTGCGCACCGCGCGGAAGAGCCACGCCCGCGGGTCACGCGGGGCCGAGCCGGCTGCCAGGGTCCGCATCAGAACGTCCTGCACGAGGTCCTCCGCCGCGTGGCCGTCCACCCACTGCCGCGCGTACAGCACGAGCGCCGGGCCGTGACACCGGAACCACACCGCCGCCTCGCGTGCTCGGTCGATCCCGGCCTGGTCCATGGCACTCCCTGAGCACGACGCCGCCGGCTCGCTTCGGTTTCATCGCGACGAGATTTTTCGCCCCGGCCATCCCACGCCGCTCAGGCCTTGGCGTCGCCCAGCCTGCGGGTGAGCTTCAGGGCCCGCTTGCGGAGCACGGCGTCGGCCTCGGCCCAGCTCACCCCGGCCCGGTGGAGCACCGCGGTGGCGAAGTAGAGCACGTCGGCCGCCTCTGCGGCCACCTGGTCGTGTGTGCTGGCGTCGGCCAGCTCGCCGGCCTCCTCCACCAGCTTGGCGCGCAGCAGTGCCGCGTCACCGAGCACCCTGCGTGTGTACGAGCCCGCGTCCGCCTTCAGGGCCGCGCAGCGCAGGCGTTCTTCAAGCCCCCAGAGCCCCGGCCCCTCGCCCATCACCCCGTCCCCCCAGCACGTGCGCGTCCCGGTGTGGCAGAACGCGCTGCGGCCCTCCGGGCTTGCGCCGCTGTGCGTTGCGCCCGCCGGAGCCGCTCCACCCTGGCGCACCAGGAACCGCAGCGTGTCGCCGTCGCAGTCGGCGTCAACGCGGAGCAGCTCCTGCACCGCGCCGCTGGTCTGGCCCTTGCGCCACACGCCGCGCCGGCGCGAGTGGTACACCCCGCTGCGCTGGGCCACCGCCTCGATCAGGCTCTCGCGGCTGCTGTAGGCCAGCCCCAGCGCGGTGCCCAGCTCGTCGCACACGACCGTGGGCACAAGCCCGTCGGGCCGGTCGCTGCGCAGCGAGGCCCACACGCACTCGCCCAGGCCGAGCCTGCCGGTGTACACCGCCATGCCGACCTGCGCGTCGACGCCCATCGCGTGCAGCGTGCCCACCTGCTCGGCGGTGGTGATGCCGCCCGCCACGGTCAGCCGCGCGCCGCCGGCGGCCTCCACGATCGGCCCGACGCGCGCCACGTCGAACCCGCCCATGGTCCCCTCGATCTCCACGAACGTGACCAGGAACCCGCCCACGTACGGGGCCAGCTGGCGCACGCGGTCGAGCAGCGACGCCCCGGTCTTTGTCCGCCACCCCTCCACCACCACCTCGCCGTCATAGGCGTCGACCGCCGCGATCACGCGTTCCTTGGGCAGCTCTTGCAGCACCTCGGGCCGCGCCGCTGTGCCCAGGATCACGCGCTCGGCACCCGCGTCGAGCCAGGCCCGCGCCGTCGCCGCGTCGCGGATCCCGCCGCCGACCCGGCACCGCGCTGCCGTCAGCAGGCCGCGCACCAGCGCGGCGTTGCCGCCGGTCCCCACCGCCGCGTCCAGGTCGATCACCGCGACCTCGCCCACCACGCCGAAGCGCCGCGCGATCGGCAGGGGGTCGCCGGCGTCGAGCGCCTTGTCGCGCCCTCGCACCAGCTGCACCGTCTGCCCGCCCATCAGGTCGATCGAGGGGATGATCACAGCCGAACCTCCACGCCCGCGCCCCGGAGCGCGCGCTTGACCTGGCCGACCGTGTGCACGCCGTCGTGGAAGATCGACGCCGCCAGCACCGCGTCGGCGCCGGCCCGCGCCGCCTCGACGAGGTCCTCGGGCCGCCCGGCGCCCCCCGAGGCCACGATCGGGACCCCCACCGCGCCGCGCACCGCGCGCAGCAGCCCGAGGTCGTATCCCCCGCCCGTCCCGTCGCGGTTGATGCTCGTCAGCAGCACCTCGCCCGCGCCCAGCGTGGCGCAGCGCGCAGCCCACGGCCCCGCCTCCAGCTCCGTCGGCGTCGTGCCGGACCGCGTGTGCACCACCGCGCGGCCGTCGATCATCGCCGCGTCGATCGAGATCACCACGCACTGGCGACCGAACCGCTCGGCCAGCCGGCCGACCAGCCCGGGGTCGCTCACCGCCGCGGAGTTGACGCCCACCTTGTCGGCGCCCGCGAGCAGCAGCCGCTCGGCGTCCTCGACGCTCCGCACGCCCCCGCCCACGGTCAGCGGGATCGAGACCGCCTCGCGCACCGCGCGCACCGTCTCCGCGGCGCTGGCGCGCTCCTCGATCGTCGCCGACACGTCCAGGATCACGATCTCGTCGGCCCCCTGCCCCTCATAGAGCGCCGCGCGCTGCGCGGGGTCGCCGGCGTCGCGCAGCCCCTGAAAGTTCACGCCCTTGACCACCCGCCCTCGGCGGACGTCCAGGCACGGGATGACGCGCGTGGCCAGCATCAGAGCCCCCCCACTTCTGCGCCACGGCCCGCGCCCGCCGGACGCCCCTCGGGCCGGCTGAGCCACCCCCGCAGCACCGCCTGCCCAAAGACCCCCGACAGCTCGGGATGAAACTGGCACCCCAGCACCCCGCCGCGCTGCACCGCCGCCAGAAACTCTCCGCCGTAGCCCGCCACTGCCACCGACCAACCGCCGCGGGAATCAACATCGATGTGTGCGTTGCTGCCGGAGATCCGGCCCATGCCCCCCGCCGCTGCCGCGGCGCCGCCCAAGGCGCTCACGCGGTAGGAATTGGCGAAGTACGCGTGCCCCTGACCGAAGGCATCGAAACCCGGCCCGGGCATCACGCGGTTCCATCCCATCTGCGGCACGACCAGCGCGGCGCCGCCCGGCCCCGCGCCCGCGAACCGGCCCACGTGCCCGGGCGCCACGCCGAGCCCCGTCACGCCGGGGCTCTCGTCGCTTGCGCCGAACATCAGCTGCATCCCCAGGCAGAACCCAGCCGTGGCGTCGCCGGCCTCGATCCGTCGGCGCAGCGCATCGGCCACGCCCGTGCGCTCCAGCTCCGCCATCGCCGGCCCGAAGGCGCCCACGCCCGGGAGCACCACCCGCGCCGCGTCGCGCACCGCGGCCGGGTCGGACGTCACCGCGGGCTCGGCCCCGGCTCGCCTCAGGCCCGCGATCACCGAAGCCAGGTTTGCGACCCCCGTGCGCACGACCTCCACGCGCCACGCCGCCATTACAGCACCCCCTTGGTGCTGTTGTCAGCCGCTGGCCGCCCGGAGCGTGCCACAGCCTGCCGCAGGGCCACCGCCAGGGCCTTGAACGCGGCCTCGGCGCGGTGATGATCGTTCCGACCGCGCAGCACGTCCACGTGGGCCACGCAGCGGGCGTTGCTCACCAATGACCAGATCACGTGCCCCACGTTCTCGCTTGAGAGCTCCCCCAGCCGCTCCCGCCGCAGCCCCAGACGCACCACGCACACCGACCGCGTGACCAGGTCCACCGCCGCCCGCGCCAGGGCCTCGTCCATGGGCACCAGCGCCCAACCGAAACGCTCTATGCCCGACCTGTCGCCCAGCGCGCGGTCGATGCACTGCCCGAGCACGATCGCGCAGTCCTCGGCCGTGTGGTGATCGTCCACGTGCAGGTCACCCTGGCAGCGCAGGGTCACGTCGAGCCGGCCGTGCACCGTCAGGGCCGTGAGCATGTGATCGAGGAACCCGACGCCGGTGGAGATGTCGGCCCGGCCGGCGCCGTCGAGCCGCACGAAGGCCTCGATGCGCGTCTCGCGCGTGGCGCGCTCCAGGGCGGCCTGGCGAAGCGTGGCGTGTTCTTGGGTCATGGCAGGATCTCCCGCAGTTCGCCCAGCCGATCGATCACAACGCCCGCCCCCGCCCCCAGCAGCACGGCACGCGCACGCTCGGGGGCCTCGCCCGGGGCCACGCACCCGACGGGCACCACGCCCGCGGCCCGGGCCGCCGCGACGTCGTCGACGGTGTCGCCGACCATCCACGCCGACGACACACCGAGCCGGCGCAGCGCCAGCTCCACGGGGGCCGGGTCGGGCTTCACCGGCGCGTCCTCCATGCACACCACCGCGCCGAAGAGCCCCTCCAAGCCGCGCTCGCGGATCAGCCGCTCGGCGTCGGCACGCGGCCGGCCGGTCACCACCGCCAGCTTCATCCGCGCAGCCCAGCCCTCGAGCGCGCCGCGGTCGATCAGCATCGACTCGCGGTGACGCAGGCCCGCCACGCCGTTCTCCCCCTGGTACAGCCGCTCGAACCGCTCGGTGACCTCCGCAAGCGTGGGCACGCCCTGCGCCCGCCCAAGCGCCGCAGCGACGAGCCTGTGCGTGAGCGTCCAGTCGTTGTTGGCGTTGCCCGCGGCTTTGGCGGCCCGCACGTCCTCCGGCGTCACCCGCACGCCGAAGCTCTCGGCCGTCAGCGCGATCGCGGCGCGGTACGAGCCCGAGACGTCGACGATCACCCCGTCCATGTCCAGCAGCAGGGCCTCGGGCGCGATCGCAGCGCGCAGGGCCCGCTCGACCCGCGCGCCGACCTCCGGCGCCCCGCCCGGGCACCCGATGCGCAGCCACCCGTCCAGCTCCGGGTGGCCGTCGTACCGCCGCACCGCGATGCCCAGCCCGGCCAGCAGCTGGGCCACCAGCGCGCCGCGCCCGCCCGGACGCGCCAGCACGAAGTTCGCCTCCGACGGCACCACCTGCGCACCGAGGCCGGTCAGCACGCCCGCCAGGCTTGCGCGCTGGGCCCGCACCGCCCGGGCCGTCGCCTCGGTCGCGGCCCGCCGCTCCCGGTGCGCCGCCAGCGCCACCGCGATGCTCGTCCGGGCCACCGCGTACGGCTGCCCGACCCGCCGCATCCACCCGATCACGCGCGCGTCGCCCACGGCGTAGCCCACGCGCAGCCCCGCCAGGCCCCACGCCTTGGAGAACGTCCGCGTCACGACCGTCGCCGGCTGCTCGATCGCCCACGCCGTCGCGTCGTCGTCGGCGAACTCGGCGTACGCCGCGTCCAAGAGCCGCACCACCGGCGCCCGAGCCGTCCCAGCCCACAGCTGCGCGAGCTCTGCTCGTGCCGCCGCGGCGCCGGTCGGGTTGTTGGGGCTCACCACGCAGACCAGCGCCGCGCGTCCGTCGAGCCGGCTGAGCATGGCCCCCACGGGCAGCGGGCCCTGCATCCACGGCACGGCTCGCACCTCGCCCCCGGCCTGCATGACGTCCCGGTCGATCATCTCGAAGGTCGGTCGCGTGATCACCGCGGCCCGGCCCGGCTCGATCACGCCGCTGACGATGCGCTGGATCGCGTCGTCGGCGCCCGCCGTGACCACCACCCGGTCCGGCGTCACGCCCCACCGCTCGGCCAGCTCGGCCTCCAGCTCGGCCGCCGTCGGGTACTGGGCGACGCTGCCCGCGCCCGCCAGCGCCCGCGCCAGCCACGCCGCGTCGGGCGGCGACCCCTCGTTGGCGTCCAGGCGCAGGTCGATCGGCTGCGGCGCCGGGCGACGCTTGTACTCCGGCGCCACCGCGACGCGCGCCGCGGGGAGCAACCCGTCGGCGGCGCTCACGGCACCACCTGGGCGATCGGGCTGATGACGATGTCCGTCCCGCCGCGGGCACGCAGCCTCGGGATCAGCTCGGCCAGCGACTCGCGCGGCACCGCCGCCTTGACCGCGAAACCCGCCCCGTGGTGCAGCGGCGAGAGCGTCGGCTCCTTCATGCACGGCAGCACCTCGGTGACCTGCGCCAGCCGCTCGCCCGACACGTTGAGCTCGAGCATCACACGCCCGCGCGCGTCGATCACCGACCGCAGCAGCATCGCCAGGTCGTCGATCCGCGCGCGCTTGGCCGGGTCGGCCGCGGCGGCCCTGCTGGCGTACAGCCGTGTCGACGACGACATGATCACGTCCACGACCGCCAGCTTGTTGGCCCGCAGAGTCTCGCCGCTGGCCGATATGTCCACGATGCAGTCGGCGTCCTCGGGCGGCAGCACCTCGGTGGCGCCCCAGGAGCGCACAAAGCGGTCGCCCCGGCCGCGCCGCGCGATCCACGCCTCGGTCAGCCGCGACAGCTCGCTGGCCACGCGCAGCGGCCGGTCGGGCAGCCGGCCCCCGGGCGCAAGCGACTCGGGCGCAGCCACCACCACCTGCACCGCGTCCATCCCCGTGTCCAGGACCTCCACGAGGTCGGCGCGCATCTCGGCCACCCAGTCCGAGCCGGCAAAGCCCACGTCCCGGGTCCCCAGGGCGAGCATCTCCACGATCGCCTGCGGCTTGAGGATCTTGGCTTCCACGCCCGGCAGCGAGACGCGCGGCCGGTACCCGCGCGCGTCGGTGCTCACGCGGATCCCCGCGTCGGCAAGCAGGCGGACGATCTGATCGTGCATCCGGCCCTTGGGAAGGGCCATGTGCAGCAGCGGGCGTGGCTCGTTCACGGCGTCGGTGGCTCCCGTGCCCCAGCGTCCCCGGGCGACGTTCGCTGGGAGCAGCGAGGCCGCCGAGAACCGGCCGGCGGCGAGTGCGTGCTCATCAGTCACAACACAGCACCATCACCGGCAAGGCCGATGCGCTCGTGAGCGCCGGGCGTGATGATGACCGCTACGCATGATCAATCATTCGCCCGCTGCGCGCCGCGTCAAGGGGCACCGCGCGCAGCTGCGCCCGCCGATGCCCAGCCGGCCGGCCCGCAAAGCCCGCCCGCGGCCTCAGGGCTGGGTGCCCCGCATCGTCGCGTTCTCGGCGCCCCGCAGGAGCGCCTGGAGCGCCGTCAGGTCCGCCCCAGTCAGGCTCCCGATCGGCGAGGCCAGGTCCGCCTGCGGGATGTACCCGGCTGCGACCGCCCGCTCGTAGTCGTACAGGTCGTTGATATCGGTCACGCCGTCCTGGTTGACGTCGCCGCTGCCGAGGTTATTGACGATCTGGAGCTCCTCCACCGTCGCCCGCCCGGAGAGTTCGAAGGCCACCACGACCAAACGGTTGGCGCCCGGGAGCAGGGCGCCCGTGGCGTCGAGGCGGTACTCGAACCGGTCGTACACCCGCGCCTGGTTGGACGGCCCGGCGAGCGTGAGCGGGTCGGCCCCCGCCGGCGGGTTGATCAGCACGTGCACCGCGTTGGTGGCGCGATCGGCGGCCAGCACGGGCAGATCGAACGAGCCCGTGTCCAGCGCTACCTGGATCGGCGACGCGTCGATCTGCGGCGGCAGGCGATCGACGTACACCACCCCGCGGAAGTCGTTGATGATCGGCGCACCGCCGTCGGTCCGCCGCAGGAACGCGATCGCTGACACAAAGTGCACGCCCTCGTCCAGCGTCGTGGCGTCGATGGTCTGGCGGTAGAGCCCGGCGGTCCCAGCAAAGCCCGGCCCGGCCAGCGGCGAGCGCTGCGTCACGAAGTTCTCGTACCCGCCGATGAGCCGGTCCGACTCGGGGAAATCGAACGACCCGCTCCCGTTGAAGTCTCGAAAGCCCTGGTCGATCCGGAACACCGCGTTGTCGTCGCCGTTGGCAAACGCCGAGACGACGCGCCCCGTGTCCAGGCGGACCTCGAACTGGTCGCCGGTGATCACCGCCAGCGGCGTCAGGCGCCGGGCATAGCTGGGGACCGTCTCGGGGTCGGGCGGGATGACGCCCGCGCTGCCCGGGAAGCTCAGCGTGCCCACCGGCGCCTGCGGCCCGTAGGCGACGTAGCCGCGGCCGTGCTCAAAGCCCGACGGGCTCGTGTTGTTCGGGATGGTGATCAGCACGCGGCGGTTGGCGTCGACCGTCAGCGTCTGCGCAACGGCCCCGGCCGGGTTGACGACCGGGTCGGCGGCGTTGCCCGTCAGCTCCACCAGCACCGTCCCGGGCACGAAGGACGTCTGCACCGAGCGCACCTGGAAGCCCGCCGCGAACGAGTCGCTCACGCCCACCAGCACGCTGGCGGCGGCGTTGATGCCGATGTCGTTGCGCGAGTCGAGCGACGAGAGGAAGTTGGACCGCTCGAACACCAGCGCGTCGCTGAGCGAAGAGTTCACCGTCGGTGCCGTTGAGCAGGAAGAAGAACGAGTCGTCCTCAAGGCCGGTGGTGTTGGCGTTGTCGGCGCGCACGTAGTTGGCCGCCGCCCGCACCAGCCCGGCCAGGTTCCCGTCGAAGTTCCCCAGCGCGCTGGGGTTGCCCTCGCGCGGCCAGAAGGCCCCGCGCCCCGACGCGAACCGGTCCACCATCTCCCGCGAGTTGTGGTACACGATCGGGATCCCCGACCGGAAGAGCACGTACGCGTTCTGCGCCAGGCCCCAGGTGTTGGGCGCCGGCAGCGGCGGGATCGACGAGCCGCTGCCCGCCGAGCCGTTGTCGTGCGAGAAGACGTGGTGCACGCCCTGCGACCCGTTGTTGAACCCGTCGTCCTGGTTGTCCAGCGACGACTGGATCGGGTCCAGCCACGACGCGAACCCCCTGGCCCCGTTGACGTTCCGCAGCGAGCCCGCCTCGTTGATGTCCAGCGCGTCGCGGTTGGCAAAGCCGTCGCGGTTGCGCACGAACGTCTGGATGAACCCGTTGCTGTTGACGTTCTCGCCGAAGCTCAGCGGCACAGCGCGCGTCCCGGCCAGCGTGCGGAACTGGTTGAACACCGCCGTGTCGAAGAACTCGTTCCACACGAACTGCGGAACGTGCTGCGACGCGTCCAGCCGATAGCCGCCCACCTCAAGGTCCTCGAGCATCCAGTGCACGAACCGCTGGAGCAGCCCCGTCGCGTTCTCGGGCACCGCGTCGCCCGCCAGCGGGTCCTGGAGGTTGAACGGGAAGACCGTCGACGACAGGTTGTTGATCGGGTTGACGAACGTCATCGGCGGCAGGTCGCGGTCCGGGTAGAACCGCGCGTTGCCCGCGTCGGGCCGGTTGAACGTGCTCCCGGCGGGGATGTTCCGCGGGTCGCCAGCCGCCACCGGGTGCCGGATGAACTGGATGTTGAACTCGTGGGCGATGTCGATCAGGCCCACCAGGTCGCCGTTGAACAGGTTGAAGTTCGGCCCGCCGGGGTTCTCCGATTGGAAGCTCGTGTCGTGGAAGTCGCCCCAGTTGAACGGCGACCCACCGGGGATGTGGAACCCCGGCCACCCGCCCGCGGCCAGGAACCCGCTGTTGACCGTCGAGCGCGCGCCGTTGTGGTTGAAGATCAGGTCCGGGTACACCAGGATCCCGGCCCGGCGCAGCTGCTGAACCATCTCGCGGAACGTCCCCTCGGTGCCGTAGATCGTCTGGTTGGTCGGCGTGCCCAGGTTGAACCGGTCGAACGGGTCGTACCCGGGCGAGCCGAACGTGGCGATGCTCGGCGGGGGCGTCCACAGCGCGTTGTACCCGATCATGAACGCGTCGGGCGCGCGGTTCTCGATGTTCCGCCACGAGGTCTCGAACCACTGGAGGATCAGCGTGCGGTCGGGCGCAGCGAGCGCCCCGCCCGCCGAGAGCAGCAGCGCAGCAGCCCCAGCGACCCGGGCCCCGCCCCGCCCGCTGCCCACCATCAGCCCACCCCAACGACGATCACGAACCTGCGACATGTCTGCTCCCACTCCCTGGCACCTGACCACGGACACAGCCCAGTTCAGCCGCCCGGCGCCGCTCCTCGGCACACACGGACGCCCAAACGCCGCTCACGAACACGCAACGAATCATCCACCACAAACCCCACGCGGGCCAGCGTCAACGCGGCCGATTCCGCAAGACACCGCCCCGCCGGGGGAACACCCTGACAGGGGAAGCGCCCGGGCTGGGCCGTCGCAGACCCGCTGCGCTACGCCCGATCAGGGCGCGTCAGCTGCTGCAAACGGCGACACGCCCTCGACGATCGCGCCGCGCACGTTGGACCTGACCAGCCTCTGCACGAATGACCGATAAGCCTCGTCCAGCGCCTCGGGCGACTCGCCCGTGTACGCCTCAAAGACCGCCGGCCCCAGATCAGCGAGCCCGTCAGCGCGCAGCCCCGCCGCGCGGCCGCTTGCGCTGGCCCTGACGGCAGCGGCCAGAGTGCCCTGCGCAGCGTCCCGGAGCATCCGCTCGACGGCGGGCCGGTGCTTGCCGCCCTGGCCCTCCATCAGGAAGTGCATCAGCGCCCAGAGCTGCGCGTAGTACACCAGCGCACGCTCCCCGGTGCCCGTGCCCAGGAGCACCTCGGGCGAGGCGCGCAGCAGCTCCGGCAGGGCCAGGGACTGGTCCCCGCCCTGCGCCAAACGCAGCCGGTCGAACCGCTCCGTGTTCCGCCACGGCAGGAAGACCGGCCGATCGTTCACCCACTTGTGTCCCTCCATGTAGGTGGCCATGCCCTCCTCGGCCCACAGCGGCAGGCGCTGCCGGAAGACCCGCTGCGTGTACTGGTGCCACCCCTCGTGAGCGGCGATCGCCAGCGTGTCGGCCGGCCCGATGTCGAAGAAGTACCCGCGCCCGCCCTGCGCAAAGCCGCCGCGACCGACCGTGCCCAGCGCGCCGCTGCGCTCGCCGAGCACCGCCTGGGCCAGCCTGAACCACTGGGCGCGCCCCGCCATGATGTACGTGTCCAGCGGGGCGTCGGGGCCGGGCAGCCGCGTCACAGCCCCGGCGTAGTGCGTCAGGGCCGCCTCCAGGAACGCCGGGGCGCGGTCGAGCAGCAGCCCGCGCTCCAGCGTGGTGTACACCCGCAGGTGCCGGGTGCGGATCACGCGCCCGGGGGCTGCGCCGAACGCCCACGGCTCCGACGACACGACCACGCCGGCCCCGTCGCCGCCGACCGCGGGGCTCGCTGCGCCAGCACCCGGGCCGCCGACCGCGCTCCACGGCGAGCGCCAGTCGAGCGCGTCGCGGGGCCCGCTCGGCGCCGCCGGCCGCCCCGCGCAGCCCGCCAGCACCGTTGCCAACACCGCCGCCGCGCCCACCGCCCCGGCGCGGATCACGCCAGGCGCCCCAGCAGCTGCCTCAGCCGGTCGGCCTCCTGCTCCGACCGCGCCAGCTCGGCCCGCGACTCCTCGACCAGCCTCGCCGGGGCGCGCTGCGCGTACCCGGGCTTCTCCAGGCGGCTGCGCAGGCTCGCCGCCTTCTCGACCTCGGCCGCCAGCAGCTTGCCGAGCCGCTCGCGCTCCGCCGCCGGGTCGATCGCCTCGGCCAGGTCCGACAGCCGCAGCTCCGCGCCGTCCCACATGATCATGGTCGACGCGCCCACCGCCGCCGCGCCCTCGTCCTCCACCCGCCCCACGCCCGAGAGGGTCTCGACCAGCCCGGGCGAGCGGTCCATGGCCTGGCGCGCCCGGGCGCTGGCGTGCAGCACCACGCGCCGCTTGGGCGGGACCCCGTGCGCGGCCCGCGCCTGGTTCACCGCAGCCACAAGCCCCAGCAGGTCGCCGACGGCGCCCTCGGCGGCCGGATCGATCAGGGCCTCGTCGAGCACCGGCCACGGCGCCGTCGCCAGCAGCCCGCCGACGCGGCCTGCCCCCAGGCCCACCCCGGGCGTCACAGCCGCGGGCCGCGCCGCCGCCAACCGCTCCCAGATCGCCTCGGTCACAAACGGCATCAGCGGGTGGGCCAGCCGCAGCACGACGTCCAGCGCGTCGGCCAGCACGCGGGCCTGGGCGGGACGCTGCGCGATCGTCGGCTTGACGGCCTCGAGGTACACGTCGCAGAACTCGCGCCACAGCAGGTCGTAGAGCCCCTCGGCGTAGTCCGAGAAACGGTACTGCCCGATCGCGACCACCGCGGCTCGCTCGGCACGCGCCAGCCGCGAGAGCATCCACCGATCAACCGTGGCCAGCCCCTCCTGGGCCGGCGCCCGGGCCGGGGCCCCCGCGAGCATCGACAGCGCAAAGCGCGAGGCGTTCCACAGCTTGTTGGCCACGTTCCGCCCGAGGTCGAACCTGGGCGACGTGTTCACACCGCGGGCCGCGTCCCGGACCACGGGCAGCCGCACGTCCTGCGTGTGCGTGGTCATCTGGCACAGCGTGAAGCGCAACGCGTCGGCCCCGTGCGAGGCCACGATGTCCAGCGGGTCCACGCCGTTGCCGGCCGACTTGGACATCCGCTTGCCCTCGCCGTCCTGCACCACCGCGTGGATGAACACGTCACGGAACGGCGCCGGGCCCGCCCCGCGGCCGGGCGGCTCGGCCAGCGAGCACGGCCAGCCCTCCGGCAGCAGGTACCGGTTCATCATCACCATCCGGCTCACCCACAGCGTGATGATCTCGCGCGCCGTCGAGAGCACCGCCGTCGGGTTGAACGCCGCCAGCAGCCCGCGCGTGTCGGGCGAGGCCTCCGGCTCGGGCCACCCCATCGTCGAGAGCGGCCACAGCGCCGACGAGAACCACGTGTCTAGGACGTCGGGGTCCCGCTCGAGCCCGAGCGCGCGCAGCGCGTCGATCAACGCCGGCTCGTCGCGCAGCAGGCACACGTGGAGCACCGGCGGGTCGGCGCGGTCGTCGGCCACCACCGCCGCCGCGTCCCCGAAGCCCATCCGCGCGATCTCGCTGGCCGCTCGGGCCTGCGCCTCGCGCAGCCGCTCGACGCTCTGGCACGCCACCGACCACACCGGGACCCGGTGGCCCCACCACAGCTGCCGCGAGATGCACCAGTCACGGATGCCGTCGTGCCACTGCTTGTACACCCTGGCATACCGCCGCGGCGTGAAGCGCAGCCCACCCTCGGCCCGCGCACCCAGCGGGCCGCCGGCGGGCGCCCCGCCCACGCCAAGGGGCGCCTCGTCACCGAGCTGGTCCGGCGCCAGCGCCTCGTTGGCGGCGCCGCGCAGCCGCGCGTCGGTCACCCGCAGGAACCACTGGTCGCTCAGGTACGGCTCGATCACCGCCTTGGTCCGGTCCGAGCGCAGCACCCCGTGCCGGTACGGCCGCGTGCCCTCCAGCAGCGGCTCGCCCGCGGCCCCAGCCGAGAGCGACCGCGCCGCAAACTCCGACACCACCCTGGCACGGGCCTGCTCCCGCGTGAGCCCCACGAACAGGTGCGCGTCGCCCACGTCGGACCAGCCGTGGCGGTCCGACACCGCCGCCGCCGGCGAGAACACGTTGATCAGCCCCGCGTCGGGCCGCCCCAGCGCCCGATCGATCGCCTGCTTGTGCCGCTGGTACAGGTCGTAGTCGTTGGCGTCGTGGGCCGGCGTCACCTTCAGGAAGCCCGTGGCGAACGCCGCCTTCGGGTCCGCGGCCTCCTCGTCGGTCCGCGCCAGCTGCGCGGGCAGCACCACGTACCCGTCCTCGACGATCGGCACCACGCGGCCGACCAGCGGCAGCTCCACAAACAGCCCGCGCAGCGCCCCGGCGCGCGGGTCGCGCGGGTTGAGCGCCACCGCGGCGTCACCCATGTATGTCTCTGGCCGGGTCGTGGCCACCGTCACCCACGCCGGCTGATCGCCCGGCCGGCCCTCCGCGCCCGGGTACCCGCGCCGCGCCAGCTCGCCCCAGGTCACCGGCACGGCGTCGGCCGGCGGCAGCTCCCCGGCGCTGCGCTCCGCCTGCGTCGTCGCGCCGTGCGGGTGCACCAGCGGGTAGCGCAGGTAGTAAAAGAACGAGTCGGCGTCCTCCGTGTAGCACTCGTCGTCGGCCACGGCCGTCTGCAGCACCGGGTCCCAGTTGACCAGCCGCTTGCCGCGCTCGATCAGCCCGTCGGCAAAGAGCCGGAAGAACGCCGCCCGCACCGCGCGGGCGCACACCGGGTCCATCGTGAACCGCTGGCGAGACCAGTCGCACGAGCAGCCCAGCGCGCGCAGCTGCTCGCTGATCGTCGCCTCGTACTGGTCCTTCCACTCCTGCACCAGGGCCACGAACTCCTCGCGCCCCATCTCGGCGCGCCGGCGTTTGTGCTCCTGCCACAGCCGACGCTCCACCACCGCCTGCGTGGCGATCCCGGCGTGATCGGTCCCGGGCAGCCACAGCACCTCGTCCCCCATCATCCGGTGCGCGCGGCACAGGACGTCCTGCAGCGTGCCGTTGAGCGCGTGGCCCAGGTGCAGCGCCCCGGTCACGTTCGGCGGCGGGATCACGATCGAGAACCCGCGCGCCCGGCCCGAGAGCACCCGCTCGGGGTCGGCACGCCACGCCCCGGAGCCCTCCCACCGCGCGCGGATCCGCGGCTCGTGCTCGGCCGGCGCGTACTGCTTGGGCATCTCGTGCCCGGACGCCCCCGCCGCGGGGTTCCCGGGCGCGGGCTCGGTGCGGGCAGGGACGCTCGTATTGGACGCGCCGGTTGACATCGGCCGATGGTACCATCGGCCCGAGCGGCCCCGGCGAGGCTCCCACGCCGCGCCCCGACCCGCCGGGCCCTCACCCCGGACCGCCCACATGCCAACCAACACCCTCCGCCGAGCCGCTGCGCCCGCCCTGATCACGCTCCTGGCCGGCACGCTCGTCGGCGCCGGCGTCCTGATCTCCGGGGCCCTGAGCGGCCCCCCGGGCGCCCCCGAGGCGCACGCCCGCTTCTCCTCGGCCGACGCCGCGCTCGCGCTGGCCGCCGACCACCTCCGCGCCGGCGCACCGCTCGAGGCCGTCTCCGTGCTCGACCGGGCCACCCGCCAGTTCCCCTCCGACCAGCGCGCACACACCAACCTCGCCCAGGCCCTGGTCCTCCTGGACCGACCCGCCGAGGCCCTCCCCCACTACCAGCGCGCCCTGCTCATCGGCCCCGACACCGCCCCGCTGCGCTTCGAGGCCGGCACCGTGGCCAACACCGCCGGCGACCGCGCCTCCGCCGTCGAACATTACAAAGTTGCGACCACCCTCGACCAGTCCAACCCCCAGTACCCGCTCTTCCTGGGCATGGTCCAGCTCCAGCTTGGCGACCGCCCACAGGCCACCATCAGCCTGCTCCGCGCCATCCGGCTCGACCCCGCCATCGCCGAGGCCTGGGGGACCCTGGCCCAGATGTCCCTGGACGAGAACCGCGTGCAGTCGGCCCTGGAGCAGGCCCGCACCGCGCGGCAGCTCCAGCCCGACGTGCCGCGCTGGCGCGTGCTCCAGGCCAGGATCCTCCGCAGGGACAACCGGCCCGAAGAGGCCATCGAGCTCCTCCAGGGGCTGCCCCAGACGCAGCTCCTTACCGGCGAGGCCCTCCGCACGCTGGCCGAGTGCCACGCCATGACCGGCGACACCCCCGCCGCAGCCGCGCTCTATCTCCGCGCCGCTGAGGCGCACCCCACCGACGGGCCGCTCCTGCTGGAGGCTGCGCAGTGGGCCTCGCGGGCCGGCAACCGCGACGACGCCGACCGCCTCGCCCGCTCGGCGCTAGACGCGGGCCAGCCCAAGGCCCGCGCGCTCCTACAGCCCCTGAGCGAGCCCCAGACCTCCCCGCCCCCCGCTCAGCCCCCCGCCCCAGCCCCGAGCGGTGCAACGCCGCCCGGCACAACTCCCGCCGAAACAACGCCCACCCAGGCCGCCACCGGGGCGCCCCGCAGCGCAGCTGCCGCACACCGCTGACTCACGCGACGCACCTCAGCCCCCGGGCTGCTCGATCACCCGCTCGCTCAGCGGCGGCGACGCCGGCACCCCCAGGTACGCCAGCGACCGCTCCATCACGCGCCGCACGACAGGGCCCGCCACCCACGAGCCGTAGTGCGCCTTCTTCGGGATCAGCTCCGGCCCGGGGTCGTCGATGATCACCAGGCACACCAGCCGCGGGTCCTCGTGCGGCCCAGCGGCGATGAACGACGAGTAGTACTGCCCGCGGAAGTAGCCGTCAGAGCCGCGCGGCCGCCGCTTGCCCGCCGGCGGGTCCCCCATCGGGATCTCCGCCGTGCCGGACTTGCCGAACAGCTCGTAGCGCGGCTCGGGCGTCGTTGGGTCCTGCTGCTTCATCCGCCGGTCCAGGTTGGCCGTCACCCCGCGCATCGCCTGGCGCGTCCGCAACGCCGCCCCCGCTGAGACAGCCCGCTCGGCCGTCGCCCCCAGGCCCGCCGCCGTCGCCAGCGCCCCCTCGCCGCTGGTGTCCAGGGCCCAGAGCGTCAGCTTCGGGATCGTCCCAGCGTGCTCGCCGCGGCGCGCAAACGCCGAGAACCCGCGCACCATCTGCACCGGCGTCACCGCCACCTCGTGCCCGATCGCCACCGAGGTCTGGGTGTACTTGGTCCACGCCCGCGCACCAGTCACCAACCCGCCGGACTCGCCGGCCAGCGGCAGACCCGTGCGCTGCCCGAAGCCGAACCCGAGCACCGCCGCACGCAGCTGCCCAAACCCCATCCGCGCCGCGGCCTGCACCATGCCGATGTTCGACGAGTTGATCAGCACCTCGGTCCACGTCATGCTCCCACGGCGCACAACGTCCCGGATCGTGCGCCCGTACGGCGTCGTGTACGTCCCCCCGTGCGTCTGGAGCGTCTCCGATTCGGTGGCCAGCCGCGCGTCGGTCACCGCAGACCACACGAACGGCTTGAACGTCGACCCCGGCTCGTAGATGTCCTCGATCGCCCGCGCCCGCGCCAGCGACTGCCCGCCGGCCCGCGCCGGGTCCGGCTTGAGCACCCGGTACCTCGGCCCGCCGAGCTTGTCGCGCGGGATCAGCGTCTTCCAGTCGTACTCGGTCAGGTCCGAGCGCTCCGCGATGATGTCGTGCAGCGCCAGCACCTCGCCGGTGTGCGGGTCGAGCAGCACCGCCCGGCCGCCCTGCGCGTTGGCCTCGGCCACCCCGCGCGCAAGCTCCTCCACCACGATCCTCTGAAGCTCCAGGTCCACCGACAGCCGCGCGTCCTCCCCGCGGCGCGCCGGCCGGTACGCCCCGGGCTCGATCCACATCGGCCTGCCGCGCGCATCGTGCACGTACGCGAACGAACCGGCGCTGGGCTCGAGCCGCTCGTGCAGCCGGCCCTCCGCCGCTCGGTTCCACTCCGGCTCGGCCCCCACGCGCCCCACCAGCGCCCCGACCAGCCCCTCGGCGCTCTGCTGACGCACCGGCACCATCTCGATGTGCACGCCGGGGATCTTGAGCAGCCCGACCGCCTCAGCCACCGCTTCGTCCATCGCGCCGCGCGTCAGCGGCACGTACCGGATCGGCCGCGCCGCGACCTGTGCCCCCGGCTCATCCCCCACACCCCCCGCCACCACCACGCCCGCCACGCCACTCATGCCATCCACACCCGACTCGCCCCCACCGGCGGCGCCGGCCACCGCCGCCACACGCTCGTTGTGCGCCATCGCACGGATCACGCGCGGGCCGATCTCCTCCAGCGGCACGCCCAGGACGCGCGACAGCTCGGTCAGGTGCGCAAGCGACCGCTCGGCGTCGAAGCCCTGCGGGTCCACGAACGCGCGCGGCGCAAAGCGTGTCGAGGCCAGCACCCTGCCGCGCCGGTCCAGGATGTCCCCGCGCCTGCCGGCGTCGGGCCGCGTGGCCACGCGCGGGCCGATGTGCGCTTCGAGCGCCCGCTCGGGCCGCACCTGCAGCTGCGCCACGCGCGCCACCACCGCCAGCACCCCCACCGCGGTGATCACCACCAGCGCCAGCGCCCACGCTCCCACTCGCACGCCGGCCACGCCGGTGTGGCGCAGCGGCGCCTCTGGCTCCCCGGCGTGCCGACTCATCGCGCCAGCCCCTCGTCACGCTGCGTCCCTGACGCGACCGCCTCAGCACCCCCCGCCCCCACCACCCCCCGCGTACCCGCGCCCGCCGGAGGCCGCTCGCCAGAGGCGCCCTCCCCGTTCACGCCGCGCGCCGCCCGCGCCCGGGGCGCCGCAGCGCGCTCACGCGGCGTCTGGCCCTCGCGCCGCTCGACGGGCTCGGCCGCCAGGTCACGCTCGCCCAGCGACACGCCCAGCGGACGCAACGGCCCCAGTGCCAGGGCCATCCGCTCCACACGCTCGGGTGTCACCAGCGAGGCGATCCGCGTCCGCAGCGTCAGCAGGTCGCGGTCCAGCGCCGTCATCTTGTCCTGGAGCACGATCATCTCGTGCACCGCGTCCAGCCGCTGCTGACGCAGCGACAGCAGCCCCGCTGCGCACCCGCCGCCACCAAGGATCAGCACGCACAGCTTGATGAACACCCTCGGCCTCCTGGCTCAGCCTCGCCACGAGCCCGCGGGCTCAGCGCGACGGGATCTTCAGGCTCACGCCCGCGACCAGATTATCCGGATCGGGCAGCACGCCCCGGTTCAGCTCGTAGATCTCCCGGTACCGCTTGGACGTGCCCAGCAGCGCCCGCGAGATGTCCCCGAGCGTGTCGTTGCGACGCACCACGTACACGCGGGCCGCGCCGGCCTCGTTAGCCCCGGGCTTGGCCTGGGCCCGCTCCGCCAGCTCGCCGCGAGGGCGATCCGCCGGCCTCTTCGCGTCGCCCGACTCTCGCACCCGCGGGCCGTCCCCGCCCGCGACCGACCTGTCCACGCGCGCGTCGGGCGCCAGGGCCGCCTTGCCCAGCAGAACGTCCCTGGGCGGGACCCGCAGCGTCACGCCCGCCCGCAGCACCCCGCCCTTGCTCAGCCGGCCCTGGTTGTACTCGGCCAGCTTGGTGTGCAACGCCCCGTCGCCGTAGTACCGCTTGGCGATGGCCCACATCGAGTCGTCCTTGGACACCGCGTGCTCGCGGAGGCGCCCGGTGCTGACCGGCAGCCCGACCGGCAATTCCACGGCACCCACCTGGACGAGCCTGCCCTTGTCGATATTGGCCTGACCGACCTCGCTCTCGCCGGCCTTGGCTGCGCCCTGCTGAATCGGCGACGGCTTGATTTCCGTGCTGACGGCCGCGTCCCAGCCCCTCCAGCTCGACCCCACCGCCTCGAACCCCTCCGGGACGTCCTCGCTCTGATCACGCCCGAGCGAATCGACCCGGCCGTCCATCACGATCACCTTCGGGCCTGCGCCCTCGGGCTCCCCGCCGTCGAGTGACGCCACCGCCGGGCCGATCAACTCCGGATCCGCCAGCGGCTCCGGGTCCGGCAGCGGCGTGCCGTTGATCGAGGTCGTCGCCAGCGTCTGGCCGCCAACGAGCGGGGCCGGGCCCGGCAGCGGGTCCTGGATCACCGACTCGACGCCGGGGCGACCGGCCGCGATCTCCACCCCGATCACCGCGCGTCGCGCCGTCGAGAAATGGTCGCTCACCAGGATGCCCACAACCAGCAGCACCGCAAATCCCAGGATCAACGCCAGCTTGTGTTCGCGTGTCATCGTGATCGTCCTTGACCAGGGTGCACAGCCCGCGCGGGCGCAGCGGTGCCCGGGGGCCACACTTTATCGGCAGCGCCCCTGTTTTCTCACGAACTTCCCCTCTCCATCGCTCACCCCCCCACCCCTCCATCCTCCGCTCCCCATTCCCCGCTCCTTTCCCCCCCGCATCTCCGCCCGCCCTGCCCGCTCGCCGCGCCCGTCCGCCCGCGGCGCCGGAAAGCCAGACCGCCGACCGCGCCTCAGCCCACGACCCGGACGGCTCGCAGCTTGGCCGACCTGGCCCGAGGGTTGCCCGCGACCTCGCCCTCGCTCGGCCGAGCCGGCTGACCCCCGACCGCCTCCGCCAGCCCGCGCTCGACCAGCCCTCCGAAGGCGCGCTTGACGGGCCGGTCCTCCAGGGAGTGGAACGCGACGACCGCCACGCGCGCCCCGCGCGCCAGCCACGCCCCGCCGGCGTGCCCGCGCGACACCGCCTCCAGGAACACGTCCAAGCTCCCCAGCTCGTCGTTGACCGCGATCCGCAGGGCCTGGAACGTGCGCGTCGCCGGATCGATCGGCTCGGCGCCCCGCGGCACCACCCCGCGGACGATCCCCGCCAGCTGCCCCGTCGTCTCGATCGGCCCCTGGGCCCGCGCCGCCACGATCGCCCCCGCGATGCGCCGCGCGTGCCGCTCCTCGCCGTACTCCCGGAGCCAGCGCTCAAGCTCGCCGGCCTCAGCCCCGGCGATCAGCGCCGCCGCCGTGGGGCCGCGCGAGCGGTCCAGCCGCATGTCCAGCGGGCCGTCCTGACGGAACGACAGCCCACGCCCGGCGTCGTCCACCTGCGTCGAGGCAAAGCCCAGGTCCGCCAGCACAAGATCCGCCCTGAGCCCAAGCCCGGCCATCACGTGGGGCGCTTCAGCGAAGTTCGCGTGCACCGCGCGCACCGATACGGGCGACTCACACCCCGCCGACCCCTGCCCCCCCGCACCCCCCACACCCCCCGCTGCCGCACGCACACGCTCAGCCGCCCTCGCAAGGTTCCCCGCGTCCAGATCCACCAGCACCACCACGCTCCCCGCCGGCAGCAGCGCCGCCACCGCGGACGCGTGGCCCCCCAGGCCCGCGGTGCAGTCGAGGTACACCAGCGGCCCGCCGTGCGCCCCGTGCCCCTGAGCCTCGCGCGTGCCCAGCCCCAGCGCTTCGAGGGTCTCGGCGAGCATCACCGGCGCGTGGCCCGCGCTCGCCCCGACCGGACCGACCCCGCCCCCCCCACCCCCGCTCCCATCTCTCCCCCGGGCATCGGACCGCGACGCTGGGTCGCTCATGACCCCGCCACCAGCGCGCCGCGGATCCGCGCCAGGGCCCCGACGAGCCCGGGCACCGCGGCCAACTCCAGCATCGTCGCCGCGTCGCTCAGCCCTCGGGCCGGCTCGGGGTGGCACTCCAAGAACACCGCGTGCACGCCCGCCGCCACCGCCGCCCGCGCCAGCAGCGGCGCCCGCTCGGGGCGTCCGCCGGTCTGCTCGCCGGCCCCGGGCAGCTGCGTGCTGTGCGTGCAGTCAAAGCACACCGGCACCGGCCCCACCGGCTGACCGCCCAGCGTCGCCGTCACTTCCATCAGGTCGCCGAGCCCCAGGAAGTCGTTCACCAGGCGCCCGTACCCGAAGGCCGTGCCCCGCTCGGTGAGCATCACGCGCGTGCACCCCGCCTCGGCCAGCTTCCGCAGCGCCCCGCCCATCTCCCCCGGCGACATGAACTGCCCCTTCTTGACGTTCACCGCCCGCCCGTGCTGGGCCGCTGCGCGCCCCGCCGCAAGCAGCAGGTCCGTCTGCCGGCACAGGAACGCGGGGATCTGCAGCGCGTCCACCACGCGCGACGCCGGCAGCGCCTGCGCCGGCTCGTGGATGTCCGTGGTCGTCGGGACGCCCAGCGCCCGGCCGATCTCGCCGAGCCACCCGAGCCCGCGCTCAAGCCCGGGCCCACGCGGCGAGGCCACGCTCGACCGGTTGGCCTTGTCGAACGACGCCTTGAACACGTACCCAAGCCCCGCCGCTGCGCACGCGTCGCGCACCACTCGACCCACCTCAAGCCCCAGCTCGAGCGTCTCGAGCACGCACGGCCCAGCGATCACCGCCAGCGGCCGCCCCCGACCGACCGTCACGCTCCCGACCTGGCACTGCGTGCTCATCGGCCCACATTATCCCGCCGTCACCCCCCCGACCTGCCCCCGGCCCCCGTTCCACCCTCCGCCGCGGCCTGCGCGCCGGCGTCTGCCAGCCTGTCGCGCACGGCCCACAGATCCGGGAAGAGCTTGCCCCAGAGCGTCGTCGACAGGTACCGCGCCCCGGCCGAGCCCCCCGTGCCCGCCATGCCCCCGATCATCCGCTCGACCATCTGCACGTGGTGGAACCGCCAGATCGCCAGCCGCTCGTCGTACTCGACAAAGTGCTCGCACAGCCGGAACAGGTCGAACCTCCCGTGCGAGTCGCGGTACACCGGCGCCAGCGCCTCGGCGACGCGCGCGTCCCCCGCGTACGCCAGGCGCGTGTCCCGGCCCAGCACGTCGGCCGGGATGGCCACCCCGTGCCCCGCAAGGCACCTCATCAGGTGATCGTACAGCGTCGGCCCGGCCAGCGCCGCCAGCATCTGCTCCCGCGCCCGATCGTCGTCCCCGACCAGCGTGACCATCCGCTCGTTCTTACGCCCGCTGAAGAACTCCAGCAGCCGGAACTGCACCGACTGGAACCCCGACGCCGGCCGCAGCCTGTCCCTGAAGCGCGCAAACTCCACCGAGAACATCGTCTCGAGCACCGGGATCTGCGCCGTCAGCAGCGATTGCACCGCGTGCACACGCTCGAACAGCTGCGACGCCCGCGTGACACGCCCGCCGTCCAGGTGCTCGGCGATGGCGCGCAGCTCGTGGAGCATCTGCTTGAACCACAGCTCGTACACCTGGTGGCTCACGATGAACAGCAGCTCGTCGTGGTGCGCCGGCGACGAGAGCTCCTGCTGGAGCGAGAGCAGCTCCGGCACCCGCAGGTACGAGCCGTACGTGAGACGCCCCTTGCCCACCCCGGGCTCCGGCTGGCTCGATGGTCCCGGCTGGCTCATGGCGCCCATGCTACCCGCTGCGCACGCCCACGGGGCACCCTCGCTCAGCGGGGACGTACCCTCCCTCATGCCCACGCCGACCCCGCACCGAGCGCCCGGCAGCCTCGACCCTCAGGAGGACGAGCACCCCAGCCCCCCCCAGCCCACCGGCGGCGCCCCCGCCGACCGCCCCCGGCCAAGGCTGGCCCTGGAAACCACACTCCTGCTCCACGGCGTGCCCCGGCACGAGGCCCTGGCCCTCCACGCCAGGCTCGCCGCAGAAATCTCCGCGCGCGGCGCCGAGCCGGCCCTGGTCGGCGTCCTGGCCGGCCGCCCGATCGTGGGCATGTCCGGCGGCGACCTGGCCGCGCTCCTGGCCCACGACCACGTGCCGAAGGTCAACACCGCGACCCTCGGCCTGACCCTCCATCGCCGAGGGCACGGCGCCACCACCGTCAGCGCCACCGCCGAGCTGGCCGCCCGCGCCGGCGTGCGTGTCTTTGCCACCGGCGGCATCGGCGGCGTCCACCGGGAGCTCTCCCAGCGCCCGGACATCTCCGCCGACCTGGCTGCGCTGGCCCGCTTCCCCGTCGCCGTCGTCGCCAGCGGCTGCAAGTCCTTCCTCGACCCCCCGGCCACGCGCGAGCTCCTCGAATCGCTCGGCGTGCCCGTCATCGGCTACAGGACCGACCGCTTCCCCGCCTTCTACTGCGCCGACGGCCACGCCGGCGTCGACGCCCGCTTCGACGACCCCGCCGACCTGGCGCACTACCTCGACGCCGAGCTCTCGCGCACCCGCCGCGGCGTGCTGGTCTGCGTCCCGCCCCCGGCTGACTCAGCGATCGACCCGGCGCGCTTCGAGGGCTGGCTCACCCAGGCGCGCGACCAGACGCCCCACGCCTCAGGGCGAGACCTCACCCCGGCCATCCTCCAGGCGCTCCACCGCGTCAGCGGCGGCGCCACGCTGCGCACCAACCTGGACCTTGCGCTCAACAACGCCCGCGTCGGCGCCGACCTGGCCGTCGCCCTCGCCCGCCGGGGCGCCTAGCCGGCCCAAAACCCCACCCCCTCAAGCTCCCAATCATCCCCCATGCTCAGCGGCGCCCTCCCGTGGCTCATCCTCATCGCGCTGGCGGTCGGCGTCAGCGTGCTCCTGACCGCCTGGCTCCTGCGACGCGGCCCGGCCCGCTTCCGCGACGAGCGCGTCACCCTCCAGCTGATCACCGAACGCGTCCGCGCCGTCGGCAAGCTCGTCGGCCTGGAGGTCTACGCCAAGGAGATCGCCACCGCCACCAGCGGGCTCTCCTGGCTCCCGCCGCTGCTGCTCTCCCACGCCCGCCTGGCGATGATCTTCCACTTCGAGAAGCAGTACTACGTCGACCTGGCCCGCGTGCGCCTCGCCGACGCCGCCCAGCTGCCCGACGGCGCCTTCCTCCTCCGCCTGCCCCCGCTCCAGGGCCAGCTGCGGCTCATCGACGTGACCCCCTACGACGTCCAGGGCGGCAAGGTCCTGGGCCTGGTCGATGTCATCGCCATGAACGCCCAGCGACAGGCCGACCTGATGCGCCGCGCCCAGCAGCAGGCCAGCGAGCTGTACCAGTCGAGCGACCCGCGCTACCTCGCCGAGGCCAGGTCCTCCATCGAGCGCCACCTCCACGCGCTCCTGTCCATCGTCGGCGCGCGGGCGCAGTTCCAGTGGGACGAGAGCCAAGAGCCGTCCGACCGCGCCGAGCCGCTCGCCAAGGCCGCCGACGCCTGACCCCACTGCGCCCCCCAACCCCCACCCCCCCACCGCCCCATACCCGCTCCGTCCCGCCCTCCGCGCGCGACCGCCCCGTGTACAGCCCCCAGGGCGCTCACCGCTCGCTGGGCGATCCCAGCCGAACCCGCCCCGGGCCAGTCCCCGCCGGTGGCGCGTCCACCAGCTCAGCCCGGACGATCCGCGGCGGGGTCACCGGGCGGTTGGCCTCGCCCGGCTCGAGTGGCAACGCCGCGATCGCCGCGATCGTTCCCTCCCCCGAGATCACCTCGCCAAAGGCCGTGTACAGGCCGTCCAGCCGGGCCGTCTCCTGGCGCGTCAGGCACACAAAGAACTGCGAGCCGCCGGTGTTGGGCTGGCGGTCCCGCGCCATCGACACCACGCCGAAGTCGTGGGCGAGCCCGCTGCGCTCCAGGTCGATCTCGTACCCCGGCCCGCCCTCCCCGGTCCCGCTCGGGTCCCCGCCCTGGATCACAAAGCCCCCGCCGGTGCGCCCAACGGGCACCACCCGGTGAAAGACCACGCCGTTGTAGAAGCCGCCCCCAGCAAGCTCGCGGAAGTTCCACGCGGTGTTGGGAGCCTCGTCCGGCCGCAGGCGGATGAGCAGCCCCCCGGCGTCGGTCTCCATGCGCACCAGCTTGTCGGCGTACACGCGCAGGCCCGTCAAGACCATTACCCCCTGCCGGCCCTCGGGGGCCACCACGCGCGGGGCCTGCGGCACGCGCTCGTCGAGCTCGAACCGCTCCGGCGTGAGCATCCGCTGCACCACCAACGGACCGCCGATGGGCTCTTCTGCCGAGCCCGCGCCGGCCTCAGCGGCCCCCTCGACCCGCCGGGCCCGCACCAGCTGAGCCCACAGCGCCCGCGGCACCACGCCCGGCTCCGGCGACGAGAGCACCGGGAACATCGCCGCGATGTCCACCGCCCCTCGCGCCACCGCCGCACGGGCGATCTCGGCCCCCGTGTCCATCCGCCGCAGCGTGATGTACAGCCCCTCGTCCCCACCCCCCACACCCCCCACACCCGTGCCACCCCCCGCCCCCGCTTCGCCACCACCCTCACCGACGCCCTGGCCGTCCGGGGCGCGCACCTCGATCGGCGCAGCCTGCCCAACGCCGTAGTACAACCGCTGCGGCACCAGCTGCGCGCCGGCCCCCGCTGCGTGCAGGCCCAACGCCAGCGCCGCCGCGCCCAGACGCGCGCCAAGGGAACGCACATTCCACAGCAGCGACGCGGCGTGCTCGGGTCTCATGCACGATCATTGCTCGGCGAGCGACCGCCCGCCCGCTGCGCCCGCGATACGCCTCGTGATCGGCGGCTTACCGGCTCAGACGCCCGGCTCGACCCTGCTGCACCGCGGGCGCGACCTCGGGAGCAGCCTCCGTCGGATCCCGGCTGGGATCGACGACCCCGCCGTTGGAGACGCCCGCGTCGATCGCCCGCCACGCCGTGGAGACGCGCGACTGGTTGTCGGCCGTGCCCACGTCCGGCGCCAGGCTCGAGGCGATCTTGCCGCCCTGGTCCTGCACCCACCACACGCTCATGTCCGACCGCAGCGCGTTGGCCCCCACGCGGTGGTTGAAGTCCTGCTGCGTCCCCAGCGAATCGGTCAGCACCGCAGCGGTCAGCGGCAGCAGCGTGATCCGCTCGATGCCGTTGACGCTCGCCCCGCGGTAGTGGTAGTTGAGGGCGATCTGCCCCTCCTTGCCGTCCCACTGCTCATCGAACTCCCGCTTGCGGTTGTCGCCCTGGTGCGAGGGGCAATAAAACACCCCCGGCGTGGACAAGAACCCCTCGCTGTACAGGATCCCGGCCCCGTCCCACTGGTTCATCGATTCGAGCCGGCCAATGAACATCAGGTGCAGCTGCCGGCTCTCGCTGGCCCGACCGACGCCGTCGTGCACGCTCGGCGGGAGGTAGTCATTCCACACGTTGGAGTACATCTGCATCGCCGTCCCCACCGAGCGGACGTTGGCGCTACAGACCACCTGCCGGGTCGCTTCACGCACGCCGGCGAACGTGGGGAGTAACAACGAGACCAGCACCAGCATGATGGTTATAGAAACCAGGAGGTCGGCGATCGTAAAGCCACCCCGGCCGCGGCCTGTGGGCGCCGTGCGTGGCGGCTTGGCCAACTGGATAGATGCGCCTGCGCTGTGCATCCGTCAAATCCTGGTCGGGTGGAACCCTTGATTCGTCAATCCATTCTACCGCACGCGCCGGTATTCAGCCAGTCTTTTCCTCGTCACGTCCAATAACCAAACAAAGGCAGAATAAGTACGCGTTGTCCCTATTCCAATGCTCCAGCCGTGTGACGCCCCTAGGCCCGCCGCTCTTTCGATGTCCGCACTCGGCCTGCGCGCAGCGTTCTATCGACCGAGCGGTACCCCCGCCTCCTCACCGGCGGCAACACCGGCGCCCCCGCTTAGGCCCTTATGATTCAAGAACTTCACGAGCATGGATCCCTCGCGTCCGGCGGGCCGTATCGGGTGGGGACATCGGCCTTTTGAGTCGGTCTTCGGCTTGGCCCGGCCAAGGAGCCGTCGTGCCCGTTTCCGAGGAACAACTCGCCGCTGATCTCTCGCTCATGCGCGGCGTGGCGCAGAGCGATCCGCGCGCGCTGGAGAAGCTCTACGACAGGTTCGGCTCGCTGGTCTACCGCATGGCGTACCAGATCCTGCCAAGCCGAGACGAGGCCGAGGACGCCGTCCAGGAGGTCTTCATCCGCCTGTGGAGGACGGCCGGGCGGTACGACTCGGCGCGGGCCGCCCTGGTCACCTGGGTGATGCTCATCACCCGGCGGTACCTGGTCGACCGGCTCCGCCGGGGCCGGGCCGGCGTCCGGGCTGTGGCCATCGACGACCGCGCCGCGGACATCGCCCAGGCCCAACCCAACGCCCAGCAGCGCGCCGAGCGCGACGAGCGCTTCGCCACGCTGATGCGCCGCGTCGACCAGCTGCCGGCCCTGCAGCGGGCCGTTGTCACCAGGGCCTATCTCAACGGCCAGACGCTGCGCCAGATCGGCGAGGAGCTCAACGCCCCGCTGGGCACGATCAAGTCCGCCCTCAGCCGCGCCCTGGTGCGCCTGCGCGAGATCGATCCCGTCTTGGAAGGAACGCCCGCATGACACCCCCGGACAACGACCAGAACGCCCCGCGCCTGACCCTGCGCGAGATGCTCGAGCTGGCCACGCTCGACGTCTTCGGCGTGCTCGACGAGCAGGAACGCCGCGCCTTTGACGCCACGTTCCTCGTCCTGCCGCCGGCCCAGCAGGACCAGGTCCGCGCTCAGCAGGCCCTCTCGGCCCGGTGCACCCACCTGCTGCCCGACGTCGAGCCGCGCCCCGAGTTGCGCCAGGCGGCCCTGGAGCGCGTGCAGGCCGAGGACCAGGCCGACCGCACCGTCGTCGCCAGGCTCGGCACCATCACGACGCCCGGGCCGAGCGGCATCTCCCGCCTCTGGCGGAGCGCGGCCATCGGGGCTGTGGCCGCCTCGCTCCTGCTCGGGTTCATGCTCGTCCTGCTCAACCGCGAGTTCTCCAACCTCCAGCAGGCCGCACGCCTGGCCGCCAGCGACCAGCACTTCGCCTCCACGCTGGTGAGCAACTGGGCCTTCGTGCTCAGCAAGCCCGGCTCCAAGCACCTGGCCCTGACCGCCACCGACATGACCCCGCAGCGCATCACCAACCGCGCCCAGGGCTTCTTCCTCTTCGACCCCATCAGCAGCAAGACCCTCTTCCGCGCCACCGCCCTGCCGTTCCCGGGCGCCGAGTACGCCGTCTACCTGGTCGAAGACGCCGCGGGGCTGAGCCGTTCGGCTGAGCCCGTGCACAAGTTCATCCAGCGCATCACCGCGGTGCACGACCGCATCTTCCAGGTGCTGGACATCGCTCCCTCAGCGGGCGTGGGACGGACGTATCAGATCGTGGCCTACGTCCCGGGGACGCAGGAGCGTTACCAGGTCCTCGAGGCGGTCTTCTAACTTCGTCTTCGGCCCACGGCCCACGCTCGGGGCTGGCTGGCTCTGTAGGCGGGGCGATGCAGTGCCCGTGTCAATGTGTATCAATAGACGCACGCCATGCCTTCTTGGTGTTCTTGTGCGGTTGCGCCGACTGGGCCGGCTCGGGCAAATCCTGAACCCCACTTTGTCAAAAATTTCGCCAGAGCTCCCAACCTTTTTCCGACTCATGCGTACGTTTGGATAATGCCCTGCGTCCACGCCGCGTGGCGTGGTCGCGGGCACTCAGGCCCGATCGGGCCGGATTCCCAGCACGGCGATGGTCCGCGGGTCATCGCCCAGACAACGGCAAGGAGCACGAGATGAAGGCACGTGGGATGAGCTCGATCGCGGCGGTTCTTTCGGTGGTCGGTATGGGGCTGGGCGTTGCCGGCTCGTACTCGATGTTCCAGACGCTCAGCCAGGGCGGCTGCCCGCTCAGCGGCGGCTCGTGTTCGGTCCCGGCGGAGGTCGCCTCGGAGAACCTGAGCTCCTGCGGCATGGTCGTCGCCAGCCAGGGCTCGCCCAGCGCTGCCCAGGGCCACGCGGTGTGCCCGCTGACCGGCGAGGTCCTCTCGCACGGCGCTTCGTCCTGCTCGACCGAGGCCAAGGCCGGCTCGTGCTCGACCGAGGCCAAGGCCGGTTCCTGCTCGACCACGGCTGAGGCCGGCTCGTGCTCGACCGGCACCGAGGCCTCCGCTCCCCAGAGCTGCTCGGCTGATCACCCCGGCTGCGACTGCGGCGGGGCTTGCCAGGGCACCGACTCCTGCTGCGCCGCTGCCGGCAAGACCGCTGAGGTCCCCGCCGCGCCGCAGCGCTGATCGGCCCAGGATCAACGCGGGCGTGCGAGATCGATCGGTCACGCGCGTCGGCGAATTGTTCACGATCCACCCAGCACCCCGCGCTCGTCGCGGGGTGCTGTCGTTGGGCGCTGCTGCTGCGCTGGGCTGCTGGTGACAGGCCGCAGGGTGAACAGGCCTTGCATGGCCTCGCAGCCGCGTCGAGGCCCGTCGCAGCGGGCGGGCCGACACCGGCCGTCGCCGGCGCCTCGCGGCGAGCTGCCCAGGGCCCGCGCGGGGCGGGGCGGGGCTGTGCGCCCGTGCGCTACTGTCGCCGATGATGGAGCCGATCACGCTCAGCAACGGCGACCTTGTAGCACGGATCGACCACGCCCGCGGGGGGTCGATCATGGACCTGCACTGGCAGCGGCGGCGCGGCCCAGCGGTACCGATCATCGCCCGCGGCGTGCCCGGCGAGGACCCGTCGTCCAAGCCGGGGTGCTTCGTCATGGCCCCGTGGACCAACCGCGTGGCGGGGGCCCGGTTCGAGTTCCAGGGGGCCGACCACGCCCTGCGGCCGACCACGCCCGAGGGCGCCGCCTCCCACGGCGACGTACGCGCCAGGCCGTGGAGGGTGATCGACCGCTCGCCGGAGTCGGCGCGGCTGGGGTTCCTCAGCTCCGAGCACGCCGGCGTGAACTTCCCGTTTCCGTTCGCGTGCCAGGCGCGGTACGAGGTCGAGGGCCTGAGCCTGCGTGTGGACCTGTCGCTGACCAACACCGGCCCGGTGGCGATGCCCGCTGGGCTGGGGCTGCACCCGTACTTCCCGCGGTGGGTCCCCGGCCAGAGCCGCCAGGTGCGGCTGATGGCCCCGGTGCGGGGGCGGTACCCGGCGTGGCGGAGCATCCCGCGGGGCCCGGCGGCGCGCGACGCGCTGTCGCGCCGGCTGAGCGAGCTGCGCAGCCCGCCGGGGCTGGGGGTGGACGACGTGTTCGATGGCTTTGGCGGCTGGGCGGTGCTGGCCTACGGCACCCACACGGTGCGCATGGACGCGCCGGCGCCGCTTGGGCACCTGGTCGTGTACACGCCCGTGCGCGCGGGCGGGCAGCCCGAGCCGTTCATCGCCGTCGAGCCGGTTTCTATGGTCAACGACGGGTTCAACATGCTCCGGCGAGGGACGCCGGGGACTGGCGTGCGGGTGCTGCCGCCGGGTGGCGGCATGAGCGCCACGGTGGTCTTCTCGGTGACGCCCGCAGACGGGACCCGGAGCGCGGGGTGATGGGAGGGCGCGTCGTGGCGATGTTCCTGCTCAAGACCGAGCCCGGGGAGTTCAGCTACCAGGACCTGCACGGGCGGGGCCGCTGCGCGTGGGACGGGGTGGCCAACCCTGCTGCGCTTGGGCACATCCGGGCGATGCGCCGCGGGGACCTGGCCCTGATCTATCACACGGCGGATCAGAAGCGCGTGGTGGGCGCGGCGCGGGCGGTCAGCGACCCGTACCCCGACCCGGCCAAGCCCGGCGTCAACAGCCGGGGCCAGATCGCCACGCCGGTGATCGATCTTGAGCCGGCCGGCCTGGCCCCGGAGCCGCTGACGCTGGCGGCGATGAAGGCCGACGCGCGCTTCGAGGGGTTTGTGCTGCTCAGGCAGGCGCGGCTGAGCGCGATGCCGGTGCCGGCCGAGCTCGGGCGGCTGATCCTGACGCTCACGGGGCTCTCGGGCGTGATCGGCTGAGGCCGGGCGCGTGAGGGGGGAGGCCGGGCGCGAGCCGGGGGTGGCCAAGTGCGCCAGCGCGCCGAGCGACACGCCCCGTATTGATCGCTAACATTGGGGACTTATGAACGCCAGACGCCCCACTCGGCAGGTGACGATCGGAGACGCGCGTGTCGGCTTTGTCAAGATCGGCGGCGGCAAGCCCGACGCGTCGGGCCGCGCGACCGAGCCGGCGCCGGTCTCGGTGCAGACCATGACGACCGGGTACACGTACGACATCGACGCGTGCGTGGCCGAGATCAACCGGCTGACGGCCGCGGGGGCCGACGTGGTGCGCGTGGCGGTGCCCGAGAAGAAGGACACCGAGGCGCTCAAGCGGATCATCCCGCAGGTGCGCGTGCCGATCGTGGCCGACGTGCACTTCCACTTCCAGCGCGCGCTCGAGGCGATCGAGGCCGGCGTGCACAAGATCCGGCTCAACCCGGGGAACATCAGCGACCGGGCCCAGGTGACCGACGTGATCCAGGCGTGCAAGGCGCGCGGGCTGCCCATCCGGGTCGGGGTCAACGAGGGCTCGATCATCGAGCGCAAGGACAAGGAGCGGCGGCTCAAGGAGCTCGGGGCGTTCTTCTCGGACAACCGGCGCGGCTACCTGCTGGCGATCATGATCACCAAGCTCGAAGAGTACCTGGACGTGTTCTACGAGCAGGACTTCTACGACGTCGTGATCTCGGCCAAGTCGATGGACCCGGTGACGGTGATCGAGGCGTACACGGAGATCAGCAAGCGGTTCGACCACCCGCTGCACCTGGGCGTGACGCACGCCGGGCCCAAGGAGACCGGGTGCATCCGCTCGGTGGTGGCGCTGGGGACGCTGCTGGCCGGGGGCATCGGGGACACGATCCGGATCTCGTACGCCTCGGACGCGGTGTACGAGGTCGAGGACGGGCTGGAGCTGGTCTACTCGCTTGGGCTGCGCGAGCGCAAGGGGGTGGAGCTGATCGCCTGCCCGACGTGCGGGCGGATCCAGGTGGACCTGATCAGCCTGGTGCAGGACGTTCGCAAGAAGCTCTCGGCGGAGGTGGCGCTGCCGATCAAGGTGGCCGTCATGGGGTGCATCGTCAACGGCCCCGGGGAGGCGGAGGGGGCGGACGTGGCGGTCTTCGCTGGCGACCGGCGCGGGATTATCTACGTCCAGGGCGAGCGGGTGGCCAACGTGCCCGAGGAGCAGATCCTCGACCGGCTGCTCATCGAGTGCAAGCAGTTCGAGGCCCGCGTGCAGCGCGGCGAGGCCCGGCTGGGCGAGAAGAAGGTCGATATCGTGCCGCCGGACCCGATCGGCGCGCTGGGCTCGGGGTGGGAGAAGATGGCCGCCGAGAAGCTGCGCGCCGGCGGCGAGGACGGCGGGACCGGCGTGGCCCTGACCGTCGGGCGTTCGTGAGGCGTGAGGCGGCTGCCGCCGCTGTTCGGAGCGGAGCACGCTGAGGGAGGCTGCGCCCGGGAGCGTTGCGTGGTGCAGGGTGCCGGCCGGGGCTGGCGGCGTGGCCGGGGGTCAGGCGGGCTTGGTCGCGTCGTCGAGCGTGGGGACGATGCGGAAGACGTTCTCAAGTCGCGCGATCGAGAAGATCGACCGGACGCGGTCGGTCAGGCCGCAAAGGGTGATCTGCTTGCGCGTCCGCCGCGCGGCCTGCATGGCGCCCACGAGCGTGGCCAGGCCGGAGGAGTCCATGTACGGGACCTTGCTCAGGTCGATGACCAGGTCCTTGCCCGTCTGCTGGGCCTTGGTGATCTCGGTGCGCAGGGCGGGCGAGCCCATGAGGTCGATGTCGCCCTCGGGGCTCAGGACGATGAAGGCGTCGCGGGCCTCGGAGGCGATGCGCAGGCCGCGGGCGGGGGCCCCTTGGCCGCCCGGTGTGCCGTGACTGGAGGAAGGTATCATGGGGTGCCTCCGGCCGAGGAGAGGCGCCCTGGGCTCGGCGTGTGCGGGGAGAGAGGGGCGTCGGGGAGGCGGCGCTTGAGCATTGTCAGCCGCATGCCGGCTGGGTGGCGGTGCTCGTAGCGGACCTCGTCCATGACTTCCTTGATGATGTGGACGCCCAGGCCGCCGGGGCGGATCTCTTCGAGGTTGCGCGAGCGGATGGAGGCAAGGTCGACCTGCTTGGCTTCGTCCTCGATGACGATGCGCAGGGCTGAGGTGGGCGAGACGGCCGGGTGCTCGGGGTCGGCCACGCCGCCGTCGGCGAAGAAGCTGATCCAGATGGGGCGGTCGTGGGCGCGCTGGTAGCCGTGGCGGATGACGTTGCAGATGGCCTCGTCGACGGCCAACGAGAGCTGGCCGCAGGCCTCGTCAGGGAACCCCAGCCGGACAGCGAGCTGGTAGACCAGCTCACGGACGCCGCTGAGGAAGAGCGGGTTGGAGAGCACCTGCAGCTTGAGCTGCGGGGCCGGTGCGGCGCCTGGTTGGATGGGTTCCCCGTTGTTCATGGTTTGTCGGAGCGCTGGGCTGGGGTGGAACTGTTGGCGCCCAATGCCCGCTCGGCCACCACGCGCTGCCAGCGTTCGATGGCGGCGGCGCGCTGACCTGGCGGGTCCCATGCCCGATAGCCCAGGGACTGCCCGGTGATCGTGCCCAGGGCGTCGATGGCCAGGAGCCGGACGGCGGGGTCCTCGCTGGTGAGCAGGCGGACCAGGTGGGGGATGCTGGCGGGGTCAAGCGACTGGGAGCTCTTGAGGATGGCTGGGAGCTGCGCAGCGGGGTCTGGGGAGTCAAAGGAGCTCTCGGTGGGGGGCGTGAGGCAGGCCATGAGACAGGGCAGTGCGCACAAGGCCAGGCACGCGCGGGCAAGGGGGGGCGATCGACGCGGCGGGGTGGCCAGGGGTGAGCGGGAACGTGGACGCATGAGGCGAATAATGAGTCAGATGCGTGATCGGGGGTCGGGTATACCAAGTATTCATCGGCAACGCGCCGCGTCACAAGCCAGAACTGCTCAGCACGAACCAGCCCAACCATGCACCACACGACGAGCACCGCTGCAGGAACGCCCTCGGACACAAAGAACGGACCCGGGCACGATCCGGCCCCGAGTGGCGGGCTCGGGGCGCATCTAGGGGCGACCGCCGGCCGAGAGACGGTGGTGATCGTGGACTTCGGGTCGCAGACGGCGCAGCTGATTGCGCGGCGGGTGCGAGAGTCGGGGGTGTTCTCGGTGCTGGTGGGCCCCAGGGCCACGGTGAAGGATGTCGCGGGGCTGCGGCCCAAGGGGATCATCCTCTCCGGCGGGCCGTCGAGCGTGTACGAGGCGGGAGCGCCCACGTGCGACCCCGGGCTGCTGGAGCTCGGGGTGCCGGTGCTGGGGATCTGCTACGGCATGCAGCTGGCCTGTCAGATGCTCGGGGCGCAGGTGACGCGCGCGTCGCACCGCGAGTATGGGCGGGCGTCGGTGACGGTTCGGGACACGACGGACCTGCTTGCCGGGCTCTCGGGGAGCACGATGGTGTGGATGAGCCACGGCGACCAGGTCTCGGCGTCGCCGGCCGACGGGCGTGTGCAGGTGCTGGCTGCGACCGCGACGTGCCCGCTGGCGGCTGTGCGGGTGGTGGACGGGCGCAGGCGCGTGTACGGCGTTCAGTTCCACCCTGAGGTGACGCACACGCCCGACGGGGCCCAGATCCTGGAGAACTTCCTGTTTGCGATCTGCGGGTGCAGCGAGACGTGGCGCATGGCCGACTTTGTGGGGCAGTCGGTCGAGCGGGTCCGCGCGCAGGTGGGTCGCGAGCGGGTGATCTGCGGACTCTCCGGCGGGGTGGACTCGGCGGTGACCGCTGCGCTGCTGCACCGGGCCATCGGGGACCAGCTCACGTGCGTGTTCGTCGACAACGGGCTGCTGCGCGAGGGCGAGCGGGAGATGGTCGAGAGCACGTTCCGGGACCACTTCCGCATCGACCTGCGCGTGGCCAGCGCCGGGGACCAGTTCCTGGCGGACCTGCGCGGTGTGGAGGACCCGCAGGAGAAGCGGCGGCGGATCGGGTCGCGGTTCATCGAGGTGTTCAAGGGTGCGACGGCCGGGAACGCGGCCCTGCGCGGGGCCAGGTATCTTGCGCAGGGGACGCTGTACCCGGACGTGATCGAGAGCGGCCACGGTCTTGCGGGGGTGAGCGCGGGGATCAAGCTGCACCACAACGTGGGCGGGCTGCCGGCCGAGATCGGGTTCGAGCTGATCGAGCCGCTGCGGGACCTGTTCAAGGACGAGGCTCGCAAGCTCGGGGAGGTGCTCGGTCTGCCCGAGCGGATGGTGTGGCGGCATCCGTTCCCCGGCCCCGGGCTGGCGGTGCGGTGCCTGGGCGAGGTGACGGCGGAGAAGCTGAGCCTGCTGAGGCGGTGCGACCACATCGTGGTGGAGGAGGTGACGGCGGCGGGGCTGTACCGCGCGACGAGCCAGGTCTTCGCGGTGCTGCTGCCGGTGCGCAGCGTGGGCGTGATGGGCGACGGGCGCACGTACGAGTACACCTGCGCGGTGCGGGCGGTGACGACCGAGGACTTCATGAGCGCGGACTGGTCGAGGCTGCCGCACGAGCTGCTGGCGCGGGTGTCGTCGCGGATCATCAACGAGGTGCGCGGCGTCAACCGCGTGGTGTACGACATATCGAGCAAGCCGCCGGCGACGATCGAGTGGGAGTGAGGCGAGGCTCCCTTGGGGAGGAACGGGACGGGGCGGGCGGGCGCGTGGGCGTGGGCAGGGTTGCGGAGCGGTTCGTCGCGCAGCGGCCGGAGGCCCACGCCGGATGGGTATGCTCAGCAACGAGCGCGCGGGGTGGCCAACGGGGCGAGCATGACGCAAGCGATCTCCATCAGCGGGGTGACCAAGACGTTCGGGGCCAAGGTGGCGGTGCGCGACCTGGACCTTGAGGTTCCGCTCGGGCGGACGACGGCCTTCCTGGGCCCCAACGGGGCTGGGAAGACGACGACGATCCGGATGATCATGTCGATCATCTTCCCCGATCGCGGGCGGATCAAGGTGCTCGGGCGGGCGTCGGCCGTCGAGAGCAAGGACCGCATCGGCTACCTGCCCGAGGAGCGCGGCGTGTACCGGAAGATGCGCGTCGCGTCGTTCCTTGAGTACATGGCGCGGCTCAAGGGGGTGCCCAGGCGCGGGCTCAAGGGGCGCGTGGGCCAGTGGCTCGATCGCGTGGCCCTGACGTCGGTGGCTCGCAAGAAGTGCCAGGAGCTCTCCAAGGGGATGCAGCAGAAGGTGCAGTTCGTGGCGGCGGTCATCCACGAGCCGGACCTGATCATCCTCGACGAGCCGTTCAGCGGGCTCGACCCCGTCAACGCGCGGCTGATGCGTCAGCTGTTCCACGAGCTGCGCGGCCAGGGTCGCACGCTGATCTTCTCGACGCACGTGATGCAGCACGCCGAGGAGCTGTGCGACCACGTGGTGATGATCAACCGCGGGCGGAAGGTGCTCGACGACTCGCTGGCGGGGATCCGCGAGCGGTTCGACCCGCGCGCGCTGGAGGTCGAGGGCGTCGAGGGGGTGCCCAGCCGAGAGCTGGCCGAGCGGCTGCGGAAGCTGCCCGGCGTGGGCTCGGCTGAGGCGGCGTCTGGGCACGTGCGCGTGCGTTGGAGCGGGGCCGGGTCGCGTCAGGTGATGGCCGAGATCGTCGGGGCCGAGGCGGTGCGTCGCGTGGAGATCGCGCGGCCGAAGCTCGAGGACATCTTCATCGACACCGTCATCCGCGAGGGCGGGATGGACCACGACGGGGCGGACCTGTCGCGGCTGCGTGCGTCGCTCCAGGACGAGGGCGGCACGCCCGAGGGCGCAGAGGCCGTGGAGGTTCGCCGTGGATAAGACGCTGCTGGTGGCGTGGCGCGAGTTCACGTCGACGGTGGGGACTCGCGGGTTCTTCATCGGGGTGGTGATCTTCCCGCTGATTATGGTTGTTGGCTTTGCGCTCGTGCCGGCGCTGATAACGAACCAGCCGCCGCCGGTGCGTGGGCGGGTGGCGGTGATCGATCCGACGGGCCGACTCGCGGGCGAGATCGAGCGCGGGATCCTCGAACGCGCGGCCGAGAGCGGCGGGCCCGAGGGCGCGATCGCACGTGCGCAGCAGCTGGCCAGCGGCGTTCAGGGCAACGGGGCAACCGCTGGGCAAGCGCTGGAGATCGCGCAGGGTGTCGTGGCGGGCGCCAGCGCGCCGGAGCTGCGCGTGGAGGTCCTGCCGGACGACACGGACGTGGAGACCGTCAAGGCCGAGCTCTACGCGACGAAGGCCGACGCGTCGCGGGCGATGCTGGCGGTGGTGCAGCTGGACCCCAACGCGCTGACCGCCGACGCCGACGGCCAGTACGGCGCGTACAGGGTCTACGTTCGGGCCAAGCTCGACGCGCGCATCGATCGGCAGGTGATCCGCCCGGCGGTGAACCGCGCGATCACCGACGCGCGCCAGCGCGACATCGGCCTGGATCCCGAGCGGGTGCGGAAGTTGACAGCGGTCGTTGCTCCGCAGGCGCAGGTTGTCACAGCGGGCGGCGAGCGAGACAGCTCCGGGGCGGCGCAGATCCTGCTGCCGCTGGGGATGCTCATGCTGCTGTGGATCGCGTCGTTCACCGGCGGGCAATACCTGCTGACAACGACGATCGAAGAAAAGAGCAACCGCGTGATGGAGGTGCTGCTCTCGTCGGTGTCGCCGTTGCAGCTGATGGTGGGCAAGATCGTGGGGCAGATGGGCGTGGGGCTGCTGGTGCTGACGCTGTACGGCGCGATGGGGGTCGTGGGGCTGGTGAGCTTCTCGCTGGGCGACGAGCTGAGCACCAGCGAGCTCGGTCTGCTGCTGGCGTACTTCCTGATCGCGTACTTCCTGATCGCGTCGATGATGGCGGCGGTGGGCAGCGCGGTCTCGGAGGTGCACGAGGCGCAGTCGCTGATCGGGCCGATCATGCTGGTCGTGATGCTGCCGATGATCTTCTCGACGGCGATCATCACCAACCCCAACGGCACGCTGGCGGCGGTGGCGAGTTTCGTGCCGCCGTTCTCGCCGTTCGTGATGGTGCTGCGCGTCGGGGCGGCCGAGCCGGTGCCCGGGTGGCAGGTGGCCGGCTCGATCGCGGTGGGGCTGGCGTCGGTGTGCGTCGCGTCGTGGGCGGCGGCCAAGGTCTTCCGGATCGGCGTGCTGATGTACGGCAAGCCGCCGAACTTCTGGACGCTGCTGCGCTGGGTGCGGATGGCGTGAGCGCCGCCGATGTCACACATCCGGGTGCCGGCACGCCGCGGCGCGGCAGCGGCGAAGCGATAAGCAACCACGAGCTCTACGAGCTCTGCGTCCAGCACCCCGGCGCGATGGCCGCGATGCTCCGGGCGATCCACGGCGGCTCGCCGCGAGTGCTGATCGAGGACTTCTGCGGCAGCGCAGCGGTCTCGCGTGCGTGGGCGGCGCGCCCCGGGTGTCGCGCCATCGCCAGCGACATCGACGGGGCGGTGCTGGCCGTCGCGGCGTCGCATCGGGCCCCGCGCGTTCGGCTGACCCACGCCGACGCGCTCCGACCCGAGACGCTGCCGGGGTCCTCCGCAGACGTCATCTTCGTCGGAAACTTCAGCGTGTGCGAGATCCACCAGCGCGCAGCGCTGGTTGCCTACTTCGGCGCCTGTGCGCAGCGGCTGCGAGCAGGCGGCTCGCTCGTGTGCGACACCTACGGAGGTGCGACCGCGTTCGCCCGCGGCGGCATGACTCGCGTGATCCATCCACCCGCGGGGACCGGGCTCACACGGATAAGGTACAGCTGGGAGCAGCGGCGGGCCGACCCGCTCACAGCCCGGGTGGTCAACGCGCTGCACTTCCGGCTCGAGCGCAAGGGAAGGGTCGTCGACGAACGCACCGACGCGTTCGTGTACACCTGGCGGCTCTGGTCAGTCCCAGAGCTGCGCGACGCGATGACCGAGGCGGGATTCACACACACCGATGTGTACGACTCGCTCCCCGACGCGCAAGAGACCGACGGCACGCCCATCGCCCGACCGGTCACAAACACGGACGACCTCGGCGAGTCCTTCGTGGTCTGTGTCGTGGGGCGCAAGCCAGCCAGGGAGGCTCGTCTACGCTGAGACATGCCCGAAACCATCTTCGACAAGATCATCCGCGGCCAGATCCCGTGCCACCGCGTGTACGACGACGCGTTTACGCTCGCGTTCCTCGACATCAACCCCATCGCGCCGGGGCACACGCTGGTCATTCCAAAGCACGCCGCTGTTACGCTCGGCGAGCTTGACGACGAATCTGCGGCTGCGATCGGGCGCGTCCTCCCGAGAATATGCCGAGCAGTCTGCGCCGCGACGGGCGCGTCGCAGTACAACGTCCTACAGAACAACGGGCCACTGGCGCACCAAGCCGTGATGCATGTTCACTTTCATGTGATCCCACGCAACCCCCGCGGCGAGCATCGCGACGAGGCCGGGCTCGGTGTGCGATGGAACGCAACGGCGATCGACCACGCTATGGCCGGTCAACTCGCAGCAAGGATGAGATCATTGCTTAGCCCGTGAATATTCACGCGATCCAGGAGAGCCAGAGAGGCGATACGAGCAGCGGGAACGCGAC
>PNJV01000013.1 GCA_013822085.1 Isosphaera sp. | reverse complement strand
TGGGCGCTGGGGTGCATCTCGGGACTGTTCGGGAGCGAATCGGGTCAGGGGCGCAGCCATGTTGCAAAGCGGGAGAACACCGCGGCCCGATGAAGGGGTAGTGTGGGTGAGAGGGTGTGTGAGTTGAGTGAGGGGTCGTGCGGGAGCTGTGGCGTGCGGCGTGCGGCGTGCGGCGTGCGGCGTGCGGTGGGTGGTGGGAGCGCAGCGGGTGGCGGGCGTGATGGGAAGCGAGAAGAGGGACGTCGCGCGGGTGGTCGGGCGTCGCTGATCGGCGGCGGCCGGCGTTAGCGGGGCGGACACGGCGAGCGTGCCGGCGTTTGTGACGCGGCGTGCGTGCCGGGCGGCCCGCGGAAGCGGCGGGTGACCGATGGCAGACGTGGGCGTGCGGTTGCACAGCGGCGGGGAGCGGTCGGATCGCCCCGGGTACGCGGCGGGCGAGGCCGCGGCGGTCCAGCGCAGCGGCGGGCCGGCGGACCTGGCCGGGATGATCGATCAGCGGCTGGACAAGCGGGACTTCCAGGCGACGCACTGGGAGGGGACGTTCTGGGAGTACCTGCGGATCGTCGAGCAGCGGCCGGCGGTGGTGCGCAACGCCTACCAGCGCGCCTACGACGCGATCATGAGCCACGGGCAGGAGCGCTACCGGCAGTTCAAGCGCGAGCAGGTGCGGTACCACTTCTTCGCCGACCCGTTCGACCAGGGCGCCGACGCGATCTACGGCTTGGACCACGCGTTGATGCAGCTGGTGGACTTCTTCCGTTCGGCGGCCGAGGGGTACGGGACGGACCGGCGCATCCTGCTCCTGCACGGGCCGGTGGGCTCGAGCAAGTCGACGATCGCCCGGCTGCTCAAGAAGGGGATGGAGGCTTACTCGCGCAGCGACGAGGGCGCGTTGTACACATTCTCGTGGGCGCTCGACGAGCACTGCGGGGCCGGGAGCAAGGAGCACCGCTACCCGTGCCCGATGCACGAGGAGCCGCTGCTGCTGGTGCCGCGCGAGGCCCGCGCGGACCTGATGGTGCGTCTCAACGAGCTGTACCAGCCCGCGCACGGGGGCGGCAAGCTGCGGCTGGTGGGCGAGCTGGACCCGTTCTGCCGGCGGATCTACGGCGACCTGATGCGGCACTACGGGGGTGACTGGCGGCAGGTGCTGGCGCACGTGCAGGTGCGGCGGGTGCTCCTGTCGGAGAAGGACCGCGTGGGGATCGGCACGTTCCAGCCCAAGGACGAGAAGAACCAGGACTCGACCGAGCTGACCGGGGACATCAACTACCGCAAGATCGCGCAGTTCGGCAGCGACTCGGACCCGCGCGCGTTCAACTTCGACGGCGAGCTCAACGTGGCCAACCGCGGCGTGTGCGAGTTCATCGAGATCCTCAAGCTGGACGTGGCCTTCCTCTACGACCTGCTGGGCGCGAGCCAGGAGCACCTGATCAAGCCCAAGAAGTTCGCCCAGACGCACATCGACGAGATCATCATCGGGCACACCAACGAGCCGGAGTACCGGCGGCTGCAGAACAACGAGATGATGGAGGCGTTCCGCGACCGGACCATCAAGATCGACGTGCCGTACAACGTCAGGCTCGACGACGAGGTGCGGATCTATCAGAAGGACTTCGGGCCGCAGAAGGTCCGCGGCGTGCACGTGGCGCCCCACACCCTGGAGGTCGCCGCGATGTGGGCCGTGCTCACACGCCTTGAGGAGCCCAAGAAGGCCGGCCTGACGCTGCTCCAGAAGATGAAGCTCTACAACGGCAAGGCCATCCCCGGGTTCACGGAGGACTCGATCAAGGAGCTCAAGGAGGAGGCCTCGCGGGAGGGCATGAGCGGGATCTCGCCGCGGTACGTGCAGGACAAGGTCTCCAACGCGATGGTCAGCCGGGAGGTGATCGAGGACCGGACGGTCAACCCGTTCATGATCATCAACGCACTCGAGAGCGGGCTGGCCCACCACTCGCTGATCAGCGACGAGGAGACGCGCAAGCGGTACCGCGAGCTGCTCTCGGTGGTCAAGGAGGAGTACGAGGACATCATCAAGGGCGAGGTGCAGCGGGCCATCAGCGCCGACGAGGACGCCATCCGCCGGCTGTGCGCCAACTACATCGAGAGCGTGCGCGCCTACACCCAGAAGGAGCGCGTCAAGAACAAGTACACCGGCAAGGACGAGGAGCCCGACGAGCGGCTCATGCGCTCGATCGAGGAGAAGATCGACATCCCAGACAGCCGCAAGGAGGACTTCCGCCAGGAGATCATGAACTACATCGGGGCCCTGGCGCTGGACGGCAAGCGCTTCGAGTACAACACCAACGCGCGCCTCTACCGCGCGCTGGAGCTCAAGCTCTTCGAGGACAGCCGGGACACGATCAAGCTCAAGAACCTCGTCTCGAGCGTGGTCGACGACGAGACGCAGGCCAAGATCGACGTGGTCAAGCAGCGCATGATCAAGCAGTTCGGCTACAACGAGGCCAGCGCCACCGACGTGCTCAACTACGTCGCCTCGATCTTTGCGCGCGGCGACAGCAAGGCGGGCAAGTGAGCCCCCGCTGGGCGGCTCACTGCTTGCACATCTCGTCGGTCGGGTAGTAGAAGGTGCTGGAGGTGATCTTGCCGTTCTTGACGGTGTAGCGCGCCGCCTCCTTCATCTCCATGCGCTGGCCGGCCATGGGGCCGGCCTTGGCCGTCAGGTCGATGCCCATCATGCAGATGAAGGCGTCGTCGCACGGGTAGGGCCCGTCGACGAAGCTGCTGTGGATGGTGTGGTTGGCGAAGAACCAGTCGGAGCCCTTGAGCAGCGCGGCCTTGCCGCGGGTGACGCGGTCGCCCGTGGGGCCGGGCATGGGCTCGGTCGAGACGGCGTCCTCGGCGTAGAGCTCCTCGATGGCCTTGCGGTTGTGGCCCTGCTTGCACAGTTCGACGAGTCGGCGGCCGACGGCGAGGGTGTCCATATGCGCTCCGGGTTCGGGTGAGGGGTGCACTGCTGAGCCAAGGATACTGGGGCGGGCTTGGCGTGGGGCGGCTTTGCGGGGGGCTCTGCGCGTGGGTTGTGCCCCACGCGGTGGCGCTGGATCGAGCGCGCGCAAAGAAACCCCGCGCCTGTGCGCGGGGCTGGGTGGGTCTGCGTGCTGTGGCCGGAGGGGCCGGCGGGACCGGCGCGGCGCTGTCCGGCCGGCGCTCAGGCGCGGCGGCGGCGGGCGGCGACCACGCCGGCAAGGCCCAGCAGGGCCGCGGCGGACGGGGCCGGGACCACGACGATGTTGTCGACGAAGAAGTTGGCGTTGTTGCGGTCGGCGATGATGACGAAGCGGTCAACGGCGGAGGAGAAGCCGAAGTCGACGAACTCGAAGGCGTCGAAGTTCAGGGCGAAGGTGCGCTCGCCGACGAGGGCGTTGTTCAGGAAGCCGCGCACGGTGACGTTGCGGACGCTGAAGCTGCTGATCTGGCCGTTGAAGCGGGCGCCAGCGAAGAAGGCGCCCCGGACCAGCTCGGGGCCGTTGAGCGCGCTGAGCTGGAGCTCGGGGAGCACGCCGCCGCCGGCGGCAAAGAGCAGGACCTCGTCGCCCGAGGGGATGTTGGACGGGCCGTTGGGGGTGCCGACGCTCCGGGTCAGGTTGAGGCGCGGCAGGTTGGCGACCCCGGCGCGGAGGCCGCCGAGGAACTGGCTGGTGCCGAAGCGGAAGCCCTGGTAGTCGAAGCTGTTGTTGTTGACCACGGACAGGCCCGTGGTGGCGACGGGGACGCCGGTGAAGCCGAACTCAAAGTCCAGGACCCGGGCGATGCCTGCCTGGGCGGACGCGGACAGTGCGGCGACGGCGGTGAGCGCAAAGACAACGCGCATGGCTCTCTCTCCTCAATAAGCACACAAACCTGTGCCGGCTCGGCCACGTCGGCCGGCGCTGGCACCGAGTATTTGGTACCAGCGTCCAGGCGGTCAGGCGAGCGGAGAGAGCGTGATTTCACGGCGACTTTGCGCCGCCTTGACGTGCCGTTGATGGGGGCTGCGTGCGTGCGGGCCGGGCGGGTGGACGGATCAGCCCAGGGCGGCGGCGCCGCTGATGATCTCGGAGAGCTCGGTGGTGATCTGCGCCTGGCGGGCGCGGTTGAAGTCGCGCGTGTAGAGCTTGCGCATCTTGCCGGCGTTGTCGGTGGCGCCCTTCATGGCGACCATGCGAGCGACGTGCTCGGAGACGACGGCGTCGTTGAAGACCTGGAAGAGGGTGGCGCGGACGGTCTCGGGCAGGAGCGAGCCCAGGAGCTCGGGGGCGGGGGGGCTGAACTCGTACTGGAGGTTGATCGCGGGGCCCGTGGCCGGTGTGGCGGCGGGGCGGATGGGCTTGAGCGGGAGGAGCTGGAGGACCTCGGGGCTCTGGCGGCCGGCGGAGAGGAACCGCATGAAGGCCACGCGGACGGCGGCGACCTTGCCGGTGGTGAACAGCTCCATGTACTCGTCGGCCAGGGCGGCCACGGCGTCGAAGGAGGGCTTGTCGCCGAACTGGGTGTGCTGGCGTGTGACGGCGATGTCGTTGTACTTGAGGAAGCCGGCGCCCTTCTTGCCGACGACCTCGACGCCGCCCGCGGGCGGCTTGACGTTGCCGGGGGCGCTGCGCAGGTGCTGCATGAGAGTGCGCAGGATCGAGGCGTTGTAGGGGCCGCACAGGCCGCGGTCGGAGGTGAGCACGAGGGTGAGCTCGCCGGCGGGGGCGGGGGCTCCGTCGGGCGGGCCGCTGATGAGGGGGTGCTGGAGGTCGCCGGCGCTGGCGGCCAGCTCGGTGACGAGGGCGAAGAGGCCCTCGGTGTAGGGCTTGGTGGCGGTGGCGGCGGCCTGGGCGCGGGCGAACTTGCTCGTGGCGATCATCTGCATGGTGCGGGTGATGCGCCGGATGTTGGAGACCGCCTTGATGCGCTTTTTGATCTCGCGGGTCTTGGCCATGGCGTGGCGAGGATAGCAGGGGGGATTACGGGTTGGCGGCGGCGGCGACCGCCTCCTTGATGGCCTCGGCCGAGGGGAGGCTGGGGAAGAACTTGGCCAGGTTGCCGCGGGCGTCGATGACCATCACGGCGGGCAGGCCGCGCACGCCCAGCCGCTGAGCCAGGGAGCGTTCGAGCAGGAGCGCCTTGGGGGTGCCCGGGCGCAGCTCGAGCATCTGGCGGGCGCGCTGGAGGGCGGCGTCGCGGCTGGTGTTGACCGACTCGATGTTGGTCACGACGTTGTAGAAGGCCGCGGCGTCCGGGGCGGCGGGGGCGCCTTCGGGCGGGGTGCTGGCCTGCTTGAGGCGGTCAAAGAGCAGGAGCGACTGGGCGATCTGGGGGCTCCAGAAGCCCAGGACGATGGGCTTGCCGGCGTGCTCGGTCAGGGGGTCGGCCGGCTCGCCGGCCAGCGTGGTGAACGCCACGGCGGGGACCTTGGTCCCGACGGCGAGCGGGTCGGCGCCGCCGACGCTGACGGGAACGCCCAGCGGGCGCTGCACGCCGTCGCCGGGCCGACCGACGGTGGCGGCGGGGTCGGGTGCCTCTTGGGTGATGCTCTGGTAGCCCGCGGGGACGGCGATGGTCAGCTGGGCGTCGGCCAGGGGCTCGAAGCTCAGCTCGGTCAGCTCGTAGGACTGGGTCAGGGTCGTCTGCTGGCCGGTGACGCGGACGTAGCGGCGCGGGTAGTTGTCGTCCTGGCCGACCCAGATGCGGCTCTGGCTGCGGGGGAGCTTGGCGTTGATCACCCGGCAGGCCACGCCGCCGACCCTCTCGGTGCCGGGTTCGAGCGTGAGCTCGGGGGCGTTCTGCTCGCTGACGAAGGGCTTGGTGTCGGTGAGGAAGGGGGGGAGGACCGCGCGGCGCGAGGTTCCCAGGAGGCGGGCGCCCTCGGAGCGCACGCTGGTGGGGCCGGTGACGACGCGCTTGCCCGCGTGATCGATGAAGGTGACCGTCTCGGGGGCGCGCGGGGACGGGCCGCCGGAGACGACGTACTCGAAGGTGCTCTCTTGGCGGACGAGCGTGACGTTGCCCTTGAGGAAGGTCGTGGCGGCGGCGTTCTCGCCCTTGCGGTGGCGGAACTGGGCCGAGCCGCCCAGCTCGACGCCCTCGATGCCGTTGGTGGTGCTGGTGGCCCGTCCCGAGACGCTGGCGGTGCTGGCCAGGGCGCTCAGGGCGGCGTCGAGGAGGCGCTTGGCCTCGGGCTCGATGTTCTGGGCGACGGCGGGGGCCTGCGCCGGGGCCTGTGGGGGTTGGGTGGCCTGCGCGGGCGCGGCACAGGCCGACGCCGTCAGCGACAGTGCCGAGAGGCACAGCGCCGCGTGCAAGGGTGCGCAATAGCGGGTAAATACGCGAGAGGCGGTGTGCTGCATGGTGTGGTCCTGCTGGCGTGATCGTCGGATGGTGTGTGTGGGGTGGTGTGTGTGGGGTGGCCCGCGCGGGCCGACGGGGGTAATTGTACGGGAACGCGGTCCGTTGGTGCGCCCCGGGTCGATTCGGGGGGTTGGCCTGGGGCGGCAAGGGGGCGGTGGGTGCCGGAGTGTTAGGGTTGAGCGGGCGGGGGAGGTGAGGGGTCGGCGAGCGGCGGGCGAGGGTGGGGGTGGGGGTGAGGTACGCCGAAGGAAGAACGTACGGGCTTTCGCTCCGGTTCGCGTGCGGGATGCGTCCGGCTGCGCAGCCGGGGAATAGATTGTGGCATGGGCACGGACCTGGTGCTGCTCCTGGCGGTGTGCGGGGTGCTGGCGGCGCCGGTGGGGGTGTACGGGCTGAGGCGTATGGATCAGCGGGAGCGCCTCCGCCGCCGCGTTGGCGATGGCGCAGGTTCGGGCGTGGGCGCCGATGGGGGCGCAGCTGCTGGCTCGGCGTGGCGGTCGGTGGATCAGCTGGACACGCTGGCCTGGGCGGCCGTCGCGGTGGCGATGCTCCCGGCCCTGGCAGCAGCGGCGGCGATCGCTGGGGCAATCGGCGCGGGCGTGGCTGGGTCCGCAGCGGCGGGGCCCGCCCAGACCGAGCTCGCCCAGACCGGGCCCGCTCAGACCGGGCATGTTGAGGCCGGGCATGCCACAGCGGGGCCAGCAACAGCTGGGTCCGCCCAGCTCCTGGTGGGGGGTGCCCTCTCGTGCGCGGTGGCGGTTGTCTCGTGGTACTGCGTGATGCACCTGGCTGGGCCGGGCGTGCGCCGGCAGGGCCCCGCGACCGGGCGCAACAGCGAGCCGGCGCAGCTGTCCGGCGCGCTGATCCGGCGCGGGCTGCGCCAGTCGGCGGGGCTGCGGTGGCGGTGGTCGGACGCCGCGTGGGGTGCACGGGCCGCTGGGTGGGCGCTGCCGATCCACGTGGCCGTGGGCGTGCTGGTCGGCCGGATCGCGGCGGCGTCGGGCCGGGCCCCCGACGCGGTGGGTCACGAGGCGCTGCGGCAGATGGCCCAGGCGCGGTGGCCCGAGGTGATGGCCGGCGCGCTGGTGGCGGTGGTGGCGGCGCCGCTGGTGGAGGAGACGCTCTTTCGTGGGTACGCCGGCGGGGCGTTGTCGCGCGGGGCGGAACGGCTGGCGGCGTGGCGGCGCGCGGGGCGGGCGCTGCACGGGGCCGGGGGGGAGCCGACGGGGCAGGGCGTGCCTGGCGCGAGCGGGGTGGTAGGGGTGGGGGTGGTGGTGGGTGGGGATGGGGGGTGGCGGTGGTGGGCGATCGGGGCTGGGGCGTGCCTGTTCGCAGCGGCGCACGCGGCGGTGGTCAACCGGGAGGCGATGCTGTCGATCGCGGCGGTGGGCGCGCTGTGCGGCTGGGCGATGGAGCGTCGCGGCGGCGTCGCGGCGGCGGTGGTGATCCACGCGGCGTTCAACGCGTACAACCTGGCCCTGTTCGCGGCGGCCTGACCCCGGCGGCGGTGGTGGCGTTCACACGGTCGGGTGGTATGCGGGCTGCGCACCCTGATTGGGTGGACTTGCCAGTGGGTATCAACGGGCCGCGGGCGTGGGTCGATCAAGTGGGCGTCACATGGGCCGCGCAGCCCAGAGCACACGGGGGGAGCAAAGGGCCCAGGAAGGCCCGCGAGGAATACGAACATGGATGTGTTACCGATGCCGGCGCACGAGGCGGAGCGGCTGCGGGTGCTGACGGCTTTGGAGCTCTTGGACACGGCCCGCGAGGAGGTCTTCGAGCGTGTGGTGACGGCGGCGTGCGCGGCGTTCGGGGTGCCGATGGCCGCGGTGAGCCTGGTGGACGAGCGGCGGCAGTGGTTCAAGGCGTCGCGCGGGCTCGGGGCGTGCCAGACGGCCCGAGAGGTGGCGTTCTGTGCGCACACGATCATGGGGGACGAGTCGATGGTGGTCCGCGACGCGGCCGGCGACGCGCGCTTCGTGGCCAACCCGCTGGTGACCGGCGGCCCGGCGCTGCGGTTCTACGCCGGCGCGCCCCTGCGCGTGGGCGGGCACAACATCGGGACGCTGTGCGTGATGGACACCCAGCCGCGGGAGTTTGCCCAGGGCGAGCGCGGGCTGCTGGCTGACCTTGCGGGGGTGGTGGCCTGGGCGTGCGAGCAGCGGCTGGCGACGGCGCGGCAGGAGGCCGTGGCGCGGGCCCGGCTGGCGGCGGTGTCGGGGATGTCGCACCAGATGCGGGCGCCGCTGACGGCGCTGATCGGCTTTGCCGAGCTGCTGCGGGAGCAGCCGTGCGAGTGCCAAGAGCACGCGATGCACGCCGAGACGGTGGCGCGCAACGCCGAGCACGTGCTCAAGGTCGCCGAGCGGTTCGAGCAGAGCGTGCACGCCCCCGGCTTGCAGGCCGGGCTGGTGTGGGCGTGCTGCCGGGTGGACCGGATCGTCAGCGAGGTCTGCCAGACGCTCATCGGCGAGGCCCGGCAGGCGGGGCTTGAGCTGGAGCCGTCGTGGGGCCATCTGCTGGCGGGGGGCGCAGCGGGGGATGGCGGTGGCGGCGGCGGGGATGGTGGCGGCGGGGCGAGCCGGGACGGCGCCGCGACCGGGATGATCGTGGCCGACGAGTTCCGCGTGCGCCAGGGGCTGCTGAACATGCTCGGGGACGTCCTGCGGCTGTGCCGGGGCCGGGGAACGGCGCGGGTGCACGGCTGGGCGCGTCCGAGCGGCGCGGGGCGTGTGGAGGTTCGGATCGGGGTGCGCGTGCCCGGGCCGGGCCTGGACGCGGCCGGGCTGGCGCGCATGATCGAGGTGGCTGAGGCGGACCCGGGCGAGGCCTCGGCGCGGTTCGGTGTAGGGCTTGGGCTGTCGATGGCGCGTCGGCAGGCGCGCCTGATGGGCGGCGACGTGACGTACACGCCGCCCGAGGCTGGGGGCGCAGCGGGCGCGGATGGTGGGGGCGTGGGAGATGGTGGTGGGGCCGATGGCGGGGAGTTCGAGCTCGTCTTCTACGGCCGACCAGCGGAGAGCGCAACGCCGAGCCAGCCCGACGCCCATGAGCAGCGCCCCGAGGCCAGCGCGGCGGGCGTGCTGCGCGGCCGGCGCGTGCTGGTCGTCGACGACAGCCAGATGAGCGTGCGGCTGCTTGCGCGGTACCTGCGGCAGGCCGGCGCGATGGTCGAGTCGGTGGCGACCGGCGAGGAGGCCGTCAAGCGGCTGGGGCAGGGGCCCAGCCGCGGCGTGGACTGCGTGCTGATGGACATCGAGCTGCCCGGGATCGACGGGCTGGAGGCGGGCCGGCGGTCGCGTGCGGCTGGGTATGCCGGGCCGATGGTGATCGTGACCGGGCGCGCCGAGGCGCACCGCCAGGCCCTGGCCAGCGTGGTGCCCGACTGCCAGTGCCTGAGCAAGCCGGTGGACCGCGACCGGCTGATCGGGGCTGTGCGGGCCGCGATCGGGGGCGCGGACGCTGTCGAGGGCGCATCCGGTGGTGCGGCGGGGGTGGCGGGTGCGGCGGGGTCTGCAGCAGCGGCCTGAGGCGTGCCGGGGGATCGGGCGTGGTGGTGGCGGTGTCCGCCCGGTGCGGCGGCGCGGCGGCGACGTAGCATCGGCGTGATGCACAGCAGCACCAGCGAGCCGGGGGTGGCGGGCCAGAGGGGTGAGGGTGGCGGGCCTGAGGGGACGGGGGGGGCGGGCGGAGCGGGGGAGACGGGGGGAGCGCAGGGCGCCCAGCGGGCGCGGCTCCTGACCGGTGACACGCCCACCCACACGGGCCTGCACCTGGGGCACTACGTCGGGTCGCTGGAGAACCGAGTGCGGCTCCAGGACCAATACGAGTGCTACTTCCTCATTGCCAACGTGCACGCGCTGACGACGCTGGCCGAGAGGCCCGAGCAGGTCCGGGACAACACGCTGGGCATCGTCAAGGACTGGATCGCAGTTGGCATGGACCCGGAGCGGTCGGTGTTCGTCCTCCAGAGCGAGGTTCCGGCCATCGCCGAGCTGACGTTCCTGCTGGCGATGCTCCTGCCGTTCAACAAGGTCATGCGCAACCCGACGCTCAAGACGGAGCTTGAGACCAAGGGCCTCGGGGAGAGCTACAGCTTCGGGTTCCCGATGTACACGGTGGGGCAGTGCGCCGACATCCTGAGCTTCCGGCCCGAGCTGGTGCCGGTGGGGCAGGACCAGGAGGCGCACATCGAGATGTGCCGGGACGCGGCGATGAAGTTCAACCAGCTCTACTGCGCCGTGGGCAACCGGGTGCCGCCGGAGGGGCACGCCGCGGCCGGGGGCGTGTTCCCGGTGCCGCGCGCCCAGGTGGGGCGCGTGGGCCGGCTCAAGGGGCTCGACGGGCAGCAGAAGATGAGCAAGTCGCTGGGCAACGCGGTGTATCTCTACGACGAGCCGCGCGCCGTGGCCAAGAAGATCAGCGGGATCGTCACCGGGCGTGCGAGCATGACGTCGCCGATCGCGCAGGACCACGTGCTGCTGCAGTACATCGACGCGTTCATCGGGGGGGAGCGCGCAGCCGAGATCCGGGCCCAGTACGCCTCGGGGCGGGAGGTCAAGGACGGGCTGATCAAGGCGGAACTGGCCGAGGCGATCAGCCGGCTGCTCGGGCCGATGCGGGCGCGGCGGGAGGAGCTGGAGGCCCCGCCCCAGCCCGGGCGCCAGGGCGGCCAGGAGCGCGTGCTGGGCGTGATCCGGGCCGGGATCGCCCGGGCCAACGCCGCCGCTGAGCAGACGCTGCTGCTGGCCAAGCGTGCGATGCGGCTGGACTTTGGGGCCCGTCGGCTGGGGTTCTAAGCCGGGCTTAGCGCCCCGAGACGCGCTGGAGCACCGCCGGCGGGATGAGCCAGGCCAGGCACCCGGACAGGAGCAGCACGCCGGCGACGATCAGCCACGCCGGGGTGTTGCCCAGGGTGTGCTGGAGCGAGCGGGCCAGCAGCGGCCCTGTCGATCCCAGCCCCCATGCCCCGCCCATCATCAGGCCCGAGGCCAGCCCCGTGCGGTGCGGGAGCAAGCGCTGGGCCAGCGAGATCGTCGCGGGCATCACGGCCCCGAAGCCCAGCCCCGCTCCCACGGCCACCAGGAGCATGCCCGGCACCGTCAGCCAGCCCATCCCCTGGCCGGCGGCGAGCCCCTGCAGGGCCGGGGCCGAGGCGACGGCGGCTGCGCCAACGACGGGGATCAGCAGCAGCGCGGCGCGCTCGCGCCGGTGCGTGAGCCACCAGCCCAGGAGCAGGGCCGGGCCGCCCATGCCCACCTGCATCGAGGCCTGGGCCCAGCCGTTGAGGCCCGAGGCGGCCAGGCCCAGGGACCGCCGGGCGGCGTCGTCGAGCTGGCTCAGGGCCAGGCCGCGGCGCGCCGCGGTGTGCTCCAGGGCCCAATCGATGAACAGGTACACCAGGGCGTTGTTGACCAGGAAGCGGGCCACGTTGCCCGCGTAGAGGACCCAGACGACGCGCCAGCGCGCAGCGCGCTCGGCCGGGTCGGGCTGGGCCGCTGGGGCGCCCGGCCCGGTGCGCTGGCCCGTCTGCGGCTGGTCATGGCGCCGCGGGGCCCGGCCGGCGCCGACGTGGTGCTGGTGGTGGCTCACGCCGTGGATGGCCCAGGCCAACGCCGCCGCGGTGATCAGCCCCGGGACCATCAGGGCCGGCAGGGCCAGGAGGCCGAAGCTGTCGGCGTACACCGGGGATAGGACGTTGCCCGTCATGCCCCCGAGCATGCCCCCGACAAAGAACCACGACACCGCCACCGAGCGGCGCCGCCCCGCCAGCTGACCGACCGCCGCCGCCGCCACCGGGTGGAACGCGCCGATCCCCAGCGACGAGACCGCCTGGACGATCAGCAGCGCCGTGAGGCTCTGGGCGTAGCCCACCAGGGTCGTGGCCACCGCGGCCATCACCAGCCCGAGCGTCCCGAGCAGCCGCGTGTTGAGGGCGTCGGAGACCCACGCCACCAGCGGCTGGACGAGCCCCGAGCAGACCGAGCCCACGGCCAGCACCAGCGCCTTGTGGGTGTCGCTCAGGTCCAGCCGCGTGACCAGCAGGGGCATCAGCGGGACGATGATGTACGAGAAGAAATCGACCACGCCGTGCGAGACGATGCCTACCCAGGCCCGGGCGCCCAGCGGCGCGTGGGCCAGCGCAGCGGAGGAAGTGCCGGGGGTGAGTGGGGCGGTGGCGTCGGGGGGTGTGGGTGGGGCGGGGGGGTCTGAGGCCGCCGACGCTCGGCCCGGCTCCGCTCGCCCAGCGATGGGCCCCATCTGCCGCTGGGGCTGGTCGTCGGCCGGGTCCGAGTGCGGGTGTGAGCTGACCGGGACCGGCTGGGCGTGATCGCTGGCCTGATCGGGTGCGGTCGGACCTGCGGTCGCTTGCGAGTCGGGCACGGGCCTGAGGGTAGTCTGCGGCTGGGGCGGCCTTGGGGCTTGTCGGCCGTGGCCCTGGCGCTGCGGGCGGCGCGGCTCGGTGGCGCGGTGCTTGGGGTGGCGCGGGTGGTTGGGGGTTGGGGGATGGAGGGTGGGGGTTGGGTCAGCGGGGGGGCCACCTGGGTGCAACGATTGACCATGGTCATGCTCTGGCAACCGTCGCTCCCGGAGCGGTACACCAAGGCCACGCCCGAGGAGCTGGCGCGGGACATCACGGCGCGCCGCCGCGAGCTGGGCTCCCGCCTGCTGATCCTGGGTCACCACTACCAGACCGACGAGGTCATCCGCCACGCCGACCTGACGGGCGACTCGCTCAAGCTCTCGCAGCAGGCCGCCCACGAGGTGGCCCAGCGTGGGGCGCAGTACGTGGTCTTCTGCGGCGTGCACTTCATGGCTGAGACAGCCGACATGCTCACGCCCGAGGGCGTGTCGGTGATCCTGCCGGACCTGTCGGCGGGGTGCTCGATGGCCGACATGGCCGACTACGACGAGGCCGTGGAGGCCTGGGCGTCGATCCACGCGGCGCTGGGCAAGGGGTGGGCCGGCCGGGTGGTGCCGGTGACGTATGTCAACTCGTCGGCGGCGATCAAGGCGTTCGTGGGCGAGCGCGGCGGCGCCGTGTGCACGTCGTCCAACGCCGGGGCCGTGGTGCGCTGGGCCCTGGGCGGGGGCGACACGCCGGCGGGCCCCGGGCAGGAGGTCAAGGTCCTCTTCCTGCCCGATCAGCACCTGGGGCGGAACACAGCGGCGTCGCTGGGGATCGACGTGGCCCAGCGCGCCGCCCTCTACGACCCGCGCAAGGCCCGCGGCGGCGAGGCGCTGGGCGGCATGTCGGCGGCGCAGCTCAGGTCGGCCCGCGTGGTGCTCTGGGCGGGGCACTGCTCGGTGCACAAGCTCTTCCGGCCCGAGCACGTCGAGCAGGTCCGCGCCGCCGAGGCCGGCCTGCCCCCGGCCCAGCGCACGACCGTGATCGTGCACCCCGAGTGCGTCAAGGAGGTCGTCGACAGGGCCGACGTCTCCGGCTCGACCGAGTTCATCATCCGGGCCATCGAGGGGGCGCCGGCGGGCAGCGCCTGGGCCGTGGGGACCGAGGTGCACCTGGTCAGCAGGCTCAGCCGGGCCGCGGCCCAGCGCGGCGTGCGCGTGCGGATCCTCTCGGACTGCCAGTGCCTGTGCACCACCATGTACCGCATCGACCAGCCGCACCTGCTGTGGGTGCTGGACAACCTGGCCGCGGGCAAGGTCGTCAACCGCGTGCGCGTCTTGCCCGAGGCCGCGTCCCAGGCGATGTCGGCCCTGGAGCGCATGCTCCGGCTGGCCCCTTCGGCGCCGGTAGCCGTCAAGGGCGCCGCGGCAGCGGCGCTGGTGGACTAAGCGCGCCCGGAGCGGGCGGGAACCGCCAAGGGAAGTGGCGCGTGCCGGTGCCCGCGGGGGAAGTGAGCAAGTGGCGCGTGCGCGTGCGGGGTGCGGGGGTGCGGGGGTGCGGCCGCCAGAGCGTTCAGGCGGCCCGGCGCGCGTGCTGGGACGCAGCCCGGCTCAGCCGCGGGCGGTACTCGACAGCGCAGAGCGTGGCCTGGGGCGTGTGGGTGACGCGGACCACGCGGGCGGGGCGCAGCAGGTCGTCGCCGAGCATGCCGACGCCGGCCCAGTCGATGGCCAGCTCGACCTGCGTGTTCTCGTGCGCGGGGGTGGTCGGGGGCAGCTCGATCAGGGCGCCGATGGCCGAGAGGTCGCGCGTGGCGCCGGCGGTGGCGCGTCCGGAGCCGGGCAGGCGCAGGGCCACGCCCAGCCGGGCGCGGACGCGCGGGTCGCGGCGTTGCTCGCGGCCTGGGATGGCCCCCGCGGGCAAGGCCGGTCCGTGGGCGGCGCTGTGGGTATCGGTCGGGCGTGTGCGCATGTGGGTGCCTCAGGCGGCCTCGCCGGGGTCCTCGCGGTAGGGCTCGCCGATCTTGCCCCACTTGTCCGGGGGCAGGTGGCGGTTGTGGACGCGCACCACGCGGGCCAGGGCGGCGGCAAAGACGGGCGAGACGCGGTCGAGCAGGTCCACACACTTGAGTGAGAACGGCGTGGCCTTGTCGCGGAAGAGGGCCAGGACGGCCAGGCACTCGGGCCCGGTCGCGTCGGAGGGTGCGCGGCAGGCGACGGCCAGCAGGCCCTGGCCCTCAAGCCACGGGGCGGCCTCGGGGGCGCGCAGCGTGATGGCCGCGTCGGTGGGCATCAGCGTGGCCCGCGCCAGCCCGTCGAGCCGGGGCGCCGCGGTGTTGGCCAGGTGGTCCAGGAGCAGCTCGTGGTGGTCCTTGGCGATGGAGTAGTTCACGTACGCGCCCAGCGAGTAATCGCCGCTGGTGGCCGGCAGGAAGACGGCGGCGTTGGTCGGGCCGACCTGGGCCAGGACGAACTCCAGGCAGCGGCGCAGCAGGGCCTCGACGTCCAGCTCGTGGCGCATCTGGGCTGCGAGCTTGGCCACCAGCGCGTCGGGTGCCTCGGCGGCGGCGTCGCGCTGGCGGGCCTCGGAGAGCGGCCGGGCCCGGCCGATGGTGCCGGCGACGAGACGCTCGGTCGGCGGCTCGGCGGCGCGGTCGCTGGGGCGGGCGGCCGGCGGCGCGGCTTGGGGGGCGGCGTCGGGGGTGGCCTGGGCGGTCTCAGGGCGGCGCTGGCGCGCGGCGGAGGCGATGCGCCGGGCCACCTCGGGCGTGCCGATGCGCCCGCTGACGATGTCGCAGGCGCCGGCGCGCATGGCCTCGACGGCCTCGTCGAAGGACACGTCCGGGCAGACCAGGACGGTGGCCAGCTCGCGGCGGCCCATCTGGCGCACGAAGCGGAGCGCGCCGGCGGTGCAGCGCGGCACGTCGTAGACGATCAGCTGGTAGCCACGGTCGAGCAGGTCCAGGGCGGCCTCGGGGCTGTCGCACGGCTCGGCGCGGGTGCCGGCCTCCAGGGCCGCCTCCAGCAGCGCGTCCCGGCGGGCCTGGTTGAGCGAGATGACCAGCGCGCGCATGCCCGGGGGCGTCTGGCGGGCGCGTGGTGCGGGGTTGCCGGTTGGTCCGTCCGAGCCCATGGTGGGGCGCCTCCGTGCAGGGCCGGGCGGGCCCCTGTCAGGAGAATGTCGGCTCGCCGCAGGTCCGATCTGAGCGCCCCGGCCCGAGAATCGGGCCCACGGGACGATCCCCGGCGCAGGGCCCGCGCCGCTGTTGCGCCCCCGCGGGCGTCAGCGCCAGGTGACCTGCCAGACGATCGGCTCGTCCTGGCGCTGGGCCCACTCGATGGGCACCTCGACGGTGGCGGTCTTGTCCTCGAACGAGGCCGAGAGCCCGCGGGCGCGGGCCGGGCCCACGACGCTCGAGGTCACCGCGCCCGGGGCGGTGATGGTCAGCACCGCTACCTTGCCGAGCTTCTCGGTCAGGTTGTCGGGGTCCAGCGCGGCGCGGGCGTCGTCGATCCGGGCTGCGTCGGCCGAGATCCACCCCGGCCACTGGGCCGAGGGCCCCAGCGGGATCCGCACCGTGACGCCCTTGATGCCCTCGGTCGAGGCGGAGACGAAGGCGATGTCGGCCAGGCGCACGTCGGTCACGCGGTCGAACCGCCCCGAGCGCAGCGTGATCCGCCCCTGGGAGCGCCACCGGACGCCGGCGACCCCCGAGGCCTCGGGCGTGTCCGGCTCCGGGGCCACGCTGAGCTGGCTGGTCAGGATCGTCCCGCTCAGGTCCTCAAAGAGCGTCAGGCGGGCCGAGGTGGCGTCCGAGGCGGAGCACCCGGCCAACGCGGCGCAGGCAGCGGTCAGGAGCAGGGAAAGGGCAGCGGCGCGCGGTCGGGTCGGGGGCATGGGCGTGCTCGGGGTGTGCGTTGGGTGCGGGAGCGGTGGATGGGTGGATGGGTCGGGCAGGGCGGGGCGGGGTCGGTCGCGGTCGCGGTCGCGGTCGCGGTCGCGGTCGGCGGAATTCAGTGTAACCCCGCGCGGGGGCCTTTCTATGCTTGCCGGCACATGGCACTACCGCGGATCGCGATCGTGGGCCGCCCCAACGTGGGCAAGTCCTCCCTGACGAACATGATCGCGGGCCGGCGGGTGTCCATCGTGGACCCGACGCCCGGGGTGACGCGCGACCGCGTCGGGGCTGTGGTGGACCTGCCCGACCCGGACCCCGCGTTGCCCCCGGTGCGCGTGGAGCTGACCGACACCGGCGGCTACGGCGTGTACACCGCCGTGGGCCGGCGGATCGACGACGCGGGGCACGACCTGTCGGCCCTGACCAAGGACATCGAGGCGCAGATCGCCGCGGCGGTGCGCGACGCCGACCTGGTGCTCTTTGTGATCGACGCGCAGGCCGGGGTGACGGCCCAGGACGAGCTTGTGGCCACGCTGCTTCGGCGGGGCGGGCTTGCGGCCCTGGGCGGGCGCGCCGGCCCTGGGGGTGGCGCCGCGGCGCCGCGCGTGCTGGTGCTGGCCAACAAGGTCGACGGCCCGCGCTGGGAGGCCCACGGGGCCGAGGGGGCGGCCCTGGGCTTTGGCCAGCCGGTCATGGTCTCGGCCAAGAACAACTACAACCGCCGCCACCTGGTCGACACCCTGCACGAGCTGGCCGAGTCCATCGCCGACCGCCGCCGGGCCGAGTCGGGCCACGACGGGCGACAGACCGAGCTTGTGCTGGCCATCGTGGGCAAGCGCAACGCGGGCAAGTCCACGCTGGTCAACACCCTGGCCGGGGCCCAGCGCGTGATCGTCTCGGAGATCCCGGGCACCACCCGCGACGCCGTGGACGTGCGCTTCACGATCGACGGCAAGACCTTCACCGCCATCGACACGGCCGGGCTGCGCCGGCGCCGCTCGTTCCAGGACCGCGTCGAGTGGTACGCCATGGCCCGGATGCAGGAGGCCGTCCGCCGGGCCGACGTGGCGCTCCTGCTCATCGACGCCACGACGCCCGTGTCGCAGGTGGACCAGCAGCTGGGGCACTTCATCGCCGGGTCGTACAAGCCCGCGGCCATCGTGGTCAACAAGTGGGACCTGGCCCGCGGCAGGCCCATGCGCTCCGGGGCCGGCAGGGCCGGCAAGCGCGGCGCCGTCGTCACGCCGGAGGTCTACGAGGCCTACCTGCGCCAGGAGCTCAAGGGCCTCTGGTACGCCCCCATCTCGTTCATCAGCGCCCGCCAGGGCCTCAACGTGCCCCCCACCATCGACCTGGCCTTCGAGCTGATGGAGCAGACCAGGGCCAGGGCCACCACCGGGCAGCTCAACCGGATGCTGGCGCGCATCGTCGAGCGCCGCGGCCCGGCCTCCAAGCTGGGCACCTTCGCCAAGGTCTACTTCGCCGCCCAGGTCTCCACCGCGCCGCCCACGATCGTGTGCGTGGTCAACAAGCCCGAGCTCTTCGACGAGCGCTACCGCAGGTTCCTCATCAACCGCTTCCGCCAGGAGCTCCCCTTCTCCGAGGTGCCCGTGCGGCTGATCGTCCGCGCCCGCAAACGCGGCGAGGACGCCGCCACCACCGCGCAGCGCGCCGCCAGCGAGCTGGACCTCTCGGCGGGCGTCCAGTCGCTCTTTGATGACCCGCTGGCGGCGATCTCACCCCCGCGGGCCCCAGACCCGGGCGACCTTGACCCGAGTGATCCCGACCCGGGTGACCCAGACGGGGCGATCCTCGACGCGCCCGCTGACGACGACGAGCACTGGCACGACGACGGCGACGAGGCGCTCCGTGCCGACCAGGCCGAGGCCGACTTAGAAACCGCCCAGGCACCCGCCGACGGGCCCGCGGCCAAGCCGAGCGCTCCACGTCCCCCCCGCGCCCCCCGCGCCGCCCGATCCCCCAGCGCTGCCCGCCCCCCCAGGGCCACGCCGGCACCTGCGGCTGCCCCCCGCACCGCGCGTGCGCCCCAAGCTGCACGGAAGCCGGCTGTGACCCCTGTTTCCCCCCGTCCCCCCCAGGCCGCCCGATCCCCCAGCGCTGCCCGCCCCGCCCGCCCCGCCCGCGCATCCCAAGCAGCAAAGCGCCCCGCAGCCCGCCGGGCTGCCGCTGAGCCGCGCACCGAGACGCCCCGCCCCCGGGCGGCGCCGGCGCGGGCGAAAAAATCTCCCCGCGCCCGCCCCGGCGCCCCGGCGACGGCTCGGAAAAAAGCCCCGCCGTCGGCCCCGGGCACACCCAAGCGGCGTTCGCCCAAGCGCTGAGCGCAAACGCCACCGGGGCGCCCCCTAGACTGGGCCGATGACGATCCGTACTTCCACGCTCGCCTGCGGCATGCCACTGCTGACCGAGCGGATCGCTGGGGCCGGCTCGGTCTCGGTCGCGTGGCTGATCCCCGCGGGCAGCGCCCACGACCCCGCCGACCGGGTCGGCGTGGCCCCGATGCTCGCTGAGCTGGTCTGGCGCGGTGCCGGCGCGCTCGACTCGCGCCGGCAGGCCGACGCGTTCGACGCCATCGGCGCCTCGCGCGGGTGCGACGTGGGACCGCTGTACCTGCGGCTGACGGCCACGTGCATCGGCCGGGACCTGGGCACGCTCCTGGGCCTGCTGGCCGACGCCGTGCTGCGCCCCCGGTTCGACCCGGGCTCGATCGGCCCGGCGCGCGACCTGTGCGCCCAGTCGCTGGCGGCCCTGCGCGACAACCCCCAGGACCGGGCCGGCGTGCTCCTGACCGAGCGCCACGTGGACCCGCCGCTCAACCGCTCCGGGCTGGGCACCGCCGAGGGCCTGGCGGCGATCACCCGCGACGACCTGGCCCAGCGCTGGGAGCGCTGCGCCCGCCCGGTGGGGTCGATCCTGGCCATCGCCGGCGACGTGGACCACGCCCACGGGGCCGCGCACCTGGACGCGCTCCTGCGCGGCTGGTCCGGCAGCGCCGAGGCCGTGCCCGTCACGCCCTCGCCCACGCGCGGCACGATGTTCCATCAGCCCGACGACACCAGCCAGGTCCAGATCCTCCTGGCCCACGCGGCGCCGCCGGAGGCGGCGCCCGAGTCGCGCCTCGAGCGGCTGGCCGCGGCGGTGCTCTCGGGGGGCCCCGCGGCCCGGCTCTTTTGCGAGGTCCGCGAGCGGCGCGGGCTCTGCTACGCCGTCTCGGCGGCCTACGCCGCCGACAAGTCACACGGCCGGGTGGTGGCCTACGTCGGCACCACCCCCGAGAAGGCCCAGCGCTCCATCGACGTGCTCACGGCGGAGCTGCGCCGGCTGCGCACGCCCGAGGGGCGCGTGAGCGTCGAGGAGTTCCACCGTGCCGGCACCGGCCTGCGCACCAGCCTGGTCTTCTCGGGCGAGTCCACCGCGGCCCGCGCCATGGCCCTGGCCCTGGACATGCACCGCCTGGGCCGGCCGCGGTCGCTGGCGGAGATCGCCGACGGCTACGCCGCCATCACGCTCGATCAGCTCAACGACCACCTGGCCGCCCGCCCGCTGGGCGAGCTGACCTGCGTCACGCTGGGCCCCACGCCGCTGGTGCGCCCGGCCGACTGAGCGCCCGCGGCCGGGCGCGCTCAGGGCAGCGGCTGGGCCAGGGACTCGGTCACCTCGTCCACTGCGCGGGCCGAGCCGTCGTAGTACACCGCCTGGAAGACCCGGCCCTGGAGGCCGCTGGCGCGCGGCTCGGCGCGCACGCCGCCGTGGAACCACCCCAGGCGCTCGTCAAGGTGCTGGGCCAGGCGCAGGTCGATCACGCTCCAGGAGCGCGTCGACGGCGGCAGGCCCGGGCCGGAGGGGCTCTGCGCCGCGTCCATGAGCATCACGGCCTTGCTGGCCCCGCTCACGCCGTCCATCCGTATGTGCACCGGGCGGGAGGGGTCGTCGAAGCTGTCGGGGTCGGCCGCGAACGCCGCCCGGTTGTGCCCCGTCACGTTCATGGCGTAGGTGCGGGTCATGGCCACGCCGTTGAAGGCGCGGTTGGACGGGCAGACCAGCACCGAGTCGGCGGTCAGCACCTCGTCGGCGCTGGTCCCGCTGCGGCCGGCCGAGGCCTGCACCACGAACGCCCAGTTGGGGCTCGCCGTGAACGGCGCCCCGATGGCCGGCCCGCGGCCGCGGTGCTCGTCGCCGTAGGCCCGGCACACGATGAACGCCTGCCGCAGGTTCGACAGGCACACCGAGGACCGCCCCGACTCGCGCACGCGCGACAGCGCCGGCGCGAGCACCCCGATCAGCGCCGCGACGATGGCCACCACGACCAGGAGCTCGATGAGCGTGAACCCGCGAGACCGCACGCGGCAATCATTGCCCCCGATCGGCCCGCGCGCCCGGTTTGCCCGCCGCGGGCGCGCGATGTTGTCCGTGAATTTTCGCCGCCCCGGCCCGGCCCGGCTCGGGGTTACTCCTCGGTGATCCAGTAGTACCGGTCGGAGTCGATCTGCCGGAACGCCCCCGTGAGCACGTCCCCGTCGTCGAGGATCTGGTCGATCTCGGCCATGAACGCCGCGTCGCGGGCGATGCCGGTGCCGTTGAAGTGCACGCCGATCGCTGCGGTGACACCGAATGAATCCCGCTCGGCGTCCCACACGCCCCCGATCGGCGTGCCCTGCTCCCACTTGCTCTGGGAGATGAACTCGGCCAGCTCCGGGGGCAGCTGGCCGGAGCTGCTGTCGCCCACGTGCTCGCCGCTCTGGAGGCGGTAGACCATCGCCGCGTCGCGGATGATCCGCATGTCCTGCACGAAGGCGGAGCGCTCCGTGTCGCCGCGGACCTGCCCGAAGAGCGGCAGGCCGATCGCCGCCAGGATCCCCAGGATCACGACCACGATCAGGATCTCGATCAGCGTGAAGCCGCGTGTGCTGGTGCGGGCGGTGGCGCGTGTCATGGGTCCTCCCGTTGGCTGCCGACCATCGAACTGTTCAATTGGCCCGGCGCGCCGTCGAGGCCGCACGCTCTGACGGCCGTCAAGCCCTGCCGGGTGTGACGGCGCCGCCCCGGCGCACCGAACACGCTCCTAGCATCGCGCATGCTCCTGGGAGTGAACATCGATCACGTCGCGTCGCTTCGGCAGGCGCGTTACCGGGCCTCTGGCGACGCCGGCGGCGCCCACGCCGAGCCCGACCCCGTCCGGGCCGCCCACGAGGCGGAGCTCGGCGGGGCCGACATCGTCACGGCGCACCTGCGCGAGGACCGGCGGCACCTGCACGACCGCGACCTGGCCCTGCTCGCGCAGCTGGTCCGCGCCCGCCTGAACCTAGAGATGTCCATGGCCCCGGCGATGATCGAGCTGGCCGTGCGCCTGCGCGCTGCCGGCGGCCGGCCCGAGATGGTCACGCTGGTGCCCGAGGGCCGCAACGAGGTCACCACCGAGGGCGGGCTGGACGTGGCCGGGGCCGCGGCGCCGTGCGCCGCCGCGGTGGCCAGCCTCAAGGGCGCCGCGGGGGGGCTGTGCGTCTCGGCGTTTATCGATCCCGATCCGGCCCAGGTCGAGGCGGCCCACGGGGCCGGCTTCGACGCCGCCGAGCTGCACACGGGCCAGTACGCCAACGCCTTTGCGCGCTGCGGGGGCGACGCGGCGGCGCACGGCGCCGAGCTGCGTCGGCACGTCGCCCGGCTCATCGAAGCCGGCCACCGCGCCCGCGCCCTGGGCATGCGCCTCAACCTGGGGCACGGCCTGAACTATCTCAACCTGCCGCCGCTGCTGGGCCCGCGCGGCGTCTCGGGCGTCGCCGAGCTGCACATCGGGCACGCGATCGTCGCGCGCGCCGTCTACACCGGCCTGCGTGCGGCGGTGGCCGACATGCGGGCCTTGATCCGGGCCGGCCCGGGCCCGGGCTGATCGCACCGGAGCGCCCGGCGTCGCGCGGCGGTGTTGCTGTCAGCTCGCTGGGTGGGCGGTGGTCGGTCCGGGCATGGGGAAGCGCTCGCACAGGGCGCGCACGGCCGAGCGGACGCGCCCGGTCTCGTCGGCGTCGCCCTTGCTGGTCAGCACGCGGTCGATCATGCCGGCGATGGCGCCCATCTCCGCCTCGCCCATGCCGCGGGTGGTCGTCGCCGGTGAGCCCAGGCGCACGCCGCTGGTGAGCTTCGGCGGGCGCGGGTCCGAGGGGATGCCGTTCTTGTTGCAGATGATGCCCGCCGCCTCGAGCCAGCGCTCGGCGTCGGCGCCGGTCAGCTCGGGGTCCTTGGGGCGCAGGTCCACCAGCATCAGGTGGTTGTCGGTGCCGCCGGTGGTGATGCGGTAGCCGTGGGCCGTCAGCCCCGCGGCCAGGGCCTTGGCGTTGCGGACCACGCGGTGCTGGTACTGGACAAACTCCGGCCGCAGGGCCTCGCCGAAGGCCACGGCCTTGGCGGCGATGACGTGCATGAGCGGCCCGCCCTGGACGCCGGGGAAGACGGCCTTGTCGAGCTTCTTGGCCAGCTCCTCGTCGTTGGTCAGGATCAGCCCGCCGCGCGGCCCGCGCAGCGTCTTGTGGGTCGTCGTCGTGACGACGTGCGCGTGCGGCAGCGGCGGCGGGTGTGCGCAGCCGCCGTGGGTGCACAGCCCGGCGATGTGCGCCACGTCGGCCACCAGCAGCGCCCCCACCTCGTCGGCGATGGCGCGCAGGCGGGCGAAGTCGATCACCCGCGGGTACGCCGAGTACCCGCACATGACCACGCGCGGCCGGTGCTCCTGGCACACGCGCCGGGCCGCGTCGTAGTCGATGCGCTCGAACTGCGGGTGGGCCGGGTCGGCGTGCAGCGGGTAGTGCACCGGCCGGTGGTACACCCCCGAGAAGTTGATCGACATCCCGTGGCTCAGGTGGCCGCCGTCCTTGAGCACCAGCGACGCGAAGGTCTCGCCGGGCTTCATCAGGGCCATGAACATGGCCGTGTTGGCCGTCGCCCCCGAGTGCGGCTGCACGTTGGCGAAGCGCGCCCCGAAGAGCGCCTTGGCCCGCTGGCGCGCCAGCTCCTCGATCCGGTCGTGCCAGGCGCACCCGCCGTAGTACCGCGCGCCGGGGTACCCCTCGGCGTACTTGTTGGTCAGCCACGAGCCCATCGTGTGCATCACCGCCGGCGAGACGTGGTTCTCGCTGGCGATCAGCTCGATGGTGGTCTCCTGCCGCTCCCGCTCGCGCCCGAGCAGCTCCCCGACCTCGGGGTCGTCCCTGCGCAGCAACTCCAGCAGCCCGTCCGACATCGCGTCATGGCTCATGCCCAACCGTATCACCGCACTCACCACGGCCCCTCTAGCATCGCCCCATGCCAGCGCCCGCAGGCCCACCGCCCGCCCACAGCCACGCTCGCCCCCTGGTCGGGGTCGTCATGGGGTCGGCCTCGGACTGGGCCACGCTCCAGCACGCCTCGGCCACGCTCGACCGCCTGGCCGTGCCCCACGAGTCCCGCGTCGTCTCGGCCCACCGCACGCCCGACCTGCTCTTCGAGTACGCCTCAGCGGCGCCGGCGCGCGGCCTGCGCCTGATCATCGCCGGGGCCGGCGGCGCCGCCCACCTGCCCGGCATGCTCGCGGCCAAGACCCACCTGCCCGTCCTGGGCGTGCCCGTCGAGTCGCACGCCCTGCGCGGCGTCGATTCGCTCCTGTCCATCGTCCAGATGCCCGCCGGTGTCCCGGTCGGCACGCTGGCCATCGGCAGGCCCGGCGCCGTCAACGCCGCGCTCCTGGCCGCCTCCGTCCTGGCCCTGACCGACCCGGCGCTTGCGCAGCGCCTGGCCGACTTCCGCGCCGCCCAGACCGCCGCGGTGCTGGCCGCCCCGCCCCTGCCGCCGCCCGATCCCGCCGCCGGCCCACACACCCCCAACGCGCACGAGCAGGGACCCAAGCCGTGATCCTCGGCTGCCTCGGCGGGGGCCAGCTCGCCCGCATGCTCGCCCTGGCCGCCCACCCGCTGGGCATCTCCCTGCGCGTGCGCGACGACCTGGACGCCACGCCCGCCGCCCCGGTCTGCGACGCGCGCGTCGGCCCACTGCGCACCGACGCCGACCTCGACTCCTTCTGCGCCGGCCTCCACGCCGTCACCTACGAGTTCGAGAACGTCGACGCCGACCTGGCCGACCGCCTGGCCCTGCGCGTGCCGGTCCGCCCCTCCCCCGCGGCCCTGCGCACCGCCCAGGACCGCCTCCTGGAGAAGCGGCTCTTCACCAGCCTCGGCATCAAGACACCCACGTATGTGCCCGTCGACAGCCTCGCCCAGCTCCCGGACGCCGCCGCGGTCACCGGCCTGCCCGCGGTGCTCAAGACCCGCCGCCTCGGCTACGACGGCAAGGGCCAGGCCGTGCTGCGCTCGCCGGACGACTTCGCCCCCGCCGTCTCGGCGCTCCTGAGCGCGCACGGCGAGCTGCCGCCGCTGATCCTCGAGTCCTTCGTGCCCTTCCAGCGCGAGCTGTCGATCATCGCCGCCCGCTCGACCTCGGGCCGGACCGCCTTCTACCCGCTCATCGAGAACCACCACCGGTCGGGCGTCCTGCGCCTCTCGATCGCCCCGGCCCCGCACGCGCCGCCCGAGCTGGAAGCCGCGGCCCGACGCGCCGTCGCCAGCGTCATGGACGCCACCGCCTACGTCGGCGTCCTGGCGCTGGAGCTCTTCCTCGTTGGCGACCGCCTGCTGGCCAACGAGATCGCCCCGCGCGTCCACAACTCGGGCCACTGGACCATCGACGCCTCCCGCACCAGCCAGTTCGAGAACCACGCCCGCGCAGCGGCGGACCTCTCGCTGGGCGACACCGCCATGCTCGCGCCGGGCTCCTGCGCAGCGATGGTCAACCTTGTCGGCGACCTGCCCGGCCTGCCCACGCTGGCGGCGCTCCCGGGCGTCAACACGCACGTCTACGCCAAGGCCCCGCGCCCGGGGCGCAAGGTCGGCCACCTGAACCTGACGGCCCCGAGCCTCGCCCAGCTCGTCGGCCAGCTCGGGTCACTGGCCCGGCGCAACCTGCCGGGCGTGAGCATCCCGCAGGCCAGGCTTGACGAGTTGGCCCAGGCCTGAGCGCCGGTCCGCGCGGCGCCGGCTCGGCCCGGGCTGTCAGTGGGCGCGGCTGGCATGGCCGTTGTGATGCACCGCCACGCCGTTGGTCGCTTCGCCGTTGCTGTGCCCGTTGTGGGCCGCCAGCGGCGCGGCGCCCACGCGCAGGCGACGCAGGACGTCGCCCATCAGGGCGCCGTACTCGGGCGCGGCCTCGGCGATCACCGCCGTGCGCACCAGCTGAGCCAAGCTGCCGGCCTCCATCTTCTTCATGACGTTGGCCCGGTGGATCTCGATCGTCTTCTCGCTCAGCTCCAGCTCGGCGGCGACCTGCTTGTTGGGGCGCCCGTGCACCACCAGGTAGAAGACCTCGCGCTCGCGCGGCGTGAGCCGACGCACCCGCGCCAGCGACTGCTCCCGCCGGCCCCGCTCCTGGTGCCAGGCGCGGTCGGCCTCCAGCGCCGCCCCGATCGCCTCGATCAGCTCCTGCTCGTTGATCGGCTTGGTCAGCAGGTCGCGGACGCCCAGCTTGAGCGCCCGCACCGCCAGCGGCACGTCGGCGTGCTCGGTCACCACGATCGTCGGGAGCCCGCGCCCCAGCGCCGCCAGCCTGGCGTACAGCTCCAGCCCGCTCATCCCGGGCATGCGCACGTCCGTGACCAGCACCCCGGACAGGCCGCGGTCGCTCTCGGCCAGGAACTGCTCGGCCGACTCATAGGCCCGGCAGCGCAGCGACACCGACTCGGCCAGCGCGCGCACCGACCGCCGCACCCCGGCGTCGTCGTCAACGACGTGCACCTGGGCCAGGGCCTCGTACGCGTCGTGCGCGTCGTGCTCGGTCGGCTGCGTGGCGGAGGTCGTCACCTGTCCTGTGTACGTCATGCGTTGCTCTCGTGCGCGTCACGGCTCGCCTGGGCGAGGCCCTGACACCGGTCGTGTGTTCCTGCCCGCACCCGGTCCCATAGCCGCGTCGCTGCGCGTGCGGCCCGTGGCCCGCAGACCGGAGCGGGGCCACTGAATCTCTCGAAGCCGTCGCCGTCGATGATCACCACCCGTCAGACCTCGCCCGTCACCCCGTCCCTCACCGCCCCGCCCCACACCGCCCGCCCGCCCGCCCCGTGCCCTGCCCGCAGACCCGTGATGTCCGCAGCCTCCCGCTGCGTCACTCAGCCCGGCCTGGCCGAGCCGTCCGTGGTCGACGATCCCACCTACGCCAGCGCGCGGGCATGGGTTCGGACGCGCGCGCGACGATCCGCATTTCCGGCCGCAGTTCCGGCGCCCGGTTTTCCATGCGTGTGTGGCGACGCTGGGCCATGCCCAGGCCGGCCACTGCCGCAGCCAATGAGTCAGCCTCGGGGATCTCTATCGGACCTCTTCGAAGGTCTCTCGGCGTGAGAGGCACACCGGGCACTTTTCAAAGTCCACCACCGTGACGGTGTACCCGCAGGTGCGGTCGACGTACAGCCGGCGGGCGGCGCGCCAGCCGGGCAGGTCGGCGCGGGCCTCTTCGGCCAGCGCGTGCAGCTCGATCACCGACTGCCGCGCGTAGCGGTACGCCGTCCGCGCCTCGGGCAGTTCCTGGCCGGGCAGCTCGCGGATCGACGCCGGCAGCAGCACGTCCTTCTCGCTTCCAAGCCGCTGGAGCATCACCGCCAGGTTCTCGCGCGTCGTGCCCACCGCGGGGAGCTTGCGGTCGAGCTCCTCGGGGACCTGGCCCTGGGCCGCCTCGATGGCGCGCCGCAGCGCGGCCATGTGCACAGCCCTGGACCGAGCCGCCGCCCGCATCAGCGTCCGCACGCCCAGCGCTTCGTCCTGTTCGGCCCGGCCGGCCCACCGCTCGGCCAGGTACACGTCCGCCTCGGCGGCGCGCCACGCCCGCTGGAGGCCCTGCAGCACCGCCTGCGGCTGACGCTCGGCCCGGGACGCCTCGCCGGCCCGCTCGCCCTCCACCGCGACCAAGCGCCCGGCGCCAAGGCCCAGCGACGCCAGCGCCAGTCCTATCCCGCCCACCACGCCCACCGCGCGCAGCGCCCGACGGCTCTGCGCCAACACCGGACGTCCGCGGCCCGTTGCTATCACCGTGTTCCTCCACTTGGCCGCGGCGTGGCGTCGGCACGCGGGCGGCCCAAGGCTACTCCCTCGGCTGGGCCGACGGCGGGCTGGTGCGGTCCTTCTCGCGCTCGGCCTTGGCCCGCTCCTCGGCCTCCTTGCGCTCGATCTCCTTGAGCTTCTCGGCCAGCTGCGAGCCCTCCGCCTTGAGGTGGTTGTTGAGCTCCTCGACGTCGCGCCTGGCCTTCTCCAGCCGACGCTCGTTGGCCGTCAGCACGTCCGCCGGCAGCTGGAAGACCGACTCGGGGATCTCCACGTTCCAGCGCACCCGGCTGAGCACGATCTCCACCTCTGTGCTCGAAGCGTCGTACGTGATCACCGTTTTGTGCGGCACCAGGACCCCGTCGACGGGCCGGTAGTCGCTGTAGCGCGTCGTCTTGTTGCCGCTGCTGACGCCGTCGAGCACCGACTCGTCGCGCGCGATCACCTTGGACGTCTCGTCGTAGAACACCGAGTACGCCTTGCCCTCGTTGGGCGTGTACTGCACCTCCCACAGGTCCAGCGGCGGCTCGAACCGGCGCGACACCGTGGCAAACCCCTGCGCGTGCAGGTGCGTCGTCAGCTCGGGGTACAGCCGGGTGCTGCGCACAAAGTCGTAGTGCTCGTCGTGCTCGAACAGCCGCGCACCGCGGGCCTTGGAGTACTCGTAGGAGACCACGCCGTTGTACGCGAGCTCGATCGCGCCGAACTCGGGGCCGGCGATCTCCCACTTGACGCGGCCGTCGGGCGCGTTGTACATGGTCAGGGAGCCCGTCACGCCGGGCGCGGGGCTGCCGTCGGGCAGCCGCTGCGCCGACCGCACCGTGTACGTCCCCTCGGCCACCCGGCTGGTCTTGGACCCGGCCAGCTGCCGACCCCCGATGACCCCGATGTAGTGATCAACGATCGCCTCGGCGTTGAGCAGGTTCACCCGGTCGATTGTCCGGTCGTTGGTGTTCGTGGTCGCCGCGTTGGCGTCGACCCCGGTCGTTTCCTTGGGCGCGGGGATCGACTGCGCCGGCGGGACCACCAGCTGCGCCATCGCCGGGCTTCCGGCCCAGACCGCAGCCACCGCCGCCGCCACCGTCCACGCACGCCGCTTGATCGCATCGCTCATGACTGGGTACCTCACAGAATGCCACCGGGCCGTTCTCGGCCCCGCGCCTGCCCGTACAACGCTGGATCCATCGGCAAGTTCGCCGGACCGCTGAGCCTGTCCGAAGCAGAGAGACGGTCAGATGCACGCCCGCCGTCCCAATCGGGCGGGAAGATAGGAACGCGCAGCCAAGCGAGCCGGTGACCCAGCGTGGCAGCGTCCGAACTTTGCACGAACACGCCGATCAGCCCTTCGGGAGCGCCATGGCGATGGCGTCGCGGATGGTCCGCTCCCAGTTGCCCACCAGGCCGTCCATCCGCATCACGACCTTGCCCTCGGGATCGATCACGAAGAAGGTCGGGATCGCAGCAACGCCGTAGCGCTCGGCGACCTCGTCGGCCTTGACCGTCGAGCGGTAGTGCGCCCCGGCCTGCTTCTTGAACTTCGCCGGGTCGCCGCGCTCCCAGGCGTTCATGCCCAGCACGACCACGCCCTTGTCGCCCATCTCGTTGTGGATCCGCTCCAGCTCGGGCATGGCGACCTTGCACGGGACGCACCAGGTGGCCCAGAAGTCCATGACGACGACCTTGCCGCGCAGCTCGCTGAGCTTGACGCTCTTGCCGTCGGTGTCGGTGAGCGTCCAGTCGGGCGCAGCCTGCCCGGCCTGCACGCCCGGGGCCGCTGCAAAGACGCGGCCGCGGGCGGAGTTTGCGATCGACATCCCGCCGGCCCCAAGGACCATCAGCAGGCACGCGCCGCCGATCGCCAACGAAGTCTTCACGCCGCTCATGCTGCGCTCCTTGTTCCTTTGTTCATGGCGCTCGTGCTCACGGGCGGGGGGCGGGCCCATCACGCACCGGCCCGGCACACCCACACCAAGGCTCTCAACGCCCAACCCGACCGAAACGAACTCCCAACCCAACTCACTCCATGCACCGCCGCACCCACTTTGCTGGTCGAATCCGACGCGTGCTCAGCCGGAGATGTCGTCCGTTGCCTGATGAACGTAAGAGTTTTCGCTCATGCTTTGATGCACGCGGACCCATCATTCATACCGATGCGCCCCAAGCGGGTTGCACAGGCGTGTCTGTTTATGTTTTATTCGCCCGCGGCGCTGATGTCCAGTCCTCAACCGACATAATTCTAACATTGGCCTAATAAAACGATCCCGCTCTCACACGGCTGTGCAGCAGTGTGACCGTTCGTCGCGCGCGATCATTCTCGGCTGTCGAGAATAAGTACGCATTCACTGGATTTTGATGGTTTTATTGAGCCTCTCAAGCCCTTCGATGTCGTTGAGCGTTGCCCGCACCCGCTTGCCGATCATCGCGCCCGCCTGGCCGCGGTAGACAAACCGCCGCACGATCGCCTCGCCGGGCTGGAGGTTGCTGGCCTGCTGAACCTGCCGGGGCTGGTTGGCGGCCACCAGGTCCACCGTCAGGGTCCTGGGCCCGGCGCCCGAGTTGGTCAGCGTGGCCAGGACGACCACGTCCCCCTCGGGCGTGACGGTCGAGCTGAGCTGGATGTCCAGGTCGCGCAGCCCGATGGTCAGGGGCACGTCGATCTGCATGGGCTCAAAGGCGCGGTCGGTCTGGAGCTTGACGATCGTGCGCAGGTCTCGGCGGCCGGCCTCCTCGCTGGCCGAGAACGAGAAGGCAAACGGCAGGCGCTGGCTCTGCCCGGGCGCGATCGAGAACTGCAGCGGCGTGCTGGGCGAGAATTGCCACGGCCGGCTTGCCGGGCCCTGGTTGCTGGGCAGTTGCACGCTCCCGAAGATGCGCCGCGGCCACGGGTTGGTCAGCACCAGGGCCGCCTCGTGCTGGGCGGCGACCGAGGGCACGAAGCTCGGGTCGATCGTCAGCCCGGAGGTGAACCGCGTCAGGGCCGCGTCGGCGCCCAGGATGATCACAGGCTCGGGGCTCAGCGGGACGCGGTAGCGTCGCGTCGGGTCGATCGGCTCGAGCTGGGTGCGGTTGCCGAACAGGTCCACTTGCACCAGCCGGCCCCCCGGCGGGGCGAAGTAGCCCTCGAGCGCCACCCCGCCCGACTCTGCGGGCAGCCCCTGGGCCCAGGCCAGGAGCATCCCGTCCCCGCCTGGCTCGGGCTCTCCGTCAGACCCCCCCACACCCCCCGCACCCCCCACACCCCCCGTCTCACTTGGCGCCAAGCCCCCGGCGCTCGGGCTGTCACCGAGCGAGCCAGGGCCCGCCTGGCTCGGGCCGAAGATCAGGCAGCGCACCCCGCCCTCCCCGATGATCTCACCTAGGTATGGGCGATCGGCCAGGTGCTGCGAGAGCGTCGCCCACGCCCCGAGCACGGCGCGCGGCTCCAGGCGGTCGCTCGCTGCGCCGGCCCCGGCCACCTCCGCGCCCGAGGCGTCGACGCGCACGAACGGGTGATCCAGCAGCGTGCGCACCGACGCTCCGGCGTGCCCCGGCTCGGCCAGCTGCGCCCGCCCGACCTCGCGCCAGACCAGCGCCGCCCGCTGGGCCGCCTCCACGACCGTCGCTGCGCGGCCGAACCCCTCCTCGTCGGGCAGGCCGATGATCACGTCCAGCGTCGCCCCGCGCCCGCGCGACCACTCCAGCCACCGCGACAGCTCCGCCTCGATGGCGCGCGGCGGGAAGCTGGCGGGGATCAGCACCTCCACGCCCTCGAGCCCCCCGCCGCGAGCGGGCCGGGCCGGCAGCCGGCCGTAGGTGGCGATCCACGGCACCGTCACCCGCGCAGCGGGCACGCTGGCCTCCACCACCGTGCGCAGCACGCCGGCCGGCCTGACGCTGGCGCTGCTGCCGGTGAGCCACTGGGCCGTGCTCCGCGCCGAGGGCCCGATGCGCCAGCGGCTCACGCGCTGGCCCATCAGGTCCAGCCACCGCTGGAGCTGCGGCCGCCACAGCTCGGGGGGCTGGTCCCCCAGCGCCGCCGGGTCGTTCGGGTCCAGGCGGTACTCCTGCCAGAGCGGCTCGGGCAGGCGGTCAAGGCTCAGCGTCAGGTCCAGGCTCGTCGTGGCCAGGGCCTCGACCGCCTGGCGCCGCGCCCGCACCGCGGCGAGCTCGCGGGCGGCCAGCGCCTGGCCCTCGGGCCCGGCGGGCAGCACCGACTCGGGCGACTCGAGCGCGATCGGCACCGTCAGGCCCTGGATCCCCAGCGACCGCACCATCGACCCCACCGGCACGGGGTCGGCCTCCGGGTCGGCCAGGATCACGCCCATCCGCGGCCGGCTCGGCTCGAGCCCCGGGCCGTCCCCGGCGCCGTCGGTCCACAGGAACGACCGGGTCGCCGACCCGACCCGCGCCGTCGGGCCCGACACCTCCGCCGACACCCGGTACCACCCCCGGGCCGGGAGCCTCGGCCGCCACTCCACGCGCCCGCCGCCCATCGCCAGGGCGATCGACTCTCGGCTCACCTCGCGCCCGTCGGTGTCCGTCAGCGTGAACCGCGCCGTCAGCGCCTCGCCGGTCTGGTCGCTCACGTCCAGCTCGAACCGCGCCGGCGCCGGCCCCGCCCCGCTGACCACCGGCACAGGGCCGTCCATGCGCAGCTCGATCTGCGGCAGCTGAAAGACCGCCACGTCGTCGAACCACGCTGTGGCGGCCAGGTCCTGGCGCTCCAGGGCGCTCTGCTGGCGGTCTTGGCTCAGCGCCCCGGGCTGGAGCAGCTCCAGGTCGATCTGCAGCGACGCTGCGCCGCGCGGCGCCACCGGCAGCCGCAGCCACACCAGCGTCCAGTCCCCCTCGGAGCGCACCGGCTCGGTGCGCACCTGCGTCCCGCCGATGGTCTGCCCGGCGTTGTCCATGAAGCGCGCGCTGACCACCGCGCCCGCCCGGGCCGCGGCGCTGGTCCGCACCGCCGCCGTCATCAGGTACTGCGCCCCGGGGAGCACCTGCACCACGCCGGGGGCCAGCCGCAGCGAGCCGCTGCCGCCGTTGACCCCCACGCGCACGGAGGTCTGACCGGAGCGCCGGACCGTGTCGTCGAACACCGCGGCGTTCCAGGCAGGGAAGCCCGGCCGCGGTCGCTCGGGGGGGTTGTCCTGGGCGCGGAACCAGCCGCGCGGCACCGGGTCGGGGTTCTGGGCCCGTTCCTCGAAGTCAAAGACGTGGACGTACCTGCCCGCAGATGCCGGGCGGTGGGCCGGGCGGTTCGGCTCGGGCTGGGCGCTCCGCGCTGCGCTCATCGCCCCCGCCGCCCCCGCCACCCCCGCTCCGCCCGCCGTGCTCCCCCAGCCCAGCAACGCCGCCACCGCTGCGACAAGCCCCGCAGCGGGACCCGGCGCGCCCGGGCGCGGCTTTGCCTTGGTCCTGGAGCGGGGCATCGTCGTGGTATCGGTTCGGGGCGCCCCGGCGCTTGCATCGCCGCGGCCCCCGCCGCTGGGCGCCCGCCGCTGGGCCCGCCGCTGGGCCCGCCGCTGGGCCCGCCGCTGGGCCCCGACATTCAACGTCCCGCCCCGCCCTGGCCCCCCGCGGGTACGCTCTGGCGATGCCACGACCCCCGGCCGCTGCGCAGGCGCGGGCCCAGACATCGGCGGCCGGCTCACGCCCCGCCCAGCCCGGCGCCGAGCGGGCCCCGCCCGGCTCGGGCACGCGGGCCTACGGCGACCCGGCGTGGTACGACGCGCTGCACACCCCGGGCACCGCCGGCGAGCTGCGCCTGGCCCAGCGCCTGGCCCTGCGGGCCCGCGCGCGCGCCGGCGTCCAGCACGACGACCCCGCGGCGTGGGTCTGGCTCGAACCGCTCTGCGGCAGCGGGCGCTGCCTCCGCGTCCTGGCCCGCTGGGGGAGGCGGGCCCTGGGCTGCGACGGCGACCCGCGCATGCTGGCCTACGCCGCCCAGCGCCTGGGCGAGGCGGCGCCCGTCCGCCTGGGGCTGTGCGAGATGGGCGCCTGCGACGCCCCCTTCGGGCACGCCTGCGCCGACGTGGCCTACTGCCCGCACAACTCCGTCCGCCACGCCCGCTCGGACGCCCACCTGGCCCGCCACCTCGCCTCGGTGGGCCGGGCCTTGCGCCCCAGCGGCGTCTACGTCGTTGGCGTCGGGCTCCAGCGGGCCTCGGAGCTGATCCTCACCGAGGACGTCTACACCGCCCGCCGCGGCCGCACCGCGGTGCACCAGGTCATCACCTTCGAGCCCCTGACCGGGGCCCCCGGCGACGGCGCCGAGCGCGTCACCACGGTCACCACCGCCTGGAAGCTCGACGGGCGCGGCCGGCGGTCCGGGCCGGTGCTCGGGCCCTGGATCGGGGCCTACCGCCTGCGGTGCTTCTCGGTGGGGCGCTGGGAGGCGATCGTGGCCCGCGCCGGCTTGCGGCAGGCCGCGGTCTTTGATCAGTCCGGGCGCCCGGCCGACCCGGCGTCTTGCGCGTACGCCTGGCGCGTCCTGACCCGCGGGCCGGGGAGCGGCCGGGTCAGCCCTTGACGGCCGCCAGCAGCTCGCGCGGCGAGCGCCGCGTCAGGCGCCACGCCGTGGGCAGGGCGGCGGCGGTGGTGATCAGCACCACCACGGCGCACCCGACGAGCATCGGCACCAGCGGCGGCGAGACGCTGACCACCAGCCCGATCACCAGCCGGTACATCTGCACGCCCCCGTAGCCGGCCTGGAGGCCCATGAGCGACCCGAGCACGCACGCCGACAGGCCGATGATCAGCGCCTCGCCCAGCACCAGGCGCCCCAGGAGCGACCGCTGGGCGCCGACGGCGCGCAGCACCCCGAACTCGTACCGCCGGGCCTGCACCGCCGCCACGATCAGGTTGGCCACCGAGAGGCACGAGACCATCATCGCCCCCACGGCCACCACCGAGGCGATCAGGAGCGACCCGCCGACAAAGCCGCGGATCTTGCCCTTGATCTCGGCGGCGCTGCCCGCCTCGAGGATCCCCGAGCCGGGGATCCGCCGCACGGCCGCCAGCGCCTCAGCGGCCGCGCTGCGCGAGGTGCCCGGGTCAAAGCCGATCTGGATCAGGTCGATCGAGTCGTTGCCGAAGAGCTCGACCAGGTCCCGCCGAGAGCCGAACACCGCGTTGACCGCCTGCGACGCAAAGCCCTGCCCCACGTTGTAGAACTGGCTGACCACGTCCAGCCCGGGGCTTGTGACCACGCCGACGACCTCGAAGGTGTGGTCCACGCCGCGCGTGCCCAGGCGGAGGCGGTCCCCCACGCGCACGCCGCGGGCCACCTGGAACTCGCGCGCCACCAGCACCGCGCCGCCGGCGTTGAGCGCCGCCCGCGCAGCGGCGGGGTCGCCCTCGACCCACGTCAGGCGCGTCATGGCCAGGAACGCGTCGGGCTCGAAGGCGATGAACGACGTGCGGTACTTGGACAGCCCCTGGATCCCGAACGCGTCGGTGTCCATCGGCTGGATCGTCAGCGCGCACGTCACGGCCACGCCCGGCTGGGCGCGGACCCGCTCGAGCGTCTGCGGCGACATGTTCAGCCCGTAGACGAACGCGTCGGGGATGGCCAGCTGGTCCAGCCACGAGGCCAGCACCGAGCGCCCGTTGGTCCAGATCGACACCAGCATCGCCAGGCCGATCATCATCGCCCCGGCGGTGAAGCCGTGGCGGTACGGCGTCTTGCCCACGGTGCGCCCCAGCAGCCGCGGCGGGAGCCCGAGCGACCGCGACAGCGCCCCGGCCGTCAGCCGCGTCGTGGCCGCTGTCACCGGGGCCGAGAGCATGAACCACCCGGCCATCAGGCACGGGACGCCCACGACGATGTAGGCCCAGAAGGCCGCGTCGTTGCTCAGGGGCAGCTCCAGGACCACAAGCTGGGCCCCCGCCACCGCCGCCCCGCCGAGCAGGCAGGCCCACATCACCCACCCCGGCGTGGTGCGCGCCCGCGCCGCCAGGCCCTCGAGCGGGCTGATCCGCGTGGCGGCCACCGCCGGCCACACCCCGCCGATCGCCCCGGACAACGCCGCCCCGGCCAGCGACATCGACACCCCCAGCGCCGACACGATCAGGCCGCCGGGCAGCTGCTCGGGGAACAGCACCACCAGCGCCCACGCCCCGGCCACCCCCAGCGGCGCGCCCACCACCCCGCCCACGGCCCCGATCACCACCCCCAGGAGCACCTGCGACTGGGCCAGCTGCGACCGCGTGCCCCCGACGCACCGCAGGATCGACAGCTCCCGCGTCCGCTCCGTGACCCCCGTCGTCAGGCCCGTGGTCACGATGAACGCCGCCGCCAGGAACGAGAGCACCGTCCCGAAGACAAACCCGATCTGGTTGCCGCGCGCGTTCTGGTCCAGCCCGCTGGTGATCTTGGCCGACGGCTGGAGGAGCAGGCCCTTGGGCAGCTCGGGGCCGCGGGCGGCGGCGATCGCCTCGGCCTGGTCCACCCGCCCGGGGCGCAGCACGATGTCCACCTCCGAGATCATCCCGCGGCGCTCGGCGATCCGGTCCATCGTGGCCAGGCTGGTGTACAGCACCGTCTGCTGGAACAGCGCCGACAGCGGCGCCGGCTCGACGGTCCCCACGACCGTCAGGCTCACCGGCTCGCCGAACTTCTCGACCTCGAGCCTGTCGCCGACGGCCGCGCCCAGGGCCTGTGCCAGGCGCGTCTCCAGGAGCACCTGGTCGTCGCCGGTGATGGGCCCGCCCGAGGCCAGCCGCAGCGCCCGCCGGCCCGCCTCGCGCTCGGGGAGCACGCCGTAGCCGATCGACCGCTCCGTCGCGCCCGTCCGGGCGTGCCTGAGGGCGACGGATTCCTTGGAGCGCGGCACCGCCGCGAGCACCTCGGCCCAGCCGTCGATCACCCGCGTCACCGCCGCGTCGAACCGCTGGCCCGAGACGGCCGTGAGGCGCAGGTCGGCCGCCCCGACCGTGTCCTCTAAGCGCTGGCGGACCGCCGCCTGGAGCGACGCCGAGGCGCTGGCGATGGCGCTGATCAGCGCCGCGCACAGGGCCACCGTCGCGATGAGCAGCCCGGTGCGGCTACGCCGTTGCCACAAGGTGTTGAGAGCGAGCCGCCACGCCGGTCGCATCGAGTCCCTCCGTGTCGAACCAGCCGCGGATCGTCCCGTCCTGCATCACGTACACGCGCCGGCAGTGGGCCGCCGCGGCCGGCTCGTGGGTCACCATCACGATGGTCACCCGCTGCTCCTGGGCCACCGTGCCCAGCAGGGCCCAGAGCCGCCGGCTGTTGACCGAGTCCAGGTTGCCCGAGGGCTCGTCGGCGAGCACCAGCGCGGGCCTGTAGAGCAGCGCCCGGGCCACCGCCACGCGCTGCTGCTCGCCCCCCGAGAGCGCGTCGGGGCGGTGGTGGGCGCGCCCGCCCAGGCCGAGCATCTCGAGCAGCTCGCCGCTGCGCGCCGCCAGCGCCCCGGGGTCGTCGCCGGCCAGCATGCCCGGCAGCTCCACGTTCTCACGTGCCGTGAGCGTCGGGATCAGGTTGAACTGCTGGAACACGATGCCGATGTGCCTGCGGCGGAACTGCGTCAGCTCGCGGTCCGAGAGCTTCGAGAGGTCGCGCCCGCCGATCGTCACCGTCCCCTGCGTGGGCCTGTCCAGGGCCGCCAGCAGGTGCAGCAGCGTGCTCTTGCCCGAGCCCGACGCCCCCATGATCCCGAAGAACCCCGGGCCCTGGATCGTCAGGTCCACGCCGCGCAGGGCCCCGACCACCGCGCCGCTGCCGCCCCCGCCGAGCCTGTAGGACTTGTGCACGCCGACGCACCGGATCGCCACGTCCCGCTCCGGCCCCGCGCCGTTGGCGGTCGCGGGCCCGGCGTGCGACTCGGGGTGCGGCTGCGCGTGCGCGCCGGCGCCGTTGCCCAGCGGGTTGGTGGCGGCGGCGTCGCTGGGGGCCTGCGGGCTCTGGTGGTGCGTCGGCACGTGGTCTCAACCGTAGCGCCGCGCACAGGGCGCGTCCGGCGCGGCGCAGCGCCTGCGCCCCAGCGGCGGTGGCGCGCCGCTTGCGTCGCCGGACCCGCGGTGGGGGGCACCGCTGGGAGATCGCATGCGCACAGCCGCTCAGAGCACCCAACAAGAAGCCCCCGCCGGGGCGCCGCGGGATCTGCGCCACCTCGGGGCGCACATCACGCGCCTGGCCCGCATGGCCGCCGCCGAGCACATGACCCGCGCGGCCCTGCTGGCCCAGCACCCGCCCGCCCTGCGCCCACCAGCGCCCGGCAGGCCCGCCGCCCGCGACAGCGCCTGGTCCCTCGGGGCGCTCTCATGAGCTCCTACGGCCTCTACCTCTCAGCCTCCGGCCTGACCACGGCGCTCTACAGGCTCGACGTGGCCGCCAACAACCTGGCCAACCTCAACACCGTCGGCTACAAGCCCGACGTGCCCCTGGTCCGCCAGCGCCAGACGGCCCGGGTCGAGGACGGCCTGGGCGGCGTGCCCTCCGACGCGCTCCTCGAGCGCCTCGGCGGGGGCGCGGTCCTGGCCCCCAACCGCGTGGCCCTGGGCCAGGGCCAGCTCGAGGAGACCCGCGGCCCGCTGGACATCGGCGTCGAGGGCGAGGGCTTCCTGGTCGTGCTCGCCCCCGACCAGCGCGGGCGGCTCGTCCCGAGCCTCACGCGCGACGGGCGCCTGGCCATCGACGCCGAGGGCACGCTGGTGCAGTCCTCCAGCGGCCGGCCCGTCCTGGACCAGTCCAGCCGACCGATCCGCCTGGACCCGGCCCTGGAGGTGAACATCGATTCCGAGGGCGTCATCCGCCAGGGCGACGAGTCCGTGGCCCGCCTGCAGCTGGCCCGCGTTGACCGCGCGGACCTGCTCACCAAGCTGGGCGACGGCCTGCTGAGCGGCCCCGAGGCCCTGATCGCCCGGCGCCGGCCCGCCTCGGGCCGGGTGCTCCAGGGCTACGTGGAGCGCTCGGCGGTGGACCCGATCCGCGCCTCGCTGGACGTGAGCGCCGCCGAGCGGGCCGTCAGCGCCGGCGCCCGCCTCATCTCGATCTACGACGAGCTGAGCCAGCGCGCCATCTCGACCTTCGGCCGCGTCGCCTGAGCGGGCACGGCGATTGCGGTGCCACGCCGGGGCCGGGGCCCCAGCACACGGCCGCGCACGCCGGGGCAGCACCGCTGCGCCCCGCCTGCCGCCCACGGGAGGCTTGTCATGTCGGTCACGGCTCTCCACACCGCGGCGACGGGCCTCTCGGCCCTCAACACCGCCCTCGAGGTCACGGCCAACAACCTGGCCAACGTCAACACCAACGGCTTCAAGGCCAGCCGTGTCAACTTCCAGGACCTGCTCTACATCGACCGCGGGCAGGCCGGCGTCGCCGGCCTCGACGACGTGCGGCGCCCCATCGGCACGCAGGTCGGCTTGGGCGTGCGCGTCACCGGCACCCAGCTGAGCTTCCGCGAAGGCTCCCCCATCCAGACCGACCGCGAGCTGGACCTGACCATCGACGGCCTGGGCTTCTTCCAGGTCGAGGTCCAGGACGACCTGGGCGAGCGCGGCATCGCCTACACCCGCGCGGGCAACTTCACCCTCAACTCCGAGGGCCAGCTCGTCCTGGCCAGCGACCGCGGGCGGGTCCTGACCCCCGTCATCGACATCCCGCCCGACGCGATCACCCTGACCGTCACCGCCGACGGCACCGTCTTTGTCAGCCTCCCCGGCGTGGCCCAGCCGCAGGAGCAGGGCCAGATCCAGCTGGCGACCTTCGTCAACCCCTCGGGCCTCAAGCAGGTGGGCGAGACGCTCTTTGTCGAGACCGAGGCCTCGGGCGTGCCCGTCGTGGGCGAGCCGGGCCAGGACAACTTCGGGCAGATCCTCCAGGGCTTCGTCGAGGGCTCCAACGTGGACCCCACCTCCGAGCTGATCGAGCTCATCCGCGCCCAGCGCGCCTTCGAGATCAACAGCAACACCATCCGCGCCGCCGACGAGACCCTCCGCACGATCTCGACGACGCTGCGCCGCTGATCACTCGGCCCTTTGGGCCCACGACCGCGCGCCGGCGCGACGGAGGACGGGCGATGCGCACAGACCGACACACCCCACGCGCGGCCCTGGCATGGCTCGCCGTTTCGCCGCTCCTGGCCCCAGCCCTGGCCTCGGATCCCGCGCCGGCCCCGGAGGCCGTCACCCGCGTCGAGCTGCGCGGCGCCGCCGAGCCAGGCGACGACGGCCTGCTCACCCTGGCCGAGGCGGCACGCCTCGACGGCCCCATGGCCGCGCAGCTGGCCGGCGTGGTCCTCTGGCCGCGCCCCGACGACGCCGGCCGGCCCACACCGGACGCCTCGGCGGGCATCACCGCCGGGGACGTCCGCTCGGCGCTCCAGCGGCACGCCCCCGGCCTGCACTGGGGCAAGCTGACGATCTCCGGCGGACGCGTGCGCGTCCTGCTGCCGCAGCGCTCGGCCCCGCGGCCGCTCGGCCAGCCGCCCCAGCAGCACCCCGACGAGCCCTGGTTCTCGGCCGCCGAATCCGACCCGCCCTCGCGCCTGCGCAGCGTCCTGGAGCGCCTGCGCGATGCCCACGGCGTGCCCCTTGCGGACGTGCGCCTGCGCGTGCGCGGGCCCCGCCCCGACACCGCCGCGTGGCTGGCCGCCGCCCCGGCCCCGGGCATGCGCACGGCCGTGACCGTCGGCGGCTCGCTGCGCTCGGGCCGCGCACCGGTCACCATCGAGGAGTACGCCGGCGAGCGACTGGCCGCCGTCGAGCGCCTGGGCGTCGACGTGCAGCTGCGCTCCCGCGCCGCCACGCTCGTGCGGCCCGTCCGCCGGGGGGCGCCCATCGGCCCCGACGACGCCAGCGACCAGACCCGCTGGCTCAGCCCTGAGATCGAGCCCCTGGACACCGCCCAGGCCGTCGGCATGATCGCCCAGGAGGCCCTGGCCGTGGGCGACGCCGTGAGCCGCCGCTCCGTCGAGCGCCCCCACGTCGTGCGCAGGGGCGAGGAGGTCGTGCTCAACTGCCTCAGCGGCGGCATGCTCATCAAGGGCCGCGCCAAGGCCATGGCCGACGCCGCCGCGGGCGAGCTGGTCGAGGTGCGACTCGACGGCACACGCCGGCTCGTCATGGCCCGCGCCGACGACCGCGGCGTGGTCACCATCGTCCTACGCCAGGCCGAGCCGGCCGGCATCGCCCGCGTGACCGCCCAACCGCCCGCTCCCGCTCCCACGCCCGCTGCGGCCCCAGAGCCCGGCGACGCAGCCGGCGGCGTCTCGGTGCGCCAGGGCAACGTGATCATCCAAGGCCAGACCGTCGCTCAGCGGGCACGCCGGCCCTCGGTCCCAGCGCGCAGGAGCAAGCCATGACCAGAGCGGCACACGCGGCGTTGACAGCGGCACTGATCGCCGCCACAGCGGGGCTGATCGGCGGCCTGTGCCAGTCCAGCGCCTGCGGCCAGAGCCTCTTCCGCGCGCCCATGCCCGTGGCGCCGCCGCCCCAGCCGGGCGCGCCCGACGCCCAGGCCACCCCCAACCCGCCCGGCTCGGCGGCGCCGGCCTCGGGACCCCCCGCCCCCACGCCCCCCGCCCCCCCCGCACCCCAGCCGGGCGGCGCGCAGCCGCCGGGGCGCGCCCAGCCGCTCATGCTCCGCGACGTGTCGCTGACCTTCGTCCAGCCGCCCGAGCCGCGCGCCTACCGCGTGCACGACAAGGTCGAGATCATCGTCAACATCCAGTCGCTCATCTCCGCCGAGCAGACCCTCGAGACCGAGAAGGAGTACGACTTCAACGCCGAGCTGCGCCGCTTCCCGGCCCTGCGCGAGCTCTTCCGCGAGGCCAGGCTCCTCGAGGGCGTCGACACCGCCGTCGGGGCCGAGTTCGCCGGCCAGACCGAGTTCGAGGGCGAGGGCGAGTACGAGCGCACCGACCGCTTCACCACCAGGATCTCGGCCATGGTCGTCGACGTCAAGCCCAACGGCCTGCTCGTCCTGGAGGCCAAGGAGTCGGTGACCCAGGACGACGAGGTCCGCACGCTGGTCATCAGCGGCCTGTGCTCGCAGGACGACCTCACCGCGGCCAACACCGTCCAGTCCTCGCAGATCGCCAACCTCTCGGTCGTCGTCAAGCACGAGGGCGAGCTGCGCAACGCCACCAGGAAGGGCCTGATCCCCAGGATCTTCGAGACGCTCTTTAACTTCTGACCGCCGCACCGCCGCACCGCCGCACGCTCCCGCTTCAGCCCGCGCTTGAGCCCGCGCCAGCGCAGCTGCCCAGCCTGTGCCGCGCGGTGCGTTCCAGGTGGCCCACCGCCTGGTCGAAGCTCAGCGCCGAGGTGTCCACGACGATCGCCCCGACGGGCACGCACAGCGGGCTGTCGGGCCGGGCCCGGTCGCGGGCGTCGCGCGACTCGATCTCGGCCAGGATCGCGCGCTCGTCGGCGGGCAGGCCCGAGGCGCGGTTCTGCGCCGCCCGCCGCGCCGCCCGCACCTGCGCCGACGCCCACACGTAGAACTTCACCGCGGCGCCGGGGAAGACCGCCGAGCCCTGGTCGCGCCCCTCGGTCACCAGGCGCGGGTGCTCCTGGGCGATCCGCTGTTGCAGGGCGATCATCAGCCGGCGCAGCGCGGGCAGCTGGGCGATCGGCGAGACCAGCCCGTCCACGTCGGGGGCCTGCAGTCGCGGCGTGATGTCCACGCGACCGACCCCCCCGACCCCCCCGACCCCCCCGACCCCTTCGCCCCCCCGGGGCATCACAGCGGTGATCGGCGGCTCGGCCTGCGACCAGTCGAAGCGCAGCTGGGCCCGGTCCACCGCGGCCACCACCGCCTCGGCGTCGCGCGGGTCGATGCCCAGGTCGATCGTCAGCGCCGCCGCTGCGCGGTACATCCGCCCCGTGTTGAGCAGCTGAAGCCCCAGCCGCCGGGCCAGCTCGCGCGCCGTCGACGACTTGCCCGTCGCCGCTGGGCCGTCGATGGTGATGATCACGCCCCGGCCGGGCAGCAGGGGCCCGCCGCGCAGACCCTCGGCGTCCGGCCCGGGCGCTGTGTGGCCCGGGGCGTCGCCGGGCGTGTGGCTCGCAGGGTGCGTCGGCGCGTCGATCACGATCGGAGCGTACCTGAGCGCGGGCCGGTGCGGCGGTGTGGTGGGCGTGGGCATCGTGGGCGTGCCGCGGCTGGCTCAGGCGTCCTCTTCGGCGGCGTCCTCGAGCGGGTCCTCCTCGCCCGAGATGGCCGCGGCCAGGGGGTCGGCCTCGGGCTTGGTGTGCAGGCGGGCCAGCAGGTCGCGCGTCGCCCGCATGGCCGCGATGGGGTCGCCCTTGCCCCGGTGGTCCAGGGCCACCGGGTGCTCGTAGCCGATGGTTTCGAGCACCCCGGCCAGGAACACGACCAGCTCGGCCGGGTCCTGCGGCACCGCGACGCCCTCGGCCCCGATCGGCGTGCCGGCCGCGGCCTGCGCCGCCAGGTCGTCGAGCGAGTGCGCGCCGAGCGGGCCGGCGGCGCTCTCAGCGGGCGGGGCGATCGTGTCCTGGGCCGTCCCGGGCGCGGCCTTCTTGGCGCGCGACCCCTTGGAGACCCGCGCGGCCTTGACGCCCGCCGGCTTGGGCGGCGCCGCCGCCGCCGAGCCCCCGACGCCCACTGTGGCCCCGCGACGCCGGGACTCGGCCAGCTCCTCCAGCCCGGGCACAAAGACCGCCGAGGCGTACGGCACCAGCCGACGCAGGTACGCCACCGGGTCGCCCGAGGCGACCGCGTCGGCCAGGTCCGGCAGCGTGCCCACGCGGAAGCCCCCGATCTTCTTGAGCAGCGCCGTCAGGCCGTCGGGGTGGGCCGTCAGCCCGCGGTGGGGCATGAGGCACATATTCAGGTCCAGGCGCTCGGCGCGGCGCGAGATCTTCTTGAGGTTGGCCGCCGCCGCGTCCAGCTGCTCGGCGCTGTCCCCGGCGACGACCGGGAACGCAAAGGCGCTGCACGAGAGCCACTGGGCCGCCTGGGCCAGGCGCATGCAGCGGTCCTCGGCGCGCTCGATCGGCTCGGGGTCGTCGTCGGCGAACGGCTGGGGCGTCGGCTCGGTGAGCACCAGGCACGGGCAGCCGGCCTTGTCGGCCGCCTCCGAGAGCCGGTTGAGCTGCGGCCGGTCGGCCCCGGCCAGCTGCTCGGCGCCCACGATCAGGCCGTTGACGCCCAGCTCGCCCTTGGCAAGGGCCGGCACGTCCAAGAGGGCGATCCGGCCCGGACCGGAGCCGGCCGCCAGGCGAGGGGCAAGTGCAGAGATCCGCATCGTCAGGAGCATCAGCCCGAGGATAGCTGCCCCCACGCACGGGCGGTCGGCGGGTGACGCGCGCCGCGCGCAGCGCGTCACCGGGCGCGCCGCGGTGCGCGATCCTCAGTGGTACCATCGGGCCTGCCGCGCCACTTGCCACGCGGCCGCCCGGAGACCACCCCATGCCCAGCCCCGCCGATCGCTCCTACGCCGACACCCACGAGTGGCACCGCCACGAGGGCGACCTGGTCGTCATCGGCCTGACCAAGTACGCCGTCAACGCGCTGACCGACGTCACCTACGTCAGCCTCAGGCCCGTGGGCACGGCCGTCGAGCCGGGCAAGCCCGTGGGCGAGGTCGAGTCGGTCAAGACCACCAGCGACGTCTACTCCGCCGTCGCCGGGCAGATCGTCGAGACCAACGCCGCCGTGGTCGAGGACCCCTCGCGCCTCAACGCCGATCCCTACAGCGCCTGGCTGGTCAAGCTCCGCGCCCCGGGCGCCGCGGCGGGCCTGAGCAAGCTCCACACCGCCGCCAACTACGACGCCAAGTACCCCACCGCCTGAGCGGGGCCCCGGGCCGGCGCCCGCGCCCCAGGCACCACCTCGGCCCGCGCGCCCCGCTCCGGCGCCGCGCCACCCACGGAGCCCGCCATGGTCCACCCCTGGCACGACGTCACCCCGGCCATCGACGGCGCCGAGCTGCCCGAGAACTTCAAGGCCGTCATCGAGATCCCGCGCGGCTCGAGCATGAAGTTCGAGCTCGACAAGGGCTCCGGCCTGATGAAGCTCGACCGCGTGCTCTCCTCGGCCGTGTACTACCCGGCCAACTACGGCTTCATCCCCCAGACCCTGGCCGAGGACGACGACCCGCTCGACGTCCTGGTCTATTGCACCGAGGGCATCCCGCCCCTGACCATCTGCAACGCCCGGGCCGTGGGCATGATGTCCATGATCGACCAGGGTCAGCCGGACCACAAGATCATCGCCGTGCTGCGCGAGGACCCGATCTACAACGAGTTCAAGCTGGCCAGCGACTTCCCCAAGCACATCTTCAAGATGCTCAAGCGTTTCTTCGAGGACTACAAGCAGCTCGAGGGCAAGGAGGTGGCCGTCGACGAGATCATCCCCGCTCAGCGGGCCCTGGAGGTCATCGAGGGCGCCCTCCAGCGCTACGCCCTGGCCCGCCGAACGGGCAAGGTCAAGGGCCTAGTCGACTGACCGGCGCCGCTCCCGCCCACAGGCGCCGGGCTCTGGGCGCCGCCGGGCGCACGCCGTTACGCGCGGGGCGCCGAGTCCGTCTGCCCGCTCTCGGCACGCAGGATCATCACCAGCGCCCGCAGGCACTCGGCCACGGACCACGCCTGCGCAGCGGCCCCGCCGGCACGCTGGGGCCGCTCGGGCGTGTCCTCGCCGTCGTACACCTCGGGCAGCTGCCCGAGGCACCCGCTGCGCAGCGAGGCGAGCGTCGGCCCAAGGATCGCCCGCGCCTCGGCGCAGGCCCGCAGCGAGAAGTCCCCCACGCGCAGCACGCCCTCGGCCAGCGGCCCGAGCAGCCACGGCCAGGCCGTGCCGTTGTGATACGCCGCGTCCCGATCGAACATCCGCCCCTCGTACCGCGGGCGGAAGCGGGAGTCGGCCGGGTCCAGCGTCCGCACCGCGTGCGGCGTGAGCAGCACGCGCCGCACCGCCCCGACCACCCCGAGGCGCTGCTCCGGCGTCAGCGGCGAGAACCGCAGCGACGCGGCGAAGATCTGGTTGGGTCGCACCTCGGCCTGCGGCGTCTCGGCCCCGCCGGCGCCCGGCGTCAGCGCGTCGTAGAGGCACCCGGCCCCCGGGTTCCAGAAGCGCTCGCGGAACGAGTCCCCCACCCGCGCCCGGCGCTCCTCCAGCTGCGCCGCCTGGCGCGGCTTGCCCTGCCGCAGCGCCTCGACCAGCGAGCCCAGCGCGTGGTGCCACAGCGCGTTGATCTCCACCGCCTTGCCGTGCCGCGGCGTGAACGTCACCCCGTCGCGCTTGGCGTCCATCCACGTCAGCTGCAGCGAGGCGTCCCCCGCGGCGATCAGGCCGTCGGCGGGGTCCACGCGGATGCCAAAGTGCGTCCCGCGCGTGTAGTGCTCGATCACCTCCTGGCACACCGGCAGCAGGTCGCGCTCGAACGTCTGCGGGTCGTCCGCCGTCGCCCGGTACACGCACGCGGCGTGGATGAACCACAGCGACGCGTCCACAGTGTTGTAGTGCGCCGTGCCCGTCGTGTCGTCGAAGAGGTTCGGGATCAGGCCCTGGTTGATGGCCCCGCCGAAGCAGCGCAGCACGTTGAGCGCCTCGGCGTGCCGGCCCGTGATCAGCATCAGCCCGGGCAGCGAGATCATCGCGTCGCGCCCCCAGTCGCTAAACCACGGGTACCCGGCGATCACCGAGGCCCGGTCCAGGCCCGCCCCCGGTCCGCCGCCGCTGCCGGGCCCGCCCTGGGCCGCGCCCGAGCCGTTGCCCCGCGCTGTGGCGCCCCGCAGGCTCGGCTCGCCACGGCGCACGACGTACTCGTCCGAGGCGGCGATCAACGCCGGCAGCTCGGGCTCCTTGGCCGCCTGCGGCGGGAGCGACTCGAGCGTCGAGTGGATCAGCGCCTCGAGCCGGCGCTGGCGCGCGTGCCGGGCCGCGGGAACGTCCAGACCCGGCCCCGGCTCGATCCCGAAGGTCAGCGTCACCTGGCCCCCCTCGCCCCCACCCCCACCCCCACCCCCGGCCCCGGCCCCGGCCCTGGCCCCGGCCCCGGCGGTCAGATCCGCGCTGAACACACCCGGCGAGAAGAGGTCCTCGAGGTAGTCGTACCCGCGGTCGCGCTCGATCTCGTACTGGAAGTTGTACCACCACTGCTCGTCGCGCGCAAACGCCCCCGACGGGTCCACACGCATGTGCAGCGCGCCCGCCGGCGACCGCACCGCCGCCGAGCTGGCCGCCGAGTCGGTCACGAACCAGTCGCGGGCCGTGTCGCGCAGGATCAGCGAGTGGAAGTCCCGCAGCGCCACCAGCGGCCGCATCACCAGCCGCACCCGCCGGCCGTCGCCGCTCACCGAGTACCGCATCGCACCCCGGTTGGCCCCGCGCTCCAGGGCCAGCTCGGCAACCACCTCGACCGATCCCTCGCCCTGGCCGACGCGGTACTGCCACCGGCACGTGCTGCCCTTGTCGAACCGCTCCAGCGCGCGGTCGCCGCGCGGGTGGTGCTGCCCAGGCCGGAACCAGTAGCAGCTCAGGTCGTGGGCCGACTCCGTCGGCGTCCCCGGGTCGGTGATCAGCGCCAGCTGGACCGTCGACAGCGCCACCACCCGGCGCCCCGGCGGGCTCATGGCCGGGCACAGCAGCGAGTGGTACCGCCTGGTCATCACGCCCGAGGCCGTCCCCATCGCAAAGCCGCCCAGCCCGTTGGTCAGCAGCCACTCGTTGCGCGTCAGCTCCTCGACCCCCTTGCCCTCGAGCGTGTACACCGGGACCAGCCCCTGCCGAGATGGCCCCCCCGCGCCGGCTCGCGGCCCGGCCTTGTCAGCGGCGCTGGCGGGCACCTGAACAGGGGGCTGCGCCGCGGCGCCCATCGCCGGCCCGCTGGGGCCCGCTGGGCCTGCCGATCTGGGGCTCGTGGGGGCTGGTGTGGAAGGGTTACTGGACTGCGGTTGATAAGGCATGGAGTTCTCGGACGGTCAGTGCGTGACGCAGAATGATAGAAACTCACACGCGATTTGAGGGGTGAGCAGGTCGAGACGGGGAGCATAAACCCGCAAGAATGCGTGGTCGATTGGCTCAATATGGCGCCAAACCCGATCCCACAAACAGGGTATCAATCTGAACCGACCGATCGGTCAAGGTCTGGTCTTGGCCGTCGCAGCTGGCTTGGCCTTGGCCGGCTTGGCCTGTCCCTGCTTGTGGGCCGCGGGCCTGTGCCCGCCGGGCTTGAGGTGCTCCCGGGCCAGCGAGGCAGCCCCGATCACGCCGGCGTCGGCCTCGAGCTTGGTGGCCACGACCTCGACGCGTTTGCAGGCGTCTGGGAAGGCGTGGGCGCGGACGGCCTCGCGCACCAGGGCCACGAGGCTCTCGCCCATGGCCTCGGTCAGCCCGCCGCCCAGGACGATGCGCTGCACCGAGAGCAGCGTGACCACCGAGGCCAGCCCCACGCCCAGGCACAAGGCGGCGTTCTCGATCACCTGCTTGGTCAGCTTGTCGCCGCGCGTGAAGGCGGTGGCGATGACGCGGGCCTTGATCTCCGAGAGGTCGCCGGCGGTCAGCTCGGTGATCAGCGAGGGGTTGCCCGCGCGGATCAGCCGCACGAGCCGGTCGGCGATGGCGGTGCGCGAGCAGGTGTGCTCGAGCGAGCGCGAGCCCGGAGGCGCAAAGGGGAAGAGCGTGGTGTGGCCCACCTCGCCCGCGGCGCCAAAGTGCCCCGTGTAGATGTGGTTGCGCAGGACGATCCCGCCCCCGATGCCCGTCCCGATCCAGAGCCCGAAGAGCTCGGTGGCGCCCCTGCCCGCGCCGTGGCGGTGCTCGCCGACGATGGCGCTGCGCACGTCGTTGTCGACATAGACGGGCTTGGCGAGCTTGCGCCCGAGCGTCTTGCCCAGCGGGACGTCGGTCCAGCGCAGGTTGGGCGCCACGCGGACGGTCCCGGTGGCGATGTCGATCGCACCCGGCGCCCCGACCCCGACGCCCCCCAGCGCCGCCGGCGAGACCCCCGCGTGCACGCACGCCTCGTGCACCCCGTCGACGATGCGCTGGATCACCCGCGCAGCGCCCTCCTCGGCGCGGGTCTTCTTCTTGGCCCGCGCCAGCACCGCGCCGTCGGCGTCGACGACCCCGACCTGCATGTTCGTCCCGCCCAGATCGACACCCGCAAAGAGCTTGGGGCTTGGCATGATCGGCGAGGATACCCCGCGCACGCCTTGCCGCGGCGGGGCCACGGCCCGGGCGTAGCATCGCCCCGTGCCCACCGTCACGCTCGAGGCGCACGCCAAGGTGAACCTGGCCCTGTCGGTCGGCGCCCCCGTGCCCCCCGACGGCTACCACCCCATCGCCAGCTGGATGGCCCCGATCACGCTGCACGACACCGTGCGCGTCGAGCCCCTGCCCGCCGGCGCCCAGTCCAGCTACGACCTGGCCTGGGCCGACGACGCGCCGCGCCCCTCGCCGATCGATTGGCCCCTCGAGCGCGACCTGGCCGTCCGCGCCCACCGGCTGCTCGAGCTGGCCTGCGCCCAGCGCCCACGCTCCCTGCCCGCCCGCGTCAGCGTCCGCAAGCGCGTCCCCGTCGGGGGCGGCCTGGGCGGGGGCTCGGCCGACGCCGCCGCGGCCTTGCTGGCCCTGGACGCGGCCTTCGAGCTGGGCCTGGGGTCAGGCGATCTGGCGGCGCTGGGCCTGCGCCTGGGCAGCGACGTCCCGTTCTTTCTCGACGGGCCGCACCGCCCGCCGCGTCCGGCCCTGGTCGGAGGGCTCGGCGAGGCCGTCGAGCGGCTGGAGCACCTGCCCGGTCAGATGTGCCTGGTCCTGCCGCCCTTTGGCTGCCCGACGGGCGAGGTCTACCGCGCCCTGGACGCCGGCCGTGGCCAGCCGGGCGGGCACGCCGACGCCGACCGGGTGCGGGCCCTGGCCGGCGGCTCGCGCCGGGCCGGGCGCCTGCCGGACCGGGGCCTGTTCAACGACCTGGAGGCCCCCGCCTGCGCCGTGCGCCCGCAGCTGGGGGCCCTGCTGGCGGCCCTGCGCGGCGCGGGCGTGCTTGCCATGGTCACCGGCTCGGGCAGCACCGTGATCTGCCCCCACGCCGCTCAGGGGCAGGTCCGCTCCGCGTTGGCCGGGGCGCACGGCGACGCGGCGGTGCTCGCGGTGGAACTCGCCGAGCCCGGCGCGCCCTAGCCGCGCCCGCATGCCGCCACAAAGCAGGGCCAGGCGCGGTACCATGCCCGCGTGCAGGGGTCACGGCTCAGCCAGCAGCAGACCGTCGCCGACTTGGCCCGCGCCATGGACCTGATCGCGCCCGAGCGGCTTGCCGAGCCCTGGGACAACGTCGGGCTGCTCCTGGGCTCCTCAGAGCGCGCCCTGGACGGCCCGGTGATCCTGACCATCGATCTGAGCGACGCGGTGGTGGACGAGGCGGTCGCGGCCCGGGCCGCGGCGCTGGTGGTCTATCACCCGCCGATCTTCGCGCCCGTCAAGCGGGTCTCGGACCAGTCGGCCCTGGGGCGGCGCTTGGTGCGGCTCGGGGCTGCGCGCTGCGCCGTCTATACGCCCCACACCGCCCTGGACGCGGCGGGCGACGGCCTGGCCGATTGGCTCGCCGACACCGTGCTCGACGAGTCTCTGGCGCAGCCGACCACCCCCACCACCCCCAGCCGCCCCAGCCGCGCCGGCAGCGACCGCCGGGCCCTGCGCCCCGCCCAGGTGCAGCCCGCCACCGAGCAGGTCAAGCTGGTGACCTTCCTCCCAGAGGCCAACGCCGACGAGGCGCGCCTGGCATTGGCCAGCGCCGGGGCCGGACGCATCGGCGACTACGAGGCCTGCTCGTTTACTTCGGCCGGCACCGGCACGTTCTTTGGCAACCCCGGGACCGCCCCCGCCGCGGGCCGCTCAGGCCAGCTCGAACGCGTGGCCGAGGTCCGCCTGGAGATGGTCTGCTCGCTCAAGGCCCTGCCCATTGCGCTCCAGACGCTGCGGCGCTTCCACCCGTACCAGGAGCCGGCCATCGACGTGGTGACGCTCCTGCCCAAGCCCGAGCGCACCACCGGCGCGGGCCGCCGGCTCATGCTCGACCGGCCCGTCCAGATCGAGGAGCTGGCCGGCAGGGTCCGTCGGCGGCTTGGGCTCGGGGTGGTGCACCTGGCCCGCGCCTCAGCCCCGGGCGTGACGGGGCGCGTCTCGGTGATCGGGGTCTGCCCCGGCTCGGGGGGCGAGCTGGCCGAGGCCGCGCTGGCCGACGGTTGCCAGGCGTTCGTCACCGGCGAGATGCGCCACCACGACGTGATGGCCATGACCGCCGCGGGCCTGCACCTGATCCTGGCCGGCCACACCAACACCGAGCGCGGCTTCATGCCCGCCCTGGCCGAGCGGCTCAGGCCCATGCTGCCGGGGGTCGATGTCCGCGTCTCGGCGCGCGACGCCGACCCGCTGGCCGCCATCACGGCCTGAGGGCTCAGCAGCGGCCGCCTTCGCGGACAATGGCGCCGGCGGGCGCATGCCGGCGGCGCTGACACCGGTATCTCAGGGCGATTGTGGGGCCGGCGCCGCGG
>PNJV01000012.1 GCA_013822085.1 Isosphaera sp. | reverse complement strand
GGGGTGATTCTCCCTCGCGCACGCGTGCGTGATGATTGGCCCGACGCCGGGCGCGGGCGATGCGCCGGTGGGCGCCCGCGCAGGGCTGCTGCCAGATCGCTACGCACCGGAGCGGTTGGTGGATCGGGGGAAGCGGTGATCGGGGCGAACCATTTGAGGTGGCGGGCGTATGGTGTGGGCGCAGCGGGGCTGCGCGCTGGTTGCCGGCGTCAGCCGACGCTCCGGCGACACAGAGTTGCGCGTCCTGGCTGGCCCATGACCGGCGAGCCTGGCGCAGCTCCGGCGAGCCTGGCGCAGCTGCGGTCTATCCTCGGGGCCGAGTCGGGCCGCACGGACGCGAGTTGGGCCGCTGGGGCGCAAGGCAGGAAGCCCCCAAGGCTTGGTCAGAACACGCAGCCCCGGCCTGGGCCAACCCCGGGCGGGTCCGGGCGGGTCTGAAGAACGGGCGCAACGGCTGGAGCAGGCATGAAGGTCGATCACCTCTCGTATGTGCGTGCGACGCGCGTGGCCCTGATGGGGCTGGCTCTGCAGCTGAGCCTGGGGATCGGGCTGCTGCTCTATGGCGTCCTGGGGCGCGACCACGCGGCCCTGAGCGGCGCCGGCCTGGTGCTGCTCGGGTCGGCGGCGTGGCTGGTCCTGGCCGTGGTCCTCGACCAGCACCGGCGCGAGCGCCTCGAGGACATGGAAGCGCGGGCCCTGGACGCGGGGGCGCGCACCAGCGCCTTTGAGGGCAGCGCCGAGGACCTGCGCGTGCAGGCCAAGCGGCTGGCGTGGATGCACTCGGTGCTGGTGCCGGTGTCGTCGATGCTGCTCTCGGCCGGGCTGATCGCCCTGGGCGTGAGCCGGGCGCTGTCGGGCCAGCGGCTGCTGACGCCCAACGAGTCGGGCGTCGAGGAGTTCCGGGTGCCCGGCGACCGCGGCTGGGCCATGGCGGTGGCCGTCGCCTGCGCCGCGGTGGGGTTCGTCTTTGCGCGTTTCGTCTCGGGGATGGCCAAGCAGCGGGTGTGGGCGAACCTGCGCGGCGGCGCGGGGTACGCGGTGGCGGCGTCGCTGATCGGCGTGGCCCTGATGGCGGCGCAGCTGGTGCACCTGGCCGGGTCGGACGTGGCCCTGCGCTGGGCCCTGGTCGTGGTCCCGGCCTTCTCGGTGCTCCTGGGCGTGGAGATCGTGCTCAGCTTCTTGCTCAACCTCTACCGGCCGCGCAAGGGGGGGGAGGTCCCGCGGGCGGCCTTCGACTCGCCGATCCTGGGCTTTGTCGCCTCGCCGGACCAGATCGCCAAGACGATCGGGGGCGCGATCTCGTACCAGATCGGCATCGACGTGACCGGGACGTGGGCGTACCAGCTGGTCAGCCGGGCGGTGGTGCCGCTGGTGGTCTTCGGGGCGGTGGTGCTCTGGCTGCTCACGTCGCTGGCGGTGGTGGGGGGCACCGAGCGCGGGCTGCTGATGCGCAACGGCCGGCTGGTGGGCGTGATCGAGCCCGGGCTGCACCTCAAGCTGCCCTGGCCCGTCGACGAGGTCCGCCTCGTCGAGGCGAGCACGGTCCGGGAGGTCGCCCTGGGCAACTCCAGGCCGCTGGCCGAGAGCCGCGTGATCCTCTGGACGGGCACGCACCACAGCAACGAGGAGTACTTCGTCGTGCGGGCGCTGGACCTGCGCGGGCTGGGGAGCGCCTCGGGCCGGGCCGGGCGCAGCGGCGCAGCGGCCGGCGGCGGGGCCATCGACGCCGAGGTCTCAAGGGCCCGCCAGAACACCGGCGACCTGGCCCTGCTCTCGGTGGAGGTGCCCGTCACGTACCGGGTGACCGACGCGGGGCTCTACGAGACCTTCGCCGCCCCCGAGGACCGCCAGGCGCTGCTCAAGGTGGTCGGGCAGCGCCAGGTGACGCGCATCCTGGCCCGCTACGAGGAGGACGAGATCCTGGGCCCCAAGCGCCTGGAGATCGGCCAGGAGATCGAGTCGGCGGTGCGCGCCGCGATCGACCGGCTCGGGGCGGGGGTGGAGGTGCTCTCGTGCCGGATCGAGGGCGTGCACCCGCCGGCGGGGGCCCCGGCTGAGGCGTTCGAGAAGGCGATGGGCGACCCGCAGCGCGGCCTGTCGCTCATCGAGGGCGGCCGGGCGCGGGCCATCGGGCTCCTGACCCGTGTCGCCGGCGACTACGCCCTGGCCGAGCGGATCATCGCCCAGCTTCGGCGCCGCAACAGCCTCCGCGAAGAGTTCGCCGCCGCCGCCGACCCGGCCCAGCGGGCCCAGCTCGAGGGGCAGATCGCGCAGCTGGAGCTCGAGATCGAGGGGCAGATTGCCGCCTCGCGCGGCGAGGCCGGCGCGATGATCGCCTCGGCCCAGGCCGGGCGGTGGGCCCGCCTGCTGGGCGTGCGGGCCCAGGCGCAGGCGTTCGACGGCCTGGTCGAGTCGTACCTGGCCAACCCGGCCCTGTTCAAGGCCCGGGTCTGGTTCGAGGCCCTCTCCGACCGGCTCAAGGACTCGCGGCTGTACGTGGTGGACGGCTCGGTGCCGGACCTGCGCGTGACCTACGACCTCAAGGAGACCGGCGCCGGCGCAGCGCGGCTCGACCAGAGCACCACGCCCACGGGCACGGAGCGCCCCGGGGCGCGCTAGCACACCGCCGCGGGCGCGGGGCGGGGCTCATAGTCGGGGGCAGAGGGCAGGGGAATCATCGGGCTGGGTGAGCGAGGGTCGGACGGGCGGCAGAGTCAGCGGGCGGTAAAGACAGGAGGACGGCCGTGCAGCGGATCTTGAAGTACATCGTGGCCGGGGTGATCGTGGTGTTCATCCTGGCGTTCATGACGACGTACTCGGTGTACTACTACGACTCGGCGGTGGTGACGACCTTCGGTCGCGCCGGGGCCGGCTCGGTGCGGACCGAGCCGGGGCTGTACGTGCGCTGGCCGTACCCGATCCAGTCGGTGGTTCGCTACGACACGCGCAACCGGCTCGTCGAGTCGCGCCCCGAGACGGTGGCGACGCTGGACAACAAGAACCTGGTCCTGACGACCTACATGAGCTGGCGCGTCAAGGACCCGCTGCGGTTCTACCAGGCCTTCGGGGCCAACGGGCCGCGGTCGAGCGACCACGTCTTCCGGGCCGAGGAGATCCTGCGCGGGCAGCTGCGCGCCGCCTCGTCGGTGGTCGGCGGCTACCGGCTGGGGGACCTGCTCTCGACCGACCAGCGCGGCACCAAGCTCATCGAGATCGAGCAGAAGATGCTGGCGAGCCTCTCGGCCGGGGGCGAGGGCGCCGCCGGCTCGGGCGTGATCGACGGCAGCGGGATCGAGGTCACGAGCCTGGGGATCGCGCTGGTGCGCGTGCCGGCCAACGTGTCGCAGGCGATCTTCGAGTCGATGAAGGCCACGCGCGAGCGCCTCTCGAGCGAGGCGCTGAGCCGGGGCGAGTCGCAGGGCCGCACGCTCGAAACCCAGGCGACGGCCGACGCCGAGTCGATCATGGCCTTCGCCGAGCAGCGCGCCTCGTCGATCCGGGCCCAGGGGGACCGCGAGGCGGTGCCGTACCTCCAGCAGCAGGCCTCCAACCCGGAGCTTGCGGTGTTCCTCGAGACCGTGCGGTTCATGAGCGAGAACCTGTTCTCCAAGCAGACGACGCTGGTCCTGCCCTTCTCGACGCCTGGGTTCGGGCTCCTGCGGCCCGGCGTGGCCGAGGCGCTCGGCCGCGGGGAGATCCCGCCGCTGATCGACGACGCGGCGTTCACGGCCCCGCTGCGACCGGCCGATCGCACCGGGGGCGGCGCCGCCCAGGGCCGCGGGGGTGACCGATGAGCGGCAGCGACGCCAGGCCGGGTCGTCTCGGCGCCGGCGCCAACGCTGAGGCGGGCGCGCTGGCCGGCCTGGGCCTGCCCGGCCCGGAGGCCGGCGGGGGGGCCGAGGCTGCGCCCGACCCGCGGATGGTCCGGCGGCGGGCCGCCTCGGTGCAGCTGCGCGGCCCGAGCGAGTCGGCCGGGCTGATGGACCCGGCCAACCAGTCGCTGGCCGACGCGCTGCGCATCACCTACCGGCTGCTCGTGCTGGCGATGATCGGGCTGGGCGTGGCGTACGTGCTCAGCGGGTTCCAGACCGTGGCGGCGACGGAGCGCGGCGTCAAGGTGATGCTCGGGCAGATCGACCAGGAGGACGTGCCGCCGGGGTTCGTGTTCGCGCTGCCGGCGCCGCTGGGCGAGGTGGTGCGCGTCGGCACCGGGGTGCAGAACCTCCGCGTGAGCGAGTTCTTCCCCAACACGCGCTCCGACGCGACGGCCGACGAGAAATCGACCGAGGAGCTGAGCAGGACGCTGGCCAGCTTCGAGCTCAACCCGGAGTTCGACGGGGCGAACCTGACCGGCGACTTCAACCTGGCGCACACCAGGTGGAGCGTCGAGTACCAGCGGCAGGGCGTGCGCGACTACATCCGCAACCTCTCGCCGGCCGACGAGCGGCGGTTCGTGCTCACGGCGGTCCGCCGCGGCGTGACGCACGCCTCGGCCCGGGTGTCGATCGACGAGCTGCTCTTGGACCAGCCCGACGCGGGCCGGGTGGGCGTGTTCCCGTCGGTGGGCGTGACGGCGCGGGAGCTGGCCCAGGAGTACCTCGACCGGCTCGGGACGGGGATCGTCATCACGTCGCTGACCCGGCTGGGCACGGCCAGCCCGCCCTTCAACCTGCGCACGAACTTCGACGCGGTGCAGACGAACGTCGCCGCCGCCCAGAAGCTCATCGCCGAGGCCGACCAGGAGCGCTTCCGGATCCTGGCCGACGCGGCCGGCGACGCGGCCCCGGCGCTCCTGGAGATGATCGGGGACTACTCCGACGCCATCGCGTCGGGGGACGCGCAGGATGCCGACGGGCGCCTGGCGGCGATCGACCGCGTGCTCGACGGCGGCGCGGTGGTGCTCGAGGACGGCCGCGAGGTGACCGTCGGCGGCGAGGCGGCGCAGGTGATGTCGCGCGCGCGCGAGTACCGCACGTCGGTGGTCGGGCGCGTGCGGGCGCAGCTCGAGTCGTACACGGCCAAGCTCGAGTCGTTCAAGAACAACCCCGGCCTGCTGCTGACCAACGAGTGGGCCGACGCGTACGGGCGGCTGCTCAGCCGCGGCGGCGACCTGGAGGTGCTCACGCACCCGGCCAGCGCCAGCGTGCTGGACCTGATCCTCAACCGCGACCGGGACCTCGCGGTGGAGCGGCAGTCCAGGGCCCTGGAGGAGCGGAGCAACCAGGGGCTGATCCAGGACGGGCGGGAGCTGGACATCCGCAGGCGCACCAACAACTTCGAGCGGCCCAGGAACGTGAACCCGGGCAACTGATCCCCCGGCCGTGCGGGCGTGAGCGTGAGCGTGGGTGTGGTCGGGTCGTGGGTGTGGGCGTGGTCGGGTCGTGGGCACAGGCGCGGGTCGGTCCCCGCGGCGGAGGCACAGGGCGCATGGCCGTGACGCAGGCTGGCCAACCGGTGGTGGCGGTGCAGGGGCTCACGAAGACCTTCAAGGACTTCTGGATGCGGACGCGCGCCCGCGCCGTCGACGGCGTGAGCTTCGAGGTGCGCCCCGGCGAGATCTTCGGGCTCCTGGGCCCCAACGGCTCGGGCAAGAGCACCACGATCAAGATCGTGCTCGGGCTTTTGCACCAGACCGGCGGGCGGGTGGCCGTCTTCGGCAGGCCCCCCAGCGACGTGGGCATCAAGAAGCGCATCGGCTACCTGCCCGAGGAGTCGTACCTCTACCCGTTCCTCAACGCGCGCGAGACGCTCGACTACTACGGCAAGCTCTTCCGCCTCGGGGCCGACGTCCGCCGGCGGCGGACCGACGAGCTGCTGGAGATGGTCGGCCTGGGCGGGGCCCAGTACCGCCCCGTGCGCGAGTACTCCAAGGGGATGCAGCGGCGCCTGGGCATCGCCCAGGCCCTCATCAACGACCCGGACCTGCTGATCCTCGACGAGCCGACGACCGGCCTGGACCCCTTGGGCACGCGGCAGGTCAAGGACCTGATCCTGGAGCTGGGCCGACGCCGCAAGACGATCATCCTCTCGTCGCACCTGCTGGCGGACGTCGAGGACACGGTCGACCGGATGGTGATCCTCTACGGCGGCAAGGTGCGCGAGGAAGGGACGTGCGAGTCGCTGCTGACGGCCAGCGACCGCACCGTGATCGAGACGGAGGCGCTCGACGAGGGGACGATCGCGCGGATCGACCAGCTGATCCGCGCCTCGACCGGCGGCCGGGCGTCCATCTCGCGGGTGAGCAAGCCGCGGCAGAGGCTCGAGGACAAGTTCGTGGCCATCGTCGAGGCCGCTGCTGCGGCCCGCGCAGCGACGTCCGGGGCGGGCCAGGGCGGGCAGACGGCCGGGTTCCTCCGGGCCGACGCGGCGCCGCAGGGTCAGGAGCTGCTGCGGTCGCTCTCGGCTGATGCGCCCGACGGGGCGCCGGCTCTGGGCGCGCCGGCGGCGGTGACGCAGCCGACGAACGCGGGGCCCGACAGGACGCTGCTCCAAGACCTGGCCGAACCGAGTGGTGCGGGCGTGGGGGGTGCGCGGGGTGCGCGGGATGCGGGGGGTGCGGAGGGATCTGGCGGGGGCAACGGCGGGACGAACGGAGCCGGCGAGGACGCCAGCGCCGCGGGCGTCGATCGAGGGCTGCTCGGCTCGCTCCTGGGGGGCGAGCGCAAGGACGATGACCGGAACGCTGGTGGCGCGGGCGGGGGTGGTGAGGGTGGCGGGGGCTCGGAGCGGCGGCCATGAGCCTGCGCGACCGTGTGTGGGCCCTGGACCGCGCCCAGCAGAGCGTGACCTTCAAGCTCATCGCCACCGGCGTGATCGTGGCGCTGGCCCTGGGCGCGGTGGTGTACTACGCGGTCATCAAAGCTCAGCGAGAGCGCGCCCTGACCGAGGCGGGGCTGGTCGAGGCCGCCGGCAGCGCAGCGGGCGCTGCGCGGGGCGCCGGCGACGGTGGCAGTGGTGACGCAGCGGGGGCTGGGGGCGCAGCGGGGGCCGGGGTGGGGGCGGGGGTGGCGCGCGCGCGGCTTGAGAACGAGCTCGACTCACAGCGGCGGATGGTCGAGGAGTTCGGCTCACTGCGGCGGTCGTCGGGGGACGCAGCGGCGCTGGCGGGGATCGGCGCGGCGGTGGCGTTGCTTGTGGTGTGGCTGGGGCTCGGGTTGACGTACCTGGTCCTGGTCGGTGTGGCCGGCGGCGTGGCGCTGCCGCTGGTGTGGTCGGGCTCGGCGTGGTGGTCCGGGGTTGGGGTGTCGGTGGGCGGGGTGACGGTGCTGGCGGGGGCGTTTGCGGCGCTGGTGCGCGCGGTGGGCGTTGCGCTGGGGGGCAGCGGGCCGGTGTGGTCGATCGCGCGCAACGTGGTCACCGAGTCGGTGCGGCTGAACATCTCGGTGGTGTTCGTGGTGCTGATGATCCTGGCGGTGGCCGGGGTGCCGCACGTGCTCGAGCCGACCTCGCCGCTGCGGTACCAGGTGCAGTCGTTCCTGCAGTACGGGACCGGGGCGCCGTACCTGCTCACGGCGCTGCTGGCCCTGACGCTCTCGTGCGCGACGGTGAACTTCGAGCAGCGCGGGCGCGTGCTGTGGCAGACCATGACCAAGCCGGTGCGGGCATGGGAGTACGTGCTGGGCAAGTGGATCGGCGTGTGCTGCGTGTCGGGCGCGCTCCTGGCGGTGACGTCGTCGGGGGTGTTCTTCTTCACGCAGTACCTGCGCAACCGGCCCGCCAATGGCGAGGCGGTGGCGTACGTGCCGCTGCCGGGGCAGCCCAACCCGACGCCCGACAGGCTCGCCATCGAGTACCAGATCCTCACGGCTCGGCAGAGCCGGCTGGCCAACGTCTTCAAGGACCGCACGCAGGAGATCGAGGAGGAGACGGCCCGGCGCACGGAGGCGGCCCTCAAGGACCAGGTGGTGCCGGACAGCTACCGGCGGGATACGGAGCGGCGCACCCGCGACGCGGTCACGTCCGAGCTGCTCTCGCGGCAGCTGGCGATCGAGCCGGGCGACCGCAAGGGCTTCGAGTTCGACGGGCTGGGGGGCGCGCGGGAGTCGGGGCGGCCGATGACGCTGCGCTTCAAGATCGACGCGGGCGGCAACAACCCCACCGAGTTCTACAAGGTCACGTTCGTCTTCGCCGGCGGGGTGGCGATCGTGCGCGAGGCGGCGCTGGGGCAGTTCGCCAGCATGCCGATGGCGCCGGAGCTGATCGACCCCGACGGCGTGCTGCGCATGGTGGTCGTCAACGGGGACCTGGCCTCCGGCGTGGCCAACGCCGAGACGATGTCGTTCCCGCCGGGCGGTCTGGAGGTGTCGCACCCCGTGGGGCGGTTCTCGGGCAACTACGTGCGCGCGATGGCGGCGATGTGGCTCAAGCTGTGCCTGCTGTCGATGATCGGGATCACGGCGGCGACGTTCCTGTCGTTCCCGGTGGCGATGATGGTCGCGGTGACGGTGTTCATGGCCGCCGAGGGGGCCTCGTTCCTGCGGTACTCGCTCGAGACGTACGCGACGGTCGAGACCGGCGGCGACACGTACTACTACAGGTACCCGATACGGGCGATCGCGATCCCGATCGTGCTGCTGTTCTCGCCGTACTCGGAGCTGCGGCCCGTTGGGCGGCTGGTCGAGGGCCTGTCGGTGCCGTGGCGGACGGTGGGCGAGGCGGCCGCGGTGGTCGGGGCCTTGGTGACGGCGCTGTGGGCGCTGGCGTCGGGGATCATGCGTCGGCGCGAGCTGGCGTTGTACTCGGGGCAGTGAGCGCACCAGCGGCCGGGGCACAAGGGCCGGCCGCGTTGGAGGGATTGATCATGGGCCTGCGTGAAGCTGGGGCTGGGCGCGTGGGATCGGCCGGAGGGCGGGCGCAGCCCGCGCGGGCGGGGGCGCCGCGGGCGCGGCGCGCTGGCGGGAGGCCGCGCACGGGGGCGGTGCGCGTGGTGGCGCTGGCGGTGATGGGGCTGTGCGCCATCGCCAGCGTGGCGCTGACGGCGCTGCTGGCGTCGTCGAGCGGGCGCAACAGCCTGGTGTACACGGTCCGCGCCGACGAGTCGGGGACCACCGAGGAGGCGCTGGGCGTGGCGGCGGGGGCCTTCCGCGGGCTGTTCCTCAACTGGCTGTGGCTGCGGGCCCAGAACCTCAAGCAGGAGGGCAAGTTCTACGAATCGACGGACCTGGCCAAGACGATCACGCGGCTGCAACCGCGGCTGCCCAGGGTCTGGACGTTCCACGCCTGGAACCTGGCGTACAACATCTCCGTGGCGGCCCAGACGGCGCCCGAGCGGTGGAACTGGGTCAACCAGGGGATCCGGCTGCTGCGCAACGAGGCGATCCCGCGGAACCCGCGCGACCTGTTCCTGCACCGAGAGCTGGGGTGGATGTTCCTGCACAAGGTGCAGGGCATCAACGACGACGCCAACCAGTACTACAAGGCCAAGCTGGCCGAGGAGTGGACGATCGCGCTGGGCGACCCGCCCAGGCGGACCAAGGAGCACGCCGGGTGGGAGCGGCTCTCGCGGCTGTACGCCCAGGAGTGGCTCGGGCCGATCGCGCAGTCGCCCGCCGACGAGGGCGCCCTGCGCCGCCAGGACCCCGAGGCGGCCGAGCTGCTCGGCAGGCTCGAGGCGCAGACGGGCCTGGACACGGGCACCGAGGCCGACCGAACGGTGGTGCTGCGCACCGTGGCGCAGATGCAGACCAACACGCGCGTGGCCGACGCGTTCGGGCAGGGCAGCGGGCTCGCGTTCTCGCCGGCCCAGGTGCGCGTGGCCGAGTTCATCACGGCGATCCCGTCACAGGGGCGGGGGGCGCGCAACCGGGCGCTGGACTTCCTGCGCCGGCGCCAGGTGACCGAGACGCACCGGATGGAGCCGGACCTGATGATCCAGTACACCGAGCGCTACGGCCCGCTGGACTGGCGGCACGCCGGGGCGCACGGGGTGTACTGGGCGGCCCGCGGCGTCGAGCAGGCGCGCGCGTTCTACAACGCCAACGACCAGCAGAACGCCAAGAACTTCGACTTCATCAACACCGACCGCGTGGTGATCCAGAGCCTCCAGGAGCTGTTCCGCTCGGGCCGCGTCTTCTTCGACATCAACAACCCGCGCTTCTACAAGACGTACCCGTCGGCGGACTTCATCCACGCCTACGGCGGGCAGCTCCAGGCGATGGTGGCGCGGGAGTTCTCGCAGGTCGAGGCCCAGCGCGGGGTGAGCATCGAGCACCGGCTCTTCAACCTCTTCGCGGCGGGGTACGAGAACTTCCTCAGCGACGCGATCCTCTACCTCTACCGGGCCAACCGCCTCGACGAGGCGCGGCGGTGGCAGGAGGTGCTGGCGACCTGGCCCGGGCGCAACCTGCACGACCCGACCAAGGAGCGCATGCGCAGGCTCCCGCTGGACGATTTCTACTTCGAGAACATCAGGGAACGCCTGAACAACCCCTTCGTGGCCCTGGCCGAGTTCGGCGGCGCCCTGGAGACGGCCTACATCGACGGGCTGCTCGGCGAGGACCAGGAGCTCTACGAGCGGAACGTCGAGTACGCCGGGTTCGTCCACAGGGAGTTCATCGAGAGCAACATCAAGGGCACCAGCGTGGACCCGAACTGGTCGCGCGTGGGGACGATCGAGCCGGAGTTCGAGCACGCCGCGGGCCGGGTGCTCGGCGAGATCGTGCTGGCGCTGGGGCCGATCGACGGGGCGATCCTCTACAGCCGGGCCCCGCTGGCGTACCACCTCGGGGCGTACCGGCTGATCGCTTCGCAGCGACCGGTGGGGGACATCTCGGACCTGTCGCAGGTGCCCGAGGAGGTGCGGGCGCTGATCCGGCTGTTCGACGCGCGCTTCCCCAAGCCGGCGGGCTTCGATGAGTTCTACCAGCAGTGGCGGCGCACCTTCGAGGACGACCGGCTGGCGCCGATCGAGCTCAAGTGACGCGCGCGGGTCGGGCGCGCGGCCCTGTCAGGTTGCGTCGGGCGGGGGCGTCAGGCCGGTGATCAGCCGCAGCGCCTGGCGGTAGCGCTCCAGGGTGCCGCGGACGATGTGGTCGGGCAGCTCGGGGCCCGGGGGCGTCTTGTCCCAGAGGCCGCGCTGGGCCAGGCCCTCCAGGTGCTCGCGGAGGAACTGCTTGTCGAAGGAGGGCTGCGGGCGGCCGGGCGTGTAGGCGTCGGCGGGCCAGAAGCGCGAGGAGTCGGGGGTCAGGGCCTCGTCGATGAGGACGGGGTGCGACCAGACGCGGGCGGCCTTGTGGCGGTCGCCGGCGGGGAGGCCGAACTCGAACTTGGTGTCGGCGATGATGATGCCGCGGTCCAGGGCGTGGGCGGCGGCGGCGCTGTAGATGGCCAGGGAGATGTCGCGCAGGGTGGAGACCAGCTCGAAGCCGACCAGGTCGGCGGCGTGCTCGAAGGTGATGTTCTGGTCGTGGCCGTGCTCGGCCTTGGTGGCCGGCGTGAAGACCGGGTGCGGCAGGCGATCGCACTGGCGCAGGCCGGGCGGGAGCGGCACGCCGCAGACCGAGCCCGTGGCCTGGTACTCCTTCCAGCCGGAGCCCTCGAGGTAGCCGCGCACGACGCACTCGACGGGGATCACGTCGCAGCGCAGGCCCAGGGTGACCCGGCCGTCGAGCCACCGGGCCAGGGCCGGGTCGCCACGCGTGGCCTGGGCGGGGATGTCGGCCGGCGTCAACGGCCGCGCGTGCACCTCGGCCAGGCGTCGCTGGCTGATGAACGAGAACCACCAGGAGGCCATGGACGTCAGGACGCGTCCCTTGCCCGGGATGGGCGTGGGCATGACCACGTCGAAGGCGGAGACGCGGTCGGAGGCGACCATGAGCAGGCGCGGCTCGCCGGTGGCGGGGTCGTCGGGCAGGCGGTAGACGTCGCGGACCTTGCCGCGGCGGATGAGCGGCAGGTCCAGGGTGCGGTGCTGCGCCGGGGGGTCGGCTGGGGGCGTGGCGCGGGGGCGGTCCGGGGCGGGATCGGTGTGCACGGCGGAGGGTAGAGCCCGGGGGGGGAGCGGGGGCATCGCGCGGCCCGGGCGGGCGGGGGCGCCGGGGGCTGGGCCTATGGTCAGTGACTCGCGGCGGGCGGGGGTCGGGGGCGCCTGGCCGGAGTGGCCGCGGCGGCCGGGCGTGGCCAGGAGGATCGAGCCGACGATGCTGCGGTTTGCGGTGATCGAAGATCCTGAGCGGGGGCAGACCGGGCCCCGGGTGTGGCTGCGGCACGCGCACGTTGTGGCCCAGGGTGACGTGGCGGTGCCGGCGGCCATCACGCTCAGCGAGGGGATGATCACGTGCGAGAAGCAGGCGCCCGGGGCTGGGGCGCTGGCGTTGCAGGTCGCTGTCGGGGGCGCGGGCAATGGCCCGGGCGCGGGCGAGGGGCCGGCGGGCTCGGGCGTGACGACGCTGCGCACGTGCCTGCTGCCCGAGCGCCGGGCGCCGTACCTGCTCACGCTCGAACTTGCGCGGCACGCGCTGCTGATGCTCCTGAACAAGCAGGAGGAGTGGGCGCTGTTCACCGCGTCGGCCGACGAGCCGGCGATCCGCGGCGTTGAGCAGGCCGGGGAGCTGTTCACGGCGGCGCTGGTGGCCTCGGGCGTCGGGGCCGGCGGGTACACGCTCGGGGCGGAGCGCGCCGCCTGGCGGGCGCTGGACGCGGCGGTCGCCGCTGGGGAACGGCTGGCCCTGCTCCACGCCCAGAGCCAGCACCGACGCCGCGCCAGCGGCGAGCTGGCGCGCATCGCGGCCCACCCGCCGCCGGCGCTGGCGGTGACCGATCACGAGGCGCGCCGCGGGCGGGCGGCCCTGCTCGGGGCGCCGGGGGTCGCGCTGACCGAGTCGCCCAAGATCGGCGCGCGGGTGAGCACGGGGCTCTTCTCGGCCGAGCTGTGCGAGCTGGCGGCCGGGAGCCTGGACTTCATCACGGTGCCGATGCGGTGGGTGGAGATGGAGCCCACCGAGGGCAAGTACGCCTTCGCCGCCACGGACCGGTGGATCGAGTGGGCGGTGACGCGCGCGCGGCTGCCGGTGCAGGCCGGCCCGCTGATCGACCTGCACCCGCGCTCGATCCCGGAGTTCATGTACATCTGGGAGCACGACTACGAGACGCTCCTGGACGTGTGCCTGGAGCACGTGCGGACGCTGGTGACGCGCTACCGCAGGACGGTGCAGACGTGGGTGGTGTGCAGCGCCGTCCAGTGCGGCTCCGGCCTGAGGCTCAGCCCCGAGCAGGCGATGGACCTGACCCGCAAGGCGGTGCTGCTCACGCGGAAGCTGCACCCGCAGGGCCGGGTGATCGTGGAGGTGGCCCAGCCGTGGGGCGAGTACACCGCCGGCCCGCGCGGCGGGCGCGCGGTGCCGCCCATGGCGTACGTCGAGCTGATGGGGCAGATGCAGGTCAACCCGGACGCGCTGGGGGTCCGCGTGCAGATGGGCCAGGCCGAGGGCGGGCGCTCGGCACGCGGGCTGATGGACCTGGCGGCGATGCTCGATCGGCTGGCCGAGTTCGATCGCCCGATCGCGGTGACGGCCCTGGGGGCCCCCAGCCGCGAGGGGCCGGTGCCCATCGCGGCTGAGGCGCTCACGCCGGGGCACTGGCGCAGCGGGTGGACGCCGCAGGTGCAGGCCGAGTGGCTCGGGCGCGTGGGCGGGCTGATGGCGTCGATGCCGTACGTGCAGTCGGTCTGCTGGCAGGACCTGTACGAGCCGGACGCGTCGGCGGGGCCGGTCAACGGGCCGGGAGCGGCCGGGGCCCCGGAGATGGCCTGGGGCGGGCTGGCCAGCGCGTCCGGGGTGGCAAAGCCGGCGCTGGAGGCCTTGCGGCGGCTGCGGGCGTCGCTGCGGGGCAACGCGGCGGTCCTGGCTGGCCTGGAGTGAGCGCCGATGGCCCAGGGAGCCGGCACGACAGGCGGGGCGGTGCGCGGCCCGGGGTTGTGGGCGGCGGTGGCGGTGCTGGGCGCGCTGAGCGCCAGCGGGCTGGCGTGGTCGGTGTGGCGCCAGGTCCGCGCCTGGGACGCCGAAGTGGGTTCACAGCTGACGGGATCGGCCGGCGTCGGCCCCGGTGCGGGCGTTGGGTCAGCGGGCGCGGGGGATGCTGGGGGTCCGGGGGGTGAGGCGGGGCCGGCTGGTGCCGCGGGTGTGGCGAGCACGGGCGGCCCGCCCGCCCAGGGCGGATTGGACATCAACACCGCCAGCGCCGCTGAGCTCGAACTCCTGCCCGGCATCGGGCCGGCGCTGGCGGCGCGGATCGTCGAGCACCGCGCAACCCGCGGGCGCTTTGTCAGCGTGGAGGACCTGGACGAGGTGCGGGGGATCGGGCCCAAGACGATGGAGCGTCTGCGCGGGCTGGTGCGCGTGGGTCAATAGACACGGGCGGGGCCCGGCTGCGGCAGGGGCTTGCCGCGGGGCGAGCGTTGTTCAGGGGCGTGTGCGCGCGGGGGTGGAAGGCGGGGGATGGGGGATGGGGTTGGAGGGGGATGGGGTTGGAGGTGGATCAGAGGCCGCGGGGCTTGATGTCCTCGTCGGTCGTCGAGAGCGGGAAGACGATGGGGGGCGTGGGCGAGTACTTGTCGGGCGGGGGCAGCTCGCCGATCTCCCAGCCGCCGCCCAGGGCGAGGTAGAGGGCGATGAGGTTGGACGTGACGGCCTGCTCGCTAAGGACAAGCTGGTCCTGCTGAACAAAGAGCGTGCGTTGGGCGTCGAGGACGAACTGGAAGTCGCGCAGCCCGCCGGCGTAGAGCTGGCCGGAGAGCTCGACGGCGCGCTTGGAGGCGGACACGGAGAGCTCCAGCGAGGCGCGGCGCTGCTGCTCCTTGGCGAAGGCGGCGATGGCGTTCTCCGACTCCTCCAGGGCGACGAGGACCTGCTGCTCGTAGGCGTAGAGGGAGGCCTCGGCCCGGGAGTCGGCGGCGGCGATGGAGGCGCGGATGCGGCCGAAGTCGATGAGCCGCCAGTTGATGGCCGGGCCGTAGGAGAACTGGAAGCTGGACAGGTCGAAGAAGGTGGGGCCCTGGGCGGCCTGGACGCCGACGTTGCCGTTGATGGTGAAGCGCGGGAAGAGGTCGGAGACCGCGACGCCGATGCGCTCGGTGTTGGCGGCCAGCTGGCGTTCGGCGCGGCGGATGTCGGGCCGGCGGCGCAGGAGCTCGGCCGGGACGCCGACGCTCACGGCGCTGGGGACGCCGGGGATCACGCCGGGCGGGCCCAGCTCCTGGTTGAGCGACCCGGGCTGCTGGCCCAGGAGGACGGCCAGGCGGTTGAGGGCCTGGGCCTGGGCGATCTGGAGCGAGGGGATGGTGGCGCGGGTGGCCTCGACGTTGCTCCTGGCCTGGACGACGTCGAGCTCGCCGATGAGGCCGGCCTTGGAGCGGGAGGAGGTCAGGCGGAGGGTCTCTTCCTGGATGCGGACGTTGTCCTGGGCGATCTCGATGCGACGCTGGGCCGTGCGCAGGTCGACGTAGGCCCGCGCCACGTCGGCCAAAAGGATCAGCAGGATGTCGCGGCGGTCCTCGATGTCGGCGGCCAGGTCGGCGTCGGCGGCGTTGATGGAGCGTTCGACGCGGCCCCAGAGGTCGATCTCCCAGGCGGCGTCGAGGCCGGTGACGAACTGGTTGAAGCTGGTGCCGGTGCCCGAGGCGCCGATGCCGCCGAAGTTGGTGTTCCGGCTGGCGCGCTGGCGGCTGAAGCTGAAGTTGGAGTCGATGGTGAAGAGCTTGTCGGAGACGATGATGCCGCGCAGGGCGCGGGACTCGCGGATGCGGGCCTCGGCCGAGCGGAGGTCCAGGTTGGCGCCCACGGCGCGCACGACCAGGGAGTCGAGCTGCTGGTCGCTGAAGGTGGTCCACCAGCGCGAGAGGTCGGCCGGGGTCGCTGAGAGGCCCCCTTCCATGGGCTGGGACCACTGCGGGGCGGTCTGGAGCGTGGGCTCGATGTAGTCGGGCCCGACGGTGCACCCGCCCAGCCCCCCCACCGCTGAGGCTATGGCCAGCGCCGCTGGCGCTGGGCCAGCGCAGCGGGGCTGCGCCGGGCGTGCGTGCGGGGCGGGTCGGGGGCGCGGGTTGGATTGGTCGGCTGCGGGGCGGGGCTGCGGGGCGGCGTCGGGGCGTGAGCGGGTCATGGGGTGTGCTTCGGGTGGCCGGCGCGGGCGGAGGGGGCCGGGGCGGTGTCGGTGATGCGGGGTGAGCGGTCAGTATACTTGACAGCCGGGGCGTGCACGGAAGCGCACACGGGCGGTGGGCTGGAGAGCTGCGAGGGGGCGCGGGGCGGACGGGGTGCCACAGCGGATCACGAGCCGGTCGAACCTGAGCAGGAGGGCGCACCGATGGCGGGTCAGAGCAACAGCGGCCAGACCACCAGCACGCAGGTCGGCAACGGGCACGGCAAGCCCGTGGCCGCGGCGGACCTGTCCGCTGAGGCACGGGCCCTGCTGGGCGAGTTCAACTGGCAGCCGCAGCCCGAGGCGTGGAGGCTGGTCAACGAGCTGGTCAAGAGCCTGGTGGACCGCAACGCGTGGGCGGCGCGCCTGGCAGGGCGGATGCGCGCCGAGACGGGCACGCGGCTGATCGACTGGGTCGACCACATCGCGGCCCCCGAGGGGGTGCTCGGGGGCGAGGGGCTCTGGTCGCGGCTGCAACGGGCGGGGTACCGCCACGAGCCCAAGGAGCACGCGCCCGGGTGCCACGTCAACGACAAGGGGATCTTGCCGCCGGTGATCGTCGGCCGAGAGCCCACGACGCTGGTGGCCATCAAGGTCGAGAGCGTCGTCGAGTTCATGCAGGCCCACGAGCTGGACCACGCCGGGACGCTCAACGACGGGCTGGAGATGGGCGAGGGCTCGCGGCTGCGGATGGCCCTCGGGGCGCGGGAGGGGGACACGCAGGTCTGGGCGATCGAGCGGCACGGGCTCTGGGGCTTTGGCTACGACGACTCGACGCCGGCCCAGCGCCTGCACGCCATGGAGCACCTGACCAGGCTCCGGACGCGTCGGCGGCGGTTCGACACCGACGCCCAGGGGCTGGCGCACACGCACGCGCTGGTCGACGCGGCGGTGGCTCAGATCGGCCAGGCGTGGGCGTGCGACCTGTTCTTCAAGGCCGAGCGCGAGTACTGGATGCGCCGCAACCGCGCGGCGCAGGTGCAGCACGCCCGGCAGCAGCGGCTGGGCCTGGGGTGGGCCAACCACGACCACCACACGTACCGCTGCTCGCGCCAGAACTTCCCCGCGGTGGTCGGGCTGTGGGAGAAGCTGGGCTTCCACTGCCGCGAGCGGTTCTACGCCGGGGCGCAGGCCGGGTGGGGCGCGCAGGTGATGGAGAACCCCACGACGGGGATCACGACCTTCAACGACGTGGACATGGCCCCCGAGGAGCTCTTCGGCGACTTCTCGCACCAGGGGTTCACGCGGTCGCTGCCCACCCTGAGCACCGTGGGGCTGTGGGTCGGGCTCCACGGCGAGGCCGTCCTGCAGGCCGGCATGCACCACCTGGAGGCCCAGTTCGACTGGCAGGCGCTCGTCGACCAGCTGGAGCGCGAGGCCCACATCAAGACCATGGCGCCCTTCACGACGTTCCCGTACCTGCGGCAGGCCTTCACCGAGGGCGAGCGGTGGGCGGTCGAGCCGGCGCGGATCGCGGCGCTGGCCGACGGCGGCCTGATCACGCGCGAGCAGGCCGAGACCTTCGCGGCGCACGGGGCGATCGGCAGCCACCTGGAGAACCTGGAGCGCAACGACGGGTTCAAGGGCTTCAACCAGACCGGTGTGAGCGACATCATCGCGCGGACGGACCCGCGCGTGCTCTCGCGGGCGCTTGCCGGCGCCTGACGGGCCGAGCGGGGCGATCGCTATCATCGCGCCGACGGGCAGATCCGACGCACGGGACCGATCAACCGCGGGCACGCCCGCAGGAGCAACCGATGAGCACCGCGACCGCGACCCATCACGCCGGGCACGCCAACGGGCAGACCGCAGCGACGATCAACGTCCGCGCCACGCTCGGCGCCGAGGCCGAGGGCCTCCTCGGGCACGTCTCCAAGACCGTCAACAAGGAGCGGATCCACCTGCCCGGGCCGGACTTTGTCGACCGGGTGTTCTCGCAGACCGACCGCAAGCCGGCGGTGCTCCGCAACTTCCAGACGATCCTCAACACCGGTCGGTTGGCCGGCACGGGGTACGTGAGCATCCTGCCCGTCGATCAGGGCATCGAGCACTCGGCCGGGGCGAGCTTTGCGCCCAACCCCGAGTATTTCGACCCCGAGAGCATCGTGAGGTTGGCCATCGAGGGCGGGTGCAACGCCGTGGCCTCGACGATCGGGGTGCTGGGGGCGGTGTCGCGGCGGTACGCGCACAAGATCCCGTTCCTGGTCAAGTTCAACCACAACGAGATGCTCACGTACCCGAACATCTTCAACCAGTCGCTCTTTGGCTCGGTGCGGCAGGCCTACGAGATGGGCGCGGTGGCCGTCGGGGCCACGGTCTACTTCGGCTCGCCCGACTCGCGCGAGGAGATCCGGTACGTCTCGGAGATGTTCGAGGAGGCCCACGACCTGGGCATGGTCACGGTGCTGTGGTGCTACACCCGCAACAACGCCTTCAAGGCCAAGGGTGCCGACGGCAAGAGCACCGATTACCACACCTCGGCCGACCTGACCGGGCAGGCCAACCACCTGGGCGCGACGATCCAGGCCGACATCGTCAAACAGAAGCTCCCGACCAACAACGGCGGCTACGCCGCCCTCAACTCCGGCGGCTCCTCCTACGGCAAGTGGGACAAGCGCGTGTACACCCAGCTGTGCGGGTCCGACGAGGCCGGCCACGGCGGGCACCCGATCGACCTGTGCCGGTACCAGGTGCTCAACAACTTCATGGGCCGCGTGCCGCTGATCAACTCCGGCGGCGAGAGCAAGGGCGCCGGCGACCTGCCCGAGGCCGTGGCCACAGCGGTGATCAACAAGCGCGCCGGGGGCATGGGGCTGATCTCGGGCCGCAAGGCCTTCCAGAAGCCCATGCGCGAGGGCGTAGCCCTGCTCCAGGCGGTGCAGGACGTGTACCTGGACAAGTCCGTGACCGTGGCCTGAGCGACCCCGTCGGGCCGGGGTTACCAGCCCCGGCGGTGGATCTCCGCCGCCAGGGCCCGGTTGAGGGCGTGCCCGCCGCGGTGCGAGCTGACAAGGCCCACCAGCGGCCGGCCCAGCAGGGCCAGGTCGCCGATCATGTCCAGGAGCTTGTGCCGGGCGGGCTCGTCGGCCATGCGCAGGGCCCCGGCCAAGGGCCCGGCGGGCCCGAGCACCAGGACATCGCTCGGGCTCAGGTGCGCAAACTGCCCCGCGGCGCGCAGGGCCTGGGCCTCGGCGGCGGTGGCGAAGGTCCGCGCGGGGGCGATGGCCTCGGCGTAGGCGGCGCCGTCCGGGGCGGCCCAGTCGATCGAGAACCCGGCGTGCAAAGGGCCGATCGGCGGCGGCAAGCCGGCGGCGGGCGCGTCGTACTCGAGCTGGTAGCGCAGCCCCAGGGCCGGGGGCGAGCCGGGCGGCAGGGGCTCGGCGGTGATGCTCGCAGGGCCCACGGATATGTAGATCGGCTCGCGCACGACCGCCGCCGGTCTCTCGCCGAGCGGGCGTAGGCCCGCCGAGCCGATGGCCCGCGCAAACGGCAACGCCGAGCCGTCGAGGGCGGGGACCTCGGGGCCGGCCACGCGCAGGTGCGCGTCGGTCACGCCCATGCCCCACAACGCCGAGAGCAGGTGCTCGACGGTGGCGACCGAGGCCCCCGCAACACCGGCGACGCCCACGACCGTGTGCCGAGATCCGCCCAGGGCGTGATCGAGCGAGAGCGCAAAGGTCACCGGGCTGGGGCCCGCCGGCGGACGCAGCTCGAAGACGATGCCCGTCGGCTCGGTGACGGGCGAGGCCTCCACGCTGGAGGTCGCTGGATCAAAGAGCCCCACGCCGGCCCACGACACGGGGCGGGCCAGCGTCCGTCTCGGGACGAGCCACCCCGGTGCTGGGGCGATGGGCGGGGGGGTGGGCGTGGGCATGGCGCAAGGCTAGTGATCGCTCACCTGGCTGATCCAGGGCTGCGCACATGGACCGGGCCGCAACGCCAAATTGGAAGGTATCGCAAAGACCGGTGCGGCCAATTAGGGTAGATGAGCAGGGCAAAGCCCGAGCGGAAATATCGCGCCGCGCCGCGAGCGTCGGCGACGCGTTGGACGTAGCAGAGTCACCGTGTATGATTCCCCCGGCATCCAGAGCGGCAGCGCAGCTCAGCGCTGTCCGGCAACCGAGCGGGGCGTTCGTTTCTCCGTCGCGGTGCCAGACCCGCCCGGCGTGGGCGGGTTGATGTGGCCCGTACGGGCAAAGGGGCTGGCGTGCAGCCCTTGCATCGGCTCACCAGGCGCGGGTGTCATGGAGGGAACTCCGTGGCGATCTTGACTCAGCGGGTGCTGGGCTTCCGTCCCAACGACTACTGGGACCACAGCGCCGCGATCTACGCCCGCATCAAGGGCGAGCGGCGGCGGTGGGTCATCGACGGCGCGCTGCGCCGCGGCTGCGTGCACGAGCTGCCGGCCGAGACCTTTTCCGAAACACACCGAGGTGAGCTCGACGGTCGGCCGCCCGAGGAGCTCCTGGGCGAGCGCCTGCCCGACCTGGGCGCGGGCGAGGTCGAGATCGCGCGCGTGGTGATCCGCGGCGCGGACCCGGCGGTGATCTCGATCCGGGCCGATCGCACCCGGGACGGCCAGCGCGTGACCGTGCGGGCGGCCTTCGAGCGCGGGGGCGTCTTCGCCGGCCGCGACCCCACGGCGACGCTGGCGCAGTGCCGGGCCTCGCGGCTGCCGTCGCTCTCGGAGCTGATCGAGATCATCGAGCGCTCCTGCGGCGCCCAGAGCCTCTCGGCCGACGCGCCGGGGACGCCCAGCGAGGGCCTGGACTTCTGGCGCGAGCGGTCGCTGCTGCAGCTGGGGCCGGCGGTGCGGCTGCAGGTGCACGCGGCGGCGGTCCACGCCCGGTCGGACTATTACAGCGGGCTGGCGGCGTGGTCGGCGCTCTCGGCGCAGGTGTGGTCGGTGCGCAAGGCCGAGGAGATCGGCCTGCCACCGCCAGGGCCAAGCGCCCCGGGCCTGACCGAGCGGCGCGACGATCAGCCGCACCGGTACTGCTAAGGCGGGCCCGCGCACACGGGCGATCAGGCCAGCTCGCCGTCGGCGTGCCCGCCCTCGCCGGAGAGCGCCACGAGCATCTCTTGCCAGCGGTCGGCGAGCATCGCCCCCAGCGGCCCGACCTTGCCCGCCCGCGGGCCTGAGCCGACCGGCTCGGCCTCGACGCTGGCGACCGGCAGGACGCCCCACGACGAGTTGGTCAGGAGGATCTCGTGGGCGTCGAGCACGTCGCGGATGGTCAGGGCGCGGCGGTGGGTGACCACGCCCGCGCCGGCGAGCTCCTGGATGGCCCACAGGCGTGTGATCCCAGGCAGGACCGGGCTGGGCAGGGCCGGGCTGGACAGGGCCGGGACGCTGCGCGGCTCGGCGATGGCCGCGGCTTCCTCGCCCCGCGCGATGGGCGTGAGCGCTTGGCCGTCGCGGATCAGCAGCACGCTCGAGACGCAGCCCCCGCACAGATGGTTGGTGACGGAGAAGACCAGGGCCTCAGCGGCGTGCTTGGACGCGGCCGAGGCCAGCTCGCGCAGGCGCCACCAGTAGCCGAGCGTCTTGTGCCCCTCGGTGGGGTTGAAGGGGTTGGCGCGGGCGTCGGCGATGCTGACGCGCACGCCCTGGCGCATGAGGCTCGGCGGGTAGCGGGTGGCGGGCGTGGCCACGATCATCACGGTGCCCGGCAGCTCGCCGGCGGGCCCCGCGCCGGCGCGGGCGGCGGCCAGCGCGTCGGAGGGACCGGCGGTGAGCGTGACCCGCACGCGGGCCCGGGGGAGCGCGGCGCGGTCGAGCGTGGCCAGGACCGCCTCGGCCAGCGCGCTGCGCGAGACCCCCGCCGAGAGGCCCAGCTGGCGGGCGCTGTCGGCGATCCGCTCGACGTGCTCCTCGAGCTGCACGGCCCAGACGCCCTCGAGGGCGTCGGTGGGAAGCGGGGCGCCCGCGGCGCGACGCCCGAGCGTGGCCGCCGAGACGCCGCCGAGGAGCGTGTCGAAGACGCCCACGCCGTGCTGCACGCCCGCGTCGAGCGCGCTGATCGTCGCCGAGTCGGGCTCGACGAACGAGCCGTTGAGGAAGACCGTGACGGGCCGGCTCATCGCCGAGCATAGCGTGCGGCGCCGCGCACTAGACTTGGCCATGAAGCGCCTGCGGTCGGACCGCGACCTCAACCAGCTCCGCGCGTGGCGCACGCGCGGGGAGCCCGACCTGACGCTCAAGCTGCCGCTGGCGCGAATGAGCAAGGAGATCCGCCAGCAGGCGGGCACGCTGGGCCGGCTGACCCCCGCGTGGATCGCGCTGGTGCCCGCTGAGGCGCGGGCGCGGGCCACGCTGGTGTCGCTGGCGCGCGGCGTGCTGACGGTACGCTGCCACGACGCGGCGGTGCGCTTCGAGCTGGACCGCTGGCTCCGCGGCGGCGGCGAGATGGATCTGGTGCGGGCGGTGCCCAGCGGGCTGCTGCGCGTGCGCCTGGTCTGAGCGCAAGCCCGGGGCTCACCAGCCGGTCGAGAACGCGTCGAGGCTTTGCAGCTCGATGCCGCGCAGGGCCCAGCGCTCTTGGCCCGATCGCCCGGGCAGGCGTTCCCACGTCAGGAGCCACGTGCTCGAGACCGGCACGCGGCTCTGGGCCGGGTCGGCCCAGACGCGGACCTGGCTCAGGCCGTCGGCGCGGACGGCGCCTGGGGCGCGGCGGGCGTCGGTGTCGGCGCGGGCCCACCGCGTGCGGTGCTCGATCAACCGGTACGGGCCGCTCATCTGCGCCGTCACCTGCTCGACCAGGCGCTCGGGCTCCACAGCGGCGCCGCCGAGCCCGCCGGCGATGCCCGCAGCGGCCCCCAGCCGCAGGGCGACGCTCCGACCCAGGGTGGCGCGCAGCGCCGCTGCGTCGGCGCCGACCACGGCGTCCACAAGGGCGCGCGTGCGGGCGACGAGCGACTCTCGCTCGGTCTGGACCACCCGGCTGGTGACGTACGCGGCCCCCGCGCAGGCCACGCCGGCCGCCATCACGACCGCTGCGCTGGCCCCGCGCCCGCGCGCGTTGCGACGCCAGGCGATCGCTGCGCTGGCGGCGACAACGGCCGCGATCAGCGGCCACGGCTGCTCAAAGAGCCACCGCGACCACAGCGGGCCGCGGTCGATCAGCCCGGGGGCCTGCGCCAGGCCGGCCAGGAGCGCAGCGGGTGCGGCCAACGTCAAAGCGCTCGCTGCCATAGGGCGCATCGTTGGCACCAGGACAAGAGACAGGCGCAGCCGCGCGGCCGATGTGTGCATGGCTGCGCGGGCTTTGACCGATCGGAGTAAAGAGTCTCGGTGCACGCCGCGGTAGACGTGGCGTGCGCCGACAGAACCCAAACGCCCAGACGGCACGTAGCAGGAGCCCCGGGGTGCCGACGACGACCCAGACCGTGCTGAGCCGGAACCTGGCGTGCATCGGTCGGGCGCGTCCCGAGGCGGCGCGGCTGATCGCCTCGACCGAGCCCGCGCCGGACGTTGAGTTCGTGCCCACCGAGGACGGGGTGCCCTCGGCGTGGATCGCCGAGCTCGGGCCGCGCGGGCCGACGCGGCGCGCCCTGGCCAGCACCCGGCGGCCGATCGAGGAGGCCGACCGGCTGGTCGAGCCGATCGACCCGCGGCAGACGGCGGCGGTGGTGGTGGTTGGGTTCGGGCTTGGCTGGCACGTGCGGCAGCTGGCCCGCAAGCTGGGGCGCCACGGCGTGATCGTGGTCTTCGAGCCCGACGCCGGCCTGCTGCGCCGCGTGCTCGAAACGATCGACCACTCCGAGTGGCTCGCCGCGTGCAACCTGATCGTGCTGACCGACCCGCAGGACGAGGCGGCCATCGCCGCGGCCTGCCGCGGGATCGAGCACGCCCTGGCCATCGGGACGCAGATCCTCGAGCACCCGGCCAGCCGGCCGCGCGTGGCGTGGGCGTCGCGCGGGTTCCTGGAGCGATTCACCGCGGCGATGCGCGCGGTGCGCATGACCGTGGTCACCACCATGGTGCAGACCCAGGCGACGATCCGCAACGCGACCCAGAACCTGGGCCACTACGTCACGCGCGGCGGGATCGCCCCGCTGCGGGGCGCCTGCGCCGGGCGCATGGCCGTGTGCGTGGCCGCGGGCCCCAGCCTGCGACGCAACGCGCAGCTGCTGGCCGACCCGGCCGTGCGCGACCGCTGCGTGATCATCGCGGCGCAGACGGCGCTCAAGCCGCTGCTGCGCATGGGCGTGCGGCCGCACCTGGTCACCGCGCTGGACCACCACCAGATCTCGGCGCGCTTCTACGAGGGCCTCAGCCGCGACGACCTGCGCGGCGTCACGCTGGTCATCGAGCCCAAGGTCAACCCCGCCGTGCCCGCGGCCTTCCAAGGGCAGATCCGCTGCGCGGCCGACGCGACGCTCGATCACATGCTCGGGGCCGGCTGCGCCTTCGACCACGGCGCCATCGAGCCCGGCGCCACGGTGGCGCACCTGTCCTACTACCTGGCGCGCTTCCTCGGCTGCGACCCGGTGACGCTCGTCGGGCAGGACCTGGGCTTCACCGAGGGGCTCTACTACGGCCCCGGCGCCGCGATCCACGACTCCTGGGCGTGCGAGCTGGGCGAGTTCAACACCCTCGAAACCATGGAGTGGCAGCGCATCGCGCGCGGGCGCGCCCAGCTGTCGCGCCGCGCGGACGTGCACGGACGGCCCATCTACACCGACGAGCAGATGAACGCCTACCTGGCACAGTTCCAGCGCGACTTCGCCCGCGACAGGGCGCGCGGCCTGCGCGTCATCGACGCCACCGAGGGCGGCGTGCGCAAGTCGCACACCGAGGCCGCACCCCTGGCCGACGCCCTGGCCCTCCACGCCGGCGACCCGACCGATCAGACCGTCGACGACCTGCTGGCCACGGCCTCGTCGGTTGCGCCCGCTGCGCAGCTGCCCCGCCAACACGCCCCGGCCGCAGCCGAACAGCGGCTCGGGACGCTCATCGACGACGCCGAGGCCATCGCGCGCCACAGCCGCGCAGCGGCCCAGATCCTCGACCAGATGCGCCTGCGACACGCGGACCAGCCCTACGTCAACGAGCGCATCGGCGAGCTCGAACGCCTCAGGGGCGCCGTCGCCGCGCGGGCCGAGGCCTGGGCGCTCGTGCACAGGCTCAACCAGACCGGCGGCTTCAACCGCTCCCGCGCCGACCGCGACATCGCGCTCGAGGCCGGCCTGGACCCGCTCCAGCGGCAGCTGCGGCAGATCGAGCGCGACCGGACCAACGTCTCCTGGATCGCCGACGCCGCCGACGCGCTGGGCTCGCTCCTGCGCGACGCGCTGCGCACGCTGCGCGGCGGACCGCCGATCACCTCCGAGCCGCCGCCACCGGCCGCCGCAAGCGCGCCCGATCTCGCCGGCCCGGCCGCCCCCCCAGCGCGCACGGCCCGCCGAGTCGGCGCCGTGATCGTCGCGCCGGCGTCGGAGCTCTCGTCGCTCCCGCGATGGCCCAGCGGGGCCACGCTGCTGGAGACCCTGCTGGCCCGGCTCGGGCACGGCCCGACCCGCGGCACGCCCGTGACCATCGTCACCGACGCGCCGGCGCTGGTGCGCGCGTCGCTGCCCAAGGACGCGCCGCTCGACGGCGTGAGCGTCCTGCCCTGCGACGCGCCGCGGGGCGCGATGGGCGGCCCGGCCCTGCGGGCGGCCCGCGCGCTGTCGGCGTGCTCCTGGCGGGGCGGCCTGGCGGGGGCCACCGTCTTCGACGAGGCCTTTGCGCCAGCCTGGATCGCCGCCGCCCTGGACGCCGCGTCCCCCACGCTGGACGCGGCGCTGGTCCTCTCGCCGCGCTGGCCGCTGATCGACACCGACCTGTGCGCCAGGCTCATCGACGCGTCGGCCCACGACCCGCGCTGCGCCAGGGTCGCCTTCTCCCAGGCCGCGCCAGGGCTGGGCGCGCTGGTGATCGACCGCCGCGCCTGCGGCGACCTGGCCACAGCGATGCGCGCCGCGGCAACCCACGGCGGCGTCGGCGCGATGCTCGGTTACGTCCCCATCGCGCCGATCGCCGACCCCATCGGCGGCCCCGCCTGCCTGCCCATCGACCCGGCCCTGCGCGACGCGCTCGACCACGCCGCGCCCGCCTGTGCCCTGGACGCGGCCCGCATCGCCCGCGCCCTGGCCAGCGCGGGGCTCGACCCGCGCACCGCCGACGGCCCCGCGATCGCTCGGGCGATCTCCAGCGACGCGCTGGCGCACCCGCCGCAGGCCCCAAGGCACCTGATCGTGTCCCTGAGCGACGCCCCGCTCTCCGAGCCGCTCGCCGCCGCCATCGCCGGGCTCATCGAGCCGGGGTACACCGCCGTCACGCTCCACGACGACCGGCCGGCCTGCCCCGACCTGGCCCGGTGCGTGGCCCTGGCCCGCAGCCGCGGCGCCACCGCCGTGCACGTGCGCACGACGGCCGCCGGCGACGACGCCGCCCTCGACGCGCTCATCGGCTCGGCCCCGGACATCGTCAGCGTCGACCTCGTCGGGGCCGATCAGAGGGCGTTCGTCGCGGGCCGACCCGACCTGGGCGCCGCGGGCTTCGAGCGCTCGCGGCGGGGCGTCGATCGCCTGCTCAGGTCCCGCAGCCTGAGCCCGAGCCCGCCGGACTGCCCCCACCCGCTGCCGTGGGTCGTCGGGCGCATCTGCCGCGCCCAGGCCACGCTGGACCAGCTCGAGGCCGTCCACGACCACTGGCTGATGCTCACCGGCGCAGCGGTGATCGACCCGCCGCCCAGCGGCGACCCGCGGCTTGTGGCCCTGCCCGAGCCCGAACTGGCCCGGCGCCGCCGCGCGCGCGACACGCTCGCCATCGACGACTCGCTCTGCGCGATCCACGACTTGGGCACGCCCACGATCGACCCGGCCGACCCGCGCCGCTCCTGGGCCGGCCTCGCTCAAGCGCGCAGCGCACGCCCGATGAACCAGGGCCGGCCGCCATGCTGAGCCGCCCGAGCGACCACGCCGCCGTCGCGATCGTGCTGGCCAGGGCCGGCAGCCGCGGCGTGCCCGGCAAGAACACCGCGCCCCTCGCCGGCCGGCCGTGCATCGCCTGGACGATCGAGCACGCGCTGCGGTCATCCTCGGTCCGCCGCGTCGTTGTCTCCACCGACAGCCCCGCCGCCGCCGAGGCCTCCGAGCAGCTGGGCGCCCAGGTGGTGCGCCGACCGCCCGAGCTGGCCTCGGACACCGCCACCGTCGACGCCGCCGCCCGCCACGCCTGCGACGCCGCCGGCCTCGACGACGACCACGCCCGCGTGGTCATCCTCTACGCCAACGTCCCCGTCCGCCCCAGCGACCTGACCGACCGCGCCGTGCGGCTGCTCGACGAGTCGGGCTGCGACTCCGTCCAGTCCTACCAGCCCAGCGGCAAGCACCACCCCTGGTGGACCGCCCGCCTGGGCGACGACGGCGCCGTCTCACCTTGGCAGGGGCAGCTGCTCAACCACGGCGTCTACCGCAGGCAGGACCTGCCGCCCGCCTTTGTGCCCGACGGCGGCGTCATCGCGCTGACGCTGGCGGCCCTGCGCCTGCGCGTCCCGGGCGCGCCCGCCGGGCCCCACGCCTTCTTCGGCGCCGACCGCCGCGGCGTGATCAACCCCCCCGGATCTGTCGTTGACATCGACGAGCCCATCGACCTGATCGTGGCCGACGCCGTCCTCTCGGGCCGCACCGCGGCCGGGCCCATCCAAAGCCCCCCACCATCCCACACCCACCCGCGCCCCGCGGCGCGCCAACCCTGAGCACATGAGCCCGCCGCACGCACACACCGCCCCGTGGTCGGGCACCGACTGCTACGTCATCGCCGAGCTGGGCGTGAACCACAACGGCTCGGCCGACACCGCGCTCCGGCTCACGCGCGCCGCAGCCGCCGCGGGCGCCCACGCCGTCAAGCTCCAGCTCTTCGACGCCCAGATGCTCGTCTCACGCTCGGCTGCGCTGGCCGACTACCAGCGCCGCGCCGGCGAGACCGACCCGCGCCAGATGCTCGGCCGGCTCCAACTCAGCGACGAGGGCACCGCCGCGGTCATCGCCGAGGCCCACAGCCTGGGCCTGCACGCCATCGCCACGGTCTTCTCCACCCAGCTCGTCGGGCCGGCGGCGACCATGGGCTTCGACGCGTTCAAGACCGCCAGCCCCGACATCGTGCACCGGCCTCTCCTCGAGGCCCTCCTGGGCACCGGCCTGCCCCTGATCGTCTCCACGGGAGCCTCGACCGAGGCCGAGGTCGCCCGGGCGCTGGCCTGGCTGTCCGCCGGCCACTCGCGCCTGGCCCTGCTCCAGTGCGTCTCGTCGTACCCCGCAGCGCCGGCCGACGCCGCCATCGCAGGCATGTGCCGCCTGGCCCAGCTGTGCGACTGCCCGATCGGCTACAGCGACCACACCACCGACACGCTCACCTCGGCCCTGGCCTTCGGCCTGGGCGCGCGCCTCCTGGAGAAGCACCTGACCCTCGACCGCGCCGCGCCCGGACCGGACCACGCCGCCTCCCTCACGCCCGAGCTCTTCCACGCCTATTCCTCAGCCGTGCGCGACCGCTGGCGGCCGTTCGGCGCTCCGCCCGGCTCGCCCCGCCTGGCCCAGGCCATGGCGCCGCACCTGTTCAGGTTCGGCGGCCAGCAGTTCGATCACCACGACCCGCGCTTCGGCCCCCCGGACAAGCGCGTCCTGGACTGCGAGCTCCAGGTCCGCGCCCTGAGCAGGCAGTCGCTCGTCGCCGCGCGCGACCTGCCCGCGGGCCACCCCCTGACGCCCGCGGACCTGACCGTCAAACGCCCCGGCACCGGCCTGCCACCCTACTTGTGGAACGACGTGCTCGGCGTGCCCCTGGCGCGCCCCGTGCCCAGCGACACCGTCATCACCGCCCAGGACCTCCGGGCACCGCCCAGCCCATGAGCCGACCCCGGACCACCACCGTGGCCGTCGTCACCGGCACCCGGGCCGAGTTCGGGCTCCTCAGGCCCGTCATCGCCGCCATCGAGGCCCACGCCAGCCTGCGCGCCCGCGTCGTCGTCGCCGGCACGCACCTGCTGCCCCCCGCGCACACCGGGCGTCAGGTCGCCGCCGAGTTCCCCGTCGCCGCGCGCGTCCCCATGCAGCGCGACCCAGACCGCCCCCGCGCCGACGACGCGCTGGCCGTCGGGCGCGGCGTCACCGGCTTTGCGCGCTGCTTCGCCAGGCTCGGCCCCGACGTGGTCCTGGTCCTGGGAGACCGGGTCGAGGCCTTCGCCGCCGCCGCCGCCGCCTCGGTCGCGGGCATCGCCGTCGCACACGCCCACGGCGGCGATCGCGCCGAGGGCATCGCCGACGAGGCCATGCGCCACGCCATCACCAAGCTCGCCCACCTCCACCTGCCCGCGTCCAAGCGGTCGGCACGCCGGATCGTCCGCATGGGCGAGCCACACGATCGTGTGATCCTCGTCGGCTCACCCGCCGTCGACGGCCTCGCCGGGCTCCCCCCGCTCCCCGACGCGCTCGCCGCCACGCTTGGCGACCCGGCCGCCGTCCTGCTCATGCACCCAGCGGGCCTGCCGCCCGCGGCCGAGGCCGCCTGGGCCGACGCCGCCATCGCCCTGGCCCTCCGAGTCACCACGGGCGCCGTCCTGGCGCTGGACCCCAACCACGACCCCGGCAGGTCCCACGTCCTGAGCCGCCTCGACGCCGCCGCCGCGTCCAACCCCCGCCTGCGCCGCTGCCACCACCTCCCGCGCGACCGCTTCGTCGCGCTCCTCAAGCGATTGGCCCTCGGCTCGCCGCGCGGCTGCATCGTCGGCAACTCCTCGGCGGCGCTCATCGAGTCGGCCGCCATCGGCCTGCCCGCCCTGAACCTCGGCCCGCGACAGGCCGGACGCGAGCACGGCCCCAACGTCGCCCACGTCCCCGACCTGCCGACCTCGCCCCGACGCCTGGCCGAGCTGGCGCGACAGTTCGCGGCGCTGCTCAAGTCACCGCGCGCCCGCGCCTCTTCACGCTTCGGTGACGGCAACGCCGCAGCCCGGATCGCCGAGGCTCTAGCTCGCCTCGACACCGCCGACCCGACGCTCCTGCGCAAGCGCAATTCCTACTGAACCCTCGGCGCGCCCCGGACCGAGAACCCGCGCCTCCACGACAATCCCACACGCCCCCGACCCCGTTCCCCACCGACGGGGGGCCACGTTTGCACCTCGGCCACCGCTCAGGCCACAAGTCCGCCCCCCGCGCGGCCGATACCCAGCCTGTCCGGTTGACACCCAAACGGAGCTGAGCATGGCCGTCCAGAACGCTGCGCGCGAGCAGGTGGTTTCCACCGCGGTCCGCGAGATCTCGCACATCGCCACCCTCCCAGAGATCACGATGCGGATCATCCAGCTCGTCGAGGACCCGACCTCCACGGCCCAGGACCTGCACAACATCATCGCCAAGGACCCGGCCCTGTGCACCCGGATCCTCAAGGTCGTCAACTCCGCCTTCTACGGCCTGCCCGGGCAGATCGGCTCGATCAACCGCGCCATCGTGCTCCTGGGCCTCAACGCCGTCAAAAACATCGCCATCGCCGCCTCGCTCTCCAAGCTCTTCAAGGGCGGCCAGCTCACCCCGAACTTCTCGGCCAAGGACCTGTGGGTCCACTCCGTCGCCGTCGCCGCCGGCACCAAGATGCTCGCCGACCGCCTCAAGCTCGGCCTCTCCGACGAGGCCTTCCTGGCCGGCCTCATCCACGACATCGGCATCATGGTCGAGCTCCAGTACGACCGCAACAAGCTCGTCGAGGTCGTCGAGCGCTGCGCCCCCGAGCCCGACAGCCCCGCCCCCGCCTCCGACTTCCTGGCCACCGAGCTCCAGGTCTTCGGCGCCACGCACCAGGACTTCGGCACCGCGCTGTGCGACAAGTGGAAGTTCCCGCGCTCCTTCGCCTTCGTCACCGGGCACCACCACGCCCCGCTGGAGCTGGCACCGGAGACACGCCTGCTCACCTGCCTCGTCCACGTCGCCGACCGCCTGGCCGCAGACACCACCAACGGCTTCCGCCTCGACCTGCCCGACACCACCATCTCCCCGGCCGTCTTCGACGAGCTCAAGCTCTCCAACAGCGACATCGACGAGGTCCGCACCAAGCTCCCCGAGCAGCTTGATGCTGCGCGCACGATGCTCAGCTGATCCAACCCGGCTGCTCGCTCCCGACTGCGCCGCACGCGATCCACAGACGCTCGTGCGCACGCCGCGCCTATGGCAGCAGCTCCGTTCGCACTCCATCAGCATCAACAGTTTACGAATCTAGTCCGTGCGCGCGCCGCACGTGATACGAACAATCTATGAATCGACCCCGGCGCCACACCCCCGCTCGGGGCATACTTATGCACTATCTGACGATCCTTAGGGATTTTGTCGTTTTTTCACTTGCGTTCTGCCGAGATCTGACCATCGCCGGCACGAACATCGTATAGATATCCGAACTCTCTCTTTCTCCCTCCGGGCGGTCGGACGAATAGTCCGGCCGCTCTTTTCGTTTGTAGCAATCAACGGCTTCCCCCCGGGGCCGCCCCCGGGCGCCGCCAGCGCCCCCCCCCGCGGCGCATCGCCAGCCCCTACTGCAGCAACCCCCGCAGCGCGCCCATGCCGCCGTGGTCCGTCAGGTCGTACTGCAACGGCGTGACCGTCACCCGCCGCGCAAAGAGCTCCTGCACGTCGCTGCCGGTCTCGGTGGCGTGGAACTCCAGCGGCGTGCCGGCCGACCAGTAGTACGTCTCCCCCAGCGGGTTGACGTTGCGCGTGAAGCGATCGACCACGCCGTGCGTGTTGACGGGGCAGACGCTGACCGGCGGCACGGGGCCGTCGTGCTCCGTGACCGGGATGTTGATGCTCACGCACTGGTGCGGCCGCAGCGGCCCCCGCCCGAGCAACCGGGCGATCACCGCGCACGCGTGCCGCGCCGCCACGTCGTACCGCGGCGTGCCCGCGCCGTGGTGCAGGCTCACCGCGATCGCCGGCACGCCCAGGAACGCCGCCTCCAGCGCCGCCGCCACCGTGCCCGAGTACAGCACGTTGATGCCCACGTTGGCGCCCATGTTCATGCCCGAGACCACCAGCCCCGGCCGCGCGTCCCCCATCCGCCCGCCCCACAGCTCCGACAGCGCCAGCTTCACGCAGTCGGCCGGCCGACCGTCCACCGCCACGCCGTGCATCGTCGCCGACGCCTGCACGTCCCGCGTGATCAGCGGCTGACGGAACGTCACCCCGTGCCCGGTCGCCGACTGCACCGTCAGCGGCGCCACCACCAGCATCGACCGCGCGATCGGGCCCCCGTCGGGCATCGACCCGGGCGCGTGCAGCGCGTCGTGGAGGGCCACGATGCCCGGCGCGTGGATCCCGTCGTCGTTGGTCAGCAGCACCCGGGCGCCGCCACGCCCCGAGGGGTCGGCGCCCTGACCACCGCCCGCCCCCGCCCCTGCGCTCCCGCCCACGCTGGCCCCCGCCGGGACCCCACCCTGCCCGGCGCCGGTGACGCTCACCGCTTGTCGCCCTCGGCTTCGATGATCTGTCGCAAGCGCGCGTCGACCACCGCCAGCTCGGTGCGCAGGCTCATGATCTCTTCGTCCAGCCGGCTCAGGAGCCGCTTGCTCGCCTCTGTTGTGGCGCCGCCAGCCAGCACCGAGTTGTTGAGGTTCTGCCACACATCCCTGCGCTCGGCCACCAGCTCCGAGAGCTGGTTCTTGAGCCTCATCAGCACGCCCTTGGCCGACGCCGGATCGGTCAGGCCCGGGTCCTCAAGGTCGCGGATGAAGTTCCGCGGCTGCCCCCGGTTGCGCCAGAACTGGTCGCGGATATCGATCTGACCCCGGACGACCACCGCGGCCCGGCCCTGACCCCACCGCAGCTGCCCCTCCATGCCCGTCCGCTCGCCGGCCTTGGACGACGGCTCGCCCCCGGCGTCCACGCCCAGGGCCTTGCCAAAGCCCCCCGCTGCCAGCTCCCGGCTGATCTGCCGCCCCGGCGACCGCGACGCCAGCTCGCTGTCCAGCTCCCCGACCGGCAGCTGCACGCCCGCCTGCGGCAGGCCCTCCCGGCGCACCTGCCAGCCCTGGGCCAGGTCCTGGTCGCTCAGCGGGCCGCTGGCCAGGGCTCGGTTGCGATCGAACGTCTCCCAGCTGCCCAGCTCCACCGGCAGCGTCACCCGCTCGCCGCTGCGCCGCACCGTCACCTGGATCACCTCGCCCGGGTCGCGCGAGATCACCCGCGGCCGCAGCGCGCCCTCGAGCGACCGCCTCTGCACCTCGTGCCCATCGATCCCCAGGATCACGTCGTCGGGCTGGAGCACGTTCTTGGCGGGGAACCCGTCGGAGACCTGCACGATCCTCAGCTCCTCGGGGTCAACGTTGAGCTGAGCGTTGAAGTTCTGGAACTGCACGCCCATGGCCCCGCGCGGGGTCCGCATGTACACCTCAAAGGCGATCTGCTCCAGCCGCACCAGCTGCTCGGCGCTCAGACCCGGTCGCTCCATAGCCTGGGCGATCTCGGCCACGCGCAGCCCCCACCGGTTGCGCAGCTGCGCCATGGCCGACTCGCGCTGGGCGTACACCGCCGACCCCAGCCGATCGACCAGCTCTTCCAAGCTCACCCCCGCGGGCACCGCCGGCGCCCCGCCCCAGTCGGGGCCGGGCCCGCCCGCAGCGCCAAGCCCGCCCTGCCCGCGCACCACCGACGGCGCCAGCGCCACGCACGCCCAGACCGCCACCGCCGACCCAGCCCACGCCCGAGCCAGCGCCCCGATCGTCGACAGATCCCGTGTGCGGCCCATTGTGATGACCCCGGTGCACGCCGCAGCCCCCGCTGCGCGACCGCCGGTGCTCGCGCGTCCGCGCACGAGCTGGCGCCAACGTGCCTCGGATGGTAGTACCCGCTGGGCGAGCCCCGGTTGCACCCCGCCCGGCCGACCAACTCGCCCAGCCCGGGGCTATCGGGCGTCCCAGCCGACCGACAAGCCAGCTGCCGGGCAGACGCCGACGCCTCAGGACCCCGTCAGCGGCGACGCCGGCACCCCCGCCACGCGCTGGCCGTCGGGCACGCCCCTGATCACCACCGACCCAGCCCCGATCAGGCACCCCGCGCCGATGGCTGTGCCGGGGATGACCGTCGCGTTGAGGCCCACCAGCGTGTCGGCCCCGACCTTGACGGTGCCCCCGAGCGTGGCCCCGGGCGCGATGTGCACGTTCTCGCCCAGGACGCAGTCGTGCTCGACGATGCACCCGGAGTTGAGGATCGCGTGCGCCCCGACGCGGGCCCGGGCGTGGACGATCGCCCGCGGGCCGACGTACGTCCCCGGCCCGATCGTGGCCGTCGGCGAGACCACCGCTGAGGGATGGATCACCGTGCGCGCGCGGCCCTGCATGCGCGGCCTGAGCGCCGCTGCGCGCAAGATCCCACGCCGCACGCGCAGGTCCCCCAGGGCCACGATCCACGCCTGCGCGCCAACCCGGTCAAGTCCCGAGCACCACGCGGCCCCCTCGGTGCCGTGAAAACCACCCCCCACAGCCACGACGCTCCCCCCACCCCCACCCCCCGCACCCCCCCCAACCCCCATGCCCGACCGGTGCCCCACGCCCGTCAGGCCGAGCTCCCCCAGCTCGATCCGGCCCAGGTGCATCGGCGGCGGGACCAAGCCCAGCGCCGCCACCGGACCAGCCTCCCCCGCAGCGCGCACGCGCGACCCCGCCTCCCCTTGCCCCGACCCCGGCTCGGGCAGCAGCACCGCGCCCAGCGGGGCCGCTGCGTGGTCGTCCAGGAACCCCGCCACGACCATCCCAGCCAGCTCAGCGGCCTCAGCGACGACCAGGGCGTGCCCGCCGCCCCCGAGCAGCACGATCGCCGGCCGCTCGTCGGGCCCCTGACCGGGGCCCACCGGGGGCGCGCTGCGCGCCTGAGAATCGCCACTGGGTCGGCTCGCCTGGGCCATGCCAGCAATGTATCGGACCGAGCCGGGCGCCGCTGGGGCCCGGACGGCTCGGTGCGCACGCCCGCGCGCCGGCCTGCCCTGCCGGCGTGCGCGCCCGGTCCGCCCGCGTGCCGATGTAGGATCCGACCGTGAGCGCACACGTCTCCAGCCTGGCCGGGGCGCCCCCGGCCAGCGGCCCCGGGGCCGAGCCTCCCGCGCCCGGCATGGGCCCAACCCCCGCCCGGCATCAGCCCCAAGGCCCACAGAGCGCCCGCCGATGGCTGGCGTGGCTGACGTCGGCGCGGGGCGAGCTGTGGTCGGCCATCGTGGCGGGCGTGCTGCTCGCTGGGGCGTGGACGCTGAGCCTGCTGGGCGCCTCTGGGGACCCGCTCCACGCGACGCTGGTCTGGGGCTCGCTCGGGATCGGCCTGGTGCACGGCGCCCGGGCGGCCTGGGGCTCGCTGGCCCAGCGGCGGTTCGACATCGACGTGCTCATGCTCGCCGGGGCGCTGGCGGCGGCGTTTATTGGCTCGCCCGGCGAGGGCGCGCTGCTGCTGTTCCTCTTCACGCTCTCGGGGGCCCTGGAGGAGCTGGCCGGCGACCGCACCCGGCGCGCCGTCGAGGCGCTGCACCGCCTGATGCCCACCGAGGCCCTGCGCCTGGACCAGGCCACCGGCCTGTGGGGGCCGGTCAAGCCCGAGCTGCTGGGCGTGGGCGACCGCGTGCGCGTCCCCAGCGGCGAACGCGTGCCGGCCGACTGCACCCTGGTGCTGGGCCAGACGGAGGTTGACCAGTCGAGCCTCACCGGCGAGAGCATGCCCCGGGCCGTCAGCGCCGCCGACGCCGACGAGCTCTTCGCCGGCTCGATCAACGCCGGGGACCCGATCGAGTGCCTGGTGCGCAAGCCCGCCGGCGAGTCGAGCCTGCGCCGCGTGCTGGACCTGGTGACCGTGGCCCAGTCGCAGCGCGAGCCGGCCCAGCGCCTGATCGACCGCCTGAGCCAGCCCTACTCGGTGGGCGTGGCGGCGGCGGCGGGCCTGGCGTTTGTGGGCTTCTGGCTCATCGGGGCCCGGCCGCCGGGCGAGGCGCTCTCGACGGCCATCTTCCTGCTGATCGTGGCCTCGCCGTGCGCCCTGATCATCGCCACCCCGACGGCGACGCTGGCCGGCATCTCGCGCGGGGCGCGCTGCGGGGTGCTCTTCAAGGGCGGCCTGGCCGCGGCGCGCCTGGCGGGCCTGCGCGCGGTGGCCTTCGACAAGACCGGCACGCTGACCATCGGCCGACCGCGCGTCGTCGAGGTCCACCCCGTCGCCTGGTCCGACGCCGACCGCCTCCTGGCCGTGGCCGCAGCCCTGGAGGCCCACAGCTCCCACCCCATCGCCGCCGCCGTGGCCGAGGCCGCCGCCGCCCGCCGCGTCACGCCGGCGCAGGCCGCCGACGTCCGCCAGGTCGCCGGGCGCGGCATGACCGGCACCATCGGCGCCGCCGAGGCCCGGCTGGGCTCGCTGGCGCACGCCGAGGAGCTCGTGCCCGTGTGCCTGCGCGCCCGGGTCCGCCAGTCGCTCGAACGGGTCCGCGCCCGGGGGCGCATCGCCGTGGTGTGCGCCCACGACGGCCAGGCCGGCGTGCTGATCCTCGAAGACGCCGTGCGCCCCGGCGCCGAGTGCCTCGTCGAGCGCCTCCACGCCGCCGGCGTGCGCCCCGTGGTGATGCTCACCGGGGACCACGCCGACACCGCCCGCCGCGTCGCCGGGCAGCTGGGCCTGGACCGCTTCCACGCCGAGCTTCTGCCCGAGGACAAGCTCGGGCACGTCCGCCAGCTGCGCGCCGACCTGGGCCGGGGCGCCCGCGGCGTGGGGGTCATCGGCGACGGCGTCAACGACGCGCCCGCCCTGGCCGCGGCCGACGTCTCCATCGCCATCGGCTCCATCGGCTCCGACGCGGCCCTTGAGTCGGCCGACATCGTCCTGCTCTCGGACGATCTCTCGGCCGTGCCCTGGGCCCTGGGGCTGGCCCGGCGGATCCGCCGGACGATCGCCCTGAACCTGGGCTTTGCGCTGGGGGCCATCGTGCTCATGGCCGCGGGGGCGATGGTGGCCGCGGCGCTGGGGATCTCGCTCCCGCTGTGGGCCGGCGTGGTGGGGCACGAGGGCGGGACGCTCCTGGTCGTTGGGCACTCGCTGCTGCTGCTGGCCTACCCCGGCGTGCCGCTGTGCGCCCGGACCAAGCCGCGCAGCGGCGTCGAGCTGCGCCTGATGGGCAAGCCCCTGGCCGCCTGACCCGCCCGGCCACGCCCATACCCTCGGCCCATGAGCGCCGACCCGCCGATCCCACCCCACGAGCCCGCCCCGCGCCCCAGCCCCCAGGCCACCCACCCGCTCGAGGAACAACGCCGCAAGAACCGCGACGCCGCCCGCGCCCTGGGCTTCGACCCCTACGGCCGACGCCCCGAGGGCGACGGCCCCACGCCGCTGGCCCAGGCCCTGCGCCTCTACGACCACGCCGCCGACGAGGCCCACAAGCAGGGCCACCCCGACGCCCGCCCGGTCGTCACCATCGCCGGGCGCGTCGTCCTCCTGCGCGACAACGGCAAGCTCGTCTGGATGACCCTCCGCGACCACACCGGCGACCTCCAGATCGCTGTCTCAGCCCGCGACGCCGCCGACGAGCGCACGTTCGAGCTGGCCAAGCTCACCGACCTGGGCGACATCGTCCTGGCCCGCGGGCCGCTGGTCAGGACCCGCACCGGCGAGGTCACCGTCTGGTGCAAATCGCTGTGGCCCGCGGCCAAGTCCCTGACCCCGCCGCCGGACAAGCACGCCGGCCTGACCGACCCCGAGCTGCGCTACCGCCAGCGCTACACCGACATGTGGGTCAACCCCGAGACGGCGCGCGTCCTTGCGGCCCGCTCGGCGATCGTCGCCGCGGTGCGCGCCCACCTGACCGGGGCCGGCTACACCGAGGTCGAGACGCCGATGCTCCAGCCGCTTGCCGGCGGTGCCGCGGCCCGCCCGTTCGTCACCCGCATGAACGCCCTGGGCATCGACCTCTCCCTGCGCATCGCCCCCGAGCTGTACCTCAAGCGACTCCTGGTCGGGGGCCTGCCGCGCATCTTTGAGATCAACCGCAACTTCCGCAACGAGGGCCTCGACAGGCGGCACAACCCCGAGTTCACCATGCTCGAACTCTACCACGCCTTCGGGGACATGCACACGGTTATGGAGGTCACCGAGTCGCTCGTGCGCCACTGTGCCGCGATGTTCGCGCCCGCGCCGGGCAGCGGACCCCTGACCCTGCCCTTTGGCGACCACGCCGTGGACTACGGCCCGCCCTTTGGCCGCGTCAGGTACGCCGAGCTCTTCGGCGCCGCGCTCGGGTTCGACATGACCGACACCGCGCGCGCCCGCGCGCACGCCGCCGCGCACCACGTCCCCCACCAGGGCCTGGACGACTGGCTCGTGGTCAACCAGCTCTTCGAGCGCTTCGCCGAGCCCACGCTCGACCCGGCCCGGCCCACGTTCATCACCCACTACCCCGCGGCCGTCTCGCCCCTGACCCGCCCCAACCCCGACGACCCGACGCTGGCCGACCGCGCCGACCTGTTCATCGGCGGCATGGAGATCGCGCCCCACTACACGGAGCTCAACGACCCGGACCTCCAGGCGGCGATCTTCCGCCAGCAGCTGGCCGGCCAGGACGACGAGGAGTCCACCTTCCGCACCTACGACCACGACTTCATCGACGCGCTCAAGGTGGGCATGCCGCCGGCCGGGGGCATGGGCCTGGGCATCGACCGCCTGGTGATGCTCCTGACCAACCAGCGCAGCATCCGCGACGTGATCCTCTTCCCGCTCATGCGGCCGCTGGCCTGAGCGGGCCGCGGGTCAACGCTTGCTGAACTGGAACCGCCTGCGGGCGCCGGCCTGGCCGTACTTCTTGCGTTCCACCTCGCGGGCGTCGCGCGTGAGCAGGCCCTGCTCGCGCAGCGTGGGGATGGTGGTCGGGTCGTAGTCGCGCAGGGCGCGGGCCAGGGCCAGCTTGAGGGCCTGGGCCTGCCCCATGTACCCGCCGCCATTGAGCCGCGCAAAGACCTCCAGCTTGGGGCCGATGCCCGTGGCCGTCAGGGCCGACACCGCGTCGGTGCGGTCGCGGTCCTCGGCGAAGTACTCCTCGACGGTCTTGGTCTTCTTGCTGCCGTTCATCTGGATGGTCACCTTGCCGGCGCCGGGGCCGGAGGCCACCGGGCGGATGCGCACCCGGGCCACAGCTCGCTTGCGCCTGCCCACGCCCCACCACCACCCGCCCTTGGCCGGCTTGGGCTGCGGCAGCGGGCGCTCGGGGGCGGCCGTGGGCGCAGCCCCGATGGGCGAGACGGGCGAGGGGATCGTGCCGATCGTCGGCGCCGGACCGATCTCGTTGCCGGGACCGATCGGGACAAGGCGGACGTTCTTCTGGGCGCTCTGGGTGCTCATGCGTGACTCGTGGTCCTCGGTCGGGTCGTCGGGTGTCCTTGGTGCTCAGCGGCGGGGATCGGGGGGGGCGTGGAGGCGGGGGGTCGGGGGGTCGGGCGCGGGGTCCTCGGGGCCAAGCCGGCCCGCGGGTCAGACCTTCAGCTCGGCCAGCCGCTCCTTGGCGTGCGGGTGGTCGGCCCCGGGGTACACGTACAGGTTGGTCAGCATGACTCGCCCCAGGCGGTTCTTGGGGAGCATCCGCCGCACGGCGTCGGAGATCAGCCGCTCGGGGTTCTTGGCGCGCACCTGGCCGTAGGTCTCGGCCTTGAGCCCGCCGGGGTAGCCCGAGTAGCGCAGCTTGAGGCGCAGCTCCGCCTTGCGGCCGGTCAGCTCCACGCTCGAGCCGTTGATCACGATCACCTTGTCGCCGGTGTCGGTGTGCGGCGTGTACTCGGGGCGGTGCTTGCCCATGAGGACGATGGCGACCTCGGCCGCCAGCCGGCCCAGCGGCGTGCCCTGGGCGTCGATGACCCGCCAGGACTTGGCGACCTCACCGTTCTTGGCAAAGTACGTTTGGCGACGCATGGTGCGGTGCTCCGATCCGAACGCTCACGGTCCTGCCAGCGTGCAAGACGCCTCAGCGAGGGGTGCTCGCCGCCTACCGGGCGGGGCGGGCCGGCACGGGGTGCCGGCAAGAATGGACGCGCTGCTGGCATTCCCCAGCGGGCCATTGTTTCCCAGCCCCGCTGCCGCGTCAAGCCGATCAACAATCCTGTGACGGTTCCGTCCCACCTCCCACCCCCCACCCCCCTTCCCCCGCCACACTTCCTCCCCTTCCCCCGCTCCCGCGCCACGCCACACTGCCAACCACTCACAAGCCAATCAACACCATGACTCACCCCGCCCATCCGTACGCCATCCCTGCCACGCCGTCGGAGCACCCCAACTGGGGCCAGCCGCGCCCGGCGCGCACGCCGCTCGCCTGGCTGGTCGTGTTTCTGGGCGTGGGGCTGGTGGCGTTGATCAACCACACGTCGCTCTTTGTGCAGCCGGCGCCGGTCACGCCGGAGCAGGGCCGCGCCATCCGGCCCGACGAGGAGCAGGTCACCCGGGCGATCGTCTCTCTGACCGGCGCCTTCCCCGCCGGGCCGGACTCGGACGAGGCCGACCGGGTCCTGCGGATGCTCTACGCCAGCGCGCGCCCCGACGCCGGCGCGCCCGACCGCTGGGCCCAGCTGCGCAGCGCCATGCTCGCCGCCCGCGCCCCGGAGCCGGCTCGCCACACGCTGCGCGACCTGCTCAGGCCCGCTGCGCAGGCCCCAGCCCGGGCCGCCGACGCCGCCGGCGACCAAGACACCGCCGCCTACCTGGCCGACGCGGCCGACGTCGCCGCTGTCCTGAACTCCGGCTCGGCCGCCGATGTGCCCCCCGAGCGCGCCAGCGCCCTGATCGAGCGCCACGGCGTCAACGCCCGGTGGCTCCTGAGCGCCGGCCGGCCCATCGACGCCGGCTCGGAGCTGGGCGCGCTCTCGCGGCGAGGGCCGCTGGTGCTCGCCGTGCTCGTGCCGCTGGGCCTGCTGCTCGCCCTGGCCGCCCTGAGCGGCGTGGGCGTCCTGATCGCCTGGCTGGTGCGGATGTCCTCGCCGCGCAGGGCGCCGGCAGCGATCGGGCACGCGCCGGTCCCGCCCGGCGCCGAGCGGATCGGCCCGCGCATCGCCGCGGTCTTTGTCGCGGGGTTCCTGGCCGTCATGGCCCTCGGAGCGGTCGGCGTGATCCCCCCCGCGTCGCTGGGCCACACGGTCGCTGCGCACTTTGCCCTCTTGCTTGCGCTGGCGCTGACCATCGCCCTGACCGGCCCGACGGGCTCGGGCGCCGCCCTGGGCCTGACCGCCGGCCGCGGCCTGACCGCCGAAGTCGGCGCCGGGATCCTCTGGTGGCTGGGCACGCTCCCGCTGCTGTTGGTGGCCATGCTGGTGACGTTCGGCCTGCTGCTCGTGAGCGAGTACCTCTGGCCCAGCTCGGGCCCGCCGGCGAACCCCGTGGCCGACCTGATCTTCTCGGCCTCGCCGCTCGAGCTGGCCCTGCTGCTGCTCCTGGCCAGCGTCTGGGCGCCGGTCACCGAGGAGCTGGTCTTCCGCGGCGGGGTGCTCGGCTCGCTGCGCCGACCGCTGGGCGTGCTGCCGGCGGTGGCGCTGTCGGCCGTGTGCTTTGCGCTCATGCACAGCTACGCCCTGCCGCTGCTCCTGCCCGTGCTGACCCTGGGCGCCTCCATGGGCGTCCTGCGCGCCCGCCGCGGCTCGCTGATCGGCTGCGTGACCATGCACGCCGTGCACAACTCGGCCATCATGGGGTCGCTGATCGCCCTCCGGCTGGCTCTGGACCTCTGAGGGCCGCCGCAGGCCCCGCCCGCGCCACCTAACCTCCCCCATGCGGATCAAACGCCCCGGGGTCATCTGGGCGGCACTCACCGGCGAGCTCTGGCGGCTGCTCCTGATCAGCACCTCCGTCCTGATGGTCGTGCTGGCCTTCGCCGTGGCCATCAAGCCGCTGGCCGACGGCAAGCTCGGGCTCCTGGACTCGCTCCTGTTCATGGTCCTGGCGCTGGTGCCCATGCTCCAGTACGCCCTGCCCTTCTCGGCCTGCTTCGCCGCCACGCTGGCCCACCACCGCATGGCCCAGGACAACGAGCTGGTCGCCTGCTACGCCGGCGGCGTCTCGCACAGGGCCCTGCTGGCGCCGGCGGCCCTGTCGGGCCTGGCCCTGGCCGCGGCCGTGGGGCTCATCTCCGACCAGGCCATCCCCCGGCTCCTGCGCCGCATGAGCGAGCTGGTCTCCGACGAGCTCCCGCGGCTTGTCGCCTCCTCGATCGAGCGCGGCCAGGCCCTGACGCTCCCGTCCTCGGACGACAACCCGCGCGGCCGGCTGCTCTACGCCGAGAGCATGATCCCCCGCCCGATCGACCCGGCCCACGGCGCGTTCCAGCACTTTGCGCTCTCCAACGTGCTGGCCGTCGACCGCGACCCCCAGGGCAGGACCGTGCGCGAGATGGCCGCCCGCTTCGCCTTCGTCTGGGTCTCCAGGGACTCGGACCCTGAGCTGGGGCCCGGGGTGCGCCTGCGCGTCCAGCTCCAGGACATGGTCGGGGGCGAGCGCGACGGCGTCCGCACCGCGTCGGACCTGAGCGAGTTCGAGTACCGCATCCCCTCGGCCTTCACCGACGACCCCAAGTACCTCTCCCTGGCCCAGATGCTGGCCACCTACAGGCGCCCCGAGCGCCTCAACACCGTGGACAACCACCGCCGCCAGCTCGCCCTGGCCCTGGCCGAGCACCGCGTCCTGGACTCCCTGCGCCGCTCGGTCTTGCGCGACGGCTCGCTCTCGTTCCGCGACTCCATCGGCCGGTCCCTGACGCTGCGCGCCGCGGCCATCGCCCCGACGCGCACCGGCGAGGGCTTCGAGGTCCTCCCCCCGCAGCCGCGCCCCAGCGAGCCCGCGCCGCAGCTGGAGATCACCCTCTCCCAGGACGGCGGACGCCAGCGCCGCTCCGTCGCCGCCCGCGGGTGGCTCTCGACGCAGCGCACCATCGACGGCCGCGCCGTCACCCTCACCCTCACGCTGGCCGACGTGGCCGTGCTGGGCGCCGCAGCGACGGCGCGCTCCCCGGAGCAGACGATCCCCGGGCTGATCGTCCCCGACGACCCGCTGCCGCAGCTGCTCACGCTCAACAACGACCAGCTCGCCGCGCTGGCCGACGCCACCGCCACGCCGCGCGCCGCCGACGCCTCCCTCCGCCTGGCCCAGACCATCGACGACGCTCGCCGAGAGATCCTCTCCAAGGCCCACGAGCGCGCCGCCGTCTCCCTGGCCTGCTTCCTCATGGTCCTCCTGGGCGCGATCATGGGCATGCGCCTGCGCGACGCGCTCCCGCTGACCGTCTACCTCTGGGCCTTCTTCCCCGCGCTGGGATCGGTCCTGGCGATCTCCAGCGGGCAGCGCTTCACCCACGGCAACGGCGCCGTGGGCCTGCCGGCGCTCTACGGCGGCGTCCTGGCCTTGGGCGCGCTGGTCTGGCACCAGTACGCTCGGCTGGCCCGCCACTGACACCCGCGACCGACTCGCTCACGCGCGGCCCGCGCGCACCCGGGCTCGCCCTCAGGCACACCCGCCCTGCCGGCACGCCGATGCGCCGCTCACAGGTGGTCGTCCTCGTCCTCCTCATCGCCGTCCCCCCCCACCGTCCCCACCGCCCCCTCAGCCGCCCCCGGCCGGCGCCAGCCGCTCTCGGGGTCCTTCTCGAGCGCCCGCGCCGCCTGCTTGACGCACCGCAGGCAGATCACCGACCCAGCAAACAGCGGGCTCTCCCACACGGGCCCCTTGCGATGCTCCAGACACATCGTGCACGCCGAGCCGCCCGCCGCTGCCCCCGCTGCCCCCGCTGCCCCCGCATCCCCCGCTGCGACAGCGCCCCCCACACCCCCCACGCCCCCCGCTGCTGTCACCACCACCCACGCCGCTGAGAGGCACCGCGAGCACACCAGGCTGCCCTTGTGCCCCTCGACCATCGGCAGGTCCTCGCTCCAGCCGCGCCGGCAGAAGTCGCACCGAAAGAAGTCATTGCCGCTGCTCGCCGGATCGTGCATCGTCTGCCGCCCCTTGCCCAACCCCCAAACCCCCCTCCGACCACCGACCGCCCCAATTCAGCCCCCCGCACCCCTGCGGATCACCAGCTCAGCCCCACGCTGCGCCACCACCGCACCCAGCAGCGCGTTCCACTCGCCGTAGCGGTAGGCCACGCCGTGCCGGTCGTGCACGCCGCGGATCATCGCCATGGCGCGCTCGCTCAGGTCCCTCTGCCAGCCCTGGGCGCCGCGGTCGCAAAAGTACACCCGGCACCCGAGCGGCCGCACAGCTCGCGCACCGCACAGGTTCCCCTCCTGGAACGCGCAGCGCCCGCGCTGGGCCGCAAGCTCAACCGCTGACCCAAGCGCCACCATCGGCCCGGGCCCCGCCGCTGAGCCGCCGGCCACGCCGCCAGCGCCGCGCCCCGGCACCCACCGCAGCGCCGCCAACGCCGCCTCAAGCCCAGTCACGTACAGCGCGTGCCCGCTGCGACCAAAGTCGCAGCAGCGCCCGCTGGCCCAGCACGCCGGCCCGCGGGCCTCGACCTGATCGGCAACCATCTGGTACACCGCGTCGATCCCCTGGGCCACCTCCGCCCGGGCCGCCGCACGCAGCCACGCCCCAGCCTCAGCGCCGCCGACCGGCCCGGGCCACACGCTCAGATCTCCACCGCGTCGCGCAGCACGCGCACGCGCTCGACCGGCACCAGCTGGCCCCGGCCCATCCCCGGGCACCGCCGACCGGCCGACTCCCACGCCTGGCGCGTGCCCACCACGCTGGGCCAGAACGGCCACGTGCGGCACTGCCCCGGCCGGTCCTCGTAGATGGCGCACAGCGCCCTGCCGCTGCCCGCCTCGCGGCGCAGGAAGACGCAGTCGAAGCCCGCCGCGGACTCGACCTCGCTCAGGCTCCGCCCGCCGCGCGCAGCCCGCGTGTACGCCGCGCTGAACCGCTCGACCGAAAGCCCCAGCCGCGCCGCGATGGCGCGTGCCTCTTGGTCGCTGACCATCACCACCCCCGGCGGGCCGGTGCAGCAGTTGCCGCACCGCGTGCACTCGAAGCGCAGGCCCCGGCCGCCCTCGGGCCCGCCCGCCGCTGCGAACCACTCCGCCCCCCCACCCCCCGCACCCCCCGCACCCCCCGCGCCCGCCACGCCGTCCACCGCCCCGTCGCCGGCGCCGCCCCCGGCGCTCACAGCGCCGCCCCCGCGCCCGCCTCAGCCCAGGCGCAGCGCTCGCCCGTCAGACGAACAAGCCCCGCCGCCTCACGCAGCACCGCCGCACGCCGCCCCTGGTCGGCGAGCATCGGCGCGTTGACACGCACGTTGCACCACGCCGACCTGGCGCACGCGTGCGCCAGCACCCCGGCGATCTCCAGGTCGCTGACCAGCCGCGGGTTGGTCTTGTCTTGCAGCCCCAGGCACAGCGCAGCCAGCTCCGCCGCCAGCGCCAGCACCGACATCGGCGCCGTCACCGCGGCCTCGACCGCCGCCGCCAGCCCGCCCCGCCGCGGGTCGCCCTCGGGCAGCCTCATCAGCTCGTTGACGCGCCCGTACGCCTCCGCGTCGTCGTCCGCCAGCGCCAAGAACATGCCGCGCGCCCGCGCCAGACGCCGCTGCGCCTCGCTCAGCCCCGACTGGTGCGCAGCCAGGTCCCGCCGACCCAGCGAGTACGCCACGACCATCTCCGCCAGCGCCGCCCCCAGGGCCCCGACGGCCCCGGCCACCGCCCCCCCGCCGGGCGCGGGCGACTTTGCCGCGATGGCCCGGAGCAGCCCGGCCAGCGTCATCCCACCGAGCGCGCTGGCGCCCTCACCACCGCCGGCGGCCTGGCCAAAGCCCACGCCCGCCCCCTGGCCATCGGGATTGCTCGTCGGCGACGCGCCCACGCCGGAGTCTAGTGACCCCCGCCCCCTGCCGGCGCCAGGCTCAGTCGGCCGTGGCCACGGCGCTCTTGCCGGCCTTGCTCAGGCCCGCCAGCTTGCTCTCGAGCCCGGAGAGCGTGCTCTCCAGGTCGGCCCCGCCGTGCACGCCGTTCTGCTTCATGCGCGTGCGCACCAGGTCCGCGCCCGCCGTCACACCCGGCCCGCCGCCGCCGAGCCCCGCGCCGCCCGCCTGCCCCTGCGACGCGGCCAGCGCCTTCTTGGTCGCCTCGGCCCCGATGATGCAGTGGCCGGTGAACGACGCCCCCTCCGAGACCACCAGCTTGGTGGCGATCACGTCCCCCTTGATCATCGCCGACGAGTTGAGCTCCAGCCGCTCGGTGGCGATCACGTCCCCCTCCACCAGCCCGTCGACCACCAGCGTGCCGGCCTGCACCGACGCCTTGCACTCGGCCCCCTGCCCGATCACCAGATGACCCGGCGAGCTGATGCGCCCCTCGACGCGCCCCATGACCTGCGCGCTGTTGGCGAACGTCACCTCGCCGCGGATCACCGTGTCGGCCGCGATCACGGTCGTGCTGGTCGCCTCGGCGTTGCTTATTGCGGTCGCGCGGGTGCTCATGCTGCGTCTGCTCCGGGACATTGGGATCGCGGTCCAATAGCTGCCGGGCACCACGCCCGGCCGACCGGCACGCGCCCGGCGCCGATCACGATCCCGCACACGCAGGACCCACGCACTCTTCGGCACGCGCCCGACCCGGCGTGCACAATTCCTGCGCGTCAGGCCCGACCGAGCCTCTCCGGTCCGCTGGCCACACCCCACACCCCACCCCCCCAACGGCCACAGCACCACACCCTCCTCACCCCGCGCCCGGACCTGCGCGCAGGCATGCGCCAAAGCGCCCCAGCGCCTGCCGCTGCGCCTCCGGCAACGCCGGCACGCGCGCAGGCCGTGCGCACCTGCGCGTCACCGCGCCGACAAAGGCACACTCAGGAATCCAGCTTGTACCTGCGGACCTTGCGGGCCAGCCTGCGGCGGTCGATGCGCAGGATCGCCGCGGCCTTGGACTGGTTGCCCTCGGTGGCCCGCAGGGCGCGGGCGATCAGCCGCCGTTCGGACTCTTCGAGGGTCGTCAGCTCTTCGGCCATGGGCATCATGCGCACCTCGCCCAGCCGGCCGGTGGCCACCACGCGCAGCCGCTCGGGCAGGTGCTCGGGCATGATCAGGTCGCTGTCGCAAAAGACCAGGGCGTGCTCGACGGCGTTGGCCAGCTCGCGGACGTTGCCGGGCCAGTCGTAAGCGCCCAGGCACACCATGGCCTCGTCGCTGAGGCGCTTGGGGGCCTCGTTGTATTCCTCGGCCAGGGCGCCCAGGAAGTGCTCGGCCAGCGCGGGCACGTCCTCGCGGCGGTCGGCCAGGGCGGGCGTGCGCAGGCGCACCACGTCGAGCCGGTAGTACAGGTCCTCGCGGAACTCGCCGCGCGTGGCCATGGCGCGCAGGTCGCGGTGCGTGGCGCAGATGAACCGCACGTCCACCGCGACCGGCCGCACCGCGCCCAGCGGCACCACCACCCGCTCCTGGATGCAACGCAGCAGCTTGGCCTGCGTCTTAAGGTCCATCTCGCCGATCTCGTCGAGGAAGACCGTCCCGCTGTCGGCGGCGCGGATGAACCCCAGCGTGCTCTGCTCGGCCCCGGTGAAGGCCCCCTTGACGTGGCCAAAGAGCTGGCTCTCAAGGAGCGTGTCGCGCAGGCCGGTGCAGTCGACGGCGACCATCGGCCCGGCGGCCCGCTCGCTGCGCGCGTGCACGTGCCGGGCCACCAGCTCCTTGCCCGAGCCCGACGGCCCCTGGATCAGCACGGTGCAGTCCTTGCGGGCCACCGCTTCGATGAGCTTGTTCAGCCGCTCCATCGCCCCCGACGCGCCCACCATCGCCGGCGCGGGCAGCTGCAATCCCTGCTCGATCGCCGCTGCTTCCGCAGCCAGCTGATCCCGGGTTGTCTTGCCGCCCTCCGGCGGACCAGCGCGCACGGACATCCTGGCGTCTCTTTCTCGTTCCACGCCGGGGGCGCGTGGAAGGGTCTCCTCTCATCTCCTCCGGATTACGGGGTGCCTCGGACCATGTCCGGTCGCGCTCCACCGGATCCTCCGGCGGCGGGCACACCCTCACGGGAGCGCACGATGCATCGTCTGCATCATGCGCAGCTTGGGGGCACAATACACCCCGATCTAGCCCCGTGCAAGGGCTTTCTTTGCAAAGGAACCGTTGTTGTTCATTCGCTCATGAGGCGGACAATAACTCGCGCCTTCCCCACGCGCCCTGCGCTGGTCTTCCCTGATCATCACGCCGCGCAGGGCTACCGCATCACTCCCATTTTTCCCAATTTATCACCGATCGAATCCGGGCGCGGGCTTTCCCAAGTACGGGAATCCACTGTATGGGGCAATCGCCACCACGCCCGATGACCCAGGCGTGCGCAGCGCACGGGCGGCGCGTTGCCAACAAGGGGGCCCCCGAGGATGATGCCCGCTGTGCCCCCGCCCAGCAAACATCCCAAGCTCCCGCCCGCCCCGCCGACCCCACGCGCCAGGCCCATCCGGCCAGCGAGCCCAAAGACCGACCCGCCCGACGCCGCTGAGCAGGCCGCCCGCCTCGACCGCCTCCTGGAGCTGATCACCCTCTTGCAGGCCCGCCGAGACTGGACCCCCACCTCGCTGGCCGAGCACTTCAAGGTCTCAGCCAAGACCATCTACCGCGACCTGGACACCCTGGCCCGCACCGGCCTCAACGTCACCTTCGACCGCAAGGCCAAGGGCTACGTCATGCCCCAGAGCACCTTCCTGGCGCCGCTCCAGCTGACCCCCGAGGAGGCCCTGGCCCTGATCGTGCTGTGCGAGGACGTGGCCGGGCGCGGCCAGGTGGCGCACCTCTCGGCGGCCATGAAGGCCAAGTGGAAGATCGAGTCGCAGCTGCCGCCGGAGCTGCGCTCGCGGCTCGAGCCGGTGATGGACTCGATCCGCCTCCAGCCGGCGCGCGGCTCGGAGCAGGCCACCGACGGCGAGGAGCAGGTCTACCGCCTGATCCGGGGCGCCATCGAGCGCCGCCGGGCCCTGCGCCTGACCTACGCCTCGCCCTCTCGGCGGGCCCCGTCGGAGCCCTTTGTCTTCGAGCCCTACACGCTCTGGTTCTCGGTGCGCGCCTGGTACGCGGTGGGGCTCCACCGCGGGCACGGCCAGGTCCGCTCGCTCAAGCTCCGCCGGATCAGGTCGGCGGCGATCACCGCGACCGCGTACGCCATCCCGGACGATTTCTCGATCGACGACCACATCGGCAACGCCTGGCAGATGATCCGCGGCCCGCACGACCAGCGCGTGGCCCTGCGCGTGTTGCCCCCCATCGCCGAGACCGTCGCCGACACGCGCTGGCACCACACCCAGGAGGCCGAGCACCACCCCGACGGCTCGGTGACGCTGCGCTTCACCGTGGCCGGCCTGGACGAGATCGTCTGGTGGGTCCTGTCCCTGGGCCCGGCCTGCACGGTCCTCCAGCCGCCGGAGCTGGCCCGCCGGGTGGCCGACCTGGCCGTGCAGATCGCGGCCAATTACGCCCGCCCCCCCGCAACCCTTGCAACCGATCAGGCCTAGGGCCGTACAACCATCGCGCCCGTGGCCACGCCCGCCCCACTATCTCGCCGGTCCGGACCCTGGCAACGGCGCCTGGCCCTGGGCCCGGCGCTGCTGGCCGCGGCGCTGCCGACCGGCTGCCTGGACTCAGCCCCCGAGGCCGACCTGCCCGCGCCCGTCCCCGGCGTGCGGATCATCGGGGCGCCGGGCACCGAGCCGGGGCTCTTTGTCACCCCCAGGGCCATCGCCGCCGACGCGCACACGCTCTGGGTCGTCGACCGCTCGGGCAGGGTCCAGCGCCTGGACCCGCGCACGGGCCGGTGCATCGAGTTCTTCTGGCTCACCCGGTCCCAGCGCGGCTACCCCACCGGCCTGGCGGTCGGCCCCGACGCCGAGGGCAACCCCTGCCTCTACCTGGCCGACACCCACGAGCACCGCGTCCTGGTCTACCGCGTCACGCCCGTCGACCCGGCGATCATCGGCCGGACCGACCTGCGCCCGGCCTGGGAGCCCACAACGCCCGAGCCGGCGCGCGTCGTCGGGGGCTTTGGCACCGCGCCCGGCCAATTCACATATCCGTGTGACGTGGCCGTCCTGGCCGACCACGCCGGCCGCGCCGAACGCTTCTACGTCAGCGAGTTCGGCGGCCAGGACCGCGTGACCGTCTTCGACGCCTCCTGGGCCCCGGTCAGGGTCATCGGCGGGCCCGGCCGGCCCGAGGACCCCGACCAGCCGCGCTTCACCCGCCCGCAGTCGCTGGCCATCGACCCGGCGGCGCGCGAGCTGCTCCTGTGCGACTCGATCAACAGCCGCGTCGGCAGGCTCTCCCTCGAGGGCGAGCTGATCGCCTGGGTCACGCCGCGGCCCGGCCCCGAGCCCGAGCAGGCGCCCCTGAGCCACCCGCGCGGGATACACGCCCCGGGCGACGGCACGGCGCTGCTGGCCGAGTTCGGCGGCTCGCGCCTGCGCCGGCTGGACCTGGCCTCAGGCCGAGTCCTGGGGGCCTGGGGCGCCCCGGGCAGGCAGCCCGGCGCGCTGGCCGAGCCGTGGGACCTGGCCGTGCTCGACGGCACCGTCTACGTCACCGAGGGCCGCAACGGCAGGATCTCGGCCAGCGGCGACCCCGGCCTGTGGAGGCCCAGACGATGACCCCGGTCCTGCTGGCCGTGGGCGCCTGGCCCGCTGGGCACCTGGCGCCCACGCTTGCGCTCACCCTCGGCCCGCTCCAGTTCGACCGCCCCGGCTGGCTGTGGCTGCTGGTGCCGGTGGGCCTGGCCATCGTGTGGATCGGCCGGCGGTCGCTCTCGGGCCTGCGCGGCACCACGCGGGCCGTCGCGCTGGTGGTGCGCCTGGTGGTGGTGCTGCTGATCCTGCTGGCCATGGCCGAGCCCTCCTGGCGGCGCGACAGCCGCGACGTGGCCATCATCGGCGTCATCGACGTGAGCCGGTCCCGGCCCACCTCGGCCCAGCCCGAGGCCCTGGGCTACATCGAGCGCGCCCCGCAGGGCAAGCCCACCGACCGCGTCGGGCTGGTCACCGTCGCCCGCGACGCCCTGCCGCACTCGCGCCCCAGGCCGATCGGCCCCGGCTTTACGCCCTCCCAGGTGGACATCCGCGACCCCGGCCCGACCGACTCGACCAACCTCGAGTCCGGCGTGCGCCTGGCCCTGGCCCTGCGCCCGGAGGACGCCGCCACGCGCATCGCGCTCTTCTCGGACGGCAACGAGACCGCCGGGAGCCTCCTCCAGGCCGCCCAGGCCGCCCGCGCAGCCGGCGTGCCCATCGACGTGGTGCCGGCGCGCTTCACGCTGGCCGGCGAGGTCATCGCCGAGCGGCTGCTGGCCCCCTCGACAGCGCGCTCCGGCGAGAGCGCCACCCTGCGCCTGGTCCTCAACGCCACCCGCGCAGCCACCGGCCGCGTCACGCTGCTGATCGACGGCCAGCCCGTGGCCCTGGACCAGGACGACCAGCTCTGGCGCCCCGTCCAGCTCCGCCCGGGCCTCAACGTCCAGACCATCACCGTCAAGCTCCCGCCGCGCCGCGGCCCGGTCCGCTTCGAGGCCCTCTTCGAGCCCGACTCGGGCGCCTCCGGCGACACGCTCCTGGAGAACAACCGAACCCTGGCCGTCACCTTCGTCGGCGGCCAGGGCCGCGTCCTGGTGCTCACCAACAAGACCGACCAGGCCCAGCAGCTCCAGAACGCCCTGGCCCAGGCCCGCATCGAGTCCCAGCTCCGCCCCACCCAGCCCGGCTGGGCCTCGCTCCAGGAGCTGGGCACCTTCGAGTGCGTCGTGCTGGTCAACACCCCCGCCCACGACTTCTCCCTGGTCCAGCAGGAGGAGCTCAAGTCCTACGTCCACGACCTGGGCGGGGGCCTGGTCGTCATCGGCGGCGACGACGCCTTCGGCGCCGGCGGCTGGATCGGCTCGCCGCTGGCCGACGCCCTGCCCATCCGCCTGGACGTGCCCAACCGCCGCGAGATCCCCCGCGGCGCGCTGATGCTCATCATGCACTCGTGCGAGGTCCCCGAGGGCAACTTCTGGGGCCGCCGGACCGCCGAGGCCGCCATCGGCGCGCTCTCGAGCAAGGACCTGGCCGGCATCGTCGAGTTCAGCTGGAACGGCGGCAACGTCGGGTGGGTCCACCCCCTCGAAGAGGTCGGCGACAAGTCCTCCCACTTCCGCGCCATCGGCGCCATGTCCTACGGCGACGCCCCCGACTTCCACTCCCTCATGAGCGCCTCGCTCGACGCGCTCAAGCCCGTCGCCGCCGGCCAGAAGCACGTCATCATCATCTCCGACGGCGACCCGTCGCCCCCCTCCAACGCCCTGATCCAGAACTTCATCGACAACAAGGTCACCGTCTCGACCGTCGCCGTCTTCCCCCACGACGGGCCCGCGGGGAGCCCGGACAACATGCGACGCATCGCCGAGGCCACGGGGGGCGCCTACCACGAGGTCACGGTCCAAGAGCAGCTGGCAACGCTCCCCGAGATCTTCATCAAGGAAGCCAAGACCGTCAAACGCTCCCTGATCTGGGAGGGGCAGCCATTCTCGCCGGCCCTGAGCCTGGCCGGCACCGAGCCCATGCGCGGCGTGCCCACGCCGGTGCCCCCGATCTCGGGCTACGTGGTGGCCTCCGACCGCCAGGGGCTCTCGCAGGTGGTCCTGCGCGGCCAGGAGAACGACCCCGTCCTGGCCCAGTGGCAGCACGGCCTGGGGCGCGTGGTCACGTTCACCTCCGACGCCACGGGCAAGTGGGCCGGGGCCTGGGTCGCCTGGGAGCACTTCCGCGCCTTCTGGGAGCAGCACGTCCGCTGGGCCATGCGCCCCGAGGGCAGCCCCAACATCCGCGTCTCCACCTCCGACCGCGCCGACCGCACCGTGCTGATCGTCGAGGCCCTCGACCAGGCCGGCGATCGCCTCGACTTCCTCCGCTGGCAGGGCTCGGCCGTGGCCCCCGACTTCTCCGCCTCGCCGGTGCGCCTGACCCAGGTCGGCCCGGGCCGATACGAGGGCGCCGTCGAGACCCCCGCCTCGGGCACCTACACCGTCGGCCTGACCTACGAGCAATCGCTCCCCGACGGCTCGGTCGTGCGCGGCTCGGCGCAGGCGGCCGTCTCGCGGCCATTCTCCGACGAGTACCGCGCCCTGACCGACAACGCCGCGCTCCTGGAGCAGGTGGCCAAGCTCACCGGCGGGCGCGTCCTCCCGCCCGACCCCGCCCGCGCCGCGCAGCTCTGGAGCCCCGAGGGCGTGACCGTGCCGCGCTCGCGGACGCCCGTCTGGCTGGCCGTGGCCCTGATCGCCATCGGCGCGTTCCTGGCCGACGTGGGCGTCCGCCGGGTGCGACTGGACGTGCGCGCCATGTCCCGGGCCGTCGCCGGGCTCTTCTCGGCCTCCCGCTCGGCCCGCACCGCCAACGCCCAGGCCCTGCGGGCCGCACGCTCCAAGGCCCAGCGCCGCGCTGCCTCCGGCACGCCCCCGGGCGCCCAGCCCCGGCCGACGCCGGCCAAGTTCCACGCCTCGGACGCTGAGCTGGCCGCTGCCTCCACGGGCCCGCTCGTCGACCAGCCCGCCGCCCCGGTCGTCTCCAAGCCGGCCCAGCCCGCCTCTGACCAGGCCCAGCCCGGCCAGCCCGGCCAGTCCGGCCTGGCGCGCCTGCGCAAGGCCAAGGAACGCGCACAGGGCGAGATCTCCGACCAATAGCCCCACCTCCCACCTCCCACCTCCCACCCCCCACCGCCCACCACCCACCGCCCACCGCCCACCGCCACCACGCGCCACCGGCACGAGCACACACCCATGTCCA
>PNJV01000011.1 GCA_013822085.1 Isosphaera sp. | reverse complement strand
CGCGCCGCAAGGACGCGCGACACGTTGCGAACCATGACCATCCCCGCCGGCAGCAGCCCCGGCAGATCGCGCACAACCAGGTGCTCCACCCGCTCGGGCGCACTGCGCCGGACCACCAGCATCCGCGCCGAATCGCGCGGCTCGGCAGCCGCAGTCGCGATCGCGCCCTCGGCGAGCACGTACATCAGGTCCGCCACCGCCAGCCGCCCCTGCGCCGCACCCCCGCCCCCGCCCCCGCCGGCCACTGGCTCGCTCATACGAACGCCTTGCGATCAAACCACCCCATCCCTCGCCGCGGGCCCCACTTGTGCCCCAGACCAACAGTTGTAGACTGGTCCCGGGAGCTCCACCGGCACGGCCCCAAACGCCGCAGCCCCCAGCAAGGCCCGCACGACCGGGGCCCTGCCAGTCGCCGCCAGGCGCGGGAGGATCCACCATGGGCAGGTTCGCCGCCGCGGATGTGAGGAACCTCGTCGTCGTCGGCCACAACGCCTGCGGCAAGACCACGCTCCTGGAACGCTTCCTCTACCACACCCACGCCACGGCCAAGCTGGGCTCCACCACCGACGGCTCGTCGGTCATCGACTGCGACCCGGAAGAAAAGACCCACGCGCACACCATCTCGGCCAAGCCCGTCCACTTCGTCCACGCCGGCCGGCTCATCAACGCCATCGACACCCCGGGCTCGGCCGACCTCTTCGGCCAGGTCGTCACCTCGCTCCCGCCCGTCGAGACGGCCCTGGTGGTGATCGACGCCACCCGCGGCATCGAGGTCACCACGCGCCGGGCCATGCGCCTGGCCACGGAGCTGGGCCTGCCGCGCATGATCGTCGTCAACAAGATCGATCACGACGGCCTCGACGCCGCGGCCCTGCTGACCTCGCTGCGCGACGCCTTCGGCCCCGAGTGCCTGGCCATCAACCTCCCGGTGCGCAGCGGCACCGACGTCATCGACGTCTTCGACCACGCCACCACCCAGGCCGGCACCGCGCCCGACCAGGGGGCGCTCTCGGTCCCCGACACCCACCGGGCCATCGTCGAGCAGGTCGTCGAGATGGACGAGGAGCTCACCGGCGAATACTTCGACCACGGCGACCACCTGGACCCGGCCAAGCTCCGCCGCGCCTTCGAGTCGGCGATGCGCGCCGGCCACCTGGTGCCGGTGTGCTTCGCCTCGGCGCGCACGGGCGCCGGCATCGACGACCTCCTCCACGTCATCGCCGACCTCTGCCCGACGCCCGAGCACGAGACGCCCCCGGCCCTGCGCCAGCGCGACGCCGCCGGCGCCACCCGGATCTTCGACCCCCCGCTCTCAGCCGCCGCCCCCGCCGTCGCGCACGTGTTCAAGATCGTCCACGACCCCTACATGGGCAAGCTGGCGCACCTGCGCGTCATCCAGGGCACGCTGCGGCCCAAGGACGAGCTCTACCTCAACGACGCCGACAAAAAGCCCCTGCGCCTGGGCCACCTCTTCAAGGTCCGCGGCAAGGACGCCACCGAGGTCGACACGCTGGGACCGGGCGACCTGGGCTGCGTGGCCAAGGTCGACGAGCTCCGCCACAACGCCATCCTCCACGCCGACCCGGCCCTCCACCTCCTCCACCCCGACCTGCCTCTGCCCAGGCCCGTTTACGGCCTGGCCGTCGAGCTGAACAACCACGCCGACGAGACCAAGTTCACCGCCGCCATCCACAAGCTCACCGACGAGGACCCCTGCCTGGTCATGGACCGCGTCGCCGCCACCGGCCAGACCGTCCTGCGCGGCCTGGGCGAGCTCCACCTGCGCCTGACCCTCGAAAAGCTCAAGGCCCGCTTCCACCTGGACCTGACCACACACCAACCAAAGGTCGCCTTCAAGGAAGCCATCACCGCCCACGCCGACGGCCACCACCGCCACAAAAAGCAGACCGGCGGCGCCGGCCAGTTCGGCGAGGTCTTCCTCCGCGTCTCACCCCTGAGCAACGGCCACGCCGACTCCTTCGAATTCCTCAACGCCACCGTCGGCGGCTCCGTCCCACGCCAGTTCATGCCCGCCATCGAGAAGGGCTGCAGGCAGGCCATGGCCTCGGGGTGCCTGGCCGGCTTCCCACTCACCGCCGTCCGCGTCGAGGTCTACGACGGCAAGCACCACGACGTGGACAGCAAAGAGATCGCCTTCGTCACCGCCGGCCGCAAGGCCTTCATCGACGCCGTCCTCAAGGCCAAGCCCGTCCTCCTAGAGCCCTGGGTCGCCCTCGAGATCTCCGCACCGGCCAGCTCCCTGGGCGACCTGACCGCGGACCTCTCCTCCAAACGCGGCCGCGTGCTCAGCTCCGATATCCTCCCGGGCGACCAGTGCCTCCTCCGCGCCACAGCACCCCTGAGCGAGCTGGGCAACTACGCCGGCCAGCTCAAGTCCATCACCGCAGGCCAGGGCGCCTTCTCCATGGAGTACAGCCACGACGAGAAGTCCCCGCCCAACGTCCAGCAGGCCCTCGTCGCCGCATACCGACCAACCCCAGACGACGAGTGACTCACAACCCCCACACGCACACACCCGCCCTCGACCGCACCCGCTCTTACACGGAGACCGCGCCCATGGCTCAGAACTCTGCCGCTTGGAAGGCCACCCGCGTCGCACTCATCGTCGGTTCCGGCGCCGTCGCCGTGTACATCGCCGTCTCGCTCGTCAGCGCCTCGAACGCCCCAACCAACACGCTCCCGGGCAGCACCGGGGGCGCCTCGATAGCCCTGGCCCAGGCCGCCGCCGCCGGCGACGTCAACGAGATCACACGCCAGCTGAGCAACAACGCCGACATCAACGCCCGCGAGGTCCTGGCCGACGGCGTGCCCATGTCCCCGCTCCTGCACGCGGCCAGCGCGGGCCGCTCCGACGCCGTCGCCACGCTCCTCAACTCCGGCGCCCGCGCCAACGACGCCATCGAGGACCAGAAAGACGGCCGCACCGCGCTGATGCTCGCCGCGTTCGCCGGCGGACCCGGCGGCGCCGCCTCCGTCCGCGCGCTCGTCGCCGCGGGCGCCCGCATCGAGGCGCGGGCCCACGACAACTGGACCGCGCTCATGTTCGCCGCCAGCCGCGGCACCCCCGAGGCCGTCGACGCGCTGGTCAAGGCCGGCGCCTCGCTCGAGCAACGCAACCGCTTCCTCCAGACCGCCCTCATGCTCGCCGTCGCCCCCCGCGGCGAGGCCGCCGTCGTCAAGGCCCTCCTGGACGCCGGCGCCGACATCAACGCCACCGACGTCGACGGCGCCTCGCCCCTGATCCTGGCCGCCGCCGCCCTGGACGAGCCCGACGTGCTCAACCTGCTCATCGCGCGCGGCGCCAACGTCAACGCCGCCGATCAGGACGGCGTCACCCCGCTGATGCGCGCCGCCGACCGCGCCAAGGCCGACTTCATCCAGCTCCTCCTGGCCGCCGGCGCCAGCCCCGCCGCCAAGGACCGCCGCGGCTGGACCGCCCTCACCTGGGCCGAGAACCGCGGCGACGAGCTCGGCGCCGCCGTCCTTCCGCTCCTCCAGCCCGCCGCCAACCCCTGAGCAGCCCCCCAGCCCACCCCACGCCCGTCACCACACGCCGGCGCCGCGCCCGCGCCCGTGCTGGACGCCGAACAACCCTTGACTTGCTGGCACTTGGCAGCCCCGCGCCGGCCTGAGCCGTGACCGCCGGCTCGAACGCCGCACGCCGCACGCCCCGGGCGTTGACCGGGGCTCTCCCCAGCGCGTCTTTGAGTGTGCGTCACGCGCAGCCCGGGCCGCGCCGGGCCCACCTGCCCGCTCCCCTGCAAACCCCCGACGCCGCGTCTCCGCTGCGCCGGGTGTGTCTTCGGCGTCGCGACCGAGGGCCGCCTTCCCTGACCGCCCTCGACCGCGACCAGCCGTGCCCGTGCGTCCGTGCCGAGCACGCCCGTCCGCCTCACGTTCCGTGGGCCCTCCGGTGGCCCCGCGCGCCGTCCAATGGCGAACTATCGTTCACACCATCGTGTGTGTTCCTCACCCCCGCCCCAGACCCTCGGGCCTGGTGATCAGCTCGCGCACACGCCCGCGCCGCGACTGCTCCTCCGCGTCCCACCGCGCCTTGTCCCACACCTCCAGACGCGACTTGGCCCCCGCCACCACCACCGCCCGACCCAGACCAGCCGTGTCCATCATGTCCCGCGACAGCGTCACCCGGCCCCCGCCGTCCATGCGCAGCAACTCCGCCGACGAGTACAAGTCCAGCTCCGCTCGCGCCACGTCGGCGCTCTGGAGCAGCCCGTCCTGGTACCGCTCGGAGAGCTTGGCAAAGTCCTCCTCCCGGTACAGCCGCAGCGGCCCGCCCTCGAGCGCGATCCCCACCCACGTCATCGGCGGCGCCGGCTCCTCCGCCGACGGCCCCGCCAGCCGGTACCGCGCAGGGATCGACAGCCGCAGCTTCTCGTCGATCGTGTGCTCGGACTTGCCTAGAAAGAGCATGTCGGTGGGCCTCAAGGGGCATACATGGGATTATGTCCCTCGTTGTCCCACCTTGCAACCCCACCATGGGTTCATTTCTCCTGCCAACGCCTCATCTAATTGACATCCCCGAGTTGTCCACACGTATCCCACACCCATCCACACGTTGCCCACACCACCCCACGCCTGCCGACCCGTCCACACACCCTACGATTTGACATGGCGTCCCCCGCTGTGCACAACCCGAGCCCACACCCTTCGACACCGCCGAGCCCAGCGGCGAGCCTGACACCCCCAGCATCACCCCCAGCACCACCCCCAGCCGCGCCCCTGGCTGTGCCCCACCTAACTCCCCCCAGAACGCCCAACCCCAGCAACATCCCCGGCATGGACTACCTGGCCCAGGCCGATCTGCTCGGCCCCCCACCCGCGCCCATCGTCGATATCCACGCCCACATCAACGGCCCCGAAGCCTCGCTCGTCTACGACCGCGCCCGCCGGGCCTTCGGCGTTCGGCGGGTCTATTCCATGACGCCCATCTCCATGGCCGCCGGCGTGCGCGAGCGCCTCGGCGACGCCATCCGCTTCATCGCCATCCCCTCCTGGAACCTGGCCGACCGCTACCACGCCCACACGCGCGGCTACCTGACCGACATCGAACGCTTCGCCACCGAGATGGGCTCGCGCATGCTCAAGCTCTGGTGCGCCCCGGCCCTGCGCGGCTACCTCGGCCCCGACGCGCCCGACATCGCCGACATCGACTCCCCCTGGCGGCGCGAGCACTGCCGGCTCGGCATGCAGCTGGGCATGATGTTCATGTGCCACGTCGGCGACCCCGACACCTGGTTCGCCACCAAGTACAGCGACCGGGCCGCCTTCGGGCTCAAGCCGCACGTCTACGTCGGCCTCCGCCGGATGCTCGACCTCTTCCCGCGCCCCTGGATCGCCGCCCACATGGGCGGCTGGCCCGAGGACCTCGACGCCCTCGACCGCCTGCTCGAGGCCCACCCCAACCTCCACCTGGACTGCTCGGCCACCCGCTGGATCGTCCGCGAGCTCTCGCGGCACCCGCGCTCCCAGACCGCCGGCTTCCTGACCAAGTGGCGCACCCGCGTCCTCTTCGGCTCCGACATCGTCGCCCTGGACGACCACCTCCGCCCCGACAAGTCCACCGGCAGCATCAAGTCCGACCAGGCCAACTCCCCCGAGGCCGCCCTGGACCTGTACGCCAGCCGCTACTGGTGCCTGCGGACCATGTTCGAGAGCACCGGCATCACCCCCTCACCGGTGAGCGACCCCGACCTGGCCATGGTCGCGCCCGCGCGCCACACCTCCGCCGACCAGCCGCGCATCACCGGCCTGGGCCTGCCCCGGGACCACCTGATCGATCTGTACGCGACCAACGCCCAGCGCTTGGTCGAGTCCTGGTGGGAGCGGTCCTGAGCGCGCCGCACGCGGGCGTACACCGCACGCAGCGGCGCGCGGCGCTGGGCCGCACGCGCTCCCACCCCCAACCCCCCACCGCTCGCCCCCACACCGCGCCCCCACACCGCGAGCGTCAGGCCGCAGCGCTCAGCGCGGCCCGATCGGCTCGGTCGGCGTCGGGCCGAAGGGCACTCGGTCCCTGGGCGGCGTCGGCGCCGGCCCCGCGTCGGGGCCTTGCGGGTTCTCGGGCACGTCGATCGTTTGCGGCTGCGTGCCCCGCTCGGCGTCCAGCGGCGTCTGCTCGTCGCGCGGCACCGCCACCGGCAGCTCCGCGGCCAGCCGCGAGAACCGCGCCGCCATCGCCCCCGCGGCCCGCTCGTCCAGCGACGCCGACATCCGCCCGCTGAGCACCGACGGCCCCAGCGCATCGACGAACCCGCCCCCGGCCCGGTTGAGCCGCACCGGCGCACGCCACACCGTCGCCTTGAACACCGCCCCGCCGACCTCGCCCGGGTCCACGAACCCGCCGCCCCCGTACAGCCCCACCGCCCCGAACGCAAAGACCGCGTGCCGCACCCCCGCGTTGCACGCCGCCGGGTCCACGGGCGTCCGGCCGGGCAGCGGACGCACGAACACGCGCACGTGCACCATCTGCCCGCTCAGGTCGCCCAGGTCGTCGGCCTCGTTGGCCAGCCGCTCGATCGGCATGTCCGTCAGGTACACGTCCAGTATGTTCTCGTCCACGTACGAATAGACCGCCAGGCTCAGGTCGCCCGGCAGGCTCGCCGCCCCGTCGGACGAGACCAGCCGCACCGTGCCGGGGCCCTGAACCACGTCGGCAAAGCCCAACGTCCACACGCGCGCGCCGCACCCGGCAGCGGCGAGCACGCCCGCCCACAGCGCCGCGCAGCCCAGGGCGCCCCTTTGCGCCACGGCGTTCATCGCCAGCCACCCCACGCGATCGGTCCGGTTTGTGCGCACGGCCGAGCATATCGCCCCGGCCCGGGCCCGGCGTTGATGGGCGAGCGTTCCGCAACCGGCCCACCCGGTGCGCTCACTTGCCGGGGTACTCGAAAACCCCCCGGCCCGCCTTGACACCCAGCCGCCCCGCCGTCACCAGCTGACGCAAAAGCGGGCACGGCCGGTAGCGCTCGCTGTTGAGGCCCTCGGCAAGCACGTTCATGATCTGCGCGCAGGTGTCCAGCCCGATGAAGTCGGCAAGGTTGAGCGGCCCCATCGGCATGTTGCACCCGAGCTTCATGATGCCGTCGATGTCCTCGGGCCTGGCCACGCCCTCCATCCACGCGTAGAACGCCTCGTTGATCATCGGCATGAGCACCCGGTTGGAGACGAACCCCGGGCGGTCGTTGGCGGCCAGCGGCGTCTTGCCCATCGCCTGGGCCAGCGCGATCACGCGCGCGGTGGTCTCCTCGGTCGTCTCCAGGCCCTTGATCACCTCCACGAGCTTCATCACCGGCACCGGGTTGAAGAAGTGCATCCCGATCACCTGACCCGGCGCCTCCAGGCTCGGGCCCGCGATCCCCCGGCAGGCCGCGGCGATCCGTGTGATGGAGATGCTGCTGGTGTTGCTGGCCAGGATCTGCCGGCCGGGGATCCCCGCGAACATCTGGGCCAGGGCCCGGAAGATGTCCGCCTTGACCTGCGCCTCCTCGACGACCGCCTCGATGACGATGTCCGCCCCGCCGGAGCCGAAGCCGTCCAGGGCGGCGATGTAGCCGATGCCGCTCAGGGCGGCCTCTGCCTGCGCCTGGGTCAGCTTGCCCTTGTCGACCTCGCGTCCGAGCCGCTTGGCGTGGTCGGCCCGGCACCGGTCCAGGGCCCTGGGCTGGGCGTCGTAGACCAGGACCTTGAACCCGGCCAGCGCCGCCACCTGCGCGATGCCCCCGCCCATCTGCCCCGCCCCGAGGACGCCCACCGTCTTGATCCCGTGTTCCATAAGGCCGCGCTCCGACCCCGCCCGGCCCAAGCGTAACCACCCCACTCCGGCCACACCCAAACCACACCCCATCAGGCCACACCCAGCCCCGCTCTGGGACCACCGACCCCCGGCGTCAGACGCGCCCCCGCCACGCACGCTGCGCACGCCCCTTGGGGCGACCTAAACTCGCGCATGTCCATGCTCATGACCACGCTCACGTCGATGCTCAAAGCCGAGCCCAACAACGCGTTCCTGCTCTACGCCCTGGCTCACGAATACGCCAAGGCCGGCGACCACAGCACCGCCATCGGCTACTACGACCGCTGCCTCGCAGCCGACCCGAAGCATGTCTACGCCTACTACTTCAAGGCCCGCAACCAACGGGACGCTGGCGACCTGACCTCCGCCCGGGCCACCGCCGCCGCCGGCGTGCGCGCCGCCCACGCTGCGCAGGACGCCAAGGCCGCCGCGGAGCTGTCCGCGCTGGCCGCCGAGCTGGCCGAGCCCGCGCCCAGGACCGCCCCCGCCGAGCCGCCCATGGACGACCGCGGCCTCCCCGCCGGCTACCAGCTCAAGCCCGACTGGGAGCTGACGCCGCGCCAGGCCCGCGCCGCCCTGGCCGCCCCGAACCCGCCGATCCTGCTCGACGTGCGCACCCCCGACGAGCACGCCGCTGCGCGCATCGACGGCTCGGTCTTGATCCCGCTCCAGGAGCTGGAAAAGCGCCTCGACGAGCTGGAGGCCGACAACGGCTCACGCCGCAGGCCGATCATCGTGCACTGCTACGCCGGCGGGCGGTCCTTGAAGGCGGCCGCGCTCCTGCGGGCCTCGGGCTTTGCCGACGTGCGCTCCATGGCCGGGGGGATCGACGCCTGGTCGCGCGCAGTCGACCCCTCGGTGCCGCGCTACACGCACAAGCCCGCGCCCGCCAAGCCCTGACCGCGTGGCATCTCGCCGGTGCGCAGCCCCGCGCGTCGGGCGATCGGGCGATCGGGCGATCGGGCGATCGGGCCCGCTACGACCCTCAGAACGCGTCGTGGTCGTACCAGGCCGGCTCGGGCCCACGCAGGACGCCGTCCCCGAGCACCCGCCGCAGCCAGTGCCGGGCAAAGACCCAGTCCCGCCGGACCGTCCGCTCCGTGATCCCCAGCACGTGGGCGATCTGCGACTCGGTGTAGCCGGCGAAGAACCGCAGCGTCACCACCCGGGCTGCGCGCTCGTCCAGCGCCGCCAGCTGCTCGAGCGACTGGCGCACCTCCACCGTGGCCATGCCCGGGCCAGCGGCGTCCTGGGGGTCGCACACGAGCGAGAAGGTCCGCTGCCCGCCGCCGCGCTTGAGCGAGCCGGCGGCCCGGGCCCGGTCGATCATCACGCTGCGCATCGCCAGCCCGGCTGAGGCCAGGAAGTGCCGCGGGTTGTCCCACCCGCGGGCCTGGCAGGCGGTCAAGCGGATCAGGGCCTCGTGGAGCAGGTCCTTGGCTTGGTACCCCGCGTCAGCGCGGTTGGCACCCAGCCGCCGCTCGGCGATGGCCACCAGCGTGCCGTAGTGCGCCTCGATCAGCGCGACCGAGCTGGATTCCCCCCGCAATGGCCCGCGTGAACGCGTGGTGGGGTGCGCTCGGTCGCTCGTGCTTTCGATCGCGATGGGCATGTGGGTCGTCTCGTGCTTGAGGACGGGCGGGCCACCAGATGCACGAAGCCCAGGGAAACAACTAGGTTGATACTACCCGATTGTCTGCGAGATATGAACAGAATAAACGGAAACAATATGAAAAAAATAATCCAAACCGTGCAAAGTGCTCGATTCGGGGCCTGGTGTGCTCAAATAGCGCCCTGTCGGTTGATCGGGGTCGTTGTTGTGTTTGTGCTTTGATCGTGTATTGTGCGTCCTAGACGCCCGTCAACGGGCCGCACCTGGCTCAGCCGGCTTGAGCCCGTGCGCTGGCCCGAGACGCCGCCGCGTTGCTCTGGGGGGCGATTTTTGGTAGCCTGGCGGCATGAAATCGATGGACCGCCGCCGCTTCTTGACCTCCGCTGGGAGCATCGCCGCTGCGTCGCTGGCCCTGAGCCGCTCCCAGGTCCGAGCCGCGGACCCGTCCAGGCTGGTCGAGATTGAGAAGCAGCCCGCCGGCGGGCAAAGAACCCAGGCCGGCCCCGCCCAGGCCGACGCCCACCGTGGGATGGCTGTCGTGTCCAGCGGCAACGGCCTGCCGGCGGTGACCCGGGCGATGGAGCTGCTGCGCACCGGCTCCGACCCGCTGGTGGCGATCGTTCAGGGCGTGGCCATCGTGGAGGCGGACCCCAACGACCTGACCGTCGGGCTCGGGGCGTTGCCCAACGAGGAGGGCGTCGTCGAGGTGGACGCGTCGGTGATGCACGGCCCGCTGCACAAGGCCGGCGCGGTGGGCGCGATGCGGAACATCCTCCACCCGGCCCAGGTGGCGCTCAAGGTGCTCCAGACCACCGACCACGTGATGCTCGTGGGCGAGGGGGCCAACCGCTTCGCCCGGGCCCACGGCTTCCCGGAGCAGGAGCTGCTCACCGAGCGGGCCCGCGCGATCTGGCTGCGCTGGAAGTCGAACCTCAACCCCGACGACGACTGGCTCGACGAGGCCCAGATGGACTGGTCGGCCGACGGCACCAAGCCGATCGCCGTGGGGCCCGACGGCCGCGGCGACGGCGGGCCGATCCCCTTCACCACCGGCACGATCCACTGCTCGGCCGTCACCGGCACGGGGGACATCGCTGGGTGCACGACCACCAGCGGCCTGAGCTACAAGATCCCCGGCAGGCTCGGCGACTCGCCGATCATCGGCGCCGGGTGCTACACCGACAACGAGGTCGGCTCGGCCGGCGGCACCGGCCGCGGCGAGGCGATGATCGAGAGCGTGGGGGCCTTTGCGGTGGTGCAGCAGATGGAGCGCGGCCTGAGCCCCACCGAGGCCTGCATGGCGGTCCTCAAGAAGGTCTCCGACCGCTCCGTCAAGCAGCGCCGCCTGCGCCAGAGCCTCGGCGACGTGGCCCGGCCGAACTTCGGGCTGACGGTCTACGCCCTGCGCAAGGACGGCGCCTACGGCTCAGCCACGATGTACCAGGGCGGCGTGTACACCGCGGCCGACGGCACCGGATCGCACACGTTTGTGTGCCCGTACCTGTACGAGCGTCGGGCCAGCCCCTGAGGCGGGCCGCCAGCGGGCCGCGGCTTGCGGCTCGGGGTGGCCCGTGCCGTCGCGCGGTCACTGGGCCCGCGGCTGGGGCGCGGGCGAGATCAGGCCCAGGACCGTCGGGCGGTCCAGCGGCGTGACCTCGAGCATCATGACGCCGCCGATCTGGGCGCGGAAGGTGTTGAGCGTCGGGTCGGCGGCCAGCGTCGGGCCGTCGTCGGTGGACCGGTGCAGGAAGACCACGACGGGCTCGCCGGAGGGGGCCCGGGCCAGGAGCGCGCCGGGGTGGCGCTTGTAGCGATCGGCGGCGCTGACGACGGCCGGGGCGGTGGCGTTCCAGCCGACGAACTGCACGCCGGCGTTGAAGTCGGCGGTGAGCGCAGCCCCGTAGGAGCCGCTGACGAAGGCCTCGAAGGCCGCGGGCGTGTCGCACACGGTCTGGGGGACCAGCGCGGGGGCGACCTGGCGGTAGTACGCCAGCGCATCGACGCGCATCGGCAGGCCGGGGCTGGACAGCAGCAGCCACGCCGACGCCGAGATGACCAGGGCCGCGGCGATCCCGCCGGCCCAGCGCCACGACGCCGCCGACCACCCCGGGCTGCGCCCCTGCGCGGGCAGGAAGCGGCGTGGGTTGTCCATGAAGGCCATGTCCGGCTCGGGGGCGGTGAAGGTCCGACGCAGGAGCCGGTCGACAGCTCGCAGGTCGCGGTAGGTTGCGCGCAGCGCCGGCTCGGAGCTCATGCGGCGTTCGAGGCCCTGGGCCTGTGACGGCTCCAGCGCGCCGTCGAGGTGCAGCTGGCACAGCTCCTGGTCGCGCATGGGGTCGGACTCACCCATTGGCAGACTCCTGGCCGAGCGAGAGGTGTGGGCCCAACACGTGAGCCAGCGCGGCGCGGGCACGGTGGACGTTGGCCCGCGCTGTGGGCTCCCGGATATCCAAGATCGCCGCGATTTGCTGGTAGTTGTTGCCACAGACGGCCCTCAGAAGCAAACATGTCCGCTGTGGGGCGGGAAGTTGCATGAGCGCGTCGCGGATGCGGGGGTCGAACCCAGCGACCCAGGGCGTGTCGTAGGGGGTGTGCGGGTCGTCCGGGCGTGGGCCGGGGGTGGTTGGGGTATGAGAGGGATGGGGGGTGCTTGCGGGCGTGGAGATGGGGAGGTCGGGCAAGCTCGAACGGTTCGGTGCCTCGCCCGGCGGGGGCTCGACAGCCGAGCCGTTCGGGTCACGCGAGGCGAAGTCCCTGAGGCGCAGGCCGAGGCGCCGCTCGGACCGGCGGTGGTTCGAGGCCACGCCGCGCACGATGGCCGCCATCCAGGCGCGGAAGTTGGTCCCCTGGGCGAACCGATCGAGCCGGGTCAGGGCCAGCGCGCCGGCCTGCTGCACCACGTCCTCGGCGTCGCGGGGGCCGACCTCGGCCGAGGCGATGATCACCAGGGTGGGGAAGGCGTCCTTGTAGAGGCGCGCAAAGTCCGCACGAGTGATCGTGGCCGAGGGCTCGCCGGGAGATGGGGGAGTTTGGTCCGGCATCGGAGCCGCGCAGGGCGTGCGTGCGAGGGCACGGTCGATTACTGATCGGTCGTCCATTCGTCCCAGGTCCGCGTGAGGTTCGCGCGCTGCGCCTGAACGTTTGCGTGATTGATCGACGCCGGTCTGATCGCTGCAACGTTCATCGGCGGGGCGGACCTCTGAGCGTGCAAGCTGAGCGTGCGTGAGCGTGCAACAAACCCCGGGCGTGTGCCCTGGGTCGCGGTCGTGCACTCTGAGTTGATATCGGTGTGTGTCACAGAGGAGGATGAGATGAATTCGATCTCGATGATTGCCGCGGGCATCGCGGCGCTGACGGCCGGCGCGGTGGCGCAGGGCCAGTCCTTCACCACGGTCTTCGGCCCCAACGGCACCGTCGGCGCCGCGGTGCCGGACGCGGCGGTGCTCAACGGGCTCGGGGCGTTCACGACCTTCGGCGGGATCAACTCCAGCGGCGGCGGCGCCGCCTTCGCCGGCACCGCCAACGCGGGCGAGACCCTGTTCTTCCAGGTCGGGCCGCTGTACGTCGGCGGCGCCGGCCCCGCGGCGAGCAACCCGCTCTCGGCCCAGGGCCTGACCAACCTGGGCGGCGTCGTCTCCAACAACCACGCCTACGGCGTCATCGGCCAGGGCCGCTCGGACATCACCTTCACCTCCGGCGTGGTGGACAACGTGATCCTCCAGGTCCGCGGCACCACCGCCGGCCAGATCACCGGGACCAACCCGATCAACAGCTTCGGCGGCATCGCCACCGAGCTGACCGACGCGCAGGGCACCTTGCTGGTGTGGACCGAGCTGGGCCTGGAGGCCACGCTGCAGGTCTCCAACGCCGACTTCCAGATCTTCACGCTCAACGCCATCGACTTCCTGGGCGACAGCATCACGCGCATCAGCCTGGTCAACCAGGGCCCGAGCAACTCGGCCATCGTCCTGGGCGAGCTGACCGTGGGCCTGGTCCCGACCCCGGGCGCCGCGGGCCTGCTGGCCCTGGGCGGCCTGGCCGCGGCCCGCCGTCGCCGCTGATCCCGCCGGTCACTCCACACGCCCGCAGGGGCGCACCAGTCACGAAGGTCGCGCCCAACGGCGCGGCCTTTTTTTATCGCCCGCGTCCGCCGGCGCGCACCCCGGCCGACCCGCGCGGGCGCAGCCTCGGGCCGTATCATGGGCGGCATGATCCCCAAGCCCTCATTCCTTGACGCCCAGTTCGTGACCTCGGCCGTGGTGCTGCTGGTCGTGATGAACCTGCTGCTGGTCATGGCCGGCGTGGCGATCTACCTGGAGCGCAAGCTCTCGGCGTACATCCAGGACCGCGTCGGGCCCAACCGAGTGGGGTTCGACCTGGGCCTGCCGCTGCTCCAGAAGCTCTTCGGGGGCTTCGGGTTCTGGGGGCTGGGGCAGTCGCTGGCCGACGGGATCAAGATGCTTCTCAAGGAGGACTACACGCCGCGCGGGGTGGACACGGTGCTCTTCCGGCTTGCGCCGGGCATCGTGGTGATCCCGGCGCTGCTGGGCTTTGCCGTCATCCCGTGGGGGGGCGAGTTCGACTTCCCGCGCCTGAGCGTGCCGGTGCTGGGCTGGACGATCGAGGCCGCCCGCGTGGAGGTGGTGGGCGCGGCGATCAACATCGGGGTCATCTACCTGCTGGCCACGGCGTCGCTGAGCATCTACGGGATCGCGCTGGGCTCGTGGGCGAGCAACAACAAGTACTCGTTCCTGGGCGGGCTGCGGGCCAGCTCGCAGATGCTCGCCTACGAGATCCCGATGGGCCTGTGCTTCCTGTCGGTGCTGCTGGTGGTCGGGTCCCTGGTCCCGCGCGACATCGTGGCCTACCAGCACCAGCACGGGTGGCTGATCCTGTCTCAGCCGCTTACGGCGGTGCTGCTGTTCGTGTGCGTGCTGGCCGAGTGCAACCGGGCGCCGTTCGACAACGCCGAGTGCGAGCAGGAGCTGGTCGGCGGGTACCACACCGAGTACTCCTCGATGCGCTTCGGGCTCTTCTTCCTGGCCGAGTACGCGCACATGGCCACGTCGTCGGCGATGTGGGCGGTGCTCTTCCTCGGGGGCACGTCGCTTGTCCCGTTTGCCAACCTGCCGCTGGTCTCGCCCGACGACGCGGGGATCCTGGCGGTGCTGGCCAAGTTCTCGGTGCTCTTTGGCAAGATGTTCCTGCTGGTGTGCTTCATGATCGTCATCCGCTGGAGCCTGCCGCGGCTGCGGTTCGATCAGGTGATGCAGGCGGGCTGGCAGGGCATGATCCCGGTGACGCTGCTGATCCTGGTGACCAACGCGCTGGTGGTCTTTGCGGGGCTGGCCACGCTGCCGGTGCTGCTGCTGTCCAACCTGGCCGTCGCTGGGGTGGCCGCGGGGGTGCAGCCGCTGCTGCCCAAGCGCCCCGCCAACCACAAGATCCGCCTGGCCGGCTCGCGCTTCAGCCCGCTCGACCACGAGTCGGTCCTGGTCACCACGCGCGCCCAGGGCGTGGCCGTCATCGACGACCCCCGCCGGACCAGCGCCCTGAGCGCCCACTGAGCCCGCGCCGCCGTGCGCCGGCGGCCAGGCGTGCGCGCAGCAATGAGTGCGCGCGGCCGGTCGATCACACGGTTATGGGTAGTCCTGCCGAACTGGCCGCAGCAGCACGTCGCCCACGTGCACGTGGGCCGGCTGCGACGCCGCGAAGACCACCGCGCGGGCCACGTCGGCCGGCTCGAGCACCGGGCCGATCCGCTCCAGGATCGAGCGGAACCACTCCTCCTTGTACCCCGCCACGCCCTGGAACTCCGAGGCGACAAAGCCCGGCTCGATGAGCGTGACCCGCACGCCCGACGGGGCCAGCTCGCGCCGGGCGCCCTCGACGAGCCCGTGCACGGCGAACTTGGTCGAGCCGTACATCGACGAGAACGGCGAGACGTGCCTGCCGACGACCGAGCCGATGACCACGATGTCGCGCGGCCGGCTGCGCCAGGGCCCCTCGGGGCCCGCCGGCGCTTGGGCCATGGCCAGCATCCGCTGGGCGCTCTGGCGGATCAGGTGGGCCACGCCCAGCAGGTTGGTGCGGACCATCTCGCCCCACTGGGCCGGGTCGCTGGTGATCGCCGAGCCGGCCAGGCCGCGGCCGGCGTTGATCACCACCAGGTCCGCGTCGGCCCCGAAGCGCGACCGGGCCAGGTCCAGGGCCGCCGTCAGGGCGGCGGGGTCGGCGGCGTCACCGGCGGCTGCGGCGGCGCGGTCGGGACCGAGGCGGGCCGCCAGCGCGTCGAGGCGCTCGGCGCGCCGCGCGTTGACAACCACCCGCGCCCCGGCCTTGACCAGGTGCTCGGCGATCGCAAGGCCGATGCCCGCCGAGGCCCCCGTCACCAGCGCCACGCGTTGTTGAAGAGTCATGACCGACTCTAGACGCGGCGCAGCGGGGGCCCCGCGCCCGGCTCGGCCGGCACGCCACGCGGGCGCCGGGCGATCGCGCCTCAGGCCGGCTCGGCCATGCCCAGGAGCCCCAGGCACAGCGCGGGCATGCCCACGCCGGCGTGGGCCGCCGCCTTGGGCACCAGCGAGTGATCGGTCATGCCCGGCGTGGTGTTGATCTCCAGGAGCCAGGGCGTGCCGGCGGCGTCGATGATGAAGTCCGACCGCGACACGTGCCGGCAGCCCAGGGCGCGGTGCAGGTCCACCGCGGCGCGCTGGGCGCGATGGGCGGCGTCGCCCGGCAGGCTCGGCCCGGGCACGTAGCGCGTGTCGCTGCGCGTGTACTTGGCGTCGAAGTCGTACAGGCCCTCCCTGGGGATGATCTCGATGATCGGCAGGGCTTGCTCCTGCCCCGGCCGGCCCGTGACGCCCACGGTGATCTCGCGCCCGGGGACCATCGACTCGACCATGTATGTGCGTTCGGGGGACAGGCCCGCCTGGCGCTGGCGGGCGATGTCGCCCAGCGCCGCCGAATACGCCTCGGCGGTGGGGCACAAGCGCAGCCCCAGCGTCGAGCCCTCGTGCACCGGCTTGACGACCACCGGGGTCTGGACGGGCGGCCCGGCGTCGCGCGGGTTGAGGACCGCGGCGCGGGGCGTGCTCAGGCCGATCCCCGCTGCGAGGAGCTTGGTGGCCAGCTTGTCCATCGCCAGGCGCGCCGCGCGCGGGCCGGAGCCCACGAACGGCCTGCCATCGGCGGCCAGCGCGTCCTGGAGCGGCCCGCCCTCGCCGTACGGGCCGTGCAGGTACGGGAAGAGCGCCTCGGCGTCGATGTCGCTCAGCCCCGCGGCGGGGAGCCGGTCGATGATGTGCAGCGTGACGCGCAGCGCAGGGTCGGCCGTGCGCAGGGCCTGAGCGATCGCCGTGGCCGAGCGGATCGAGACCTCGCGCTCGCCGTCGGGCCCGCCCCCGAGCACCGCCACGCTGCCAAAGCGCCGCCCGGGGCTCACAGGGCGTCCCCCCAGATCACCACCTCCGGCTCGAGCCGCACGCCGAACGCCCCGTCGACCCGCTGGCGGACCTGCCGGAGCAGCTCGATCACATCCGCGGCCAGCGCCCCGGGCTGCGCGGTGACGAAGTTGGCGTGGCGCGCCGAGACCTCGGCCCCGCCCACGCGCAGGCCCTTGCAGCCGGCGCGGTCGATGAGCATCCCGGCGCTGAGGGTGCTGCCGGCCACGCCCATGCCCGGCAGGTCGGCGCGGAGCACCGGGTTCTTGAACGCGCAGCCGGCGCTGCGCTCGCCCATGGGCTGGGTGGCGGCCTTGGCGGCCATCACCCGCTTGAGCCGCTGGCGGAGCGTCCCGGCGTCGGTCTTCTTGAGCTTGAACTCGGCCCAGAGCACCACCGGCGGGCCCAGCTCGGGCGCCGGCGCGGGGCGGCGCGGGTCGGCAAAGAGCGTCGTGCGGCGGTACTCAAAGGCGATGGTGTTGCGCAGCAGCGTGTGCGCGGCGCCGTCGCGCGTGAGCACCCCCACGGCGCTGACGGCGTCGCCGGTCTGGCCCATGGCGCCCCCGGCGTTCATCATCACCGCGCCGCCGACCGACGCGGGCACGCCCGCCAGGCCCTCGAGCCCGCCCAGGCCCGCGCGCACGGTCTCGGTGATCAGCCGGGGCAGGCGCACGCCCGCGCCGGCGCGGATGGTCACGTGCGTGGGGCTCTGGGCCGTCTGGTGCCAGGCGGAGAAGCACTCGTGGTCCAGCGAGACGACCATGCCGCGCACGCCCGCGTCGGCCACGAGCAGGTTGGCGCCGTCGCCCAGGACCTTGGCCCGCCGGTCGCTCTCGAGGCACGCGCACAGCTGGTCCAGGCTCTCGGGGCGGGCCAGCAGGTCGGCGCCGCCGCCGACACCGAACCAGGTGGGGATCGGGGCGTTTGTGCGCATCGGCGGGGGTGGCACGGTGATGGGCATGGCGGCGCTCGCGGTGGCTCCGGCGGGTGTTCGAGGGGCTGCGCGGGGGCGGGAGGGGGGTGGGGGTGGTGGGCGGCGCTCAGGGCTGCATGAAGCCGCGCGCGACCTGGTACACCGGCCCGGCACCCATGACGACCACCACGTCGCCGTCTCGGCAGACCGCCCGGAGCTGCTCGACGATCGCCTCGAACGGGTAGAGGTGCATGGCGCGCACGCCGCGCTGGCGCAGCCGGTCGACCAGGTCGGCGGCGCTGACCAGCGACCGCTCCTCCTGGCTGTCGCGCACGAAGTAGATGTGCGGCACGATCACCACGTCGGCGGCCTCGAAGGATCGCGCAAACTCCTCGAGCAGGTGCCGCGTGCGCGAGTGCTGGTGCGGCTGGAAGACGCACACGATGCGCCCGCCGCGGGACTCGGGGCTCTCGGCCCGGCGCAGCGCCCTGAGCGTGGTGTCCACCTCCGTGGGGTGGTGCCCGTAGTCGTCGTAGACGCGCACCGAGCCGCCGGAGGCCAGGCGTTGCTCGCCCAGGAACTGGCAGCGGCGGTCCACGCCGGCGAAGGCCGAGAGCGACCGCCCCACCACCTCCGCGTCGGCCCCCAGGGCCAGCGCCAGGGCCGCGGCCGTGGCGGCGTTGGTGGCGTTGTGCTCGCCGGGCATCTGCGCCGTCCACTGGCACAGCGTGCGGCGCGGCGCGCCGTCGTGCGAGCCCGACAGGGCGCACCGGCCGGTGGCCGGGTCGTGCCAGACCGTCAGGTCGGCGGCGCTGGAGGCGCCGATGGTCAGCACGCGCGCGCCGACGCCCGCGGTGACCTCGCGCCGGTGCGCGCCCTGGTGGGCGATGATCAGCAGGCCGCCCTCGTGCGCGGGGGCCACCAGGCGGGCGAACTGCCCGAAGGCCCGCACCACCTCGTCGAGCGTGCCGTAGATGTCCAGGTGGTCGGCCTCGACGGCGTTGATGGCCGCCAGGCTCGGGCGGAAGTTGAGGAAGCTGCGGTTGAACTCGCACGCCTCGGCGAGCACCACCCCCGGCGCGCCGCGCATGCTCCCGGCCGCGATGCGCTCGGCGCCCAGGCGGAAGCCCGCCGGCGCCGCCCCGGCCCCCCCGCCGACGGCCCCCCCGAGCTGCGCGCACGTGGCCCCCACGATCACCGTCGGGTCGATGCCGGCGTCGCACAGCACCGCCGAGAGCATCGCCGTGGTGGTGCTCTTGCCGTGGGTCCCGGCGATCGCCACGCCCGTGCGCCCGATCATGGACCGGCCCAGGGCCTGGGCGTAGCTGAGCACGGGCACGCCGCGGGCCGCCGCCGCCCGCACCTGCGGGTGCTCGGGCCGGACCGCCGCTGAGGCCACCACCAGGGCCGTGTCGTCGGGGATCCACGCCCGCGACTGATCGAAGCCCACCGCCACGCCCTCGGCCATCAGCGCGTCGGTGGCGTCCGACGGGGTCATGTCCGAGCCGCTCACCGCCGCCCCGCGGGCGCGCAGCATCCGGGCCAGGCCGGACATGCCGCAGCCGCCGATGCCGATCATGTACACCGCCTTGGCGGCGACGTCCAGCGGCGGCACATCGGCCGGCGGCGCGGGGCAAAGCGAGGGCGTGGCGTGCTCGGGCGTGGTGCGCGGCATGGCGGCGTGCTCGGGGGCGGGCTGGCGCGCCTCGGGGGCGGGCGTGCGGGCGAGGGCGAGGGCGTTGGCCGGCGCCTCGGGCGTGGCCAGCGTGTGACTCGGTGCTGGTGTCATGGGGCGCGTCCGTGCGGTGTCGGTCCGGGCCTGCTCGGGGCGGCCGCGGCTGGGGACGATATCGACCGGCGCTGGGCGTGGGCTGGAAAGGGTGCGGCGAGCAATCGCCGGGGGTTTTCGCCACCGCAGAGCCCGCCACCGCAAACCCCCTTGATACGCTCGGGCAGATGAGCACCCCGCGTACCACTCCCCCCCCCACCACCCACGCCCACCCCACCAGCCACGGCCCCATGCCCAGCCACGGCCCCGCCACGCCCCCCGGCCTCATGGCCACGCACGCCGCCGCACCCGGCCACAGCCCGACCGCTGGCTCGAACCCCGCGCACGGGCCGGCCACCGCGGCGGCGCTGCCGTACAAGGTCGCCTGCCTGTGCGACCTGCGCGACGAGCACGGGCGGGTCCTGCTGCTGCACCGGCTGCGTGCCCCCAACCAGGGCCTGATCTCGCCCATCGGGGGCAAGCTGGACATGGCCACGGGCGAGTCCCCCGCCGCGTGCGCCCAGCGCGAGATCCGCGAGGAGGCCGGGCTGGACGTGCCCCTGGAACGCCTGCGCCTCCTCGGGCTGATCTCCGAGAGCGCCTTTGAGGGGCGCGGGCACTGGCTCATCTTCTATTACCGCGTGCTGGGCAGCGTGTGGATCGAGCCCCAGCAGATCCCCGAGGGGCAGCTGCGCTGGCACCACGACCACGAGCTGGACACCCTGCCGATCCCCGAGACGGACCGGCGCATCATCTGGCCGCTGGTGCGGGCCAACACGCCCTCGCTCCGGCGTGTCGGGAACGCGCCGCCGGCGCGGCCGTTCGACGCCCACGAGGCCCTGGGGTTCTTCGCGGTGCACATCGACTGCGTCGGCCCCGACGGGAGCAACCTGGCCTGGCGCGTCGAGCAGACCGCCCAGAGCCCCTGACTCACCCGCGGGCGCTGCGCCCTGATCATGTGCATGGGGGCGCCGGACCCCGGGCCGTCAGCAGGCGCCGCCGGGGAGCGTGGTCGCGCGGACCTCGACCCGCAGGTCGTCCACCCGCACCCCCATGCGACGCTCGATCGCCTCGATCAGCTCCTGCGGCAGGTGCTCGCGCAGGGCGCGGCTGAGGTCCTCGGGCACGTCCCGCACCCTGCCGTCCTGCGTGACCAGGTGGGCGTGGTCGGAGGTGTCGGCGTCGTAGCGGGCCTGCGGCGAGCCCGGGGCTTCGGCCGACGAGCCGGGCAGGAGCTTGCGGGCCAGGCCGCGGCGCACGAACGCGTCGAGCGTGTTGTACACGGTGGCCAGCGAGATCCCGGGTTCGCGCTGACGCACGGACTCGAAGAGTTCCTCCGCGGTGGGGTGCTCGGCCGTGGCCAGCAGGGCCGTCAGCACCGCCTGGCGCTGGCGGGTGTGGCGCAGGCCGTGGCGCTCGAGCATCTGCCCGGCGTCGCGCCCGTGATGAAGCCCGGGGCTGTGCACACAAAATCATAGCGAAGCCGCGCCGGCCGGCCAGGCCGTACACTGGCCGGGGCACCCGGGATGACCACGCGCCAACCACCGCCATCACCGGGCGACAGCGCCCGACGGGCCGAGCTGCTGTGTGAGTCGTGCGGCTACGCGCTGGTCGGGATCGACCACGCGGGCTCGTGCCCCGAGTGCGGGCGAGCCGTGCGGCGGTCGCTCCCGGCGTACCGGGTTGGGTCGGACTTTCAGCGCTCCCCGAGCGTGCGCGGGTTCTTGCGGACCACGCGGTGCGCCCTGACCCAGCCCGGGGCGATGTTCGAGCGCGTGCGGATCGATCGGCCGCGGGTGCGCGGGTTTGCCGAGGCCCACACGGCCCTGGCGGCGCTGGGGTACCTGGCGGGCATCTCGCTGGCGGCCCAGGTGCCGGCGGTGCTGCTGTGGCCGCTGCTGATGGTCGTGATCGCGGTCCTGAGCTGGATCGAGTCCGTCGGCCTGCGCGTGGTGGGCCAGCGCCGGTCGTGGCGCGTCAGCGGGGCCGTGGCCTGGACGGTGGTGCTGCACGCGATGCCCGGCTGGACCGTCGGGGGCGTGCTGACGGCCCTGGGCGGCCTTCTGTCGTGGGCGCGGATCGACCCGCTGTGGGAGGTGCGCCTCGGCTCGTGGAGCGCGCCAGCGGCGGGCATCGCCCCGGCCGCCGGCGCCCTGGCCGGCCTGCTGTGCTTCGAGACACTAACATACATAGGTGTGCGCCGCTGCCGCTTTGCCAACCCGCCGCCGCCGGAGCTGCCGATCCCCCCCGAGCCGGCCCCGAGCCGGGACGCGCCCTGATCCGCCTACCGTCAGTGCCCGCGGTGCCCCGGCCAACGAGCCCCCGCGGCGCCCCAGCCGTGGAGTGGTCCGTGCCGTCCGCAATGGGTTCACAGAGCGGCCCCGATCCCGACCCGGCCGCGCCAGACCAGCACACCGCGCGCCACACCGAGCCCGCAACGCCACCGGCAGCGCCCCCCGCCGCCTCCGCGGTGGTCCCCGCCCTGCCCACGCCCGAGCCGGCCTCCTCGGCGGGTGCCAACATCCGCGGCGGCGAGGGCTGGGTGCTGCGCCACGCGCACTTCCGCAACGTCTGGCTGGCCGCGTGCGTCTCCAACTGCGGCAACTGGATGGAGTCCTTCGGCATGCAGAACATCGTCGCCGACCGCACGGGGAGCCTGGTGGCCCTGGCGTGGCTCACGGCGGCCCAGAACGTGCCGATCTTCCTCTTCGGGCTCTTGGGCGGCGTGCTGGCCGACCGCGTCAACCGCCGCACGCTGCTGGTCGTCACGCAGGGGCTGCTGATGCTCGTCTCGGCGGGGGTCACGGCGGTCTCGCTCGTCGAGTTCGACGAGCCCGACGGCGTCGTCTGGTGGCTCATCGCCCTGGGGGCAATCAACGGCACGGTGATGGCCCTGAACACCCCGGCCTGGCAGGTCCTCACGCCGCGCCTGGTGCCGCGCGCCGAGCTGACCAAGGCCATCACGCTCAACGGCATCCAGTTCAACCTGGCCCGGGTCATCGGGCCGATGCTCGCCGGGGCCCTGATGCCGCGGTTCGGGCCCACGCCGCTGTTCGTCGTCAACACCCTCTCGTTCCTGGGCGTGATGATCGTGGTGATGCGCACCCCCGATTCGCCGGCGCCGCCCAGCTCGGGCCGCTCGGCCTGGGGCGAGATCGCCGAGGCCGGGCGGTTCCTGTTCTTCCGCCGGGCCACGCTGGCGGTCTTCCTGGCCATCCTCCTTGTCAACCTCATGGCCGGGCCGCTGGTGCGGATCCTGCCCCTGTTCGTCCACGATGTTTACGGCCTCGACCAGACGCGGGCCAAGCCGGTCGTGGGCCAGCTGCTGGCGATGCTGGGCGTGGGCGCCGTCGGCGGCGGCTTCCTGCTGCGCCTGGTCCCGCGCTGGTACCCGCGCCACCACCTGATCCCCACCGCCGTCTCGGGGCTCGGGCTTGCCATCACGCTCTTTGCCGTCCTGCCCGAACAGTGGGCCGGGACCGCCGCCATGGGCCTGGTCGGCGTCTTCTGGATCTGGGGCTTCAACCAGTCCTGGGCGACGCTCCAGCACCTCTCGCCGGACCGCATGCGCGGCCGGGTAATGGCCATCGCCACCATGGCCGGATTCGGCGCCATCGCGCTGGGCGCAGCGGCCTCGGCAAGGGCCGGCGAGTGGCTCAAGGACCTCCTGGACGACCAGCTGGGCACCCAGCTGGCCGTGGTCTGCCTCTCCCTGCCCCTGATGCTCGCCGGCGTGGTCATGCTGCTCTTCCGCGTGCCGGAGATCGACGGCATGCCGCGGCCGGCCCGCCCGACACGCTCGCTCATCGACGGCGTCCTGGCCCGCGAGCACTGGCCCAAGTAACCCGCCAGGCCGACGGCTCGGACGCTCCCTGGTACCATGCCCGCTGCGGCGCCACCGGCCGGCCCGCCCGCGCCGCTGAGCCGGCCGACGCAGCCAGGGGAATGCGCATGTCGGTCCCGTTCATAGCGTTCTTGCTCCTGGTCGTTGTCGCGTTCGGCGCGCTCTTGTCGGTGATCGTGCGCGCGCTGACCAAGCACGAGCTGGAGTACCCCGTCGCCACCGGCGTGGTCTTCCTGTCCTACGCCGCCGCCGAGATCGTCGGCGCCACCCTGGCGGGCGCGCTCCCCGTTGTGGCCCAGTTCGCGGTCGTCGCCGTCGCGCAGATCCTGACCCTGGCCGCGATGGTCACGGCCCTGGCCAAGGTCCCGTTCGTCAAGTCCCTGGGCGTCGCCGCGGCGTACGCCGTGGCGCTCCAGGCCATCGCCCTGCTGCTGGGCTTGCTCACGCGCTGACCCCCGGCCGGGCCGCAGAGGGCCACGCTACGATCGGCCATGCTCTCACCGGCCGAATACTCCAAGGCGTTCTCAGCGGCCCTTCCCTGGGACCAGTACGTCGCCACCGCCAAGGCCCACGAGGCCCCGGGGTGGCTCGCCACCTTCGAGCAGGCCCGCCTGAGCCCCGCTCAGGAGGCCCTGGTCCAGACCTTTGCCAGGCGCCTCAACGTCCTGGTGATCTCCGGCACCTGGTGCGGCGACTGCGTCCAGCAGGCCCCGCTGCTGGAGCGCATCGCCCGCGCACGCCCGGCCCCGCGCCAGAGCCCCCAGGCGCCCGGCATCGACATCCGCTACGCCGACCGCGACCAGCACGCGGCCTTCTCGGCCAACTTCAAGATCGCCAGCGGCGGCCGGGTCCCCGTGGCGATCTTCCTCAACGAGGACTTCGACTTTGTCTCCCTCATGGGAGACAAGACCCTGGCGCGCCTGCGCACGCTCGCGGCCCAGTCGCTCGGCCCGGCCTGCCCCCTGCCCGGCGCGCCGATCCCCGCCGACGAGCGCGCCGCCGTCACCCAGGACTGGCTCAACGAGTTCGAGCGCGTCGCCCTGCTCCTGCGCCTGAGCGCCAAGCTCCGCGCGCGCCACAACGACTGACCCGCGCCCCGCCGCCGGCGACGGCCAACGATCCCCGATGCACCCCCGCCGCGCCGTGCTCCTGGGCACGCTCCTGTTCGCCGCCGGCCTCTTCGCCGGGCGTGCCCCGCTGATCCTGGGCGCCGCCGGCCTCCGCCACGACTGGTCGGCGGCCTTCGACGAGTCCCGCCGGCTGATCCTCGACCGCGCCCTGTGGCCCGCCAACGACGCCACGCTCATGCAGGGCGCCATCGACGGCATGCTCGCCACGCTGGGCGACCCCTACTCCGAGTTCATCCCGCCCGCGCTGGCCGACGGCTTTGACAAGGCCCTCTCGGGCCGGTTCTCGGGCATCGGCGCATCGCTGGCCCAGTCCGACGCCGGGCCGGTGGTCATCGAGCCCGTGCCGGCCTCGCCCGCCTACGCGGCCGGCCTCGCCCCCGGTGACCTGATCACGCGCATCGACGGCGCCCCCGCCGCCGGCCTGTCCATCGACCGCGCCGCCGAGCTCATCTCCGGGCCCGAGGGCTCGACGGTGACCCTGACCGTCGAGCGCACGACCACGCAGCACCACCCGCCCGACGCCGCGGGCCCGCCGGCCGGGCACCCCTCAGCCACCCGGACCCTGACCCAGGACCTGACCCTGACCCGCGGCCCCATCGCGGTGCCCTCGGTGCGCGGCGTGCGCTTCGACCCGGCCTCGGCCGCCGGCGGCGCATGGCAGTACCTGCTCGACCCCGCCCTGGGCGTGGCCTACGTGCGCATCGAGCAGTTCACGGCCACCACCGCCGACGAGACCGCCGCCGCGCTGGCGCAGGCCCGCGCGCAGGCCGGCGGCGAGCCCGCGGCCCTGATCCTCGACCTGCGCTCCAACCCCGGCGGCGCGCTCGACCAGGCGACCCTCGTCGCCGACATGTTCCTCGACCGCGGCGTGATCGTCAGCACGCTGGGCCGAGCCCAGCTCGCCGCCGGGCCCTCCGCCAGCGTCCCCCCGCAGTCCGTCCTCAACGCCACGCCCGGCACGAGCCTCCCGGCGTCGGTGCCCGCTCTGGTCCTGGTCGACGGCCTGAGCGCCTCGGCCAGCGAGGTCCTGGCCGGCGCCCTGCGCGACAACGAGCGCGCCGCTGTGATGGGCTCGCGCACCTTCGGCAAGGGCGCCGTGCAGACCATCGAGCCCTTGCTCGCCCTGCCGCGGGCCTACCTCAAGCTCACCGAGCAGCTCTACGCCCTCCCCTCGGGCCGGGTCATCCAGCGTCAGCCCGACGCCCAGACCTGGGGCATCGATCCCGACCCCGGCCTGGCCGTGACCCTCACCGACGCCCAGACCCAGGCGCTGCTCCTGGGCCGTCGCGCCCACCAGACGGTCAGCCCGCTCCCAGCCCAGGCCGCGCCGCGCTGGGACGACCCGTCCTGGATCGAGTCCGCCGTCGGGGACGTCCAGCTCGCAGCGGCCCTGCGGGCTGCGCGGGCCAAGCTCGCCGGCGGGCCCTGGGACCCAGCCCCCACCCCCACCACCCCCGCCCGCGCCCCCGCCCCCGCCGCCCCCGCCGCCCAGAGCGCGCCCGCGCCCGCCCCCCTGCCATGACCTCCCCGGACCCACCCTCAGCCAGCGCCGCGGGCCGCTCGCAGACCGGCAGCTGCGGCGCCATCCTGGGCATCGAGTCCTCCTGCGACGAGACCGCCGCCGCGGTCGTCACCGACGGCCGCGTGCTCTCGTCGGTCGTGGCCTCTCAGCACGAGCTGCACGCCCAGTACCGCGGCGTGGTCCCCGAGATCGCCAGCCGGGCCCACGCCGAGCGCATCGAACCCATCATCGCCGAGGCGCTCGGCCAAGCGGGCGTCGGCCCCTGGCAGCTGGCCGCCGTCGCGGTGGCCTCGCGCCCGGGGCTGATCGGCTCGCTCCTGGTCGGGGTCTCAGCGGCCAAGGCCATCGCCTGGGCCACCGGCGCGCGCTTCCTGCCCGTGGACCACCTCCGCGCGCACCTTGCCGCCACCGAGCTGGCCCCGGTCGGCCTGCCCCCACCGCCGCCGCCGGCCCTGCCCGCCCTGGGCCTGGTCGTCTCCGGCGGGCACACGTCCATGTCGATCATCGACGCGCCCGGCGCGCCGCTGCGCACGATCGGCTCGACGCGCGACGACGCCGCCGGCGAGGCCTACGACAAGCTCGCGGCCATCCTGGGCCTGCCCTACCCGGGAGGCCCGGTCGTCGACCGCCTCGCCGCTGCCGGCGATCCCGCCCGCTTCGAGCTCCCGCTGGCCCGGCTGGGCCCCGGCTCGCTGGACTTTTCCTTTAGCGGCCTCAAGACCGCGGCGCTGTACCTCCGCCGCGGGCTCGCCCAGGCGGGGCCGCTCGACCACCAGACCCTCTGCGACCTCTGCGCCGGCTTCCAGCGCGCCGCCGTCGGCGCGCTCCTGCTCAAGCTCGGCCGGGCCCTGGACCAGCACCCCGCCTGCGTCTCGGTGCTCATCGGCGGGGGCGTCGCGTGCAACTCGGCCCTGCGCGCCGGCGCCGCCGACCTGGCGCGCAACCGCGGCCTGGCGCTGCGCATCCCGCCCCCCGAGTTCTGCCTGGACAACGCCGCGATGATCGCCGCCGCTGGCGCACACGCCCTGCACGCGCCAGCGACCGCCGACGACCTGGCCGCCTCAGCCTCCCCAACCGCCCCGCGCGCCGGCTGACTCGTCTGTCTGCCGCGCCCGCGCGCAGCCCTCCTGCGCCCCCCCTGCGCCAGCCCACGAAGGTACACTGTGCCCAGCGCAGCACGTCAAGGTTCAGGAGCCCCGCCCATGCCCGCCGTGTTCCCCTTCCACGCCGTGCAGTACGCCCAGGCCGTCGTCTCGCGCGGCGCCGACGTCTCCCCGCTGGTGGCGCCGCCCTACGACGTGCTCGACGCGCACGCCAAGGCCGTGCTGCTGGCCCGCTCGGACAAAAACATCGTCTCGATCGACCTGCCCCACATCCCCGCCAAGGAACTCGGCCCGCCGGCCGCCTACGCCGCCGCCGCCGACACCCTGGCCCAGTGGGTCCGCTCCGGCGTGCTCACCCGACGCAACTCCCCGGTGATGTTCGTCTACCGCCAGGCCTTCACCTTCGCCGGCAGGCCCTTCAAGCGCACCGGCATGGCCTGCACGCTGGCGGTACGCCCCTTCGGCCCGGCACCCGGCGGCGGCGTCCTGCCACACGAGGAGACCTTCTCCGGGCCCAAAGAAGACCGCATGGCGCTCATGAAGGCCACCGCGACGCAGCTCTCGCCCATCTTCGGCATGCACCCCGACGAGCGCCACGCCGCTGTGGCCGTCCTGGCCTCGGTCACCGACACCCGCTCGCCCGACTTCTTTGCCCGCACCGCCGACGGCACGCTCCACGAGGCCTGGGCCCTGGACGACCCGGCCACCATCGCCCGTTACCAGAGCGCGCTGGCCGACGAGGACGTCTTCATCGCCGACGGCCACCACCGCTACACCACCGCGCTCAACTACCTCGCACAGCTCGGGGGCGCCCACGACCTGCCTCCCGACCACCCCGCCCGGCGCTGCATGTTCGTCCTGATCTCGATGTCCGACCCCGGCCTGATCATCGGCCCGACCCACCGCGTGCTGGGGGGCATGGCCGGCTACTCCCGCGACGCCCTCGGCAGCGCCCTGGCCCCCTACTTCACCCTCACGCCCGTCCCCGGCTCGCTCCAGAGCCTCCACGAGGCGCTCCACGCCCACGGTGCCGCTCAGCCCGGCCGCCTGGGCCTCTGGGACTTTGCCAGCGGGACCGGCGTCCTGGCCACGCTCGCTGCGCCCGACCCCCTGGCCCAGCGCTTCCCCGACAAGGCCCCGGCCTGGCGCACCCTCGACGTGGCCCTGACCCAGCACCTGATCGTCGAGCAGGTCTGCCAGCCGCTCCTCAACGCGGGCAAGCCCGTCCAGTGGGCCTTCCCCCACTCGGTCCAGGAGGTCATCGACATCGGCGCCGGGCGCGAGCTGGGCTCGGGCGGGGGCAAGTCCTTCTCCCCTCAGCTGGCCGTGATCCTCAGGCCCACGCCGCTCGAGTCCGTGCGCGCCGTCAGCCGGGCCAACCTCCTCATGCCGCAAAAAAGCACCTTCTTCTTCCCCAAGCTGGCCACCGGCCTGTTCATGAACCCGCTGGCCTAAACCCGCTGGCCTGGGCCCGCGCCACAGCACGCCCGCACACCCGTGTGCGCCGACCGCCCGGCTCAGGGCCAGAGCAGCCGAGCCAGGTCGTTGTACGTCACGACCAGGAAGACCGTGCCGATGGCGATGAGCCCGGCCAGCGCCGCCGCGTTCTGCACCACCACCGACACCGCCCGCCCCGTCACCTGCTCGTAGAGCAAGAACAGGAAGTGGCCCCCGTCAACGATCGGCAGCGGCAGGAAGTTGATCACCGCCAGGTTCACCGACACCACCCCCATAAAGAACAGCACCCACACCCACCCGCGGCCGGCCAGCACCGTCCCGGCGTGGACGATGCCCACCGGCCCGTTGAGGTGCTCGACGCCGACCGTCCCCTGCGCAAGCCGGGCGAAGGTGATGTACGTCTGGAGCATCGACTGCCGCGTGCGGTGCAGACCCATGCCGATGGCCCCGAGCACCGAGCCGCTGCGGAGCACGACCCTCTTGGCCTCGAAGTCCCCGGCCAAGAGCGGGCTCTTCCACCCGAGCCCGCCCAACGCCCGCGCCTCGCCCTCGGGGATCACCCACAGGTAGGTCTCCGTCCCCGCTGACCCCGCGTCCACGCCCGGCCGCGCCGGCGGCTCAACCTCCAGGGCGACGCGCACCTCGCCCGCGGGCCCCGGGCCGCCGGCCGCTTCCCCGGCCGCACGCTGGAGCGCACCCCGCACGTCCACCAGCGTCGCCACGCGCTGCCCGCCCACACCCACCAGGCGCGAGCCGGGCGCAAGCCCCAGCCCAGCACCCGACCACACGCCCCGGCCGGCCACCCCGGCTGACCCAGCCTGCGCAGCGTCGGCCGCGCCCGAACCCGCCCCCGCGCCCGGACCCGACGAGCCGGCACCGGCCGGGCCCGAAGCCGACGCGCCAGCGCCGCCGCCGCCGGTGTGCGCCGCGTCTGCCAGCTCGGGCAGCGTCGGCCAGGCAGCCACGAGCGCCGACTCTTGGGCGGTGTGCCCGGGAACAAATCCGATCCTCCCCTCCTTGGAGACGGCCACCTGCCCAAGGTCCACGAGCGCGCCGCTGCGCCACACAACCACACCGACCGAGCGCCCCGCGCTCCCGTTCAGCTCAGCGATCCCCCGCGCCAGCGACGGCCACACCGCCGAGCCCACCCGCGCCATCACGTCGCCGCCGCGCAGGCCAGCCGCCGCGGCGCTGGTCCCCTCCTCCACCCGCACGACCTTGAGCACCGGCGCCAGCCCCAGCAGGTGCTCGGTGGTCACCGACCGCCCCGCCCTCCCCCCACCACCCCCGCCACCACCACCACCTCCGGCGCTCTCAATCAGGTGCTGCGTCTGAGCCCACTCCGCCTGCGGGCGCACCGCCAGCGTCCGCTCCTGGCCGCCGTCCCTGACGAGCACCTCCACAGCCGACCCGCCGCTGGCCGCCAGCGCCGACTCCAGCGCCGAGACCGGGTCGCCGCTTGGCCCCAGCGCCGCACCGCCAACGCCGACCACCTCCATCCCCGGCTCAAGGGCTGCGCCCGTCTGGGCCAGCCAGTGCGCCCCGAGCCGCTGGCGGTCGCGCTGAGAGACACCCTCCTCGCCGCCGATCAGCCGCCCGGTCACCGCCGGCCCGACGCCGATGGTCAGCAGCCCGACCGGCCCCTTGACGGGCCTGAGGCGCACCACCACCGGCTCGCCGGCGCGCTCCACCTCGACGACCATCTCCGCCGACCCCGAGGCCATGGCCGCGGCGATGGCGATGTCGCTAAACGCCCGCACGCGCTCGCCGTCCATGCGCAGCACGCGGTCCCCGACACGCAGGCCGCCGCCGCCGGCAGCCCCGACCGCCGCCGGCCCGTCGGGGTCCACGTACCCGATCTCCGGCGGCTCGGTCCGCAGCCCCGCCTGGAAGACCACCACAAAGAGCGCCGCGGCGCTGATCAGGTTCATCACCACCCCCGCGCCGATCACCACCATCCGCTTCCACACCGGCCGCGACTGGTAGGAGTCCGGCTCGTCGCTGCGCTGGGATGGGTCGGCGTCGTTCTGCCCCAGCATCTTGACGTACCCGCCCAGCGGCAGCCAATTCCAGCGGTACTCGGTGGCGCTGACGCGCGCCCGCGTGCCGGCGGCGTCGGCCCGGAGCATCGCCCGGTACTCCCCCTCGCTGGACCCACGCCGGAAACCCAGCCCGCGCCGGTACGACCCCACCGCGCCCCCGAACCCAACCGCGAAGGCGTGCACGCGGATCCCCGCCCACCGCGCCGCCAGGAAGTGCCCCAGCTCGTGGATCACGATGATCAGCGTGAAAGCCCCCAGCACCACCGCCAGGTCCAGCCCAGTCGCCAGCGTCCCGAGCAGCCCGTTCATCGGCACCTGTCCTTCCCCGCGGCTGACGCCGTGGCGCCGCCGACGCGTTGGGTTATTCTTCGGTCTCGGGCCCGCCCGTGCCCGAGCGCACGAGCGAAAAAAACCGGCCCGGGATTCACCCCGGGCCGGCGCAGAGTTCCTGTCAGTGCCGGACCCGGCCCGACCGATCATCGGCCGCCGGGACCACGCTCACCTGCCGGCTCAATACTTGACCGAGCAGCCGTACGGACGGGTGTTGGCCTCGGAGACGGTCTGGCCCGAGAGGATCTCGGTCAGGGCCTTGCGGGCGTAGTTGATGGTGCCCAGCTTGTCGGCGCTGCGGTCGTTGTCGATGGCGCCCTGGTAGGCCACCACGCCCTCAGCCGTGACGATGTACACGTGCGGCGTGGTCTTAGCGCCGTACGCCTTGCCGATGGCGCCCTTCTCGTCGTTGAGGATCGGGTAGGCGATGTTCCACTTCTTGGCCGCGTCCTTGTTGAGCGCCTCGCCGTGGCCCTCGTTGCCGGGCGCGCCGCTGTTGATGGCCAGGAACGTCACGCCCTTGCCGCCAAACTCGGTGTAGAGGTCAGCAAAGGTCGTGTGCTTCTCGTGGTGCTTGACGATGAACGGGCACTGGGGGTTGAACCACTCGATCAGCACGGCCTTGGTGCCGGCCTTCTTGAGCTCCTCGGCGAGGGTCACGGTCTTGCCGTTGAGGTCCGTCAGCGTGAAGGCCGGGGCCGTGTCGCCCGCCTTGATCTCGCCGGTGGGGGCGGCCTCAGCCACCAGGCCGGCGTCGGCCTTGGCCGAGCAGCTCAGGGCGCAGTGGCCCTGGTCGCTCTCGGGGCCAGCGAACGCAAAGCCAAGGGCCGCCGTGCTCATCCCAACCGCCGCCAGAATCGCAGAACCGGTACGCGTCATGTGCAAACTCCCTGCGTGATCGCGCCCTGTGTGTTCCACAACGCGGGACGATGCCGGACGCTCACCCCGGCCCGCGTGAATGCTTGTTCCCACCCACACCCCCCACCCCCGCCACCTGCCGCCTATTGCCCCAGCCCATCGCCCTGGCCCACCGCGTAAACCCGGCTGAACTCCTCGCCCTCAAGCCACACCTCGAGCACGCCGCGCCACGGCTTGGTCTCGTCGTCGCCGAGCGTCAGCTCCAGGGCCTGGCCGATCGCCGCGGCGCTGCGCAGGAGCCCCACAAACTCGCGCGAGTCCTCCACCGGGTAGAACGCCACCTGGGTGGCGCCCTGGAACCGCAGCCGCAGCGTCCGGCCCGCCCGCTCGACGCGCAGCCGCGACTCGTCGGTCGGGGCCGGCGCGGGGACCCGCCGAGCGACCTCGGCCAGCCGCCGGCGGACGTCGCGCTCGTCGAGGGCCGGCAGCTCCTGCTCGCCCACACGCAGCTGCAGCCGGGCTGCGCCCTTGCCCGGGACGCACGCGTCCTTGCACACCAGCCACTTCAAGGCCGCGCCGACGGTCACCGTCCCCCCCTTGGGGGCGTCAGCGGCGACGCGCAGCGTGGCCAGCAGCGTCGCCCGGCCCTCGTAGACGTGGTCGAGGATGTCGCCGGCAGAGACGTGCCGCGCGGGCGCCGGCCAACGCACCGCGCTGACCGTCCAGCCCTCGGGCAGCGACCACTCGATGCTCGGCGGGAAGCCGGAGTCGTTGATGCCGGGCCAGTAGATGTGCCACCCGGGCTCGATCCCCAGGTCGATGCCGATCTCCAGCTCCTGCCCGGGCGTCACCTGCGCAGCTGCGCAGAGCAGGGCCGGCCTGACCAGCTCGTCGCCGGACTTGCTGGGCGCTCTGGCCGCAGCGGTGTCGCGCGCCTCCAAGAACATCCTCCCCACCGCCACATCGGGCCGCGGGCCAACCCCGAGCAGCGACGCGACCACCCCCGCCCCGCATGCCACCGCGGGCGACCGCCGAGCCCACACACCGAGCACGCACTCTCCGATCCGCACGCGCCTGCTCCTGGCCAAACCCCCGCTCCCCGTCCTGCCCAACCCCTCAACACCGCCCCCCGAATCCCCTGTCCTGCCGACCCGACCACGCCCTCACCTTCGCCCTGGCCCTCGCCCTGGACCTCGCCCTGGACCCTCTCACGCACCAAACGACTCATCCCGCCCTGGCAGCGGTCGGCATCAACCCCGCACCCGTCCAGCCGCACGCGTGAACTGCCACCGCGCACCGACAGCCGGGCCGCTTATTACAACGCTCCCGACGGGCCAGGGTTTGCACCTTTGGGGACAATTACGTGTTTTCCCTGAATTCCCCGCCAAGGCCGCACATGTCAGGAACTTTATCGGGTTCACGCTATTGTTTCCCATGAATCCTCGGGCACCTCAGCCGAGCTTTGTCCCCGATCGAACTCACGCCCACGCCTCCCGGTCTCGGCCACGCCGGGCACCGCTGGTCGCTCTGCTGGCCCTGGCAGCCCTGGGCGGGTGCGCCGGCAAAGTCACCGAGAACGACGTGGACGAAGCGATCATCGCCCTGGAGGACCTGCGCACCGAGATCGCGCAGGCCAAGGAGCCCCAGAGCCCGACCCTGGTGCTCATCGACGCCCGGCCGGCCTCGGAGTTCCAGCGCGGCCACATCCCCGGGGCGATCAACTACCGCCTGACCGAGATCCCGCTGGGCTCCAAGCTCCCCGACCCGCGCATCGAGTCCTACGACCTCAAGATCGTCTACGGCGAGAACCCCGGCAGCCCCTCGGCGCGCGGCCTGATCAAGCGGATGCTCCAGGCCAACTTCTCGAACATCCGCTTCTACGCCGGCGGCTACCAGGAGTGGGTCGCGGGGCGCAACGCCACGGAGGCGCCCGCCGGGGCACCCACGCCCTAGCGGCTGTTCCGGCTCGAAGGCCCGCACCCACCGCCCCGCGGGGCACTCACGCCGCCGACGCGCCGCCGGCGCCGGCCCGGCTGACCGCGGCGGCCCAGGCGTCGCCCAGGCTGCGGCGGACGGCCCCGTCGGCGAGCAGTTGCGTCGAGTCGTACATGGGCAGCGGGCAGTTGTCCGTGCTCACAAGCAGGGGCGCCTCGGTGCACCCGAGGATCACCGCCTCGGCCCCCCGGCGGGCCATCTGGGCGATCGACTCGATCACCCGGGCCCGGCTGGACTCGATGGCCTGCCCCAGCACCAGCTCCCGGAAGATGATCCGGTCGATGCGCTCGGCCTCCTCGTCGCTGGGCACGATCAGCTTGACGCCGCGCAGGCCCAGGAGCGTCTGGTACGTCGAGCCGCGCATCACCTTCTTGGTCCCGATGAGCCCGACCACCCGCCGGCCGTCGCCGGCCACCGCGTCGGCGACCAGGTCGGTCATGTTCAGCCACGGGATCGGCGAGGTCGGCTCGGCCAGGTGCACCGCGTGCTGCATGAGGTTGTCGGGCAGCACGCAGAAGTCCGCCCCGGCGTCCTTGAGCGCGCGGGCCGAGCGCAAGAGCAGCTCCCCGATGCCGTGCCAGTCCTCGCGCGCCACCGCGTCGATGTACCGCTCGAAGGGCTCGCCGTGGAGCGTGATCCGCGGGTGGCCGCGATCGCCCAGCAGCGCCGCCAGCGTCCGGTGGATGTCCCGGTAGCAGATGGCGGCGCCCTCGGGGCTTGCAGCGACGATCCCGATGTGCTTGTGCATGACGACTTCCCGAGATCCCATCGGCTGCGGCGCCCCCGGCTCGCCGGCGCGGCGCGCCGTCGGCGGGGGCAGACAAACCCCTGGTGACACCGCCGGTGTGAGTTTAGGAAGTTCGGCCATCAACGGCTCGGTGGCGCGCGAAAATACGCGCACCTGCCAGCGCTGGATCCCCGCCTCCCCGACACGATCCATACACTCTGCCGCAGTGAACGCCGCAGCAGCACAGGACGACCCCTTCGGCCTGCTCGGCCTGCCGGCGACGATGGACCTGGACGCGGCGCACGTCGAGTCGGCGTACCTGGCGCGTGCCCGCCTGGCGCACCCGGACCACGCCCCGGCCGTGCCCCCCCCGCCCACCCCACCCCCCTCTCCCAACACCCCCGCCGACCCCCACGCTCGGCCAGCGCCCGCCGTCAGCACAACGGCGCCCCCGAACGACGACGGCCCGATCGCGGCCCTCAACGAGGCCCGCCGGACCCTCCGCGACCCCGTGCGGCGCGCCGGCGCCCTGCTGCGCGTCCTGGGCGGCCCCGGGCCCGAAGGCGACCGCTCCGTGCCGACCGGGTTCCTCCAGGAGCTGATGGACACGCGCGAGCGGATCGAGGCCGAGCGCGCCTCGGCTGGCGGGGCCCTGCCCGGCCCAGCGGTGGACCGCTGGCTCGCCTGGGCCGAACGCCGCCGCGCCGAGCTGCTCCAGGAGCTCCGCCGAGCCCTGGCGGGCGCCGCGCCCGGCGACGCGGCGACGCTCGGGCGGGCCCGGCAACTGCTCAACGCCCTGCGCTCGGTGGAGCGCACGGCCGAGCAACTGGACGCGGACCCCGCGTGAGCGCCGCATGGATCACCCTGCTGCTGGCGGCCCCGCTGACGCTGGCGGTGTCGGCGTTCTGCTCGGCCATGGAGACGGCGCTGTTCAGCCTGAGCTACCAGGACTTCCAGCGTCTGCGCCGCGAGTCGGGCGGGGGTGGCGGGGGTGGCGGGGCGGGCGAGGCGGTGGCCCGCCTGCTGCGCCGCCCGCGCGCCGTCCTGGTCACGCTCCTGCTGATCAACACCGTGGCCAACATCACCTACCTGGTGGTCACGTCGCTCTTCCTCATGAGCGACGTGAGCCCGTGGGTGGCCGCGGGCGTGAACGTCTTCAACGTCATCGCCCTGACGCTGGTGGGCGAGGTCCTGAGCAAGACCCTGGCCGGCAGGCTGCGCGTGGAGCTGGCCCGACGGCTGGGCCCGACGGTCTGGGTGCTGGTGGGGGTCGTCGGGCCGGTGCGGACCACGCTGGAGCGCGGCGTGTTGGGCCCGCTGGTGCGGCTGCTCACGCCGTCGGGGCTGAGCCAGGGCGGGGCCCGGCTCAGCGAGGAGGAGCTGCGCGGCCTGCTGAGCCTGGGCCAGCGCGAGGGCTCGATCGGCGCCGGGGAGACGGGCCTGCTGCGCCAGCTTGTGCGCATGAACTCCCTCCAGGCGCGCGACGTGATGATCCCGCGGACGGAGGTGGAGTGGATCGACGCCGCGGCGGGGCGCGCCGAGGTCGAGGCGATCGTGGCCCGCACGGGCGCGACGCGTCTGCCGGTGGTCGGCGTGGGGGCGTCCATCGACGGGGGGGCGCTGGGGATGCTCAACACCAAGCGCTACCTGGCCGGCTCGGCGCGGGGGCAGCTTGCCGGCGTGAGCGCCACGCTCGAGCCGGCGCACTACGTCCCCGAGCGCGCCTCGCTGGAGAAGCTCCTGGACAACCTGCGCACCCGCGGGATCAAGACGGCCCTGTGCGTCGACGAGCACGGCGGTGTCACCGGGCTGGTGCGCGTGCAGGACGCGGCGGCCAGGCTGGTGGCCGAGAGCGCCGCCGGGGCGCAAGCCGAGGGCAACGACGCCGAGCCGGCGGTGCGGATGGTCGGGCTCGGGGCGTGGGAGGTCTCGGGCCGGCTCTCGGCGGTGGAGTGGTCGGAGATGTTCGGCCTGCCCCAGGACCGCCGCGCGACCACGGTGGCCGGGCTGATCATGACCTCGCTGGACCGGGTGCCGCGCGTGGGCGACCGCGTCTCGGTGGGCAACGTCTGGCTGGAGGTGCTCAGCCTCGACGGCCGGGTCGCCGACCGGGTGCTGGTCCGCCTCAACCAGGCCGACGGCCAGCGTCAGGGCCAGGCCGAGGGCACGCCCGAGCCGGCCGCACGGAGCGAACCGGGCCGGAGCGATCAGGGCCTCGGCCAACCGGGCCGGGCCCGGGAGGGAGCCGCGTGAGCACGACCGAGCTTGCGCTGTGGGTCGGGCTCATCGCCGCCGGGTCGGTGGCGTCGTTCCTGTGCTCGGGGAGCGAGATGGGGGCGTACTCGATCAACCGCGCCCGGCTGCGGCTGCGTGCCGAGTCGGGCAGGCACCCCTCGGCGTCGCGGCTGGAGCGCGAGCTCTCGTCGCCGGGGTCGCTGCTGGCCTCGCTGCTGATCGGCAACACGCTGGCCAACTACGCCATCGCCAGCGGCGTGTCGGGGCTGCTCACGGGCTCGGGGCTGAGCCAGGTGACGGTGCTGGTGGTGACGGTGCTGGCGGTGGCCCCGACGCTGTTTGTGTGCTGCGAGACGCTGCCCAAGGAGCTCTTCCGGGCCCGCGCCGACGCCTGGCTGCCGCGCGTGTCGCTTTGGCTGAGCCTGCTCCGGCGGGGGATGCGTGGCTCGGGGGTGCTCTGGGCGGTGGGGCGCGCCTCGCGCGCGGCCGAGTGGCTGCTGCCGGCGCGGTGGCGCGCCGAGGGGGCCGGCGTGCAGACGGCGCGGCAGCGCATGGCCGAGCTGCTCAAGGAGGGCGCCCGCCACGGGTCCATCTCCGAGCACCAGGCCACGCTGGTCGATCGCGCCCTGTCGCTGCGCGACACCACCGTGGGCCAGGAGATGGTCCCCTGGTCGCGCGTGCGCACGCTCGGGATCGACTGGCCGGCCGACCGCGTGCTCGAAGCCCTGGAGCGCTGGCCGCTGTCGCGCCTGCCGGTGATCGACCGCGCCGGCCGCCTGGCGGGCATCGCCGACCACCTGGACGTGTGCCTTGCCCGGGGCCGGCTCGGGCCGAGCCTCCTCCGCCCGGCCGTGGAGGTCCACCCGGGCGCGTCGGTCATCGAGGCGCTCCAGACCATGCTGGCCCGCGGCGAACGCATCGCCGTGGCCGTGGCCCGCGGCCGCCCCGTGGGGATCGTCACCACCAAGGACCTCATCGAGCCCCTCACCGGGGAGTTCCAGGCGTGGTAGCCCACCCGGACTGGGCGGGGCTGGGCCTGCTCCTGGCCCAGGGCCTGGCCGTGGCCTGGCTCGGGTGCGTGTGCCTGACCTGGCGGCTGCTGGCCCGCCCGCCGAGGCGCACGGCGGCGTTCGCCATCGCACGCGGCCTGCCCTCGGACCCGGGCGAGCTGGCCCCAGCGCCGGCCCATTGGGGCCAGTGGACCGTCCGCTGGCGCGGCGTGGACATCCCCGTGTGGGAGCTGCCCGGGGCCCGGCCCCAGAGGCCCACGGTCGTCCTCACGCACGGGTGGGGGGACAGCCGGGTCACGATGCTCGGGCGGGCCGACGCCCTGCGGCAGAGCTTCGCTCGCGTGGTGCTCTGGGACCTGCCCGGCCACGGCGAGGCACCCGGCTCGTGCGCGCTTGGGCTGCGCGAGGCCGGGGCGCTGGGTGCGCTCCTGGACCGCCTGGACGGCCCGGCGGTGCTCTACGGCTTCTCGCTCGGGGCCGGCCTGAGCATCCGGGCGGCGGCCGAGCGGCCCGAGTCGGCCGGAGGAGTGGGCGCGCGCGTGACGGGCGTGATCGCTGAGGCGCCCTACGCGCTGCCGGGCACGCCGGCGCGCGCGGTGGCCCGGATGCGCGGTCTGGACGTGCCCGGGTGCGTATGGGCGGCCCTGCTGCTGGCGGGGCTGGCCCGGGGCGCGGGGCCGCGGTGGCTCAGGGCGGGGGGCGGGTTCGACCGCAGGGCGTGGGCGGCGCAGCTGCGAAGCCGACGGGTGCCGCTGCTGGTGCTCCACGGGTCCCAGGACGCGGTGTGCCCGATCGACGACGGCCGGGCCATCGCCGGCGCCGGCGGGGGCCAGCTGCGCCAGCTGGCGGGCTGCTCGCACCTGACGATGTGGCGCACGCCGGGGGCGCGCGACGAGGCGGCGGCGGCGGTGGAGGCCATGGCCGCGGCGGTCGCCTCAGCGTGAGACGCGCTCGGGCGGCCGCGCCGGGGCGGTCTGCTGCGGGTAGATCACCAGGCGGTCGTGGATCAGCAGCACCACGTCCTGGGCGTTGTCGCCGGTGACGTCGGCCACCAGCACGTCGCGCGGCTCGAGCTCGCGGAACTGGCCCCCCTGGAAGAGCCGCGACTGGTAGACCTGGAACTCGGTGGCCAGGCGCACGCGCCGCGAGCGCGAGAAGGTCAGGACCGAGAGCATCTGCTCGCCGGCGTCGGTCACCAGCACGTCGGTGTGGCCGTCGCCGTTGATGTCCCCCGAGGCGAGGTTGAACTCCTCGCGGTCGTCCGACTCGGAGCGGTAGACGGCCAGCTCCGTCAGCCGGGCGCCGGCGCCGCTGAGGCGGACCAGCCCGAAGGCGTCGTCGGTCAGGCCCAGCAGCGCGGGGCGGCCGTCGCCCAGGAACGCGCCGGCGAAGAGGTTGTTGGGGCTCACGCCGCGCAGCCGGACGCGCCGCGGCGCATCCCGGGGCTCGAAGAAGACCAGGACCCCGTTGCCGCTGTCGGCGGCCACCGCCACCGGGGCCGGGCCGGAGGCGTCCACGGCCAGGGCCACCAGGTTGGTGCCCGCGTCGGGGACGTTGCGCTGGCTCACCACCGACCACCCCTTGGCCACGTCGTACCGGCAGGCGCGCACGAAGTTCTTGTCGGCCAGGATCAGCTCGGGCTTGCCGTCGCCGTCCTGGTCCATCAGGCCCACGTTGCGGGCCGTGGCCGACTGCACCAGCCCGAACTGCGGCATGGTCTCGCTGGTCAGGACCTGGGCCTCGACGGCGGGGTCGGTCAGGGGCCCGGCGCCGCTGGAGCGGACCACGATCATCGGCTCGCCGTCGGTGAAGAGGATCAGGTCCTTGGCGCCGTCCTGGTCCACGTCGGCGGCCAGCATCGACTGCGGCGGCCGGTTGACCCCGGCCAGTGGGATGCTGCGCATCGGCCCGTCCTTGCCGTGGAGCTCGAGGGTGTGCTCGCGGCGGTTGCGCACGACCACGGCCAGGGCCCCGGGGCCGCCCAGGTCGGCGTAGTCGATGGCCACCGGCTGAGCCCCGGCCGTGGCCAGGCGCACCGGCACCGGGAAGCCCACGGCGTTGTCGGCGCGGGCCCGGCCCAGGCTGAGCGTGTACCGCGCAGCGCCCACGGCCTTCTCCTCGTCCGAGAGCACGAAGAAGACCGCCTCGTCCGGCCCGCCCCAGGCCCCCGCCGGGGCGTGCGCGATCGCCTGGGGCGCCTTGAACGTCGGGAAGCTCTGGGCCCGGCCCAGGCCCAGGCCCTGGTCCTGCTGATAGAGCACCAGGGCGTTGGACTTCTCGTCGGTGGTGAGCAGGTCGGGCCGGCCGTCCTGGTCGAAGTCGGCCACCAGCGCGGGGCGTTTCTTGTCCTCGCCATCGGGGAACCCGAAGATCTCGGCCTGAAGCTCGGCCGGGGCCGCGGTCGGCTCCTGCCCAGCCAGGCCCGGGGCCGAGTCGTCGAGGGTGTAGAAGACCACCCGGCGCGTGGTGCTCTCGATCACGCCCAGGGCCGTGGCGCCCAGGCCCGGGAGCGTGACGGCCTCGGCCGAGCGGATGGGCGCGATCTCCAGGCGCTGCTCGGGGCCGATGAGCCCCAAGCCCGCGCCGCGCGTGCCCGCGGCTTGATCGGCAGCGGCGCCTTTGCCCGCAGAGTCTGGGCCCGCGGCGGGCGCGCCGCGGCGCTGGAGCCACAGGCGCAGCGGCGTCTGACCCTCCTGAAAGAACGCCCCGATGATGTCCGTGCGCGCGTCGCCGTTGAAGTCGCCCAGGACCATGCCCAGGGGCCGGCCCGCGGAGCTGATGCTGGTGGGGCTCCCCAGGTCCCCCGTGGGCCCGATGGGCACCACCGCCAGCCGATCGCCGACGATCGTGACGATCTCCGCCGCCGGGTCGCCCATCACGTCGGCCACGTGGAAGCCGCCCTGCTGAGAGACGGCCAGGTCGCGCAGGCGCTGGCGGTTGGGGCCGGCGAACTGCCCCGGGGCCGACTGGAGCACCGTGATGATCTCGTCGGGCTGATCGCCGACCATGATCAGGTCCAGCCGGCCGTCGCCGTTGAGGTCGTGGGCGCGCAGGGCGTTGACGCGGTTGGGGACCGAGATGTCGGCGCGGTCGTAGAAGGGCGAGGGGCGGAGCTGGTTGGTCTTGATCTCGCGCTCGACCTCGGCCTGGTTCTTGGGCTCGGCCCTGAGCAGGTGCAGCTCGACGCGGCTCTTGCGGTTGTTGACCACCGCCAGGTCGGGCCGGCCGTCGGCGTTGAAGTCCCCGACGATCACCGGCCCGGCGTCCTGGTCGATGACCAGGGTGCGCGGGGCCGCAAAGCCGAAGTGGCTTGCCAGGGTGTCCACGCGTGGCGCGGGCCCGCCCCGCGGCTGGGCCCAGTCACCCCCCACCCCCACCCCCACCCCCACCCCCACCGCCACAGCCACAGCGCCCGCTCCGCCCCCCACTTCACCCTCATCTGGGGCCCCCGCCACGCCCCCTGGGCCCCCCACGCCGCCCAGCGCCCCCAGCCCGCAGGCCAGGCCCGCCGCCAACGCCAGGGCCCCGGACCGAGACCAACGACCTGTGCTCTGGGGCATGCCGCCTCCTCCGGGCGCCGGGTGCGGCGCGATCCAGCGCCCGGCGTGTTGCGAAAGTGCAACCGCCGGGACGCTCTGTACTATAACGATCGTGACGCGGGCGGTTGCTCGCGCAGTCAGTGCCGGCGCGAGTCGGCGGGAGGCAAGCGTGAGAGATCGCGTCGCGCGTCGGGCATTGGCGGTCGGTCTGATCGGCACCGGCGCCCTGGGCGCATGGGCGACCCCGCCGGGCGGTCCGGCGACCCCACCCTCCCCACCCCCCGCCGCCACCGCCGCCACCACAGCTGCCCCGCTTGCTACGACTCCCGCGACTGGCCCCGCGACTGGCCGCGTGACTGGCCGCGTCGCAGCGGACACCGTCACGCTGCGTGACGGTCGCCAGATCGTCGCGCCGATCATCAAGGAGACGCCCCAGACGCTCTGGATCGACCTCGGCCCGACGATCGTGAGCCTGCCGCGCGACGAGATCGAGCGCATCGACCGCCGACAGACCGGCCAGGAGGCTGCGCCCGACGCGGCCGGCACGGCCCAGGCGGGGTCGCTCTATGTCGTCGCCGGGGACCTGCCCGAGCGCTCGCCCAAGGACCTGGCGGCCCGCTTTGGCGAGGCCGTGATCCTGGTCAACACGCCGTCGGGCCTCGGCTCGGGGTTCATCATCCACCCCGACGGCTACGCGATCACCAACGCCCACGTGATCCAGGGCGAGACCAAGATCCGGGCCACGCTCTTCCAGATGCTCCGCCAGGGGGGCGTGAGCGACATGCGCCGCACCGTGATCGACGACGTGCAGATCGTCGCCGTCAACAGCGCCGTGGACCTGGCCCTGATCAAGCTGAGCGTCCCAGCGGGCACCGCCCTGCCCACGGTCTACCTGAGCCCGGCCGACGAGCTCCTGGCCGGGCAGGACGTGTTCGCCATCGGGGCCCCGCTGGGCCTGGAGCGCACGCTCTCGACCGGCGTCATCGCCACCACCGCGCGGGCCTTTGAGGGGCTCTCGTTCATCCAGACCACCACCCAGATCAACCCGGGCAACTCCGGCGGCCCGCTCTTCAACACCCGCGGCGAGGTCATCGGGGTCACCAACATGAAGATCCCGCTGGGAGAGGGCCTGGGCTTTGCCATCCCCTCGCGCTACGTGCGCGACTTCCTGCGCCACCGCGAGGCCTTCGCCTACGACAAGAACAACCCCAACTCCGGGCACCAGTACAATGACCCGCCGCAGCGCCAGAACTTCGGCTCGGCCCCCGAACTGCTCGACGACGCCTCCCGCTGAGCCACGCCCGGGGCGCCCGCAACCCCCACACACGCCCACGCCCCCTCAAGACCTCAACACCCACAGCCGCAACGCACGCCCGCAGAAAGCCCCCAGCATGCACACCCGCTCGCTCGTGACGCACCTGGCCCTGACGCTCCTGGCCGGCGCAGCCGCCCCGCTCTTGGCGGCACCCCCCGAGAAGCCCACCATCGCCGACATCGCCCCGGCCCAGACGCTGGTGGTCGCCTCGCTGGACGACTACCCGCGGGCCCGCGCGGCCCTGCCCGGCTCGCACCTGGGCCGCCTGCTGAGCGACCCCGACGTGGCCCGCGCCTCGACGTCGCTGCTCCGGCTGGTGACCAGCAGCGCCGGCGTGGGCGGCGACACGCTGGAGGTCCCGCCACTGGAGGAGATCGAGCGGTACCTGAGCGACGAGCTGGGGATCGACCCGGAGGACCTGCCCGAGCCGGCGGGCCAGATCGGCTTTGCGGTCTTCGTCTCCGAGGCGGCCCCAGACGGCCAGTCCCCCGCCGAGCGGCCGCTGGCGCTCCTGCTCAGCGCCGAGTTCGGCGCCGGGGCCGCCGCCCTGGAGGACGCGCTGGACCGCCTGGCCGAGCGCGCCGAGCAGAAGGGCTTTGCCATCGCCCGCCGGTCCACCCACCAGGGCGCGACGATCCGCAGCTTCTACGACCCGCAGCACGACCCCGACGCCAAGGACAAGGCCCCCAAGGCGGAGGCCGACCCCGAGGACCCCTTCGCCTTCGAGGACTTCGACCCCGAGCCGCTGCTGACGGGCCTGCACGTGGCCCGCGTCGGGGCCGGCGGCAGCTTCGTGGCCTGCTCGGACCTGCCCGCGCTGCGGGCGCTGCTCGACCGCCTCGCCGGCGCCAACCAGAACGCGCTGGCCGCCTCCGAGGTCTACCGCGACTCCTCGGCCAAGGTCACCCCGGGCAGCCTGCTCACGGCCATGGTGCTGATCGAGCCGCTCGCTCAGCTGGCCTCCGGGCCCGGCGGGGCCCAGCTGGGCGCCCTGGGCGGCGGCGGCGTCCTGAGCAACCTGCTCCCCCTGCTCAGCTACCCGGAGACCGGCGCGGTCCTGACCGGCCTGGGCATCAAGGGCACCCGCTCGATCATCCTCTCGACGCTCCTGGACACGCCCGAGGCGGTGGTCCAATCGGACGTGCTGGTGCTCGGGCCGCGCGGCGGGGGCCTGCTCGGGCTCTTCCAGCCCATCCAGAGCTTCACGCCGCCCGCCTACGTCCCAGCCGACGCCGCCAGCTTCGGCATGACGCGCTACGACTTCTCGCAGATCCTGCCCAACGTGCGCAGCATCGTGGCGGGCCTGCCCGAGGAGTTCCGCGGCCTGGTCGAGCCGCAGCTGACGCCCCTTGAGAACGTCGCCGGGCCGGCGCTCCGCACGCTCGGGCCCGAGCTGGTCAGCTATCAACGCCTGGAGCGCCCCATCGACCAGAGCAGCGCCCGGCAGGTCGTGGCCATCGCCAGCAGCGACACGGCCCCGCTCAGCTCGGTCCTGGGCGCCTTTGGCGGGGCCGTCGGCCTCACGTCGCGCGCTTTCGAGGGCGCCACGATCTGGGGCCTCCAGGCGGACCAGGGGCCCCTGCCGGTGCCGGTGCCGTCGGTCGGCGTGGCCACCGGGCAGGTCTTCATAGGCTCGGCCAAGGAGATCGAGAACGCCATCCGCCTGAGCAGCGCCGCCCAGCAGGGCGCCGACCAGGGCCTGGCCGCCGACCCGGCCTTCCGCGCCGCGACGGCCGCCCTCTCTCCCGGCGCGATCGGGTACTCCTTTGGCAGCACCGCCCGCGCGCTGGAGTTCTCCTTCGAGAGCCTCAAGCTGACCAGCGCCCAGGCGCAGGAACAGCACGAGGAGTTCCTGCGCCAGTTCGAGCTGGACCGCGACGACTACCCCGCGCCCAACTTCGACTGGATCAAGGACCTGCCCGCGCCGAGCACCATCACCAAGTACATCGGCGACTCGGTGGCCGAGTTCCGCCTGACGCCCGACGGCGTGCTCATGCGCCAGTGGATCCTCAAGCCGGCGCGCTGAGCGCCGCCCGCGGGCCCGAGGCGCGCTTCACGGCCGATCCGGGGCGGCCTTGAAGGCCACGACCAGCGCGTGCACGCTCGTGGCCAGCAGGCCGCCGAAGACCACCGCCAGCCCCATCCCCGCCGCCAGCTGAGCCCCGGGCGGCAGGCCCCCGAGCCCACGCCCGACCACGCCCTGCTGCCACCCCACCAGCATCGACAACGCCCCCACGCCGCTGGCCAGCCCCACGACCAGCGGCCGGAGCGACCGCTCCGGGGCCCGCGCCAGCACCGCCAGCGCGCCCAGGACCCCGAGCGTCAACGCCGCGGCCATCCGAGCCGTCAGCCACGGCACCAGCGACACCTCGCCCACCGAGCGGCCGCTCCCCTGGAAGCCCATGGCGCTGCCCAGGGCCACGCCGCCGGCCACGCACGCCAGCGTCAGCCCCGGCGCCTCGCGGAAACGCCCCAGCGCCAGCCACACCGCCACCAGCCCCGCGACCAGCACCACCGGCTCGCTGAGCACCATCCACCACTCACGCGGCGAGGCCACCAGCGCGACCACGATCACCACCGCGGCGCTCAGGGCCACAAAGAACCCCAGCACGCCCGCCCCCATCGTGATCAGCCGGGGCACGGGGAAGACCGGCCACGGAACCGACGGGGTGGGGTTGGCATCGTGGTGTGACATGGATCGCTCCCGGGCCCGAGCGGGGCTCGAACGCACGAGAATACTACCGCGGGCCGTTGGCTCGCCCGTTCGGGGCACTGGCAATGCCATAAGCGCCCCGCGGGCTTCTCGGACCCGCACAGCCATGGCCGGCGCAGGACCTGCGCTTCTGGCCGCCCGGAGGCTCGGGGCAGCACCGCCGCTCATGGATTGGCACCGGGTGGTCGATGGTCGATCGGCTGCGCAGCAGACCGTGGCCGCGCGGCCCGTGCGCGCACGGCCTGCGCGAGCCGCCCTGTAACGGGCACATGAATTGCGGCCCTGGGTGATCGACCGGACCGCCGTGGCGCCGACCCGGTACGGGCGCGGAGGCGGGGTGGCACGGGCGGGGCAGGCGCGGGGGTGGGGCAGGCGCGGGGGTGGGGGGTGGGGGTGGGCGTGGCACGGAGGCGACCATGAGCGGCATCACCAGCAGCGTGGGCCTGATCAGCGGGATCAACTCGCAGCAGATCATCGACCAGCTCCTGGCCATCGAGGCCCGGCCGGCGGCGATCTTTCAGCGGCGCATCGCCGAGCTCCAGACCCGCCAGGCGGCCTTCCTGGACCTCAACACGCGCCTGTCGGGCCTGCGCACGGCGGCGCAGGCGTTTGCCACCGGCGGCCTGTTCCGCGCAGCGACGGCAACCAGCAGCTCCCCCGACGGGCTCGGGGCCACCGCGGCCCTGGGTGCGCCCGGGGGCTCTTACCGCGTGACGGTGGACCGCCTCGTCGGCTCGCGGCAGCTCCTCTCGGGGGGCTTCACCGACACCACCACGGGGCTGGGGCTGACGCAGATCACGCTGGCCAGCACGCAGGGCGGCGGCCGGCCGTCGGTGCTGCTCTCGGCTCTCAACGGCGGCGCCGGCGTGCAGCGCGGCGGGGTGCTGGTGACGGACCGGTCGGGGGCCACGGCCACGGTGGACCTCTCGCGCGCCGCCACGCTCGACGAGGTGCTCGACGCCTTCAACACCGCCCCCGGCCTGCGCCTGCGCGCCCGGGCCCAGGGCGACGGGCTGGTCATCGAGGACCTCTCCGGCGGGGCCGGGACGCTGACGATCGCCGACACCGGCGGGACCACCACGGCCACGTCGCTGGGCATCGCCGGCAGCGCCGCCGGCGGCACGCTCACCGGCGCGCGGGTCGGCGTGCTCAGCGATCGCACCGCCCTGACCCAGCTCAACGACGGCCTGGGCGTGGACATCAGCACCACCGGCGGCACGACCAACCCGGACTTCTCCATCACCGCGCGCAGCGGGGCCACGTTCCAGGTCGACATCGGGGACGTCTTCGAGACCGTCACCCCGCCCGGCGGCGGCGAGCCGACTCTCCAGCGCACCCGCTCGGCCGTGACCGACCTGGGCGGCGTCGTGGCGCGGATCAACGAGGCCACCGGCGGGGCTGTAACAGCGCGCATCGACGCCCTGACCAACCGCCTGGTGCTCCAGGACAACACCGCCGGGGCCGGCACGCTGACCGTCGCCGAGCGCCAGGGGGGCACGACCGCGGCGGACCTGGGCATCCTGGGCTCGCCGACGCTCGGCCGGCGGCTCATCGCGGGCCTGGGCGACGTCCTGACGCGCTCGGTCAACGGCGGCCGGGGCATCGCCGACGGCTCGGTGGAGATCGCCCTGCGCAACGGCACCAGCCTGGCCTTCGACCTCGACGGCGGCGAGTCGCTGCGCGACCTGATCGCCGAGCTCAACACCGTCGGGGCCGGGAGCTTCTCGGCGGCGCTCTCGGCCGACGGCGCCCGGGTGCAGATCACCGACCTGACCTCCGGCTCGGGCACGCTGACGATCAGCGGCGAGGGCGCCGAGGCGCTGGGCATCAGCGGCAGCTTCGCCTCGGGCGTGAGCCAGGGGCGGGGGCTCAACCGCCAGTTCGTGGGCGCCTCGACGCTGCTGTCGGCCCTCAACGGGGGGCGCGGCATCGGGGGCGGGAGCCTGGAGATCACCAACGCCCAGGGGGCGCGGGCCACGGTGAGCATCGGCGCGGGCCTGCGCACCGTGGGCGAGCTGCTGGCCCAGATCAACGGGCAGACCAACGGCCTGCGGGCCCGGATCAACGACGCCGGCGACGGGATCACCATCGAGGAAGAGGTCGAGGCCGGCGGCACGCCGGGGGGCTCGGCCGTCACGGTGCGCGACGCCTCCGGGGCCGTGGCCCGCAACCTCAACCTGACCCTGACCGCCCCCGGGACCGGGGCGCAGAACGCCGTGAGCAGCTCGGCCTCGCGCCGGGTGACGCTCCTGGCCACCGACGGCCTGGCCCAGGTCGCCGAGAAGATCAACGCCGCCGCCGGCGGGGCCAGCGCCGCCGTCATCAACGAGGGCGCCGGCGCGCGCCCCTTCCGCCTGAGCCTCACGGCCCTGGTGGCGGGCGTCGGCGGGGACTTCTTGGTCACCAGCACGGGCGGCCCGGACCTGGGGCTGGTCAGCGTCTCGGCGGCCAGCGACGCGCGCGTCTTCATCGGCGCCGACGACCCGGCCCGGGCCGTGCTCATCACCGCCGCGAGCAACTCCGTCGCCGGGGCCATCCCGGGCGTCACGCTGGACCTGCGGGCGCCCACGGCGGCGCCGGCCACGATCACCGTGGCCCAGGACACGGCGGGCATCGAGAGCCAGCTCAACGCCTTCATCGAGGCCTTCAACACGCTCGTCGAGCGCATCGACACCCAGTCGGACTTCGACTCGGAGACCGAGGTGCGCGGGCCGCTCCTGGGCGACAGCTCGACCCAGCAGCTCCGCTCGGCGCTCTTTGCCGCCGTCACCGGCCCGGGCATCGGCATCGCGGGGCGCTTCACGCGGCTGTCGGAGATCGGCGTGCGCGTCGCCTCCGGCAGGCTCTCGCTGGACGCCGACCGCCTCCGCGACGCCCTGGCCACCGACCCCGGGGCCGTGGCCGACCTGGTCGCCGGCCGCGGCAGCGCCCCGGGCGCCACCCGCCGAGAGATCGCCCCCGGCGTCTTCGTCAGCGAGACCGTCGCCGGCGCCGTCACCCGCAGGGGCGTGCTCGAGCGCGTCGCCGACCTGGCCGACTCGTTCATCAGGCCCGTCGACGGCGTCTTCACCAACGCCAGCGCCACCCTGGACTCCCAGGTCGCCGCCGAGAACTCCCGCATCGACGCCCTGGAGCTGCGCCTCGAGTCCCGCCGCGAGATCCTCACCAGGCAGTTCGCCACGCTCGAGTCCACCCTGGCCAACCTCCAGCAGCAGCAGACGGCCGTGGCCAACATCCGCCCGATCACCATCCCCTCGCGCTCCTGACCGGCGACCGGCCCCCCGCCACCGACCATCGCCGCGGGGGTTATGAGCCCCGCGCAACCCGCCGATACAACTGCCATGACCCCGACGACTCCCAAGAAGAACGACCCCTACCTGGCCACGCGCGTCCTGACCGCCTCCAAGGAAGAGCTGCGGCTGATGCTCCTGGACGGGGCCGTCAAGTACGCCCGGCAGGGCCGCGACGGCCTGGCCCGTCAGGACTACCAGGCGTGCTTCGCCGGCTTCGACCGCTGCCGGGCCATCATCGCCGAGCTGATCACCACCGCCAAGCCCAAGCCCAACGCCGACCTGCACTCCAAGATCGTGGCGCTCTACACCTTCTTCATGACCCACCTGATGGAGGCCAGCCACCAGCGCAGCACCGAGAAGGCCGACGCCGTCATCGAGCTCCTCGAGTACGAGCGCCAGACCTGGAGGCTGCTCATGGACAAGCTCGCCGCCGAGCGGCAGGCCGCCGGCGCCCGCGGCCCGGCCCACCAGGCCGACGCGCCCGCGCCGCAGGCCGGGGCGCTCTCGGTGGCCGGCTGAGGCAGCCACGAGCCCCACGGGCCCACGCGGGGCACCCGCCCTAGCCCACGATCAGGCCCATCGGCTCCGCCGAGGCGCTCCCCGTGGCCCACTGCGAGAAGAGCCGGTCCAGCGCCGCCGCCGCCTGGACGCTCGCGTCGATGTGCAGCTCGGCCTGGCGGCACAGCTCGATCAGGTGCACGGCACGGGCCGGGTCGGCGCCGCCCCCGGCCAGCGCGGCCCTGCCGTACCAGGCCAGGAGCGCCAGCATGCGCTTGGCCCAGGCGCGGTTGGCCGCGTCCTTGCTCGACTGGGGGCTCTGCTCGACGGCCTCCTTGGCGCGCTCGTCGATCAGCGCCGCGCAGGTGGCGGCCAGGGCCAGGTCGGAGCGTGCCCGGTCGGCCAAGGCCGCGGCGATGCCCGGGCCCAGCTGCTGATGCCACCGCGCCAGGCCCTGCCGCATCGCCACCAGCGCAGCGCCCGGGCTGCCGTCGGCCGCCGACAGCGCCCACTGGGCGTCCCGGGCCCAGGCCGCGTCGGGCGGGCCGGCGCGCAGCTGCCGATCGAACCAGGCGCGCATCTGCTCGTCGCTCAGCGCCCCGAAGGCCAGGAGCTGGCACCGGCTGCGCAGCGTCACCAGCAGGCGGTGCGGCTCGGAGGTGACCAGCACGATCACCGTCCCCGGCGGGGGCTCCTCGACGGTCTTGAGCAGCGCGTTCTGCACGCCGGGGGCGATCAGCTCGGCCTGATCGACCACGAAGACCTTGGCCGCCAGCGTGGCGGTGCCCGGGGGCGGGTCGATGGCTCGGCGCAGCGCCGCCGGCTCGAGAAGGAACTGCTCGATCACCGCCTTGGCCAGCGTGATCTGCTTGCTGCGCCGCGTCGCGTCGTCTCGGCAGACCGCGGCCAGCTCCTTGACGACCAGGCGCAGGTCCGGGTGCGACCCGGCGCGCAGCAGGGCGCGGGCGTGCTCGGCCTGGGGGCCGCCGGCGGGCGCCCCGCCGGGGCTGCGCGCATCGAGCAGCTCCCGGGCAAAGGCCAGCGCCGCCGTGCGCTTGCCCACGCCCGCCGGGCCGTAGAACACCCACGCGTGGTGCGCCCGGCCCGACCCCATCGCGCGGCGGAGGTGCCCCACAGCCGCGTCCTGGCCGATCAGCTCGTCAAGGCCCAGCGTGGGCAGCTCGCCCACCACGCCCACGCCCCCCGCACCCCCCGCACCCCCCACCGCCGACGCGCGCGGGCCCTGGGCCGGGGCGCGTCCGTCGCTCGCGGGCGCGTGCGACGGCGCCGCGGAGCCTGCCTTGGGTGTCGTGGCGCGCTTGGCCATGGCGGGCTACTCGGGGAAGGGGCGTTCGTCGTCGCTGAGCCGGCGGAGGCGCTGGGCCTGGAGGCGCAGCAGGTCGGTCTCCAGCCGGAGCTTCTCCAGGGCCAGCTTCTGGAACTCCGGGGCCGACTCGCGCTGGCTCAGCTCACGCCGGGCGATGCCCGACTGGATCTCGAGCAGCTCGGTCTCGGCCCGGAGCTTGGCGGCGCCCATGTCGTTGATCAGCTCCTGCTGCTGCACCAGCCGGGCGCGATCGGCCGGCGACAGCGGGACCGCCAGGCCCGGGCGCTGGCCGTGCGGTGGGGCCGCGGCCGGCCCGGGCGCAGCGGCGCGGGCGGCGCGCCGGGCGCGCAGCGTCGCCCGCGCCACCAGGGCCATGATCACCAGCGCGCCGGCCGAGAGCGTCAGCGACGCGGCAACCCCGGCGACGATCAGCACGGTGGCGGTGTCGGTCAGCATCGAGGGGGGTCGCTCGTGGGCCCGGGGCGCGGCCGCCGGCGGGGGTCGCTCAGGTGTGCCGGAGCTTGTTGAGGCCGTTGTACGCGGCGACCTTGTAGCACTCGGCCAGGGTCGGGTAATTGAAGACCGTGTTGACCAGGTAGTCGACGGTGCCGCCGAAGGCCATGACCGCCTGGCCGATGTGGATCAGCTCGGTGGCCCCGGTGCCGATGGCGTGCACGCCCAGGAGCGCGCGGGTCTCCTGGTGGATCAGCAGCTTGAGCATGCCGACCTCGTCGTTGAGCAGCTGCCCGCGCGCGATCTCTTTGTACTGGGCGATGCCCGACTCGTAGGGCACGCCCTCCTTGGTCAGACGCTCCTCGGTCCACCCGACCATGGATATCTCGGGGATCGAGTAGATCCCGTAGGGGATCAGGTCGGGGATGTTGCTCCCGGGCTTGTCGAACATGTGCAGCGCCGCCAGGCGGCCCTGCTCCATGGACGTGGACGCCAGGGCCGGGAAGCCGATGACGTCCCCCACCGCGTAGATGTGCGGCTGGGAGGTCTGGAAGTGCTCGTTGACGGCCACGCGGCCGCGCCCGTCGACCGAGAGCCCCGCCGCGGCCAGGTTCAGGGCGCTGGTGGCCCCGGTCCGCCCGATGCAGTAGAGCAGCGCGTCGGCCACCAGCGTCTTGCCGCTCTCGAGCGTCGCCTCAGCGAGCATGCCCTCGACCGAGCGGGCCCCCGGCGGGGGCTCGACGGCGCGGATCGACACGACCTTCTCGCTCAGCCGCAGCGTGCACCCGGCCTGGCGCAGGTGGTACTGGAGGGCCTCGCCGATCTCGGCGTCGATGAAGTCCAGCAGCCTGGGCCGGCCCTCGACGATCGTCACCCGGACCCCCAAAGCCGCCATCATCGAGGCGTACTCGGTCCCGATCACGCCGCCCCCGACGACGATCATCGTCCGCGGCAGCCGACGCAGCCGCAGGATCTCGTCGGAGGTCAGGATCGTCTTCTCGTCGAAGACGAACTCGCGCGGCCTGGCCGGCGTGGTGCCCGTGGCGATGAGCACCCGCTCGGCCGAGATCTGCTCGGTCCCGCGCGGGCCGTCGCACACCACCGTCGTCGGGTTGATGAACGAGCCGTGGCCGTGGAGGATCTCCACGCCGTTGGAGACCAGCTGGTGACGCACCAGCTCCACCTCGCCGCGGATCACGCGGTTGCACGCCTCGGTCAGGCGCGCCAGGCGGTTGTGCTCGGGCAGGAGCGCGTCGCCGGCCATAGCCACGATGTTCTGGGCGCCCGTCACGGCCAGCACCGCCTCGCGCAGGGCCTTGGAGGGGATCGTGCCCGTGTTGATGGCCACGCCCCCGACCACCTCCATGCGCTCGATGACGACGACGTCCTTGCCCAGCTTGGCGGCCTGGATCGCCGCCTTCTGCCCGCCAGGCCCGGACCCGATGATGCACAGATCGCAGTGTCGCATGCGGAGACCAGCGTACACCGCCACCCGCCGCCGTGCGCTGCTGACCCCAGCCGCCCTCGCTCGCCCGCCGCTGCGCCGCCGACCGGGCGCCCTCGCCCGTTGGCGCGATGCGCTCACCAGACAGCCTCACGGGCGCTAAGCATGTCGCGTGGCCAGGGTCAACGCGTGATGCGCCCGCCGCGCCGCCGCCTTGGCGTGCTCGCTGCGCTGCGTGGCTCGCTCGCTGGGCCGAGTCGCGCTCAGCGCGTGGCGTAATAGATGCTCGCCGGCGGGAACGCCGACCACACCACCCGCTCGAGCCACACCCGCCCAAAGACCCCCTCCATCCGCCCGCGGAAGGCCCGCACCGAGGCCATCGCCGGGTTGCGGTAGGTCACCATCGAGAAGCCCCCGCCCGGCCGCAACGCCCCCGCCGCCTCGCGCAGCAGCCGGCCCTGGAGCTCCGGCCCGAACAGCAGCCACGGCAGCGACGAGACCACGCAGTCCAAGGCCGCGATCCCCCGCGCCCGCATGATCGCGCCCACGTTCCCCGCGTCGTCGTGCAGGATCGGCACCCCGGGCATCTCCCGCTGGAGTGTCCGCGCCAGTCGCTCGTTGCGCTCGACCGCAAAGAACGCCGCCCCGGGGGCCAGCCGACGCCGGATCAGCCTGGTGACCACCCCCGAGCCCGGCCCGAGCTCGGCCACCGCCGATGCGCCCTCCAGGTCCAGCTGGTCGATCAGCGCCCGGCTCACGCGCGGGTTGCTGGGGAACGGCGAGCCCAGCACCGCGGGCTGGCGGAAGAACTGCCTCAAAAAGACCAGCCCGCTGCTCAGACGCCGCGTGCTGGTGGGGGCCGTGGCGGGCGGGGGCTCGGTGGGTCGCAAGAGCGTCGTCATCGTGGCTCCGTGTGCCGATCGGCCCGTGCGTGCGCCCGCGGGCGGCGGGCCCGCACGCCCCGTGCGGCGGGCTGTTCCATCTTGAACGCCCGAACGCACCCCGATGTTTGTAAGTGCACGCAAACTTTCCCTCGCCAGCGTAGCCGACTGCGCCCCGCCCGGTCACCGCATCAGCCCCGACTGCCCCTGCGCTGGGCCCCCGAGCACGCACCCACCCGCGCCCGAACCGCGCGCCCCTGCGACCCGTACCGACCCAAGCAGATCCACAGCTGCGCGCCCGCCCGCCCCGAGGACCACGCCCACGCGGCCCGCCCGGGGTGTTCCACAAGAGTGTGTGGGCTACCGTTCACAGCGCTGCTGCGCACAACCCCGGAGGACGCCCGCATGCTCGACACCGCTCCCGTGCACGCCTGCCGAGGCTCCTCGGCGTGCACCCGTGGCATCGACGTGCACGTCGAGCCCGCCTTCATCCCCGACAAGTCCGACCCCACGGCCCGCCGATACATCTTCGGCTACCGCATCCGCGTCTCCAACGGCACGCGCAGCGGCGTGCAGCTGCTCAGCCGCCGCTGGCTGATCGTCGACGCCCACGGCCGGACCGACGTGGTCGAGGGTGCCGGCGTCATCGGGCAGCAGCCGGTGATCGGCCCCGGCGAGCGCTTCGAGTACGAGTCGTTCTGCCCGCTCTCGACGCCCTGGGGGACCATGGAAGGGCACTACCGCTTGAGCCGGCTCGGCTCCGACGAGCACTTCGAGGCCCGCATCGAGCGCTTCTATTTGGTGGCCCCGCCCGCGGACTCGGGCGAGCCGGCTGCGGGACCCGGGCGGCGCCTCGATCAGCCCGCCTGACCCACACCCCCTCCCCCCGCGCCCCACCTGCCACCCCCCGCGCCCGCGTTCTATCGCGCCCGAGCCGCGCCCACACCCCGCGCAGCCGCGTCGCGCGCGGGCTCAGCGCCCGAACCGCCGGGCAAGCTCGTCAAAGCCGATGCGCAGGCTCGTGGGCCTGCCGTGCGGGCAGTTGGAGCCGCGCTCCACAAGGAGGCGCTGGGCCGCCAGGGCCCGCAGTTGGTGGTCGGGCAGGGCCTCGCCCGCCTTGACAGCGGCCTTGCAGGCCATCATGTCCAGGACGCTGTGGAGCACCGCCTCGCTCTGCCAGCGGTCCGGGCCGGCGCTGGGCCCGCCGAGCTGCCCCGCCTCGGCGCGGTCGATCAGGTCGGCCACGAAGGGCGCCGGCTCGACGCGGCGTTCGAGCAGCAGCGTGGGGAAGGCCTGCACCGCGGCGGCGCCCGGGCCGGCCTGGCTCAGCTCGATCCCGACGCGGTCGCACAGGCTCGCAAAGCCCGGGTCGCTCAGCAGCGCCACCCGGGCCGGTCCCAGCGGCACCACCGCCGGCACCAGCAAGCGCTGGCGCTCCAGGCCGGGCCCGCCGTCGCCCACGACGCGCCCCAGGAGCGCCTGGAACATGACCCGCTCGTGCAGCGCGTGCTGATCGATCAGGATCACGCCGTGCTCGTCCTGCGTGACCAGGTAGGACCTGCCCAGCTGCGCCACGGGCCAGGGCCACCCCAGCGGGCCGGCTTGGTCGGCGGCTTGGGGCGCCAGCGCGCCGGCCGACGAGCCGTCGCGCAGCGCCGCGTCCGGGGCGATCGCCGGCGAGCCCGCCGCGTGGGCCCCAGCCCCCCCCAGAGCGGCCAGGGCCGGGCCCAGGGCCCGCATGCGGTCGGCAAAGAGCGCCGCGTCGGGGCGGTCGGCGTCGCGCGGGCGCCACCCCGGCGGCGGGACCGTCGGCAGCACGCCGCCGCCCCCGGCCCCCCCGTCCCCGCCATGCCCCTGGGCCCAGGGGGCTGGGGAGAGGGCGGGCGTCAGGTCGGCGCGGCGCAGGGCGGTGCGCACGGCCCCGAGCACCGCCTGGTGCACCGCCGAGGCGTCGCGGAAGCGCACCTCGCTCTTGGCCGGGTGCACGTTGACGTCCACCGCAGCGGGGTCCAGCTCGAGCATCAGCACCGCGGTGGGGTGCCGGGTGTGGTCGAGCACCCCCCGGTAGGCCTCGCGCAGGGCGTGCCCGACGGCGCGGTCGCGCACGGGCCGGCCGTTGACGTAGATGTGCTGCGCCGCAGCGGTGGCCCGCGCGATCTGCGGCGTGCCCACCAGGGCCCAGAGCGTCACCGGCCTCCCCGCACCCCCCGCACCCCCACCCCCCATCGCGCCCGGGTGCGCGTCCAGGGCGTCGGCGTGGGCCTCGAGCAGGTGGGGCTCAAGCTCGGGCCCGAGCAGGCCCAGCACGCGGGCGCGCGGGCTCTGGTCCGGCGGCAGGTCCAGCAGGGCCCGGCCGTCGCAGGTCAGGCGGAAGCCGACCCCCGGGCGGGCCATGGCGATGGACCGCAGGGCCTCGACGCAGCGGGCCTGCTCGGTGGCGGCGGTGCGCAGGAACTTCCGCCGCGCGGGGGTGTTGAAGAACAGGTTGCGCACCGTGACGGTGGTGCCCACCGGCCCCGGCGCCGGCCTGGGCGGGCCCAGCCGGTCCCCCTCGCCCTCGACGACGGCCCCCGGCTCGTGGCCCGGCCCGGCGCGGCGCGAGCGCAGGCTCAGGCGCGAGACCGAGAGGATCGACGCCAGGGCCTCGCCGCGGAAGCCCAGCGTGGCGATGCGCTCCAGGTCCTCGGCGGTGCGCACCTTGCTGGTGGCGTGCGGGGCCAGGGCCAGGGCCAGCTCGTTCTCGGGGATGCCCGAGCCGTCGTCGCTGACGCGCACCAGCTCGATGCCCCCCTGGGCCAGCTCGACCGTCACCCGGGCGCACCCGGCGTCCAGGGCGTTCTCGACCAGCTCCTTGACGACGCTGGCGGGGCGCTCGACCACCTCGCCGGCGGCGATCTGGTTGGCCAGCAGCGGCGGGAGCACGCCGATGGGCGCCGGCGTCCCGGGGGGCCCCGGGGGGGGCACCGCCG
>PNJV01000010.1 GCA_013822085.1 Isosphaera sp. | reverse complement strand
CCGGGTCGCCTGGTTGTCGCGATCTTCAGCAGCATGGGGCATTGATTATGGCGTCGGTCCGCTGCGCGGGCTTCGGTGCCCTCAACGCGCGACGCGCCGAGCTGATCGCCAGCCGCTGCGCCCAGCGGAGCCGCCACGACGCTGAGAAAGCCGTGCAAGAGGCTGTCGCGACCCGGCGCTGCCCGCTATCCGGTCCGCAGCCCCGCCGACACCGCGCCCGCCGGCGGCATCGGGCTCGGGCGGGGGCGAACGAGTCCGGCGCGGTGTTGAAGGCGATGGCTCGGCGACGGAAACTGCGCCCAACTCCCGGCGGCACGCGGCTCTACGCGACGCGCTGCGGGGCCGGGCGATAGTGGAGCGGAAGAGACTCGAACTCTCAACTTCCAGCTTGCAAAGCTGGCACTCTACCAATTGAGTTACCGCCCCAGCGGTGTGCGTGAAAGTCTAGGGCCCGCGGCCCGGGCGCTCAGGCCTTGAGCTGCGGCCGGGACGGCTCGGGCCAGTCGATGTGGAAGAACTGGCCGCGCGGCTGGTCGGTCCGCTCGTAGGTGTGCGCGCCGAAGTAGTCGCGCTGGGCCTGGATGAGGTTGGCTGGGAGCGTGGCCGAGCGGTAGGAGTCGAAGTAGGCCAGGGCCGAGGCGAAGGCGGGCACGGGGACGCCGGCCAGGGCGGCGCGGGCGACGACGGCGCGCCAGTTGGCGTGGCGGTTGCGTGTCTCGGAGGCGAAGTAGGAATCGAGCAGGAGGTTGGGCAGGTCCGCGCGGCGCGCGAAGGCCTCGGTGATCTTTTGCAGGAAGCGCGCCCGGATGATGCACCCGCCGCGGAAGATCGCGGCGACCTCGCCCAGGCGCAGGCCCCAGGAGTGGGCCTTGCTGGCGGTCTGCATGAGCGCAAAGCCCTGCGCGTACGAGCAGACCTTGGAGCAGTAGAGCGCGTCGCGGACGCAGGCGAGCCAGTCGGGGGCCAGGGCCGCGGCGGCGGGGTGTGGCGATGGCGCCCGGAGGACCGCCGAGGCGGCCACGCGCTCGTCCTTGATGGCGCTGATGTTGCGCGCAAAGACGGCCTCGGCCATGGTGGCCGCGGGCACGCCCAGGTCCAGGGCGCTGTTGATGGTCCACTTGCCGGTGCCCTTCTGGCCGGCGGCGTCGAGGACGACGTCGACAAAGGGCCTGCCCGTGACCGGGTCGGCCTGGCGCAGGATGTCGGCGGTGATCTCGATCAGGAACGAGTCGAGCTCGCCGGAGTTCCAGGTGTTGAACGCCTCGCTCATGGCGGCGGGGCTCATGCCCAGCACGTCGCGCATGAAGTGGTACGCCTCGGCGATGAGCTGCATGTCGCCGTACTCGACGCCGTTGTGGACCATCTTGACGTAGTGCCCGGCGCCGCCTGGACCTATGTAGGTGGTGCAGGGCACGCCGCCCTTGACCGGCCTGGCCGGGGCGGCCCCGGGCAGGGGCTTGCCGGTGGCGGCGTCCACCTTGGCGGCGATGGCCTCCCAGACGGGCCTGAGGATGGCCCAGGCCTCCGGCTTGCCGCCGGGCATGAGCGAGGGTCCAAAGCGAGCGCCCAGCTCGCCCCCGGACACCCCCGAGCCCACAAAGAGCAGACCCGCTGAGGCCAGCGCAGCCTCCCGGCGGACTGTGTCCTGCCACTCGGCGTTGCCTCCGTCGACGATCAGGTCGCCCGGTTCGAGCAGCGGCCGGAGGCCGTCGATGGTGGCGTCGGTCGGCCCGCCGGCCTTGACCAGCAGCACGATCCGCCGCGGCCGCTTGAGCGAGGCGACGAAGTCCTTGAGCTCCGCCGCGGGCACCAGCGAGCCGGTGGTGCCGGCAAAGACAGCCGGCGGGTTCTCGGCCAGGACGGCGTCGGTCTTGGCGGTGGTGCGGTTGTAGATGGCGGTGGCAAAGCCGTGATCGGCGATGTTCAGGGCGATGTTCTTGCCCATGACCTCCATGCCGATGACACCGATGTCGGCGGAGGCGGGCCTGGGCGTTGGGATGGGCATGCGGTGGCTCCGGGTTGTCAGTAGCGGGCACGCCGGCGCGCGTGCGCACGGGAGTGCCGGAGACAGCCGGCACGGTAGCCGCGACGGGCAGCGGGGAGCGCGCCGGCCCGACGCTCGGCGCGGGGCGTGCCGCTCGGCGCCGGAGGTGCCGCTCAGCGCGGGGTCTGGCTGACGACCCTGCCGTTGATCACCACGCCGATGCAGTGCGAGGTGTACTCGAAGGGGTCGGCGTCGAACATGGCCACGTCGCCGTCCTTGCCCACCTCCAACGATCCGACGCGGCCGTCGACCTTGAGCACGCGGGCCGGGCGGATGGTGACGGACTCCAGGGCGCGGTCGAAGCTCAGGCCGTTGGCCGCGGCGATGGCGGCCTCGAAGAGCACCACGCGGGCCTTGGGCACGTAGGCCTCGTAGCCGCCCTGGATCGCGACGGGGATGCCGGCCTTGTCCAGCAGCGCCGGCGTCTCCACGCTGGCGTTCTCCATCTCGCCAAAGGCGCGCGTCATGAGCGGGTGCACGAACACGGGCACGCCGGCGGCCTTGATCTGGTCGATGAGCAGGGGGCTCTCAGCGGCGCCGTCGAGGATCAGGTCGATGCCGAACTCCGCCTTGAGCCGCAGGGCCGAGGCGATGTCCTGGGCGCGCTGGGCGGTGACCAGCAGCGGCACCTCCTTGTTGAGCACGGCCGCGAGCATCTCGAGGCGCAGGTCGCGCGCCGGCGGCTCGCTCTTCTTGGCGTCCGCGTCGGGCTCGGCGGGTCGGCGGCGCTTGGCCAGGTACTCCTGCGCCTTGATCAGCTCCTGGCGCAGGACGCTGATCTGCTTGCCGCGCGTGCCGGGCGAGCCCTGGCGGAAGCTCTCGGGCCCCAGCGTGGCGGCCACTGCGGCCACGGGCAGCACGACCGCCTCGTCCACGGTGTCGCCCGACAGCTTGATCACCGCCGTCTGGCCCGAGATCACCTCGCCCGGCGCGTGCCCGGTGTGCACCGTGGTGACGCCGAAGGACCGGACCCACTCGACCAGCGCGTCCTTGCTGTTGTACGCGTCGGTGGCGCGCAGCTCGGGCTGGATCGCGGCGGAGGACTCGATCTGGTCCGAGTCGTGCGGCTGGTTGTAGAGCCCCGACAGGCCCACCGTGCAGTGCGCGTCGATCAGCCCCGGCGTGACGATCTCCGCGTCGAGCACACGGTACCCGTCGGGGATGCGGACGCGGTCCTGCGGCCCCACGTCCGTGATCTTGCCCTCGGCGCTGATGACCACCACGCCGCGCGCGATGTTCCCCAGCGGGCCCGCCGTGTACACCTGCCGGCCGCGCACCGCCACCTGGGCCGCCGCGGCGCCGGCCAGGCACAGCAGGGCGCACGCCACCGACACCACCTGCACGCAACGCGTCTGAAGCACAGTCCGGGCGGGGTTCATGCGGTCTCCTTGTCAAGCGATGCGGGCCCGAGCTCAGGCCCGGCGTGCGCGCGGCCGTCGCTCGGCCGCAGCGTTTGAAGCTCTCTGACGGACACCCGCCCGTGCTCGATGCCGGGGGCCTTGCGCAGCTGCATGCCGCACTCGGGGCACAAGAGCATCTGCCTATCGATCTCGTACCCGCAGCGCGGGCAACCTCCGAGCATTGTCGGCACGATCCACGGCACCGCGAACTTGCCTGCGATTTGCAGCGCCAGCGCCGTCGGTAGCAAGTAGAAATTCTGGAGCACCGCAGCCAGTATTTTTTCGGTCAAGAGAGAAAACCGTGGCGTCAATAATTCATGCCAATAACCGTTCATGTAAACGCTCGCAGAATGCCCGACCTGCAGAACGAACGCCGCCAGCAGCAGCACGGTCCCGAGTCGCAGCGCAGCGGTCACCCACAACCGAAGGGTCGCTGTCAGCGTCACGCTCTGCGCAAGAGGAGTTACGGGAGAGAGTTCACGCATCGCCATGATCCTTAGTACGACCCTGCGCCCGGGCGCGTCGTCCGCCACACGCCCCTCGGCTGCGCCCGCGGGCACGGGCGCAGCGCCCGTCCGCGGCCATGATCACCGGCCCCCCGCGGACCACTGGCGCCGGCCGAAGTTGAAGTATTCTGACTCGTCCTGGCAGCAGAGGTAGGGCTTGACGGGCGCCCCAGCCCCGAAGCCGCCGGTGGCCCAGAGCCGGTCCTGGGCCTCGGCGCGGTCGAAGAGCTTGCGGCCCTCGACCCAGGTCTGCTCGACCTTGGTGTAGACGCTAAACGGGTCCCCCGAGAGCACGACCACGTCGGCGTCCTTGCCCACCTCCAGCGAGCCGACGCGCGCTTGCAGGTCGAGCATCTTGGCCCCGTTGATCGTCATGGCGCGCAGCGCGCCCTCGGGGCTCATCCCGGCGCGCACCCCCAGGGCGGCGCTGCGCAGGAAGAGCCGCGAGTCGGTGATCCAGTCGTCGGTGTGGAAGGCCACCAGCACGCCGGCCTTCTCCAGGATCGCCGCGTTCTCGAAGCGCGCCTCGGCGGTCTCCAGCTTGCCCCCGGGCGAGTCGACCAGGATCACCGAGCACCCGACTATGTGCCCGGCGTCCTGCGCGGCCCGGATCTGGCCGGCCACCTTGTACCCCTCCGAGACGTGCTGGAGCACCACGCGCAGGTTGAACTCCTTGGCGATCCGCATCACCGTGGCCACGTCGTCGGCGCGGTGGGTGTGGTGGTGCACGATCCGCGAGCGGTCCAGCACGCCGGCGAGGGTCTCGTTGCCCAGGTCGCGCGGCGGGAGCTTGGCCCTGTCGTCGCCGGCCGACCTGACTTTCTCGGCGTACTCCTGGGCCTTGACGAGCATCTGGCGGACGACCGCGGCGGACTTGCCGCGGGTGCCGGTGAAGGGCGGGGCGCGCAGGGGGTTGGTGCCGTTGGCCATCTTGACGCCCCCGGCCGGCCCGCCGCGCGCGTCGGCGATGGCCAGGTCGTCGACGGTCGCCCCGCCGCGCGGCTTGAGGTAGACCGTCGTGCCCGAGAGCAGGTGGCCCGAGCCGGGCATGACGTTGATGGTCGTGATCCCACCGGCCAGGGCCCGCTTGAAGCCAGGGTCCAGCGGGTTGATCGAGTCGTAGACGCGCGCGTCGGGGTGGGTGGTCGCCGAGCTGTCGCCGGCCCCGATCCCGCCGACGTGCGAGTGCGTGTCCACGATGCCCGGGATGATCGTCTTGCCGGCCAGGTCGATCCTGGTCGCCCCAGCGGGGATCTCCACGGCGCCCACGGCCCCGATGGCGGCGACCTTGCCGTCGCGCAGCACCAGGACGCCGCGCGCGATCGGGTCCCCCACGACCGGGAAGATCCGGGCGTTCTCCATCACCACCACGCCGCCCCGCGTCGCCGGCACCGGCGAGCCCGGTGCGCCCGGCGAGCCCGGTGCGCCCGCTGGGGCGCGCTCGGGGGCGGGCTGATCGTCCCGGCGCGCGTGGGCCGGGCTGGTGGTCAGGGCCAGCCACGCCACAGCCAGACCCGCAACGGCCGCCGCCATGACGCCGCCCACCCGCACACCCAGGCCCCGCACGAGCCCGTTGACCAGATCCATTGACCGCATGCGATCCTCCTCCGACCCACACCCACACCCCCACCCACACCCACACCCACACACGCCGGCCACGCCCTAGACCCCGGCCGCTGCGCCAGCGGCCGCACACGAGCAATATACCAGACTCCGCCGCGCGCGTGAGCCGGGACGTGCCCCGATGGCTCGGCTATGGGACCTCCCGCGCTGCGCAAGCGGGCGCCGGACCCGTCGCCCGTCGCCCGTCCCCCGGGGTCGCGGGGCCGCGGGGTCGCGGGGTCGCGGGGCCGCGGGGTCGCCCGGCCCGGGCCCCCCGTGTGCGCCCAGCCGGGGCACTATCCTGCACGCTCGCCAAGTACTCACCCAGCACCGAGGGGCTCCGCATGGCCGTCCTGATCCACGCCGAGACACGCGTCATCTGCCAAGGAATCACCGGCGCCTACGGCGCCCAGCACACGCGCGGCTGCCTGCACTACGGCACCAAGCTCGTCGGCGGCGTCACCCCCGGCAAGGGCGGGACCCGCGACGCCAACGGCCTGCCGATCTTCGACACCGTCGCCGACGCCGTCTCGCAGACCGGCGCCACAGCGACCATGATCTTCGTCCCGCCGGTGGGCGCCGCCGACGCGATCATCGAGGCAGCCAGCGCCGGTGTCCGCGTGATCTGCGCCATCACCGAGGGCGTGCCCGTGCAGGACATGATCCGGGCCCGGGCCTGGCTTGACCAGCACAACGCCTCAGCCGGGCGCGGCTTCGGCACGCTCGGCACCAGCGTCACGCTGGTGGGCCCCAACTGCCCCGGCGTGATCACCCCCGGCCCCAAGACCGGCGCCGGCACCGCCCACGACGATCCCTACACCAGCGCGGGGTGCAAGATCGGCATCATGCCGGGGTACATCCACACGCACGTGTCGCAGGCCAAGCGCAGCAAGGCCGTGGCCATCGTGTCGCGCTCCGGCACGCTCACCTACGAGGCCGTGTGGCAGACCTCGGCCCTGGGCCTGGCCCAGTCCACGTGCATCGGGATCGGCGGCGACCCGGTCCGCGGGCTCTCGCACACCGACTGCCTCCGGCTCTTCTTCGACGACCCCGACACCCACGCGGTGCTCCTCATCGGCGAGATCGGGGGCACCGACGAGATCGACGCCGCGGGGTGGATCGCCGACCGCCGGGCCGCCGGCCTGCCCGTCAAGCCCGTGGCGGGCTTCATCGCCGGGCGCACCGCCCCCCCGGGCCGACGCATGGGGCACGCCGGCGCGATCATCGGCGGCGCCTCGGACACCGCCGAGGCCAAGATCGCCGCCCTCTCGAGCGCAGGCGTCCGCGTGGCCGCCTCGCCCGCGGGCATGGGCCGGGCTGTGCTTGAGGCCATGGGCCTGTAAGCGGCCCCGCCCGCACCCCCGCACCGCACCCCCGCGGCCGGCACGCTGCGGCCCTAGGCGCGGTCCTGATCGCCCCCGGCGCCCGGCCCGGACGCGGCTGAGGCCTGGGCTTGGGCTTGGTCGTGGGCGTCCTCCCAGCGCACCTTCAGCTCGTGCGGCACGCGCAGCAGGTCCAGGCACTTGCCGACCACAAAGTCGATCAGGTCCCCCAGCGACCGCGGGCGCAGGTACCACCCAGGGTTGGCCGGGGCCACGATCCCGCCCGCCAGCGTGACCGTTTCCATGTTGCGGATGTCGATCAGCGACAGCGGGCTCTCCCGGTGCACCAGCACCAGCGGGCGCCGCTCCTTGAGCGTCACCATCGCCGCCCGGCAGAGCAGGTTCGAGCCCGAGCCCCCCGCGATGTACCCCAGCGCCGCCGACGAGCACGGCACCACCACCATCCCGTCGTGCAGGAACGACCCGGAGGCGATCACCGCGCCCACGTCCTTGTGCGGGTGCACAAAGTACCGCCTGTTGGTCAGCTCCGCGGCCCGGTCGGCCATGCCCGGCACCAGGTCGGCCAGGTCGAGGGTGCGCACGCCCAGCTCGTCGTGGAGCAGCCGGCGGCCATACTCGGTGGCCACCAGGTGCACGTGATGACCGCCGGCCAGGAGGGTCTCGAGCAGGCGCGTGGCGTACTGCGCGCCCGAGGCCCCGGAGATGCCGACAACGATGCGCATTGGTTCCATGTGGGGCTGAGTCTGCGGCCGGGCACGCGCCCGGCGGGTGGGCGCCGGGCGCGGGCGTTGCCGCAGCGACACAAGCGTATCGGACAGCGGGCCGCTGCGCCCGGCCCGTGGCGCGGGCCCAAGCAGCGCCGGACGCGGTACCATCCCCGAGCACTCCCAAGGAGCCCCACCGAATGCACCGCGCCCGTTCGGCAGCGTTGTTGACCGCCCTGACCGTTCTCGCAGGCGCAGCCGGCTGCGTCTCCTCGGGGTACACCAACTGGCCCCCGGTCGGGGGCGACACCGCCTCCAACGACGTCAACTTCGGCGGCGTCCCGCCGGCCATCATCGAGGCCGTGTACTGGACCTCGCGCCGCTTCCCGCCCGTGGCCGACCCCGTCCCCGGCTCGGCCTACGACCAGCCCTTCGCCGTCAACCTGCCCCCCGGCCTGAGCACCGCCTGGCAGGACCAGCTCCTGCGCCGCATCGGCCCCGGCGGCGACCTGCTGCGCACCGACAACGACCAGCTGCCCACCTACCACGTGGCCCGGGTCACCATCCGCGGTCTGCGCGCCGAGATCGACGTCATCCGGCCCGTGCTGGGCCTGGCTGCGCCCTCGGACGACCCCACCGCGCGCGTCCACCAGACCGTCACGGTCTACCTCACCGGCGGCGTCGGGCCGTGGCGCGTGGAGGACTTCCGCCTCAGGCCCGTCGGCCTCGTCACGCTCCCGCCGGCCAACTTCGCCGACGTGGTCCCAGCCCGCATCGACCGGTACGGCACCGACCGCCCCGCCTTCACCGCGCCCGAGGCACCCGGGCGGGCCCAGCCGGGCTTCGGCCCCGCGCCGCAGGGGCTCGGGCAGTCGCCGGACCTGATCAGGCCCTACGACCCCGCGGACCTCGGCCCGAGCGGCTCGCTCCCGCCCCAGACCCCCACCCCCACCCCCACCCCCACCCAGTCGCCCGCCCCAACTACCCCGCCCGCGCCACGCGTCGAGCCCCCGCCGACGCGCGCCCCGACCGTCCCGGCTGTGCAGGTCCTGCCCGTTCTGCCCGCCAAGGCCCCGACCCCCCCGACCCCCGCGCCCCCGCCGTCTCCCGCTCCGGAATAAGACCCGGACCAACAGCCCCGCCGGCGTGCACGCCCGCCAACCCGCCCCGCCCCTCTCGCCCGTTCACACGATCATGCCCCCAACGAGCCTCCCCACCGCCGGGTTCGACCCCGTGACACCCACGCCGGACCCCGCCCGCCTGCCGACCGACGCCGCGGGGAGCACGCACCTGCTTCAGCTGGGCGGCCTGCCGCCGGCGGCCGTCCGCCGACTCCTGGAACGCACCCGGCGTGTTCACACGCTCATGGGTGAGACCGCCTCCCTCCCCCTGAGCGGCCCGGCCCAGGCCCCCGCCGGGCTCCGCGGCCTGCTCAAGGGCCGGGTCGTGGCCAACCTCTTCTTCGAGGACTCCACGCGCACGCGGGTCTCTTTCTCTGTCGCCGCCCGCGGCCTGGGCGCCAAGGTCATCGACCTGACCTCCGTCGGCTCGTCGGTGAGCAAGGGCGAGAGCGTCGCCGACACCGCCGCCAACGTCGCCGCCATGGGCGCCGACGCGCTGGTCATCCGCCACCGCGCCTCGGGGGCCTGCCACCTGGTGGCCCGCACGCTGGCGGCGCTGCGGCCGGGCCGCCACTTCCCCGCCGGCCGCCGCTGCGCCGTCATCAACGCCGGCGACGGCCGCCACGAGCACCCCACCCAGGGCCTGCTGGACACCTACACGCTCGCCGAGGCCCACGGCCGGCTCGACGGCTTCGACCTCTCGGGCCTGACGGTGGCCATCGTCGGCGACGTGGCCGCCTCACGCGTGGCCCGCTCGGACATCGCCGCCATGACGGCCCTGGGCGCGCGCGTGGTCTGCGTCGGCCCGCCCAGCCTGGTCCCGGCCTCGCTGGGCGCGCTGGGCTGCGCCCTGAGCAACGACCTCGACGCCGTCCTGCCCGATGCCGACGCCGTCAACGTCCTGCGCATCCAGTTCGAACGCCGCGAGCCCCCCGCCGGGGCGACCCACACGCCCGGGCCCGCCGCCGTCGTCTCGCTGGGCGAGTACGCCCGCCTCTACGCCCTGGACGCCGACCGCCTCCGCACCATGAAGCCCGGCGCCATCGTCATGCACCCGGGGCCCATCAACCGCGGCGTGGAGATCACGCCCGAGGCGGCCGACTCGCCGAGATCGGTCGTCCTTCGGCAGGTCGCCCACGGCGTGCTCGTCCGCATGGCCGTCGCCTGCGAGTGCCTGGGCGTCAGCGACTTCTGACCCCCCACCTCCCACCCCCACCCCCCTCATCCTCAAGCCCCCGTCTACTGGCTCGTTCGACCCCGCACCCGGGCGGCGTTACGGCTGAGCGGGGCCGACCGGCGCACGCGTCGCGTTGAGGACCCGCCCGACGTTGCCGTCCTGGGCGTAGGCGACGACGTGGGCGTTGTCCCAGTTGAGGCCGGCGGGGGCCTTGAGCGTGATCGTCGCCGGGCCCTCAGCGGCGGGCCTGGGCGCGAGGGTCGCAAAGGCGCGAACCACATTGTCGTGTGCCAGGGTCCGGCCGGCGTTCTCGCCGCGACGCACGGCCGTCTTGAGCCCGCGCTCGACCAGGGCCACGTGGACCACGGCCCCCTCGGGCAGGCCCCGCGCGTCCAGGGCCACCTCGGCGGCGTCGCCGCGGCGCGCGGCGGTCAGGCCGAGCGTCCCAGCGGTGCCGCGCGACAGCGCCGCCTCGATCTGCCGCGCGGCCTGCTTGGCGTCGGAGCCCACGAACTCGGCCGAGCCGTTGATCACCATCTGCGGGGTGTACACCGAGCGCGCCCGGAACGCGTCGGCGTAGGCGTACTGGCGGTCGGTGAACGCCGCCGACGCGAACGGGTCCGGGTGGCCCAGGTTGTCCCAGTAGTTGACATGGAACGACAGGGCGTACACCGCGGCGTTCTTGGCCCCGGCGTCGGCGATCAGCGCCGAGAGCAGCGCGTCGGCCGGCGGGCACGACGAGCACCCCTCGGACGTGAACAGCTCCACCACCGCCACCGGCGTGCCCCGGCCGGGCTCGTCGGCAAAGCGGACGTTGGCCCCGCTGGTGCCCGTGAGCACCACGCCGGCCATCCCCGCGCCCATCAGCACGCCCGCCGTCGCCAAGATCCATCCGCTCATGTCGCCCTCCGCGTCACCGCCCGCGTGTGTGTCTTACTACTCATGCACAACGCCGCCGAGTTCGTCCAGCGGACCGCTGACTTTGCACGGGATTTCCCGCTGCGGCTTGCCCAGCCGACACGGCCGGCCCTGCCGGCCGGCTGCGCGGGGTCAGTTCGGAGCCTGGGCGGGGAGCAGATCGATCACCACCGGCAGGTGGTCGCTCCCCCACGAGTCGCCGGCCTGGAGCCCCGCGCTGCGCAGGGCCTGGGCGTCCAGCCGCGACGTGTCGAGCACGAAGGCCTGGGCCACGCGCAGCTGCGCACCTGGGTATGTGAAATAGTCCAGCCGCACGGCCGTCGGGCGGCCCTCGTCGGGCTGGCCCACGAACGTGTAGGCGAGGGCCTCGCCCAGCACCAGCGGCCGCGCGATCTCCAGGTCCGACCCGTCCCCGTCGAGGCCCCGGCGGACGCGATCGATCACGCCGGTGGTGCCGTTCATGTTGAAGTCGCCGCCGACGATGATCAGCGGGTTGCGCAGGCCCGCCGCGAGCTCGCGCATGACGCCGTTGACCTTGTCCGCCTCGGCCAGGCGCCGCGTGTCCTCCTCGCTGCCCAGCGAGCCGCTGGCCTTGAGGTGCACGCTGCCGATGACGATCGGCCCGATCGGCGAGTCGATCACGCCGGAGGCCAGGCGGACCGGGAAGTCCCAGCGGGTGGTGTCGCCGGTGATCACGCGCTGCGGCCCGCGACGCGAGAGCGGGAGCCTGGTGATCAGGGCCACGCCCAGGCCGTCGTTGGTCTCAGCGGTCCAGGTCTGGTCAGCGGACGCGGGGGCGTGCTCGCCGAACCAGGCCTCCAGCTCGGGCTCGCCGATCTGCGGCCCGCGCGCTTCCTGGCCGCGCGCCTGGAGCTGCCACTCCTGGGCCAGCACGATGTCCGGCTCCAGCGCGCGCAGGACGCGCGAGAAGCTCGCCGGCTCGCGGTGCGGGCTGCCCCAGAGCACGTTGTACGAGACCAGCCGCACCGCGCCCTGCGGCTTGGGCGGCACCGTCGCCTGGCTTGGCGACGGGCTCACCGCCGCCGGCGCCGGGACGCTCTGGATCTCCCCGCCGCTTGCGACAGCGGCCCCGTCGTTGCTCAGCAGCGTGACCCTGCCGCGCAGCTGGCCGGCGGCGCTCCCGGGCAGCCCGGCGCCGCCGAGCAGGGCCCGGTCCAGCCGCAGCTCGAAGGAATCGCTGGCGTGCGTCGGCCCCGAGTAGAGCCCGATCTCCTGCCACTCCAGGCGCCGCGTCTGCCCGCCGACGTACCCCTCGATGCGCGGCCCGCGCCCGCGACGCTCACCCTCGACGCGCGGCGCAAACTCCACCAGCAGGTCCACGCCCAGGCCCCCGACGGCCGCCCCGGTCTTGGGGTCCCCGTCCAGGTCGAACTCGAAGCGCAGCGGCTGATCCGACGTGCCCAGCGAGCGCACCGCCCCGGTCCGGGCGCGGGCGTAGAGATAGCGCGCGTCGGCGTGGATCCCAGTGGTCCCAACGCCGGCCCAGTCGGCATGGTCGCCGTCGGGCACGATCGCGCCCGGGGCGGTCGGCTGGGCCATCGCCGAGGCGCCCGCCCAGCAGGCCACAGTCACGCCCGCGATCGCCGCCGCCGCTCGAACCCATGCCAGCCGGTCCACCGTGTTCTTCACGTGCGTCTCCTGATCGTGCCCGGTGCGCGCTGCTGCATCGCCCGGAGCCGGGCGCAGCGGGCGCGGAGCGATCGTACGGCTGGGCCAGCGGCGGGTTCGCGGACAGACGCGTGTCCCTGAGCTGCGCGCTGCGCGTCGAGTTGATGGTCCGGCGATCGAACTTTGCCCGAACACAGCGCCGCAGCCCCCGCGCGGGCCAGTACAGTCAGGACCGATGCCAGACGACCCGGACCCACGCGATGACACCGCCCGGCGCGTGTGGCTCGGCGCCGATCACACGGTCATGGGCCTTCGGCAGCCGCCGCTGCTGGCCCGCGCCGCCGACTGGATGCTCGCCGAGGCGCGCGCGGGGCGCGACGCGGACATGGGCGGCTGGGTGGTGGCGGTGCCCAGCGGGCGCGCCGCGCGCCAGCTGCTCGCGGTGCTGGCCGACCGCGCCGCCGAGCGGGCGCTGGCCCTCTGGCCGCCGCGGATCCACACCCCGGGCGAGCTGCCCGCGGCGCTCTGGCGCGCCCCGGCCCAGGATGCCACAGCCGGCGAGCTGGCCCGGTCGCTCCTGTGGTCCGCCTGCGTGCGCAGCGCCGAGCCCGCGGTGCGCTTGGCCTTGGGGGGCGACGCGCCCGAGCCGCGCGACGAGCGGGCGCCCGCCCACGACGCGCCCGCCTGGGGGGCCTGGGCGCGCGGGGCTGTCGGCGACCTGCTCAGCGCGGGGCTCTGGCCCGACCAGGCCGCTGAGATGCTCGCCGACCTCGACGGCGCCCGCCCCGAGCGGTTCGTGGCCCTGGGCCGCCTGCTGGCCGGCTACCGGGCCGCGCTGCGACAGGCCGGCCTGCTGGACCCCGACATATGGCCGCTCGAGGCGGTCACCAGCGCCGCGCCCCCCGCGTGCGAGCGCGTCGTGCTGGTGGGCGTGCTGGAGATCCCCGGCATCGCCAGGCGTGCGCTGAGCCTGCTGCCCGAGCGCAGCCGGGTGTGCAGCCTGGTCTTCGACGACGCCGACTCGGCCCACCTCTACGACGCCCTTGGTGCCGTGGACCCCGCGGCGTGGCTCGATCAGCCCGTGAGCCTGGACGAGGCGTCGATCGTGCGCGCCGGCGACCACGCCGACCAGGCCCAGGCCGCCCTGACGGAGCTGGCGCTCATCGCCGAGCGATGGACCCACCAGCACGGCCAGCCCCCGACGCCCGACGACGTGCTCCTGGGCGTGCCGGACCCGCGCCTGGTCCCGCACCTGCGCCGCCGGCAGGACCTGCACGGCGACGCCCGCGTCCGCGACGCCTCGGGCGCGCCGATCGACCGCACGGCCCCGCTGACGCTCCTGGCGCACGTCGGCGAGCACCTGCGCACACGCTCGTGGGACTCACTGGCTGCGCTGGTCCGCCACCCGGACATGCACGCGCTGATCGACGCCTGGCTGGGCCGCGGCCGGTGGCTGGACGATCTCGACCGCTTGGGCGTGGACTCGGCCCCGCTGCTGGTCCCGCCCGCCGACGCCCCCGCGGCGCTGGCGCGCGTGCGCGACGCGCTCGACGCTGCGCTGGGCGAGCTGGCCGACCCGGCCCTGCGTCGCAGCCCGGGCCAGTGGCGGCCCGCTGTGGCCAGCCTGCTGGCCCGCTGCTTCGGGGGCCGCCCGCTGGACATGCGCGCCCACGACTCCGCCGCGACCGTCCGGGCCTGCCGGGCCGTTGACGAAGCGCTGGCGCGCGCCGCCGAGGCGCGGGGGCTCGAGCCGATGGCCGCCGGCGCGCTGCTCGGCGCGCTGTGCGCAGCCGTGCGCGACCAGCGCGTCCCCGACGACCCCGACGCGCGCGCCGTCGAGATGCTCGGGTGGCTCGAGCTGGTCACCGACCCGGCGCCGGTCGCGATCGTGACCGGCTGCAACGCCGGCGTGCTGCCCTCGTCGCCGAGCCCGGAGCCCTTCCTGCCCGGCCCCGTCCGCCGCGCCCTGGCCCTGCCCGAGGCCACCGCCCGCGTGGCGCGCGACGCCTGCGTCCTGCGCACGCTGGCCAGGTCCAAGGCGGTCCTGTGCCTGATCTGCGGCTCGCGCACCGCCCAGGGGGACCCGCTGCTCCCGTCGCCGCTGCTCTTCCGCGCCCCAGACCACACCTGCGCCGCGCGGGCGCTGCGCCTGAGCCAGGACGCCCCGCCCGGGGCGACGCGGCGCACGCTCGGGCCGGGGCTGACCGCGGGGCTGGCCGTGCGCCAGCGGCCCGTCACCCCCGCGCCCATGGCCGTGGACGTGCCCGTGACGCACATGCACGTGTCGTGGTTCGGCGAGTACATCGCCAGCCCGTACCAGTTCTACCTCCGCCGCGTGCTGCGCTTGCCCCAGCTGGGCCCGCGCGCCCGCGAGCTCTCGGCGGGCGCCTTCGGCTCGCTGGTGCACGGCGTGATCGCGGCGTTCTCGGCCCGGCACGCCCCGGGCACGCCCCCGACCGACCCGCGCGCCATCCACGCCGAGCTGCTCGACGACCTCGACCGAGCCCTCCCGGCTGCGGCTCGCCGGCACGCCTCGCCCGCCGTCGAGCTCCAGCGCGCCGTCGCTCAGCGTCGCCTGCTCGCCTTTGCGCACTGGCAGGCCCGGCGGGCCAGCGCCGGCTGGGCCATCGCCCACTGCGAGCACGCGCTCGCGGGCCCGCTGGACCTGGGGCCGGGCTTGGAGCCCATGTCGCTCCACGGCAAGGCCGATCGGATCGACACGCTCGACCCGGCGCTGGACCCGGGCCCCGGCCGGCCGCGCGTGGCCATCCTGGACTTCAAGACCGACGACTCGCCCGTCTCGGCCGACGAGCGGGCGCGCTCCCGGCTCGGCCAGGGCAGCGCGTGGAAGGACCTGCAGCTGCCCCTCTACCGGCACCTGTTTGTGCCCGATCGCCCCGACGCGCCCCCCGTGCAGCTGGGCTACGTCAACCTCTCTGCCGACCCCGACGCCGACCCCGAGGCCATGGCCGACTGGGGCCCCGAGGACCTCGACGCCGCGCTGGAGGAGGCCCGCCGGGTCGCCCTGAGCGTCCGCCGGGGGCGCTTCGGCGACATCGGCAGGCCGCACGCGCGGCACCCGCCGGTGATGGCCATGTGCGGCCACTTCGACCGCCTGCGGCCCGCGGGCGTCAGCGCCGACGACCAGACCGGCGCCGACGAGCAAGCCGGCGCCGGGACCGACGATCACGCGGGCCACGACGCGGGCCACGACGCGGGCCACGACGCCCCGGGGAGCGCCCCGTGACCGCGCACGCGCACGTCGGCACCGACCCCCGGCAGGCGCTGTGGCGCAGCGCAGCGGTGATGGCCTCAGCGGGCACCGGCAAGACCTTCCTGCTCACGGGCCGGCTGATAGCGCTGCTGGTGCGCGCCGGCTGCGCCACCGCGCCCCCGCGCGGTGCGCGCTTCGCTGAGCCGCGGGGCCTGGCCTCGGTCCTCTCGGCGACCTTCACGCGCAAGGCCGCCGGCGAGGTCTTCCAGCGCGTCGTGGGCAGGCTGGCCGAGGCCGCCGGCGACGCTGCCCGGGCCCAGCGGCTGGCCGAAGAGATCGGCGCCCCCGTGACGCCCCAGAGCGCCGCGCGCTTGGCGGCGGTGGTCGCCCGGCACGCCGACCGGCTCGGCGTCATGACCATCGACGCCTTCTTGCTCCGGGCCGCGGCGGCCTTCGGCCCCGAGCTGGGCCTGCCGGCGCGCTGGGGCCTGCTCGACGAGCACACCGACTCGGCCCTGCGCGACGCGGCCCTGACCGGCGTGCTCCAGCGGGCCGACGCCGCCCAGCTCGCCTCGCTGCTCCAGGCGCTCAGCGGCGGCCGCGCCGACCGGTCCCCCTACGCCCGGCTCCGCGCGCGCCTCGGGGAGGTCTACGACACCTATCTAGGCGCTCCCGACGCCGCCGCCTGGGCCGGCGCACCGACCGTGCCGCCGGCCGACCCCGAGGGCCTCCTGCGCGCCGCCCACGACGCCCTGGCCGCCATGCCGATCCCGCTCACCAAAGCCGGGCAGCCCCAGGCCTCCTGGCAGCGCGCCGTGCGCGCCGCGGCTCAGGCCCTGCGGGCGCGCCAGTGGGAGGGCTTCCTGGGCGTCACGCTCGTGGAGCGCGCCCTGACGGGCGAGGCGAGCTTCGACCGCAAGGCCATCGGCCCCGAGCACCTGGCCGCGATCCGGCCCGCCGCCGGACTGGCCGCCCGGGCCGTGCTCGAACGCCTGGGCCACAGCGCCGCGGCCCTGCACACGCTCGTGGAGCGCTTCCACCACGCCCTGGCCGCCCTCAAGCAGCAGGCCGGCCTGTTCGGGTTCGACGACCCGCCGGCGAGGCTCCTGGCCGCCGCGGCCACCGGCGACGCGCAGGAGCTCTATTTCCGCCTCGACGCCACCATCCGTCACGTGCTCCTGGACGAGTTCCAGGACACCTCGATCGATCAGTTCCGCCTGCTCGAGCCGCTCCTGGCCGAGGCCATGGCCCACCTGCCGCCCGCTTGCGACCCCGACCAGGGGCCCCACGATCAGCGCAGCGTCCTGGCCGTGGGCGACCGCAAGCAGGCCCTCTACACCTGGCGCCGCGCCGAGCCCGCCCTGCTCGGGTCGCTCCCGGAGCGCTGGCCGCAGCTGCTCCGCCTGACCCAGGACACCAGCCACAGGTCCTCGCCCGCTGTGATCGGGCTGGTCAACGCCGTCTTCCTCAACCTAAGCAGGGCCCGGTGCCTGCGTCGGCCCGACGGCTCGGACCACCCGATCGTCCCGGCGTGGGCGGGGGCCTTCGTGCCCCACGCCGCGGCCCGAGCCGGTGCCAGCGGCAGCGCCCGGGTGATCGTCGCGCGGTCGCTGGATCAGGGCATGGCGTCGGCCTGCTCGGCCCAGGCGCGGCCGCGGCTCGAGTGCCTGCACACCGCCGCCGACCTGGCGGGCCGGGCGCTCCCGCGTGCGGCCCAGCTCGGCGAGCGCATCGCCATCATCACCCCCACCAACCGCCACATCGCCCGGGTGCTCTCGATCCTGCGCGACCGGGGCCTGCCCGCCTCGGACCAGGCCGGCGTGCCGATCACCGACGACCCCGTCGTGCCCGAGGCGCTCTCGCTGGTGCACCTGATCGAGCACCCGGGCGACGGCACGGCGTTCTGGCACGCGGCCCACTCGCCGCTTGCGCAGGCCGCCGGCCTGCCGACCCCCACGCCCGCCGATCCGTTCCCCGCGGCAGCGGTCGCGCGGGCCACCGAGCCGCTCCGCCAGCGGATCGCCTCTGCCGGCCTGGCCCGCACGCTGGCGTGGCTGACCCACCACGCCGCCCCGCACCTGAGCGGCCCCGAGGCCCGCGCGCTCGAGGCCCTCTGCGCGCTCGCCGACGAGCACGCGCAGGCGGCCTCCGGCCCCGGGGGCGCCAGCGGCGCAGCAGCGGGGGGGCTGGGCCTGAGCGGCTTCGTCCAGCGCGCCCTGGCCCACCGCGTCCCCAGCCCGAGCCCCGCGACCATCCGCGTGATGACCATCCACGCCAGCAAGGGGCTCGAGTTCGAGCACGTGATCGTCCCCGTCCTGGGCGACGCGTGGGAGCCGCGCCAGCCCTTCGTCCTGCGCGACGGGCCGCTCGAGCCGGCCCGCGCCGTGGCCCCGCGCCTGCCCGGCGTGCTCCGGGCCATCCGCGGCGTCGACCCGGCCACCGACGAGCTGCTCACCGCCGCCGAGCTGCGCGCCGCCGACGAGGCCCTCTGCGAGCTCTACGTCTCCCTCACCCGCGCCCGATCACACCTGACGGTCGTGATCCCGCGGGCGCCCGACAGCGGCGCAGCCCGGGCGCACCCCAGCTCCGACAGGGTCCTCGCTGAGGCGCTGGGCGTCACGCCCGACGAGCGCGCCACGCCCGGCCGGGTTGTCTACGCCGCGGGCACGCCCCCCGAGCCCCAAGAGCCCGAGCCCGAGCCCGCGACCCGCCCGCTGCCCCACGAGCCAGCCGCCGCCGGCATGACCCCCGACGGCCCCGCGCCGGCCCCGCTGCGACTGCGCATCGCCCCCCCCCGGCGCGAGGTCTCCCCTTGGACGACGCGATCGCCCAGCCAGATCGCCCACCAACTCGTGGACCTGGCCGCCGAGCTCCAGCCCAGGGCCGATGGCCGCCGACACGCCGGCACCGCGCTCCACCGCTGGATGGAGCGCGTCGGCTGGCTGAGCGACCCGATCCCCAGCGACGAGGAGCTCGTCGCCCACGCCGCGGGCCTCTTGCCCCCGGGCCCGGCGCGCGACGCTGTGGCACAGTTCAGGGCGCTCCTGCGCGGGGCGTGCGCCCCCGAGGTCCTGGACAAGGCGCGACTGTGCAACGGCAGGCCCCCGTGCGACCGCCTCGAGCTCCGCCGCGAGCAGACCTTCGCGGTCCGCCGCCCCCAGGACCCAGACCGGCCGCTCATCACGGGCACCATCGACCGCCTGGTGATCGCCCGCCGAGCCGGCGAGCCGGTCTGGGCCGACATCGTGGACTTCAAGACCGACCGCCTCTCCGACAGGCCGGGCCTGCTCGACGAACGCCTGGCGCTCTACACACCGCAGGTCCGCGCCTACGCCGACGCCGTCGGCGCGCTGACCGGGCTGCCCCCGGGGGCGATCACCGCTCGCTTGTGGCTCACGGAGCCGGACCGCCTCGTGTTGATCGACCCCGACGGCCCGGCCCGGTGACCGTTCGTGCCTCAGCGGGGCCGACCGGCTGGGGGAGTAGAGGGGTTGGGTGGATGTGGGCCGGGCGCGTCAGTTCTCGCGCGGCAGGGCCCCCTGACGCGTCGCCTGTTCGGGCGCCAGGCCGCCGATGGCGCTGAGGTGCCCGGGCCCGTTCTGTGTGGGCACGCCGATGGCCAGCTCCTCCGGCCCGGGCGCGCTGGGCGCCCAGGTGCCGTCCCACAGCCGCACGAGCTCCAGGCGCGAGCTGACGCCCAGGGCCGCGTAGATCCCCTTGATGTGGTCGTGGATCGTGTGCGGGCTGCGGTGGACCTTGCGCCCGATCTGGCGCTCCGTCAGGCCCTCGACGAGCAGCTCGAGGATCGCCCGCTGCGTCACCGAGACGCGCTGGCGCAGCCAGTTGCGGCGCTGCTCGGGCCCAGCGACGCAGCGGAGGAACGCCCCCTCGATCAGGCCGCGCGACCGCGCGATGAACGCCTCCACGCGCTCGGCGTCGTCGCGCGAGCACGCCCCCATGTCCGCCTGCACGATCAGCGCCAGGCCGGGGCCCATCGCCGGCACGTTCATGCACAGCCGCACGAACTCGCCAAGCTCAAGGGGCGCCCGCGACTGGTGATACCGCGAGAGCGCCCACGACTGGTCGTCCAGCACGCGGTGCCGCGCCCGGCAGCCGTCCCAGACCAGCCCCGACCGTGGCCCGATCCCCGCAGGCAGGTCGTCGTCGAGGCAGCGATCGTCCAGCAGCTTCTCAACGAACATCCGCACCGCGTCGTGCGCGTAGCCGTCCAGCGCGTAGTCCACCTGGTCCCACCCCGAATGCCCGGGACGCACCAACGCGACCCACACGCCGATCACCTGCACAGGTGAACCCGATGCCCCAACAACGAACCGCCCTAGACCCTCGCGCACCGCTGCCGCCATCGGGCTGAGCCATTGCGTCACCCTGCGGTAGGGCTGAGAGGCCAGCGAGAGCGCGGTCTCGATCGCCCAGCGGCTCTCATCGAGACCCGACGGACCGTGTGATCCCCGGCCGAACACATCATCCATGGTGTTCTCTCCGACGCACCCATGACCTCGGGTCGCTCGCGCGCGGTCGCTTGGTCGTTCCGCTGCGCGCTGCGATCTTTGCCTGGTGCATTACAACGGTCATCTGATTCGGTTGCCAGCGCTAGGCAACTTCAGTGTTCGCAAGCGACAGCGGCGGCGCACGCGTCTCTGCGCCATCTCAAATCTGAGCATGCGCGCGTGCTGCGCGGTGTCTCAGCGGCGCCACGCTGCGACCGGATTGGGCGATATGCCCATTTCGCACAGTGCGCAGCAGAGATTTTGACAAAAGACACACAACAAGGTGGTTTTTGGAAACGCCTCAACGCTGTGCACTGCCCGCGAAGCGCACGCATGATGTCTTCACCCGATCAGGCGAGTTCCCTTCTCGCAGCGCCACATTGGCGTATACCCCATTGCTGTGATCACTATTGAGTATCACGACATTCGGCGCTCGAACGAACGATCCCTCGTCGGCCTTTTCGTGCCCTAAGACGAAGCACCCAACGCCCCACAGATCGCCCAATCGGGTGAGTAGCCCGGGCGAGTGATCGCGGCCCCACACCATCAGGTACGCCGAGCCCTGCCGCGGCGAGTAGTCGTCCTCGGTGGTCGGCCGATCGATGATCGACGTGTCGAACCGGTCGATGCGGTCGTCGCCCGGCAGGCTGTGGGCGCAGAGCAGGTCCGGGCCCGCGCCCGGCTGCGCGGCCCCCCGGAACCGCACACCCAGCGGCAGCGACCGCACCAGGGAGTTGATCGCCTCGGTCACGGCGGCAGCGGCCGAGCCGAAGACGTAGGCGACGCCGTCGTTGAAGGCCTCGACGACCGAGACGCCTTCCTTGACGATGCCCGCGCCGGAGATCTGAGAGAGCTCGTGGTTTGCCAGCAGGAAGTGGACGTGCTCCGGGTACGCGGACTTGAGCGCCGCGGCCTTGACCAGCGAGCGGTAGGACAGGTCCAGGCCGTGGATGAGCCTGCCACTGTGGATGACCTCGTGCAGGACCAGGTGGGTGCTCGGCGGCGGGCCGTCATGCTGACCGGTCAGGCCTGCCTCAGCGGCGACGATGTCTAGACCGACCGGGTTGTCGTGCAGATCGCCGGTGAGGATCGCGCGCGCGTCGGTGGGTCCGACGACATCGATGGATCCTCGGCGGGCGGCTGAGTGCAGCGACGCCTGCGCGCCCGCCCGGAGCGTGTCGATCACTTGCTCGGGTGATCGCATGTCGATGTCGTGCCAGGGTGCGGGCATCGGTCAGGTCGTGCCGTACTCGGCCCAGGTGCTGGCCGTCTCGCTGACGCGCACGCGCTCGAGCCGGACCCCATCCGGGAAGCGGTACTCGACGCCCCCGCTGTCGCGGTAGACCTTGCCCGCGGCCAGCTCAGCGGAGAGGAACTGGTAGACCCAGCGGGCGAGCACCTCGGTGGTAGGGTCCTGGTCCTCGAAGATCACCAGGCGCCCGCTGGTGGTTTCGAGGCTCTGGCGGGCGGGGTCGCGCGAGTTGATGGCCATGGCGTGGTCGAGCTGCGCCAGGATCGGGGCCATGGCCAGCTTGAGGGCCTTGAAGTCGCAGACCATCTCCTGCGTGTCCAGGGCCTGGCGCCAGAGCACGACATCGATCCGCCGGCTGTGGCCGTGGGGGTGCCTGCACAGCCCGGGGTGCTTGGAGAGCATGTGGCCGGACTCGACGTGGAACGATTTGCAAACGCGGTAGATCATCGGCCGGTGATTCTTGGCCGGGCTGGGGCGCCGCGTGCCGCATCGGGTGTGCAGTTGCGAGCGATGACAGACCAAGCGGTCGGGGCTAAGTCGCGGCCGCGTCCGCGCGTCAACGGTCTTTGTTTGGGTGACCAGTTCTGGCGGCGTGCAGGACAACCCTGGGCAACACGGGCCGACCCGCGGCGGTATTGTCACTGGTCGGCGAGCGTGCGCCGCAATCTGGAGGCGACCAATGGGTCTGAGCAGCATCGTCGGCGGGTTGGGCTGGGCCATGGGCCGGCTGTCGCGGGGCGTGCGTGTGTCAGCGGGGGCGTTGGCGGTAGTGGCGGGGCTGTGGCTGGCGCCGGCGGGCGCGGCGCTGGGGGCGGGGCAGGCGGGTCAGCAGTCGGCGGCGAAGGTGCTCCGGCTGCCGATCCGCACCGACGGGCCCAAGTCACTCGACCCGGCCGAGGGCTCGACGCTCTACGAGAACCTCGCCTGCGCCCAGATCATGGAGCCGCTGCTGACGTTCTCGTACGCCAGCCCGGGGACGCTCGAGCCGCTGCTGCTGACCAAGCTGCCCGAGAGCGCCGACGGCGGCAAGACCTGGCAGTTCGAGCTCAAGGAGGGCGTGCGGTTCCACGACCACGAGGTCTTCCCCGGCGGCAAGGGCCGGGCGGTGACGCCGCGCGACGTGTTCTACACGCTGCGGCGCCTGGCCGACCCGCGCTACCGGTACAAGAACTACTGGCTCATCGACGGGGTGATCGAGGGCATGAACCAGTACCGCGACGCGCAGGCCCGGCTCGTCGCCGAGGGCAAGCCGTTCGACTACGACGCGCCGATCGAGGGCTTCGAGGAGATCGACGAGCGGCGGTTCCGGATCGTGCTGACCAAGCCGGTGTACAAGTTCCTGTACACGCTGGCGCAGTTCCAGACGTCGATCGTGCCGCGCGAGGCGGTGGAGCGGTACGGCGACCGGTTCTCGTTCAACCCGGTGGGGACTGGCCCGTTCGTGCTCGAGTCGTGGACGCCCAAGCAGTCGCTGAGCCTGACCAAGAACCCGAGCTACCACCCCGTGGCGTACCCGGCCCGCGAGGCCTGGGGCCGCGACGACCGGCGTCGCCGGCTCGACCGCCCGGCCGGGCAGATGGTGCCGTTCGTCGACCGGGTCGAGTTCACGATGTACGCGCAGGAGCAGCCGATGTGGCTGCAGTTCCAGGCCGGCAAGCTGGGCTACACGGAGGTGCCCGGCTCGTTCTACGAGCAGGCCTTCGACAAGCGCACCAGGCAGCTCAAGCCCGAGACGGTCGGGCGCGGCATCACCGACCACCGCGAGGTGCTCCTGGACTTCATCTTCCAGGGCATCAACATGGAGGACCCGGTCATCGGCGGGTACACGCCCGAGCGGCGCGCCCTGCGCCAGGCCCTGCAGCTCGCCGTGGACTTCAACGAGCTCAACGAGGCCAACTACAACGGCATCAACATCATCTACGACGGCCCGATCCCCTTCGGGCTCGACGGCTTCCCGCCCGAGGGCCGGGCGCCCAAGTCCTACCGCGGCCCGGACCTGCCCGGGGCGCAGCAGAAGCTCGCCGAGGCCGGCTGGCCCGGCGGACGCAACGCCCGCAACGAGCAGCTGACGATCCGCTACTTCACCAACGTCTCGCAGGAGAACCAGCAGCTGGCCGAGCTGCTCAAGCGGCAGTACCAGGCCGTGGGCGTCAACTTCGAGCCGGTCTTTGTGGACTTCTCGACGCTGATCGAGAACATCAACAACAAGAAGGCCCAGATGTTCGGCTTCGCCTGGGGCTCGGACTACCCCGACGCGGAGAACAACCTGGCCCTGTTCTACGGCCCCAACCAGAGCCCCGGCTCGAACCACTACAACTACAAGAACCCCGCCTACGACGAGCTCTACGAGCGCATCCTGGTCATGCCGCCCAGCCCCGAGCGCACCAAGCTCTACGAGCAGATGCGCGACACGCTCATCGAGGACGTGCCGTACGTCGGCTCCATGGGCCGGACGCGGTTCTACCTCATCGCCCCGTGGCTGCTCAACTGCCGGCCGACCGAGCGCACCTTCAGCTGGATCAAGTACCTGGACGTCGACCCCAGCAAGCAGTGACCGGCGCGATCCGCGACTGCGCGCCGGGGCGCAGCGCCCCCCTCTTCGGAGCCGAGCCCCGCTCATGTGGTCCTACGTGCTACGCAAGATCCTGGCGGCGATCCCCGTGTACCTGGGCATCATCCTGCTGGTCATGCTGGCCCTGCGCGTCAACGACCCGATCGCGGCGTACCTGGGCAAGAACGCCACGCCCGAGAGCATCGGGCAGTACCGCAGCCAGTGGGGGCTGGACCGCCCGGTGCTGCCGGTCTGGGCGACGCCGCCCGAGGGGCCCGTCGAGCCGTGGCTGACGCTGCCCGTGCCGGGGGTCGAGGGCGGCCTGTCGGTCTTCCCGCCGTGGCGGACGCAGTACGTGAGCTTCGTGTGGTCGCTGGCCCGGCTGGACCTGAACAACTCGTGGGAGCAGAAGCGGCCCGTGGCCCAGATGCTGCGCTCGTCGGTGGGCCCGTCGCTGGCGGTGACGCTGCCGGCGCTGGCCCTGACGACCTCGATCGCCGTGACGGTCGGGCTGCTCTCGGCGTACTTCCGCGGGCGCCTGACCGACCGCGTGCTGATGTTCGCCTCGGTGCTGGGCATGAGCGTGTCGGTGCTGGTGTTCATCATCCTGGGGCAGTACTTCGGGGCGTACTGGCCGCGCCAGGCGCTGGGGCTGAACGTCTTTGCCATCGAGGGCTACGACGCCACGGCCCGGAACTGGGCGTACTACTGCCTGCTGCCGGTGCTGATCTCGCTGGCCGTCTCGCTGGGGTACGACGCGCGCTTCTACCGCGCGGTGATGGTCGAAGAGGGCAACCGCGACTACATCACCACCGCCCGCGCCAAGGGCGCAAGCAAGCCCAAGATCATGTTCGTGCACATGCTCAAGAACGCCATGATCCCCATCATCACCCACGTGATGATCACGCTGCCGTTCATCATCACCGGCTCGATCCTCCTGGAGCAGTACTTCAACATCCCCGGCATGGGACGCACCCTCATCACCGCCATCGCCTCCAAGGACTTCCCGGTGATCCAGTCCTTCACCGCCGTCTTTGCCCTGGTCTTCATCGCGTCCAATATCCTCACCGACGTGCTCTACGCGCTGGTGGACCCCCGCGTGCGGCTCTCCTGAGGAACCATGCTCAACGCCCTCCGTCGATCCCGCGGCTACGGCAAGCTCCGGCGCAACCGCCCCGCGGTGGTGGCCCTGTGGATCATCGCGGCCTACTTCGCCGTCGCCGGGTGGATCTTCGTCACCGAGTGGGCCGACTGGGCCGGGGAGCGCACGGGGGCCTTCCGGCTCGGGGGCGTGCCGGTCCTGGGGGCCATGCTCCCCGACCGCACGCTCGACCGCGTCGGGCCGCGTTGGCTCTCGGCCTTCGGCGTGCCCCAGGGCCCGCAGCGGCGCGAGGACCAGGCCGACTTCGTCTTCAAGCGCGTCGACGCGGCGTTGGCCGAGCTGGACCGGCTCGCCGTGACCGACCCGCGGCTTGTCGAGACCGCCCTGGCCCAGCACGCCCTGGCCGAGCGCCGCATCGCGCCCGTCCCGCTGCCCGAGCTGCGCGCTCGCCGCGACGCCGCCCGGGCCGCGTTTGCCACGCTCGACGCGCTCAAGCGATCCCTGTCGCTGGGCACCACGCTCCTCCAGCAGCTGGACTCGGCGCGTTTGCGCCTCGGGGCACTGGGCGCGCCGCCGGCCGATCCGGCTGACCACGCCCAGGCCGCCGGCCTGGCCGCCGACGCCATCGAGGACGCGATGTTCTCGCTGGAGGACCTGCTCGGCGACTCGGCGGGCCTGACCGGCCTGCTGAGCAACGCCGGGCTGCCCGGGCTTGACCCAGCGGCGATCGCCGCGGGCCTGGCCCGCCAGCCGCCCGCCGGCGCTGCGCCCGCCGACCTCCAGGGCCACGCCGACACGGTCCGCCAGGCGAGCGCGGGCGCGCTCGACACCGGGCCGGCGCGCGCGGCCCTGTCCGCCGCCGAGTCCATGGCGCAGGGGCACACCGCGGTCCTGGCCGGGGCCCGCGCCGCCGCGCTGGACCAGGCGGCGCGCTCCGTCGAGGGGCTCATGCCCGTGCCCGCCGGGCTCGACGGCCTGGTCTACCGCCTCCGCGTGCTGCTGGGCACCGACGCCCAGGGCCGATCGATCCTGCTGCGCTCGGTCTACTCGGCCAAGGTCGCCGTGCAGGTCGGGGTCGTCACGGCGGTGGTGTCGGTGCTGGTGGGGGCCCTGCTCGGGGCGGCGGCGGCGTTCTTTGGCGGCTGGGTCGACAACGCCGTGCAGTGGCTCTACTCGACCTTCTCGAGCATCCCCAACCTGGTGCTGCTTGTGGTGCTGGCGTTCATGTTCACGGGCACGCCGGCCGAGGGGACCCTGATCCCGATCTACGCGGCGTTCTGCCTGACGTTCTGGATCGGCCCCTGCCGGGTGATCCGCGGCGAGACCCTCAAGATCAAGGAGCTCGAGTACGTGCAGGCCGCCCGGGCGCTGGGCTTCTCGCGCGTTTCGGTGCTGCTGCGCCAGGTGATCCCGAACACGACGCACTTGATGTTCATCTCGTTCTCGCTGCTGTTCATCAACGCCGTCAAGAGCGAGGTCGTGCTCACGTTTTTGGGCATCGGGCTCAAGAACGGCGCCTCGTGGGGCCTGATGATCAGCCAGTCGGGCGCCGAGGTGGTCATCGGGCTCTTCTGGCAGATCGGCGCGGCCACGGCGTTCATGGTGGCGCTGGTCCTGGCCTTCAACGTCCTCTCCGACGCGCTCCAGGACGCCTTCGATCCGCGCCACGTCGGCTAACCCAACCCCACGCCCCCACGCCCCCACGCCCCCTCCGATGCGCCCGACCAACGCCCCAAGCCAGGCCGACGACCGCCCAGCCGCCGCTGCTGGGCCGGGGCCCGTGCTCCGGGTGCGCAACCTCTCCGTGTGCTTCCGCACCGACCGCGGCGTGGTCACCGCCGTCGAGGACGCCTCCTTCGACGTCCGCGCCAGCGAGACGCTGGGCATCGTCGGCGAGTCCGGCTGCGGCAAGACCGTCACCAGCAAGGCGATCATGCGGCTGCTGCCCGAGCGCACCTCGTTCCTCAAGCCGGGCAGCTCGATCGCCCTGGCCGGGCGCAGCGGGGGGCCGGACCTGGACCTGGCCCGGGCGCCCGAGTCGGTGCTGCGCGGCGTGCGCGGGGCCCGCATCGCCATGGTCTTCCAGGAGCCCATGACGTCCCTCAACCCGGTCTTCACCGTCGGGTGGCAGATCGAGGAGGCCCTCAAGTACCACACCACGCTCGACGCGCGGGCGCGCCGGGCCCGCGTCGTCGAGATGCTCCGCCTCGTCGAGATCCCCAACCCCGAGCGCCGCGCCGGCGAGTACCCGCACCAGCTCTCCGGCGGCATGCGCCAGCGCGTCATGATCGCCATCGCCCTGTGCTGCGAGCCCGAGGTCCTCATCGCCGACGAGCCGACCACCGCCCTGGACGTGACCATCCAGGCCCAGATCCTGGCCCTGATGGACAACCTCCGCCGGCGCCTCTCTACCGCCATCGTGCTCATCACGCACAACCTGGGCGTGGTCGCTCAGGTCTGCGACCGCGTCATGGTCATGTACGCCGGGCGTGTCGTCGAGACCGGCTCGGTCGGCGACATCTTCCACAGGCCCCACCACCCGTACACCGCCGCGCTGCTGCACTCGATCCCCAAGGCCGGCGCCCGCCGGCACGCCCAGCGCTTGCCGGTGATCCCCGGCATCGTGCCCTCCCTGACCGACCTGCCGCCGGGGTGCCGGTTCTCCGACCGCTGCGCCTCGAGGCGCGACGCCTGCGGCGCCGGCGAGCCCGACCTGACCGACGCCCCGACCCCCTCCGACTCGCCCGGCGTCGCCCGCGCCGTCCGCTGCTTCTTCCCGATCCACCACGCCGCTCCCCCAGCGGCCGGCAACGCCCACACCTCACCCCCGCGCGCAGACCCATGAAGGCCCCACTCCTCCAGGTGACCGAGCTGGTCAAGCACTTCCCGGTCCGCGGCGGCGTCCTCAACTCCGTCCGCGGGCACGTCCACGCCGTCAACGGCGTCTCCTTCGACGTGGCCCAGGGCCAGACGCTGGGCGTCGTCGGCGAGTCCGGCTGCGGCAAGTCCACGCTGGGCAAGCTGATCATGCGCCTGATCGAGCCGACCACGGGCTCGATCAGGCTCGACGGCGCCGAGATCACCGGCCTTGACCACCGCGCCCTGCTCCCGCTGCGCCGGCGCGTCCAGATGATCTTCCAGGACCCCTACTCGTCCCTCAACCCGCGCCTGACGGTGCGCCAGACCATCCGCCAGGCCGTCCGCCTCCACCGCGTGGTGCCCCGCGACCAGGAGGACGCCTACGCCCTGGGCCTGCTGGAAAAGGTCGGCCTCCGCCCCGACGCCGCCGACAAGTACCCGCACGAGTTCTCCGGCGGGCAGCGCCAGCGCATCGGCATCGCCCGGGCGCTGTCGGTCAGGCCGGACCTGATCATCGCCGACGAGCCCGTCTCGGCCCTGGACGTGTCCATCCAGGCCCAGGTGCTCAACCTGCTCATGGACCTCAAGCGCGACCTGGGCCTGACGATGATCTTCATCTCGCACGACCTCAAGGTCGTCGAGCACTTCTGCGACCGCGTGCTGGTCATGTACCTGGGACGCGTCGTCGAGGCCAGGCCGTGCCAGGAGCTGCTCGCCGCCGCGGCTCACCCGTACACCAAGGCCCTGCTGGGGGCCAACCCCATCGACGACCCCGACCAGCGCCGGCCGCTGACGGTCCTCCAGGGCGACGTGCCCAGCCCGTATCACCTGCCGACCGGCTGCGCCTTTGCTGGGCGGTGCCCCATCGTCCAGGACCACTGCAAGCAGGCGCCGCCGCCGCTGGAGGTCAAGGCCGACGGCAGGCCCGTGGCCTGCTACCGCGTGGTGTGAGATCGCGCCCGCCCCCCACCACACCACGCCCTGCGTCCGCGCTGCCCATGAGCCCGACGCTGCGCCGGCGTCGCGTCGGGTCACTCAGCCGGTGCGGGCGGCGTCGCGCCGACCGACGCTGCGTGCGGGTCGCTCGGCAGGGCGGGCTCGGCAGCGGCCCGCTGCGCCGGCTCGGAGCGAGCGTCGGCGCCCTGCCTGGCCCCGAAGAGGGCCCAGCCTGTGACCGGGTAGATCGCCAGGGCCACCACGCCCGCCGCCGAGACGAACGCCGCCATCGGCCGCCAGCGGGCCGTGGTGGGCCGCACGCTGACGGGCCCGCGCCCGACCTGCCCCGGCTCGAGCACCGCCGCCGCGGCCACGCGCAGGTAGTAGAACGCCGCGACCGCCGAGTTGAGGGCCAGCACCACCACCAGGGCGTACTCGCCCGCGTTGAGCCCGGCCCCGAAGAGCGGCAGCTTGGCGAAGAAGCCCAGCAGCGGCGGCAGCCCCAGCAGGCTCATCACCGACAGGACAAGGGCCCAGCCCAGGAGCGGGCGGTCCTGGCACAGCCCGCGCACGTCCTCGATCGAGTCCAGCTCCTCGGCCTGCCCGTCGGGCCGGACGCGCTCCAGGCATCCCAGGACCGCGAACGAGCCGGCGTTGGTCAGGCCGTAGGCCAGCAGGTAGAAGAGCACCGCTGCCACGCCGCTGGTCATCAGCGTGCCGCCGCCGGCCGGCCCGGGCCCGGCGATCACGCCCACGAGCATGTAGCCCGAGTGCGCCACCGACGAGTACGCCAGCACCCGCCGCAGCGAGGTCTGCACCACCGCCAGGGCGTTGCCCACGGTCATCGTCAGCGCCGCCATCACCCACAGCACCGAGCGCAGCGGCTCGGCCAGCGTGTCCCCCGTCGGGCCCCACCCCACCGCGGCGCACAGCGACAGGAGCGCAAAGAACCCCGCCGCCTTGGGGACAAAGGCCAGGAACCCCGCCACCGACGGCGACGCCCCCTGGTACACGTCGGCGGTGTAGAAGTGCATCGGCACCGCGGCGATCTTGAACCCGATGCCCACCACCGAGAGCACCAGCCCGAGCATGGCGATCGGGTTGATCTGCCCGCCCGGGGCGGCGCGCTGGGCGGCCAGGGCGTTTGCGATGCCCCCCAGGCTCGTCGTGCCCGTGCCGCCGTAGAGCATCGCAAAGCCGTACAGGAACGTCGCTGCGCCCATCGCCCCGAGGAAGAAGTACTTGACGCCGGCCTCCATCGAGCGGTCGCGCCCGCTGGAGATCGTCACCATCACATAGGTCGGAAGCGAGGTCAGCTCCAGGGCCAGGAAGAGCCACACCAGGTCCGTGGCCCCCGCCGTGAGCATCAGGCCCGTCAGCGAGAAGAGGAAGAAGGCGTAGAACTCGCCCTTGGTCGAGCGCAGCGGCTCGTACTCGGCCCGGCCCTGGCCGCCGGCGCCCTCGCCGCCGCGTGCCAGGAAGCTCTCGTACTCGCGGTCGACGGTCCCCGAGGCCAGCAGCAAGAGCACCAGCCCGATCCCGGCGACCATGGCCTTGCCGTAGAGCGCAAGGCCCGGCAGGGCGGGGTTGACCGCCGGCGTGGTGTACGCCAGGGCCCCGGCTGCCAGCAGGCCCAGGCCCGTGACCACGCCGCAGAGGCGCCGCACCGCGGCGCTGGGCGAGAGCCCGATCACCATCACCACGCACGCGGTGACAAAGAGCGCGATCTCGGGCCACAACGCTTGGATCTTCTCGATCATCGGCGGCCCTCCACGCCCTCGCCCTCGCCCGCGTCCACCTCGGCCCCCGAACCAGCGGCACCATCCCCGGCGCCCGCGCTCTGGGGCTGCGCAGCTGCGCCAGCCTCGGGCGCCTCTGGGCGGACCTGCTCGGCTCGGCGCAGGGCGCCCTGCATCAGGCTGGCGGTGGTGTCCACCGAATCGGCGAACATGTTCAGCAGCGGCGCCGGGTACACGCCCAGGAGCAGGCACAGCGCCGCCAGCGGGACCAGCACGCGCACCTCGCGCCCGCTCAGGTCGGTTGGCAGGCCGGTGTGCGCGCCGCCGGCGGGCTCGTCGGGCCCGTGGCCGTGCCCGTGCCCGTGTGCCTGGCCGTGGGAGGCGGAGTGGGGCGCAGCGTGGGGGCCGCCGTGCTCGCTCGGCGCGTGGTAGGTCCCCCAGACCACCCTGCCCAGCATGTAGAGCAGGTAAACCGCCGCGACGATCATCCCGGCCACAGCCCAGGCCGCGAACCACGGCCCGAGCACGCCGCCGGTCATGCCGCCGCGCGGGCCGTCATGGCCTGGCAGCGCGCCGGCCTCGAAGGCCCCCTTGACGGTCAAGAACTCGCCGACGAAGCCGTTGAGCCCGGGCAGGCCGACGGAGGCCATCGTGAAGAAGACCATGAACGACGACCACGCGGGCATCCTCGACCCGAGCCCGCCCAGCTCGTCCATCGAGCGCGTGTGGTAGCGCTCGTAGATCATGCCGATGCAGAAGAACAGGGCCGGCGTCGACAGGCCGTGGTTGATCATGTAGAGCAGCGAGCCCTGGAGCCCCGAGCGGTTGAAGGCGAACATCCCGAGCATGCAAAAGCCCAGGTGGGCCACCGACGAGTACGCCACCAGCCGCTTGACGTCCGTCTGCACCCAGCACATGAGCCCCGCCGCCAGGATCCCCAGCACCGAGAGCACCCCGACGGCGGGCGCAAAGGCCACCGCCGCGTCGGGCACCAGCGGGATCACCAGCGTGTAGATCGCGTAGGTGCCCAGCTTGAGGAGCACGCCGGCCAGGACCACCGAGCCCACCGTGGGGGCCTCGGTGTGCGCAAGGGGCAGCCACGTGTGCAGCGGGAAGAGCGGGACCTTGACCGCGAACCCGGCCATGAGCGCCAGGAAGACCCAGCCCTGCAGGTTGGCCGGCATGGCCCGCCCGGCCAGGGCCAGGTCGCTCAGCGCAAGCGACCACGTCCCGGCGTTGGGCGTGCTCCCCGGCGGCAGCACCGCCGCGTGGTACCACGCCAGGGAGAGCAGCCCGGCCAGCGAGAGCACCGACCCGGTGAAGGTGTACAGGAAGAACTTGACCGACGCGGCACGCCGGTTGGCCGAGCCGAAGAGGGCGATGAGGATGAACATCGGCACCAGCGTGAACTCGAAGAACACGTAGAACAGCACCACGTCGCGGGCCAGGAACACGCCCGTCATGGCCGCCTGGAGGACCAGGAACCAGCCGTAGAACGTCCGCACGCGCTCGGTCACCGCGGTCTTGCTCCCCAGCACGCACAGCGGGCCCAGGAAGGCCGTCAGGGCGACCAGCGCCGCCGAGACCCCGTCCATCGACAGGCGGAGCGTCAGGCCCAGGTCGGGCGCCCACCGCGCCACGCGCGTCAGCGCCTCGGGCGCCCCAGCGGCGAAGGAGTAGCTGCCCAGGATGTACAGCGCCAGGGCCAGCGGGCCCGCCGTCGCCGCGTAGGCCACGGTGCGCACGTACGGCTTGGCCACCACGGGCACCAGGCCGGCACCGATCAGCGGGATGAGGATCAGCCATAAGAGCATGCGTCACTCGCCTCGGCCGACGCCGCGGGCACGGCTGCGCCCCCGACGCCGGCGCCACCGCCCCGAGCGTCAGTTGGTCATGAACACCACCAAGAGAACCACCAGCGCGATCCCCCCGGCCATCGCCACCGCGTACCCGTTGAGGACGCCCGACTGCTGCACGCGCAGCCGCCCGCCCGTGAGCTTGGGCGCTGCGCCGACGGCGTTGACCAGCCCGTCGACCAGCAGGCGATCGACCAGGTGCAGCACGTGCCCGAGCACCCACAGCGGCAGCGTGATCAGGGCGTGGTACACCTCGTCGACGTACCACTTGCGGTGGGCGCCCCGGTGGACCAGGGCCACCAGCGGGTTGCGCAGCAGGCCGTCGGCCCCGGCCGTGGCCGCTGTGCGCCGCCCCGCCCCGTGGAGCAGGTACGCCACGCCGATGCCCACCGCGCCCACCAGCGCCGAGACGTAGTACATCACCGCGTGCGGGTCAAAGCCCAGGAACGTCCCCAGCGCCGCGGCGTGCGCAGCCCCGTTGCTGCGCAAGTCGGTGCTGTGCGCATCGCTGTGCGGGTCGGCGTGCGCACCGCTGTGGTGCTCGCCCGGTGCCGCAAAGGCCGCTGTGGAATGCCCGACCATCTTGCCCACCCAGCCGTGCTCCTGCGGGTAGACGAAGTACGTTGCCGCCGCCGCGATCGAGAGCACCGCCAGGGCGCCCACGACGGAGTTGATCGCCCAGCGGGGCGCGTGCGGGTGGAACTGGCCGCTGGCATGGCCGTGGCCGCCGGCGTGCCCGTGCTGGCTGCTGTGGGCGTGGCCGTCGTCGCCCTGGTGGCCGTGGTCGTCCTGGCCGGGGTGATACTCAACGGGCCCGACGAAGACGCGGAAGAAGACCCTGAAGGTGTAGTACGCCGTGAGGCCCGCGGTGAGCAGCAGCACCCAGCCCACCCACGCGGCGCCGGGCGTGACGAAGGCCTGGGCCAGGATCGTGTCCTTGCTGAAGAACCCGGCGGTGAAGGGGAAGCCGGCCAGGTTCAGGCAGCCGACGAGCATCGCTGCGCCGATGATGCCCCAGCCCTTGACCCACCAGACCCCCGAGAGGCGGCGCAGGTCCAGCTGGCCGGCAAAGCCGTGCATCACCGCCCCGCAGCACAGGAAGAGCGTGGCCTTGAAGAACGCGTGGGTGAAGACGTGGAAGGCCGCCCCGGTGGTGGTCAGCACCCCCAGCCCAGCGAACATGTACCCCAGCTGCGAGATCGTCGAGTAGCCCATGATGCGCTTGATGTCGTGCTGGGCCATGGCGATCGTGGCCGACCACAACGCCGTGACGGCGCCGCTGGCGGCGACCAGCCCGAGCACCCACTGCTGCTCGTCGAGCGTGAAGGCCGGGAACATGCGCGCGATCAGGTACACCCCCGCGGTGACCATCGTCGCCGCGTGGATCAGCGCCGAGACCGGCGTGGGGCCCTCCATGGCGTCGGGGAGCCAGACGTAGAAGAACAGCTGGGCCGACTTGCCGAACGCCCCGCACACCAGCAGCAGCGGCACCACCCAGCCCACCCACGCGGCCAGCGGCTCGCCCAGGGCGTCGCGGCCCGCCGCCAGCTTCGGGAACAGGGCCGCGTACTCGACCGTGCCGAACACGCCGAAGATCGTCAGGATGCCCAGCAGCAGGCCGAAGTCGCCCACGCGGTTGACGATGAAGGCCTTCTTGGCCGCCGCCACGGCCTCGGGCTTCTTGTAGAAGTACCCGATGAGCAGGTACGAGCACAGCCCCACGCCCTCCCACCCCAGGAAGAGCAGCAGCAGGTTGTCGGCCATGACCAGGCAGGCCATCGAGAACACGAACAGGTTGAACGCCACGAAGAACCGGGCGTACCCCAGCCCCACGTCGTGCTCCATGTACTCGCTGGCGTAGAGCGCGATCAGGCACCCGAGCCCGGTCACAAAGAGCATCCACAGCGACGTGAGCGAGTCGAGGTAGAACCCGAACGGGGCCACGAACCGGTCCCCCGGGCCCGCCCCGGACTGGAAGGCGATCCACTCGTACCCGTGCGCCACCAGGGCCTCGCCGGCGGCCAGGCCCGACACCCCGCTGTGCATGAGCACCGTGAGCCCGAACGCCGCCGCCAGGCCCCCGACGGTGATCCACGCCGGCAGCTTGCCGCCGAGCCTCAGCGGCGCCGTCAGGGCGCACAGCGCGGCGCCCAGCAGCGGCAGGAGCGCGATGGCCAGCACCGCCAGCGGCGCCCCGTGGGCGGAGACCGAGACGCCCGCCACTCCCCCAGCCCCCGCCAGCGCCTCAGCGCCCGGCGCCGCCGCCAGCGCAGCGCCGCCGGCCGCCGTCCCCGTGATGAGCCCCATGGTCGCAAGCATGCCCTCGACGCCTCCCGTGCGCTCAGCCGCGCAGCTGCCTCCACTGCGTGCCGTCGAGCGTCTGGCGACGACGGAACAGCAGCACAACCAGCGCCAGCGCCATGGCCGCCTCCGCCGCCGCCACCGTCAGCACGAAGATCACAAACGCCGAGCCCGTGTGGTGCAGGTGGTACCGCGAGAAGGCGATCAGCGCCAGCCCCGCCGCCTGGAACATCAGCTCCGTGCACAGGAACATGATGATCAGGTTCCGGCGCGTCACAAACCCGATCACCCCGAGCGCAAACAGCGCCGCCGAGACGAACAGGTAGTGGTAGAGCGTCACCCCCGAGACCGGCTCCGGGAACGCGCCCTGCCCCAGCGCCGCCGCAGCCAGGGCCTGGGCCATCGCGGGATAGACCGCTGCTGCGCTCACGCCGGCCGACCCCCTTGCCCGACCCCGGGCTCCACGTACGGCCCCTCCATGCCCAGCACGTCCACCCCGGGCCCGCCGGAGCGCTCGTGCGCCGCGGCCATGGCCTTGACGGCCTCGTCCATCTCGACCTTCTTGCGCGCCAGCACGACCGCGCCGAGCATCGCCATCAGCAGGATCACGCCGGCGATCTCGATCGCCCCGGGGTGCTCGTCGATGAGCGCAAAGCCCACGCCCAGCGTGTTGGGCAGGCTCAGGTCCGCCGGCCACTGGGCCCGCTCGAGCACGCGCCGGCCCCCGTCGCTCCCAGCGATCACCAGCCACCCCTCGGCCGGGCTGATCGCGTACGCCGGCGCGCCCTCGGGGTTCTGCGGCCGCACCCCGGGCCAGCGCTCGGGCGCCAGCACGCCGGCGGCGATCAGCGCGTCGCGCGACTCGTCGTCGGCGATCGCCAGCCGCTCGCCGGGCTGCAAGAGCCGCTCCCCCTGCGCGTCCCGGGCCCGCGCCAGCGTCCGCTCCACCTGCGCGGGCACCAGCGCCAGCTTCTGATCGTCCCCCGTCGTGGCCAGGCTGGCGGCGCTGGGCAGCCCCGCCGACCCTTGCGCCAGCAGCACCGTCAGGCCCGCCAAGAGCACAAAACCCGCCAGCGTCGCCCCCAGCGGGTCGCGGCTCTGGCGGTCGTAGTCCGAGAGCAGCTCCGCTGACTCCTGCGTCGGCGACTCGGTCGCCAGCATGATCACGAACAGGTACGTGATCAGGATCGCGCCGGCGTACACGATCACCAGCGCAAAGGCCAGGAACTCGGCTGACAAGATCAGGTACAGGCCCGATGTCGCCAGGATCATCAGGACGAAGTACAACGCCGCGTACACCGGCCGCTGGTGGGTGATCACGCGCAGCGAGCACCCCAGCGCGATGGTCGCAAAGAGATAAAAGTGCAAGTTCGGAAGATGATCGGGCCAGGCCACGCCCAGCCCGATGAACACCAGCCCCAGCGCTGCGCCCCCGAGCACCGCCCCCACCGCATACGGTGACGCCCTTCGGCCGGGCAGCGCCACAAGCACGCCCACACCGCCAAGGGCGCAGGCCGCATAGAGCAGGATCGGGTTCAACACGCTCTGCACGCGACGCTCCGCCCGACGGGCACTGCTGGCACTGGTGATCCCCGCGCGGGCGTGAGCATACGGACGCGCCGCAGCCCATTCAACCGCCCCCCCAACGACCCCCCGTCAGAGCCCCCACCGCGTGACCCACGCCCCCCCCCACGCCGAGCGCCCCGCCCCAGCGCCCCCGCCCGCGCCCGCGCCCGCGCCCGCTGGAGCGTCCCGCTCAGCCGTGCGCGCCCGCATCCCCAACGCGCTCACGACGGCGCGCGTCCTGGTCTCCTTGGGCGTCTTTGCGCTCCTGGCACGCACCGACTGGCGCCAGTCGCCCGCGGCCAGCGGCGCGCCGGACCCGCAGCTGCTCGCTGCGACAGCTCTCTTTGTAATAGCGGCCCTCACCGACGCGCTCGACGGCTTCCTCGCCCGCAGGTGGGCCGCCGTCTCCACCTTTGGGCGGGTGATGGACCCCTTCGCCGACAAGGTCCTGGTGCTCGGGACCGCGGTGATGCTCGCTGGCCCGAGCTTCTCCGCAGCGACCCCCGCCGGCCCCCTCACCCCCGCGCACCTTGCGCCTCTTGCGCCCCCCGTGCCCGTCTTCGGGCTCCACACATGGATGGTCGTGGTGCTCGTGGCCCGCGAGCTCCTGGTCACGTCCATCCGCGCCGTCCTCGAGTCCCGCGGCGTCCCCTTCGGGGCCGACCCGGCCGGCAAGCTCAAAATGATCCTCCAGTCCCTGGGCCTGCCCGCGCTGATGCTCCTGGCCGGCCTGGGGCTGCTCCGCACCGACACCGCGCCCACCGCCTGGCACACGCTCGCCCGGGCCGCCTGCTGGCTGATCGTCGCTGTCACCGCGCTCTCCGGCGTGCCCTACGTCCTTCGGGCCATCGGCGCCAGGCCCGAGAACCCGCCGCCGCCGGCCGAACACCGGCGATCCGCCCCAGCTGCGTGATCACCCAGCAAAGAAATCGCCCCGCATGCGTCAACTTCGCCCCCGGCGGACGTATTGACATGGGCACGGACGTATCGGCGTGGCACGGACGTGTGGACCTGGGCGCGGGCGTGTGCGCTGTACGCCGTGCCCGCCGAGTCGCTGGCCCTGGCTGGGTCCACCAGCGGGTTGTTCCTGATCTCTCTCACGGGCCGTCTATCGCGTGTTCCGATAGGCGGCCCTCTGTCATTGTGCGCGGTATGCTGGCGGCGATGGACCGCAGCACGCTCCTGATCACCACGTTCGGCCTTGGCAGGCTCCGCCCAGCCCCGGGCACGTGGGGCTCCGTCCCGCCGGTGGTCCTGGGGGGGATCCTGCTGGCCCTGGGCGGGTGGTCGGGCCCGCACGCCGAGTACACGCTCGTCATGGCCATGCTCAGCGCCGCCTGTGCGCTGATCTGCGTCGCTGAGGGCGAGCGGGCTGTTGCGGTCCTGGGCGACCCCGACCCGCCGGACTTTGTCGCCGACGAGACCGCCGGCATGGCCCTGGTCATGGCCCTGCTCCCCACAGCGGGCCTGGCGGGCATGCCGCTGAGCCTGTTCACCCTGGCGGTGTCGTTTGTGGTCTTCCGCCTGTGCGACATCGTCAAGCCCTGGCCCTGCCGGGGCCTGGAGCGCATCGCCGGCCCCTGGGGCGTGCTGCTGGACGACCTGGCAGCGGCCCTCTGGGCCGCGCTGATCATCAACCTGGCGGTGCTGGCCCTCTGAACTGCCCGTGCCGGCCCGCGCCGCCGTGACGGGCCGTACCGCGCATTGAGCGGCCGGCGTGGCCCGCCAGACCAGGCGGCCCAGCGCCCGGCTCAGAGCCCCTTGGACTGCGGCGCCGCCAGGTCGCCGACGGCCGTGCGCAGCCCGCGCTCCGAGTCAGCGTTCATCGTCCCGCGCGCCGACCAGTGGATCACGCCGGCGCGGTCGACCAGCCCGACCCAGATCCGCTCCGGGTCGTCGATGCCCGCGATCCGCCGGAACTCGGCGGTGTCGGTGTAGAGCGTGATCGTCCGCTCGCGGGCGGCGAAGGCGGGGATGCCGCTGCGCATGCCGCCGTCGACCCAGCCGCGCATCAAGCCCCACTGGGCCGAGATGGTCGGCAGCTCGTAATACTCGACGTTGGCGTGGTCCTTGGCCAGCTCCGCGGCCGTGGGCAGCCAGGTGTTCACGTCCTCCTGCTGGCGCTGGTAGAACGCCACCATCACCACGCTGTAGGGCGCGTCGAAGCCCGCGGGCAGCTCGAAGGGCCGCTTGTTGAGGTTCTCGCCGCGCACCGTGGGGAAGACCGGCCCGGCGGCACCGGGCGCCGGGCCAGCGACCGGCTCGCCCGCTCGGCTCAGCGCGTAGGCCACCCCGGCGATGGTCGTGACCACGGCGCCGATGGCCACGCCGGCGAGCAGGTTGGTGATGTTCATGCCGCTCCTATCGCACGGGGCGTCCGGGCAGATGCACGCCGGGGTGAGGGGTGGAGCCCTCAGGCGGCCCCGCTCAGGGCCTGCGGTCCAGCAGGCGGTACTGCACGGCCTCAGCGACGTGCGCCAGCGCCACGGTGTGCGCCGAGTCGATGTCGGCGATCGTGCGTGCCACCCGGCGGAGCTTGTCGTAGGCCCGGGCCGAGAGGCCCAGCTCGGTGATGGCCTGCCCGAGGAGGGCCCGGGCGTCGTCGTCCATGGGCGCCAGCTCGTCGAGGCGCCGGCCCGAGAGGCGGGCGTTGGGCACCGGGCCCTGGCGCCCGGCCTGGAACCGCCGAGCCGCCAGGACCACCGCGCGCATCTGCGCCGTGGACGAGCCGCGAGGGGCGTCGGTGTCGGCCAGGTCCTTCCAGGGCACCGCCGGGGCCTCCACGTGCAGGTCGATGCGGTCGATCAGCGGGCCCGAGAGCCGCGCCAGGTAGCGGTCCATGGCGCGCTTGCCGACCTGGTCGCGGGCCACGTCCCCCTTGGGCGTGGGGTTCATCGCCGCCACGAGCATGAACGACGCCGGGAACCGCACCGCCGAGTGCGACCGGGCGATCGTCACCACGTGGTCCTCAAGCGGCTGGCGCAGCGTCTCGAGGACGTCGCGCGGGAACTCGGGCAGCTCGTCGAGGAAGAGCACGCCGTGATGGGCCAGCGAGACCTCCCCCGGCCGCGGCACGGCGCCCCCGCCGATGACCGCCGACGCCGAGGCGGTGTGGTGCGGCGAGCGCACGGGCCGGGCCGTGATCAGGCTCACGCCCTCGGGCAGCGCGCCGGCGGCCGAATAGATCCGCGTCACGTCGATGGCCTCGTCGGGCGTCAGCGGCGGGAGCACCCCGGGCAGGGCCTTGGCCATCATGCTCTTGCCGGTGCCGGCCGGGCCCAGCATCAGGATGTTGTGCCCGCCCGCCGCGGCCACCACGATCGCCCGCTTGACGGCCTCCTGCCCGCGCACGTCGGCGAAGTCGACCGACGCCGGCGCCTGGCGCAGCAGGCCCGGCACGTCCGTTGGCGGCGTCGGGGCCAGGTCCAGCTCGCCCCTGAGCAGCCCCACCAGCTCGGCCAGCGTCGCCGGGCCCCAGACCTCGATCCCCGGGACCACGCTCGCCTCGGCGGCGTTCTGGCTGGGCACCACCACCCCGCGCAGGCCCATCCGACGCGCCAGCGCCGCCATCGCGATCACGCCGCGCACCGGCCGGAGCCGCCCGTCCAGGGCCAGCTCGCCGGCAAAGAGCAGCGAGCGGATGTCCGGGGGCTCGGTCGCCGCACCCCCCACGCCCCCGGCCGCGTCCAGCGCCGCCAGGTCATCGAGCAGCTCCTGGTGCGCGGCGCTCCCGGCCGCCGGCGCTGGGCCCGGCGCACGCCCGGGCACACCCTGCGCACGCCCCGGCCCAACGGGCCCAGCCGGACCACGCCCGGGCCGGGCCGGCGTTGCGCTGCGATCGGCCAGCATCCCCTGGGCGATCATCAGGCCCAGGGCCATGGGCAGGTCGTACAGCGGGCCCTCCTTGCGAAGGTCCGCTGGGGCCAGGCTGATGAGCACCCGCCCCGGCGGGAACGCGTAGCCGCTGTTGGTCAGGGCCGAGCGCACCCGGTCGAGTGATTCCTTGACCGCGGTGTCCGGCAGGCCCACCACGGCCGGCCGGGCGTCCATGGCGGTGTGGTCGTGGTCGATCTCGACCTCGCACGCCGCCGCGTCGATGCCCTGGAGCAGGAATGTCCCCACGCGCGCCAGCATGGGCCCGAGCATACCAGCGCCCCGCCGCCGCACTGGAACGCCCGGGCGGTGACCCGAGCGCTCCATCGAACCCTCGTGCCTCTCTCACACGCCCGCGGGACACGCACCCGGTCGGGCAAGAGGCTGCGCCACAAGGGCTCTCACCCTCGGCGCGTCAGGGCGTTGCGGGTCCCCGCGTGCCAGTGCAGCATCCGCGCCATGCGTGAGAGCTCGGCGGTGTCGCGCGGCGGCGGCCCGGGCCGGGTGGGGGCTGCCGGTTCGGCGTCCGGGCCGGCCCGCGGCTGGCTGCGCTCCTGGCCGGGCCACGATCGGCCCCCGGCGTGGCCCCCGCTGTACGGCCAGGCCCCCAGCGCCGCAGTGATCACCCGGCGTGCTGCGATGGACAGGGGCTCTGCCACAGCGGTGTCTCTCTCTCCGCCCAGCGGGGCGGTCAGCCCAGAGCATGCCTTGTGCGCGGGCCGGCAGCCAACGGGCCGGGCCGACGACCGCCCGCTGCGCAGCCGACCGCCCAGCGCCGCTGAACGCGGCGGCCCAGGTTCACACGGGAGATTGATCGCCCAGGGCCGAGAACCCCCCGGGCCCCGGGTCGGGCCTGGGCGCGTCGGCGGTGGCGGGCGTTAGGCCAACGCGCGGATGAGCAGCGCGTCGTTCTGTCCGCCAAAGCCGTAGGAGTTGCACAGGCACGCCTGGACGCCCCCGGAGGGTCGCGCGTCGCGGGCGGTGTTGGGCACGTAGTCCAGGTCCAGCTCGCTGTCGGGGTTCTTGTAGTTGATGGTGGGGGGGATCAGCCCGGTCTGGATGACCTTGACGGCGGTGATGGCGTTGCTCACGCCGGCGGCGGCGATGAGGTGCCCCATCATGCTCTTGACCGACGACATGGGGATGCGCGGCGCGTGCGGGCCGAAGACCTGCTTGACGGCCTTGGTCTCGATGCGGTCGTTTTCCTTGGTGCCCGTGCCGTGCACGGCGATGTACTGCACCGCGGGGCGGCCGTCGGGCAGGGGCTCGCGCGGCCAGACGCGGGCCTGCCGCAGCGCCGCCAGCATCGCGTCGCGCGGGCCCTTGCCGTCCGGGTGCATGTCGGTGACGCGGAAGGCGTCGGCCGACGAGCCGTAGCCGGCCACCTCGGCCAGCGGCCTGGCCCCGCGCGCGCGGGCGTGGTCCTCGGTCTCCAGGACCAGCACCCCGGCCCCCTCGCCCATCACAAAGCCGTCGCGCGTCTGGTCGAACGGGCGCGCGGCCGCGGCGGGGTCGTCGCGCCGGGCCGACATGGCCGTGAGGCGGATGAACCCGGTGATGCCCAGCGGGTGGATCATCGAGTGCGACCCGCCGGCGAGCATCACGTCGGCGTCGCCGCGGCGCAGCATCTCCGTCGCCTCGCCGATGGCCTGGATGCTCGCGGCGCAGGCCGTCAGGCAGTTGACCGCCGGCCCGCGGCAATCAAAGGCCCAGGCGATGTGGCTGAGCGTCAGGTTCGCCTCCTGCTCGATCTCGGCGACCGGGGACATCCGCGCCTGGGCCTGGCGGGCCCACTCGGCGTGGTCCAGCGCCCGCGCGCCCTGGTCCCAGGCGGCGATGTGCGTGGACGTGTAGTGCTCAAAGTCCAGCGTCCCCTCGCCGGAGGCCATGTACACCCCGAACCGGCGCGGGTCAGGCCGTGCAGCGTCGATCCCCGCCTGCCGGCAGGCCTGGGCCGCCGCCGCCAGGGCGAACTGCGCGTTGAGCCCGGCCTCGGAGTGCCGGGGAGCCCCGTCGATGTGCGCCGAGAGGTCAAAGCCCCGCACCTCGGCGGCGAAGTTCGTCCGGAATGTCTCGGCGTCGAACCGCGTGATCCGGCCCACGCCGCTCCGGCCGCGCAGGAGCGAGTCCCACGTGGACTCCACGTCGTGGCCCAGCGGCGTGACCCAGCCGGCCCCGGTGATGACGATCCTGGGTGCTGTCATGCCTGTGTGCGTCCTGCTTCTATGCGCTCAGACCGGGCCGCGGAGATGATCAGCGGTTGGCGTCCGGGTCGTACACGCCCGAGTCCTCGTCGGTGTGCGCCTGGCCCTCGTGCCCCTGGTGGGCCTGGGCGTCGTGGGCGTCGTGGCCCTCGTCGCGGTGGAGCTGGAGCTTGTCCGGGTTGAGCACCCGCACCAGCCCGTCCTTGAGCAGCCGGCCCGCGAAGTTGATGATCAGGCCGAGCTCCACGTCGGCCGCCCGCAGCTGGGCCCGCAGCTGCGTCCGCTGGAACGGCGCCACCTCCGCCGGCTGCGAGAGCACCCGCACGATGAACCGGTCGGCGATGAACAGGTCCGCCCTGGCGTGCCCGACGTCCTTGTCGCGGTGGCGCACCGGCAGCGGGTGGTCGGGCTTGAACTCGATCGAGTTGGCCCGCAGCTCCTCGGCCAGCGCGTTGAAGTACACGTCCCGCTCGTAGCCGGGGCCCAGGGCCATGTGCACGTCCCGCGCACAGCCGATCACGCGGTGGCTGATGGCAGTCAGGGCCGGGTCCAGCTCGCTCAGGGGCAGGCCGCGACGCTCGCCGCCGCCGCCCGGACCGCCCTGGCGGCTCTGGCCGTAGCCGCCTTGCCCGCCGCGGTAGCCGCCCCCGCTCCCGCCACCCCCTCCGCCGCCGCCCGCGCCCCCGCCGTACCCACGCGGACCCCGGGAATCACCACGACGCTCGTATTCGTGCTGCACGCGAAGGCTCCAGACCGGTGAACTGAGTCAGTCGGCAGAGGGTTGAGGACGGTCAGCGGTGTTCGATCGGCGGCGGCACGGGTCGGGGGCGACCTGATCACCAATGGGCTTTCTCGCTGCTCGGGGAGGGGCCGCGCTGCCGGAGGGGGCGTGGTAGGAGGGTCGTTGCAGCGGGGATTCTAGCAGCGGTGGCGGCCGAGAGGGACTGACCCGTCGATTCAGCCGGCCCCGCGTCGGCCGGCCCCGTGTCAGGCGAGACGCGTCCGGCCCGCGTCGGTGGGCGTCGGACCAGCCGGCGTTGGATCAGCCGGCCCTGGAAAGGATCGCCGCGGCGTTCTGCCCCCCCAGGGCGCTGGTGATGACCAGGACATGGCCAAGCGAGGCGGGCCTCTCCGGGGCGGCCTCGGCCCGGAGCCAGGGCAGGGGCGTGCCGGCGTTGAGGCGCGCAGGCAGGCGCTGCTCGTGCACGGCGCGGGCGGCCACAGCGGCCACCAGGGCCGCCGAGCCGGCGGCGCAGCTGCCGATGTTCGGGCCCAGCGTGATCAGCGGCAGGGACTCGGTGCGCGCGCCAAAGACCCGCCGCAGCGCGCCCGCCTCGGGCACGTCCAGGTGCGGGACGCCCGTGCCCAGCGTGGCCACGGCGTCGATGTCCTCTGGGCGGAGGCGGGCGTCGGCGATGGCCGCGCGGGCCGCGTCGGCGAAGCCCTCGTCGTCCTCCGGCGGGGGCGCGTCGCTGCGCAGGATGACCGGGCGCACCGGGCTGTGGGCCGCCCCGAGGCCCGAGACCCGCGCGTAGACCCGTGCGCCGCGCGCCGCAGCGGTCTGGGCGCTCTCCACGGTGATGATGCCGGCCCCCTCGCCGATGAGCCCGCCGGCCGAGGCCGGGTCGAAGGGCCGCACCACGCGCTCGCCCTCGGTCTGGTCCCCGGTCGGGGCCAGGCGTCCGGCGAAGGTCATGCGCAGCAGCCCCATCAGGTTCACGCGGCTCTCGGCGCCGCCGGCAAAGCACAGGTCGGCGTCGTTGCGCTCGATGACGCGCACGCTCTCGGCGATCGAGAGCAGCCCGCTGGCCTCGGCGCAGGTGATGGTGTTGCTCGGGCCCAGGCACCCGTGGAGGATCGTCACGTGGCAGGCGAGCATGTTGGGCAGGTACTTGAGCATCCACAGCGGCGTCAGCGCGTCCATGCCCCCCGAGCCCCACTTGGTCAGGTCGAGGCGCTCCGAGCCCTCCCGCCGGCAGGTCGCCAGGGCCGCCGCCAGCTCGTCGGGCTCGGCGGCGATGAGCCCCGCGCCCACGTGGCACCCCATCCGCTCGCCGGCGTAGCTGCCCACGAACGAGTCGTCCTCGGGGTCGGGCGCGCCGGCGCGGGTGCTCACGCCGGCGTCGGCCGCTGCGCGCAGGGCGGCCACCACCGCCAGCTCGATGTCCCGCGCCATGATCTTGACGGCCTTGCGGAACGCCTTGGGCACGTGGTCGCGGGCCGAGAACGCCGGCCCGCCCATCGCCTTCCCGCCGACCTCCCCCGCCAGCCTGCACGCAAAGCCGGACGCGTCGAGCCGGGTGATCGGACGCAGGCACGACCGCCCCAGCCGCGCGCCGTCCCACAGCGGTTCCATCCCGATCCCCAGGCCCGTGACGGCCCCCAGGCCCGTGATCACCACCCCCCGCCGGTCCGGCGAACGACGCGCAGCGTGCTCAGGCATATCGGCAAGGCTAGGTGTACCGCGCGGCGCCGGCCCGCGGTGCGAGCCCCCGCGTCACTGGCCCGCGTTCTGCGGCGCCGGCTCGGGGTCCTTGGCGCTTAGGCGCGTCACGTCGGCGCCCAGCGAGATGAGTCGCTGCTCCATGCGCTCGTAGCCGCGGTCGAGGTGGTAGACGCGGTTGACCGTGGTCGTGCCGCGGGCGGCGAGCCCGGCGAGCACCAGGCAGGCGCTGGCGCGCAGGTCGCTGGCCATCACCGGGGCCCCGACCAGCTCGCGCACGCCCGAGACGATCACCGTCGGGCCCTGGCGGTAGAGCCGGGCGCCCATCCGCGAGAGCTCGGCCACGTGCAGGAAGCGCTCGGTGAAGATCCGCTCGGTGATCACCGAGTTGCCGTCGGCCAGGCACAGCACCGCCAGCAGCTGGGCCTGGAGGTCGGTCGGGAACCCCGGGTGCGGCTGGGTGGCCACCTCCACCGGGCGCAGCGAGCCCGGCGCCGGGGCCGTCACCCGGCAGGAGGTGCGCATCGCGTCTTGGCCGGGGTCGAAGCGCAGCGTCAGGCCCATCTCCTGGAGCCGGTCGGCCAGGGCCATCAGCGCGTCGACGGGGCAGTTGTCCAGCGTCACGTCGCCGCCGGTGATCGCCGCGGCGCACATGTACGTGCCCGCCTCGATCCGGTCCGGGATCACCCGGTGATCGGCCCCGCCCAGCTCGGCCACGCCCTGGACGACGATCCGCGGCGAGCCCTGCCCGCTGACGCGCGCCCCCATGGCGTTGAGCAGGTTGGCAAGGTCCACGATCTCCGGCTCGCACGCGGCCGACTCGATCACCGTGGTCCCCTCGGCGAGCGTCGCGGCGGACATCACGTTGGCGGTGCCCAGGACCGTCGAGCCGAACGGGCCGCCCAGGAAGACCCTGGCGCCGCGCAGCCGGCCGCGCTTCTGGTGGGCCCTGGGCACGCGCGCCACGATGTCGCCCTGGTCCAGGACGATGTCGGCCCCCAGCGCCGCCAGCCCGCGCAGGTGGATGTCCACCGGCCGCTCGCCGATGGCGCACCCGCCGGGCAGCGAGACCCGCGCCTGCCCCCGCAGGGCCAGCATCGGCCCCAGCACGCACACGCTGGCGCGCATCGTGCGCACGATGTCGTACCGCGCGTGGCAGCGCGACTGGTCGCGCGCGTGCAGCCGCACGGCCCCGCCGGGGGACTCCGGGTCCGCCGCCGGCACGGCCTGGGCCTCGCACCCGAGCTCGGTGAGCAGCCGGCGCATGTTGGCGATGTCGGCCAGCTCGGGCACGTCGGTCAGCGTGACGGGCTGATCGGTCAGCAGGGCCGCCGCGAGCATCGGCAGGGCCGCGTTCTTGGAGCCCTTGACAGTGAGTCGGCCGGCCAGTCGGCGGCCGCCGTTGATATCGAACCGGTCCATGGCGTGTGTCCCGTGCGGGTTGCTGGGGGAACGCGGCGCGTCCGAGCGTCGCGGGCCAATATACGTCGGACCGCGGCGCTCCCGGGCCGCAAAGACGGCGCCGGTTGCCCAGCCTCCCCCGCCGGCGCCCGCGCCACGACCCCTCCAGGCGGCCGCCGGCCCTCGCCCCGGTGCGGCCGCCCGCTGGCCGCGCCGCGCTTTGCATCGGATGCTCAACGCTGACCCGTCCGGGGACACGCTCGGCGGCGCCGGGCGGCGCCACCCGCGGCGGGCCACCAGGCTGGAGGTTCGGGAGACCACTATGCGCAACCACGTTCCTTGCTCGGTCCGTCGGCGTCGTCGGCTGCTCCGCGCCGGCCTGGCGGCGCTCGTCTTCGGCTTGGCCGGAGCGGGCCTGCCCAGCCTGGCCATGGCCCAAGCGCTGTCCAGCGGGGCCGGCGGCGTCGTCAACGAGGGCCCCTCGGGCGGCGGCGGGTCGTCCTCGGACCCCTTCGGCCACCTGCCGGGCACCATGGTGCTCGACGCGGTCATCCGCGACGTCCGCCCCGGCACCACCTCCGGCGGCCACCCCGACTTTGAGACCTTCCTGGGCGAGGTCCGCCTGGGCCTGCTCCGCGACACCCTCGACGAGAACGGCAAGCCCGTCCTGTCGGGCAACTTCGCCGGCACCCAGCTCAACTCCGTCTTCCGCGACTCCTCGGGCCGGGCCATCATGCCCGCCATGTACGACCCGGCCCGCGGCGACACCGCCGGCTCGCTCCAGGTCCGCACCGACCGCCGCGTGACCTCCTTCGACTCCTTCCGCTCCTGGTACAACGACGTCGAGGGCGTCAACCAGTCGACGGTCATCCAGCTCACGCTCAAGCGCGTGCCGGGCACCTCGCGGTTCGTCTTCGACTCGGCCGTGGACGAGCCCTACCGGTCGCTGGGCGGCTTCTTCGCCATCAACGGCCAGCTCTGGGGCGACTCGGCCCGCAACCGCGCCGGCCTGATGTCCAACTTCTTCTTCACCACCGAGGTCTCGACGATCTTCACCTACAAGCGCGGCCAGGGCCTGGTCTTCACCTTCACCGGCGACGACGACGTGTGGGTCTTCATCGGCGGCCGGCTGGCCATCGACCTGGGCGGCGTCCACCCCCGCCGCGAGCAGTCCGTCGAGCTCGACCGCCTGAGCTGGCTCGAGGACGGCAAGACCTACAAGCTCCAGGTCTTCCACGCCGAGCGGCACACCACCGAGTCGAACTTCCGCATCGAGACCAACCTCCTCCTTGCCCCCTCCGACGACGCGCTCTTTGACTGATCCAGCCCGACCCCGCGCACGGGCCGACCCCCCGTGTGACCTCGCACGCGACAACGCCGAGCCCCTGGCTCGGCGTTTTTTATTTGTTCCTGGTGCGACCCAGCCTCGGCTTGTAAACAGATGGGGATGGTCGTAGCTCGGAAAATTTTTCGTTGTGCATCGAAAGATCAGAGCACTTGTTTCGTCTGATTGCTGATTGGACCGGTTGGTTTAATTAGCGTACGCACGCTTGATCAAAGTGCTCAGGCACAAAATGAAGGAGACAACTATGAGCGGGGCTGATTCTCGGAAGCTTTTGAGTGCTAAGAACTTGGGCAAGATCGGCGCCACGGTGGTGGGCCTGGCGGCCCTGGCTGGAACCGGCTTGGCCATCGGCGCGACCCTGGAAACTCGCCACGTCGGGGACTCTGTGATTGCCGCCGCGCAGCCGCTCTCGGCTCAGTCGCGGCAAGTTAGTTACCGGACTGAGGTGATCGACGGCGTGAAGATTTTCTACCGAGAGGCCGGTCCGGCGGACGCGCCCGTGATCGTGCTCTTGCACGGCTTCCCCGCTTCGTCGCACATGTTCCGCAACCTGATCCCGGCCCTGGCCGACCGCTACCGGGTGATCGCGCCGGACTATCCGGGGTTCGGCCAGAGCGATGCGCCGTCGGTGGACCAGTTCGAGTACACCTTCGACAACCTCGCCAAGGTGATGGACACGTTCTTGGGGCGTGTGAGGGCCGAGCGGTACACGCTATACGTGCAGGACTACGGCGCGCCGGTCGGGTACCGGATCGCCACGGCCCACCCGGAGCGGGTGACGGGGCTGATCGTGCAGAACGGCAACGCCTATGACGAGGGGCTCGACAACCCGTTCTGGGAGCCGATCAAGCGGTTGTGGGCCGACCCGAGCGAGGCCAACAAGAAGCCGCTGCGCGACTTCCTGACCACCGAGGGGACGCGGTGGCAATACACGCACGGGGTTCGGGACGTGAACCGCATCAGCCCCGACACATGGACGATCGACCAGGCTCTGATGGACCGCCCCGGCAACAAGGACGTGCAGTTGCAGCTCTTCCTGAGCTACGGCAGCAACGCCCCGCTATACCCGAGCTGGCAGGCGTACTTCCGCGCCCACCAGCCCCCGACGCTGATCGTCTGGGGCAAGAACGATCAGATCTTCCCCGCTGCTGGGGCCGAGCCGTACAAGCGGGACCTCAAGAACCTGGACTTCAACCTGCTGGACACGGGGCACTTTGCGCTGGAGGAAGACGGCGTGGTGATCGCGGCCAAGATCCGCGCGTTCATGGCCGAGCGGGTGGTGCCGACGCTGGGGCGGTGAGCGGCGTCGACGCGCCCTGGGCGTCGGGTCTTTCGTGAAGATTGGCGGGGCGATCGGCCCGCGTCGGAAAGCTTCGTCGTGGGCCGCTTTATGGTTTCGGGGTGTGTGCGGAGGCACAAAGACGTTCTGCGCGCGTCCTACTTGGGTCTGGCACCCCGTGTTCCCCGCGTGGGCGACAGGTGGGCGTCACGAACAGGAGGCCGTCGATGAGTGCTCAGGGCGCAGAGGGCGTGGAAGGGTGTACGGACACGGAGGCGCCCGTGGGGGCGGTGGCCCCCAAGAGCAAGCCGGCGGCTCGGGAGAGGCTTTTGCAGGCGGCGGAGGAGCTGTTCTACAGCCAGGGGATCGGGGCGACCGGCATCGAGGCGGTGATCGCCCGTGCGGGCGTGGCCAAGGGGTCGCTGTATTGGAACTTTTCGTCCAAGGACGAGCTGGTGACGGACTACGTGCGTCGGCTGGACGCGGCGTGGTGGGCGTGGCTCGAGCCGCGGCTTGAGGCCGCCGGGGTCGGGGCCCAGGAGCGGCTGGATGCGTTGCTCGACGCGGTCGGGGAGTGGGTGAGCCGGCCGGGGTACTGCGGGTGCGCGTTCGTGCGGGCGGCCAGCGAGCTGCCCGAGGGGCACCAGGGGCGCGCGGTGGCCATCGGGCACAAGGCGCGGATGCGGGGGGTCCTGCGTCAGATCGGCACCGAGGGGGGCGCGGTGGACGCCGACTGCTTTGCGCGTCAGGCCCAGATGCTGATCGACGGCGCGATGGTGTGCGTGGCCATCAGCGGCGACACCGGGGCGCTGGGGAGCGCGCGCAAGGGGATGATGACGCTGCTGGTGGCGGCCCGGGCGGGGTGACGGGCTCGCACGGGGCGCGCGCGTGTGGTATTGTTTGGGACACGTGCGCATGCGGGCGTGCGACCGGCGAGCCAACGCCGTCGCGCGCGGGGCGCTCCTGGCGCGAGGTTCGGCGGCGGGCCACGCGCGACACCATGGCGGGGCGGTCCACGGGTCTGTTCCCGCGGCCCGCCCGACGAGCCGATCCGCCGCTGAGGCCGAGGCGATCCCCGATCAGGTGCAACGCAGGCGCTGTGCGCGCCCTCCCCCCCGGCTGGCGGCGGGCGCGCGGCGATGGCCGGCACGGGTCGGGGCGGGCTCGGCGGGGCGGTTTGGGCGCGCCGCGCGTCCGGGGGTTGGTCTGAGCACCATGGCGACGATCTCGACACCGAAGAACGCGTTCCTGCACGGCCGATGGACCACCGAGGAGGCCGCCAGGCTCTACGGCATCACCGACTGGGGCAAGGGCTACGTCGGCGTCAACGAGGCCGGGCACGTGACGGTGCACCCGACCAAGGACGGGGCGTCGCGCATCGACCTGCACGAGGTCGTGGGGGGTCTGCGCGAGCGCGGCATCCACACGCCCGTGCTGCTGCGCTTCAACGACCTGCTCGACCACCGGCTGCGCGAGATCCGCCGGGCGTTCGACGATTCGATGACCGAGCAGGGGTACGTCGGCGGGTACTGCTGCGTGTACCCGATCAAGGTCAACCAGCAGCGCCACGTGTGCGAGCAGATCGCGCGCACGGCCGTGGAGCTGGGCTTCGGGCTCGAGGCGGGCAGCAAGCCGGAGCTGCTGGCGGTGCTGGGGCTCTCGGCGGCGGCTGGGGGGCCGGGCACCAACGGCATGCCGATCATCTGCAACGGCTTCAAGGACTCGGAGTTCATCCAGACGGTGATGCTGGCGACCAAGCTGGGGCGGAACATCATCCCGGTCGTCGAGAAGTTCAGCGAGCTGGAGCTGATCGTGCGCCACGCCAAGGAGTACGGCGTGCGGCCGAGGATCGGGGTGCGGGTGAAGCTCTCGGCGCGCGGGGCCGGCCGGTGGGAGAGCTCGGCGGGGGTCAGGTCCAAGTTCGGGCTCTTTGTGTCCGAGGTGCTCGAAGCGGTCGAGTACCTCAAGGGGCACGGGATGCTCGGGTGCCTGAACCTGGTGCACTGCCACGTGGGCAGCCAGCTCTATGACATCCGCGTGCTCAAGAACGCCGTCAACGAGCTGGCCCACATCTACACCGAGCTGCACCGGCTCGGGGCCGGGGTGACGATGCTGGACATCGGCGGCGGGATGGGCGTGGACTACGACGGCAGCCAGTCGGCGTGGTCGTCGTCGATCAACTACTCGGTGCAGGAGTACGCCGCCGACGTGGTGTACCGCATCAAGTCGGTGTGCGAGGACTCGGGGGTGCCCCACCCGCTGATCATCTCCGAGAGCGGCCGGGCGATGGTGGCCTACAGCAGCGTGCTGGTGATGGACGTGCTGGGCACCTCGCGGTTCGAGGCCGACCCGCGCATGGAGGACATCCGGCGGGCGATCGACGGCGAGTCCGGCGGCGGGGCTGGCTCAGCGGCGGCTCGGGCTGGGGGCGGCGGCGGCGGTGGCGGCAACGGCAGCGGTGGTGGGGGGGGGCGGGGCGAGGTCCCCCAGCCCGTGCTGGACCTGATCGAGGCCTACGAGAACATGACCGACCGGAACCTGGTCGAGGCGTACCACGACGCGACGCAGGCCCGCGACGAGGCGATGAGCCTGTTCTCGCTCGGGTACATGTCGCTGCCGATGCGCGCAGCGGCGGAGCGGCTCTTCTGGGCCATCGGGCACAAGATCCTCGACCGCTGCGGGCGCCGCGGCGACGTGCCCGAGGAGTTCGAGACGCTGCCCGAGACGCTCTCGGACATCTACTTCTGCAACTTCTCGCTCTTCCAGAGCATGCCCGACGCGTGGGCGATCGAGCAGCTCTTCCCGATCGTGCCGATCCACCGGCTCGGGGAGCAGCCCACGCGGCGCGCGATCCTGAGCGACATCACCTGCGACAGCGACGGCAAGATCGATCACTTCGTGGACAAGCGCATCGACAAGCGGACGCTCGAGCTCCACGAGCTGCGGCCGATCGCTGAGGCGGGGCAGCCCGAAGGGACCGCCGCGGTCCGCCACGAGCCGTACTACCTGGGTGTGTTCCTCCTCGGGGCGTACCAGGAGATCCTGGGCGACCTGCACAACCTCCTGGGCGACACCCACGCCGTGCACATCTCGCTCAACAGCAGCGGCGGGTGGCAGATCGAGGAGGTGATCGAGGGGGACACCGTCGAGGAGGTGCTCCAGTACGTGCAGTACGACCACGAGGACCTCAAGCGCGCCATGAGGCTCGACGTCGAGGCGGCGTGCAGGCAGGGCCGGCTGACGCTGGCCGAGGGCAAGTCGCTCCTGAAGTTCTACGACGAGGGGCTGGAGGGGTACACGTACCTGGAGGAGTGAGCGCCGCGGTGTCGGGGCCGCTCAGGCCGCCTTGGTGTCGGCCTTTTTGGGGGCCGAGAGCGTGGACATGAAGCGCTTGAGCAGCGTGATGGCGTCCACGCGCGGGGCGCCGCGCTGATCGATCGAGGCCAGCTCGGTCATGGCCGCCAGCCGCGACTTGTCCCCGGGCGGGGCGGGCTCGAAGTTGACCACGCCGACGTTCCAGTCGCCGAAGTACCGCTTGGAGGCCGGGCCCAGGAAGAGCTGGGTGACGTCGGTGTGCCGGGTGTCCTGCGCGATCTCGTCGAAGAGCTCGATGACGGCGTAGACGTCGCCCTCGAGGAGCTCCATGAACCAGCCGTTGCCGAAGATGAGCATGCCGGTGACGCCCTTGGTCATGTTGTTCTGCGTGTTCTTTTCCGACAGCGCCTTGATCAGCTCCGGGGTGACGGGCTTGAGGGACCGGCTGATGTAGACCAGGTGTGAGAGCATGGGCGGTCTCGGGGCGTGCCGGTCCGGGGGGTGGCTCGGGCGTGGTGCGGGCCCGCTGGCAGGGTTATCGATCGCGGCGGCGTGTCGCACGAACGGGGGCGCCTGGTGCGTCCCCCCCGGGCAGGTGACAGGGGTGCGCAACCGGCGCAACCGGCGCAACCGTGCGCGGCCGGAGGGAGCGGGCCGTATGATGAGGGCTGCGGCGCCACCCCCGCTGCAAACGAGTCTGACCCATCGGCCAGGGGGGCCCGGCCGAGCACGGGCGCAGCGTCACGGCTGCGCCAGGGAGGCACACATGACGCACGAGCGCGCAGCGGCACCGGGGCGGGCGGCCTGGACGAAGGCGGAGCTGCTCTCGAGCCCCGTCGAGCACGTGGACATCACGTCCTTTGACGCCAGGCCGATCATCGAGGCGTACCGGCGGATGGCGTACTCGAGCCGGACGCTGGCCAAGGCCGCCGACATCTACAGCATGATGCTCGGCGACAGCGGGTGCGGGGTGGTGCTGACGCTGGCCGGGTCGTTCGTGTCGGCGGGGCTCAAGCGTGCGGTGATCGCGCTGATCGAGCACAACATGGTCGACGCGGTGGTCTCGACGGGGGCCAACATCGTGGACCAGGACTTCTTCGAGGGGCTTGGGTACCGGCACTACATCGCGCCCGGCTCGCCCGAGGCGCCGCCGGTGGACGACCCGACGCTGCGCGACATGATGATCGACCGGATCTACGACACGTACATCGACGAGGACGACCTGCGCGCCTGCGACGAGGCGACCAAGCGGGTCTTCGACCGGGTCTGCCGCGAGCGCGGCCCCGGGGCGTACTCGTCGCGGGAGCTGATCGAGGCGCTCGGGGCGCACCTGGCCGAGCAGCGTCCGACGGCCGAGAGCCTGGTGCTGGCGGCCTACCGCAAGCGGGTGCCGATCTTCGTGCCCGCGCTGAGCGACTGCTCGGCCGGGTTCGGGATCGTGCTCCACCAGACGGAGATGCTCGAGCGGGGCAAGGGGCGGCGGGAGATGCTGGCGTTCGACTCCGGGGCGGATTTCCGGGAGCTGACGGAGATCAAGCTGGCGTGCAAGGACACGGGCCTGGTGATGATGGGTGGGGGCGTGCCCAAGAACTTTGCGCAGGACATCGTGGTGGCGGCCGAGCTGCTGGCCGAGCGCCGCGGCGGGCGGGCCCGCGGCGACATCGGCATGCACAAGTACGCGGTGCAGTTCACGGTGGCCGACTCGCGCGACGGGGCGCTCTCGGGCAGCACGCTGCGCGAGGCCTGCTCGTGGGGCAAGGTCGACGTGGTGCACGAGCAGATGGTCTACGGCGAGTACTCGGCGCTGTTCCCGCTGTTCGCGTCCGACGCCTACCACCGCGGGGCCTGGCGGAGCCGGCGCGGGTTCCGCTTTGCCGACCAGCTCTCGGCGGAGCCGGCGCGGGCCTGAGAGCGGGGCGGCGGGGCGCGGGGTGGGAGGGCCACACCGTGCAAGAGAACGACCTGCTGGAATCGATCCGGGCGGGGTTTGCCACCGCGTGCCCTCACGTGCTGATCGGGCCGGGGGACGACTGCGCCGCGGTGCGGGCGCCCGGGCCGTGGGGCGGGGTCGGCGCGGTGGAGCTGATCACCACCGACCAGGTCATCGGCGGCCGGCACGTGGACGAGCAGGCGGCGGTGGAGCTGATCGCGCGCAAGGCGGTGGCGCGGAGCGTCTCGGACATCGCGGCGATGGCGGGCACGCCGCGGTGGTGCGTGGCGGCGGGCGCGCTGCCGGCGGGCATGCCGCAGGAGCGAGCCGTGGCGCTGTGCGCGGCGATAGCGCGCTGGGGGGAGCGCTTCGGGTGCCCGGTGGTGGGCGGGGACATCGCGGCGGTGCCGGCGGGGTCGGCGATGGTGCTCACGGCCACGGTGGGCGGCTGGGCGCACCCGACGCGGGGGCCGGTGCGGCGCGACGGGGCGCGGGTCGGGGACGGGGTGTGGGTCAGCGGGCGGATCGGGGCGTCGCTGGTCAGCGGCAGGCACATGACCTTCGAGCCGCGCGTGGGGACGGCGGCGTGGCTGGCTGAGGCGCTCGGGGCGCGCTTGCGCGCGATGATCGACGTCTCGGACGGGCTGGGGATCGACGCGGCCCGGGTGGGGCGCGCCAGCGGCGTGCGCGTGCGGGTCGAGCTTGACAGGGTGCCGATGAACCCAGAGGTTGGGCCGGGGCGGGCGGCGCGCCTGGCGGCCTGCGGCGACGGCGAGGACTACGAGCTGCTCTTTACCGCCGCTGGGGACGCGGCGCTCCCGGCCGCGGACCCTCAGGGCGTGCCGATCACACGGATCGGTGCCGTCGAGGGGCTCGACGACGTGACGCGCGCCGGCGCGGTGATCGTCCTGGAGGGCGGTGTGGAGATCGACGCGTCGGGGCTGGGTTGGGAGCACGGCCGCGGGTGAAGGGCCCTGGTGAAGGGCCTGAGTACGGCCCGTGCGTGACGGCCGGGGGTGGCTTGCTGGTCGCGTGCGGGCTCGGGGCTGCGCGGGGTCAGAGGGCGCCGACGGAGATGCCCACGGGGACGAAGGTGCGCTGGACGCGCGCCTCGAACTCTGAGCGGAACTTGTTGATGATGGTCCGCACGGCCCAGTTGTTGCCGTCGGCCAGGCCGCAGATGGTGGTGCCGGGCATGGTCCCCATGCTGGTGGCGATCTCCAGGGCCAGGTCGAGGTCCTTGGTCTTGGCGCCGCCGGACTCGATGCGCGTCATGAGCTGGTAGAGCCAGCCCGAGCCCTCGCGGCAGGGGGTGCACTGGCCGCAGGACTCGTGCTTGAAGAAGCGCGCCACGTTGCGGGCCACGGCGACCATGTCGGTGTCCTGGTCGAAGACGGTCGGGCATGCGGTGCCCAGGCCGAGCACGTTGTACTTGCGGCCGATGTCGAAGTCCATCTCGGCGTCGAGCTGGTCGGGGCCCAGGACGCCCATGGAGATGCCGCCGGCGATGGCGCCCTTGAAGCGTTTGCCGTGCCGCATGCCGCCGGCGTAGTCCTTGCTCTCGACGAGCACGCGCAGCGGGATGCCCAAGTCGCACTCGTAGACGCCGGGCCGGTTGACGTGGCCCGAGACGCCCATGAGCTTGGTGCCGAAGCTCGGGGGTGCGCCCGGGAGGGAGCTCTGGGTGCCCTGGGTCATGAAGGCGTCGGCGCCGCGCTGGATGATGAAGGGGACGTGGGCCAGGGTCTCGACGTTGTTGATGATGGTGGGGCGGCCAAAGAGCCCCTTGATGGCCGGGAAGGGGGGCTTGTTGCGCGGCCAGCCGCGCTTGCCCTCGATGGACTCGAGGAGCGCGGTCTCCTCGCCGCAGATGTACGCGCCCGCGCCGCGGTGGAGGTGGACGTCGACCTTCCAGGGCAGGTCGCGGTTCTTGGTGCGCAGGCCGCCCAGGAGCCCGTGGCCGCCCAGGACGCCGCGGTCGTAGGCCTCGGCGATGGCGCGTTCCATGACCACGGCCTGGTGGTGGTACTCGCCGCGGATGTAGAAGTACGCTGTTTGGATGCGGCAGGCGTAGCAGGCGATGGCGATGCCTTCGAGGACCAGGTGGGGGTCGAAGTCCATCAGGAGGCGGTCTTTGAAGGTCGCCGGCTCGCTCTCGTCGGCGTTGATGGCCAGGTAGCGCGGGCCGCCTTCGCCGGAGGCGTCGGGCTTAGGAAGGAAGGTCCACTTGAGGCCCGTGGGGAAGCCGGCGCCGCCGCGGCCGCGGAGGGTCGATTTTTTGACCTCCTCGGTCACCTGCTCCGGGGTCATGGTTTCGAGGGCCTTGCGCAGGGCCTCGTAGCCGCCGGTGCGGGTGTAGTCGTCGAAGGAGATGATTCGGCGGTCCTTGGGGTCGCCAAAGGGCCAGCAGGGGATCCGCTGGGTGAGGACCGGCGAGGTGGTCTTGGCAGTCCAGGGCATCGGTGGCCTCGGAGGGTGGGAGGGGGTGGGGGGATGTGGATGGTAGGGGCGTCGTCAGGTGGTTCGAGGGCTCGGGCGTGCCGGCGGGAGGAGGCCCAAGAGCACGAGCATCGCTGCGGCGCCCAGCAGCCAGAGCCGCGCGGTGGGGTCGGTGGTCCAGCGTTCGAGCCGTGAAACGGGTCGGCCGTCGGCCTCGGGAAGGACCAGCGGCGGGGGTTCGAGCGAGGCAAAGACCGAGGCAGAACGCGAGGGGATCTCGCCACTGGAGAGGAGCAGCTCGGTGCCCTCGGGGGCGAGGTTGAGCTGCATGGCGGCAAGCGAGGAGACCAGGGCCGGGTCGGCGTTGCGCGCGGCCTGGGCGAACTGGTGGTACCGGGCCAGGCGTGCCTGCCGGTGCTCGGTGGCGGCGGTGGCGCGCTGGAGGTAGAGCCTGGCCTGGTCGCGCTCGCGCTGGGCTGGGATCAGGACCGTCGCGGCGATGAGCACCAGGCCAGAGATAAGGAAGAGCCAGCCCGGGTCGAGGATCGGGCCGCGGCTTGGGGGTCTTGGGGGCTCGGGGGGCACGCCGCCCGCCGAGCGCAGGTCTTGCGCTGTGTTGTGGTCGGGCGCCAGGGGGGCTGGGTCCGCGGGGGGATTGCCCGTGGGGGGAGTGGGGGGCAGGTCGACGCGGTGCGCAGCGCGATGGGCGTGGGATGTCCCAGCGGAGGTCGGCACAGGGGAGTGTATCGGGCGGCGTGCGCGCAGCGGACCAGCTGGATCGGTTTGTGCGCCGAGGGCAGGTGGAATCGTGGGGATTGTGGGCCGGGAGCTTCAGGGCGCGGGCGGCTTGACCGATCGACCGGGGCAACGGAGGTGGCCCTTGGTGAGTGATTCCCGAACATTGCTTCCGGTCGTCGCGGGCGTGATGGCGCTAGGCCTGGTCGCGGGGTGGGCGCGGGGCGCTCAGCCGGTGGCCACGGTCGAGGAGGGGACGTCGCTGGAGTTCACGCTGGACCCGGCGTCGGTGGCGCGGCCGTTCTCGCGCCCGGCTGACCCCGAGCCCGACCCCGAGCCCAAGGAGCTGACGAGCCTGGGCAGCCGGTTCACGGTGGAGCTCGGCGGCGCGTACGTGAGCCAGTACTTCTTCCGCGGGATCATCCAGGAGGACCAGGGGTTCATCTTTCAGCCGTACGTGGACGTGACGTTCAACGTGCTGCGCGACGGGGACTTCTCGCTGGACCTCAACGGCGGCCTGTGGAGCAGCTTCCACGGCAACACGGACACGGCCGAGGAGGCTGCGGGGCTGCCCAACTACTACGAGCTGGACCTGTACGCGGGGCTGACGGCGACGGTGGGGCGCTTCTCGGTGGGGACCACGTTCGTGGCGTACACGAGCCCGTCGGGGGCGTTCGACACGGTCGAGGAGATCGACGTGATCCTGGGGTACAACGACAGCGAGGCGCCGCTGCTGGGCCCGGTGACGCTGAGCCCGACGGTGACGTTCGCCTTCGAGGTCGGCGCCGACGCGGCCGATGGCTCGGGCCCCGGGGGCTACGTGGAGCTCGGGCTGAGCCCCGGGTACACGTTCGGCGAGGGCTGGCTGGCCAGCGGGGTGACGCTCAGCGCGCCGCTGACGCTCGGGCTGAGCCTGTACGACTACTACGAGTTCGACACCGGCGATGACGAGGCGTTCGGGTTCTTCGACGCCGGGCTGGAGGCGAGCTATCTGCTGCCGCTGGACCCGAGCTTCGGCAACGTGACGCTCAGCGCCGGGGTTCACTTCCTGATCCTGGGCGATGCGCTGGAGGCGGTCAACGACGGTGACGGCTTCGAGGTGGTGTTCTCTGGCGGTTTCTCGATCGCGTTCTAAGGACGCCCGCGCGCCGCGGCGCACGTGGTGAGGAAACACACATGAATCTGCTCTCGTTCAAGGACTGGTCCGTTCGCGTGAAGATCGTGGCGCTGTCGGCGCTGACGACGGCGGCGGCGGTGGGCGTGCTGACGTGGCTGGGCTCGTCGGCGACGAGCCGGTCGCTGCTGGAGCGGCAGGCCGAGCAGGTCGGCGTGATCGTGTCCGAGCGGGCGTCGCGCGTGGAGTCGTACTTCGACCTGATCGCCGACCAGATGAGGACGTTCAGCGGGAGCGCGACGGTGCGTCAGGCGACGGCGGAGCTGGCCGGCGCGTTCGAGGCGGCGCCGGCGGACCTGGCCAAGGCCGGGCTGGACGCGGCGGCGCTGCGCACGGAGCTGGCGGGGTTCTTTGCGCGGGAGTACAAGCCACGGCTCGAGTCCGGCGGCGTGGCGTACCGCGGGGTCTCGGCGTACACGCCGGCCGACCCGGCGGGCGCGGCCCTGCAGGGGCTGTACATCGCCGGCAACCCCAACCCGCCCGGCGAGAAGCACAAGCTGGACACGTCGGGCAAGGGGATCGGCTACGACGACGCGCACGCGCGCTACCACCCGGAGTTCCGCGCGTTCCTGGAGGCGTTCGAGCTCTACGACATCTTCCTGATGGACACCGAGGGCAACACGGTGTACACGGTGTTCAAGGAGGCGGACTTTGCCACCAACATGCTCGCCGGGCCGTACGCGCAGACCGGGCTGGCCCAGGCGTACCGGGCGGCGATGAAGTCCGAGGCCGGCCGGGCGACGCTCGTGGACTTTGCCCGGTACGAGCCGTCGTACGGCGCCCCGGCGTCGTTCATCGCGGCGCCGGTCTTCGACGGCGAGCGGCGGGTGGGCGTCGTGGCGTTCCAGATGCCGATCGGGCGCATCAACGGGATCATGACCGGGCAGACCGGCCTGGGGACCACCGGGGACTGCGTGATCGTCGGCGCCGACGGGCTGATGCGCTCGCAGAGCCGGCACTCGGAGACGAACACCATCCTGATGCCGGCCGGCGAGGACGCGCCCGCGGGCACGACCCGGCAAGTCGGCGGCGCGACGCTGGACGGCGAGACAATGAAGGTGACTCGCAAGGCGGCCATCGAGGGCGTGGACTGGCACGTCACCGGCACGATCGCGCTGCGCGAGGTGCTGGCGCCGGTGCGCGCCGCGACGCGGACGATCGTCACGGCGGGGGTGATCATCACGGCGGTGGCGCTGGTGCCGGCGTTCCTGCTCGGGACGCTGATCCGCAGGCCGATCATGGTGGTGGTGCGGGCGGCGCAGGGGCTCGCGTCGGGCTCGTTCCAGGGCCGGATCCCGGCCGACCGCGGCGACGAGCTGGGCCAGCTGGCCCGCGGCGTCAACGGGATGCTGGACCTGATCGCCCAGATCATCGGGGAGGTGCGGACCTCGGCCAGCAACGTCGCCACGGCGAGCATCGAGCTGGCCGATCAGAGCAAGGGGACGGCCCAGACGGCGCACGAGCAGGAGCGCGAGATCACGTCGGTGGCCGGCGCCGTCGAGGAGATGGCCAGCTCGATCCGGTCGATCTCGGAGCAGTGCGCCCAGGCGGCGGGGCAGTCCCACGAGTCGGGCAAGGCCGCCGCCGAGGGCTCGCAGGTGGTGCTCAGCACGATCGGGGAGGTCAAGGCGGTGGCGTCTTCGGTGCGGGCCACCTCGGGGCAGGTGCGGGCGCTGGGCGAGCGCTCCAAGCAGATCAGCCAGATCATCCAGGTGATCGACGACATCGCCGACCAGACCAACCTGCTGGCGCTCAACGCGGCCATCGAGGCGGCCCGCGCCGGCGAGAGCGGCCGTGGCTTTGCCGTCGTCGCCGACGAGGTGCGCAAGCTCGCCGAGCGGACCGGCACGGCCACCAAGGAGATCGCCGGCAACATCCAATCGATGGTGCGCGACACCGTGGAGGCCGCCGAGGGCATCGAGCAGGGCGCCAAGCGAGCCGAGTCCGTCGCCGGCAACGCCGACTCGGCGGCGCGCACGCTCCACGAGATCGTCGAGCACTCCAAGGGCATCGGCGTGGTCGTGGAGCGGATCGCCGCGGCGGTCTCGCAGCAGGGCCCGGCCGCGACGCACATCGCCGAGGTCGTCGGGCACCTGCGCACCATGAACGCGCAGACGGCCCGGGCCGCCGGCGAGACGGCCCAGGTCACCGAGTCCATGTCCCAGCGGGCCACGGACCTGCAGCGGCTGGCCGACCGGTTCCGGATCTGAACC
>PNJV01000009.1 GCA_013822085.1 Isosphaera sp. | reverse complement strand
GGGGCGGGGGTGCGCTGGGCTGGGTCGCTCATGCCCAACCGTAGCGACGGACGCGCTCAGGGCGCGTTGACAACGCCGTCGGGCTCGACGGCGGGGGCTGGGGGGGCGGGTGGATCGGCCGGGGCGTCGGGCGCCACCCAGGCGCCGCCGACGAACACGCTGCGCGTCAGGTCGGCGCGGTGACGCCGCGGCAGCAGGCGGATGTGCGGCTCGTCGAGCGTGCGGCCGCCGTCGGCCAGCCACTGGGCCGACCACGCGCGGTGCGAGCCCGAGAGGATCGACGACTCCAGTCGCAGCTCGGCGATCAGGTCCGTCGGGTTGATCGGTGGCCCGAGGACGCCGGCGCAGTGCGGGCAGATGCGCGGCCCGGCCGGCCCGCCGCCCTGCGCCGCCCGTGCGATGGTCCGCCGCCCGCGGCAGACCGGGCACGGCGTGGCCCACTGGCGCGCCAGCGCCGTGACGCGCGCGGTGGCGCCGAAGGACCCCGCGGCCTCCAGCCCCGGCTCCAACCGCCGCAGCGCCTGGGACACGGAGGGCTTGGCCAGGAGCAGCTCGGCGCGCCTGCCGTCGCCCCACCGGGCCGCGTCCAGGGCGGCGGCGACCTCGACGGCCACGCGGTCGGGGATCGGCTCGGGCTCGGCGCGCCGGGCACGGCCCGAGCGGTCGATCTCCGCCGAGATGGCCCGCGCAAGCCCGAAGAGCCAGCGGCGGTCGTGATCGTCGGTGATGCCGCCGGCGAGGCCGATCAGCGCGCTGGGGGCCCAGCGCCCGGAGCCCGCCGGGGGCGCATCGAGCACCGCCGCCAGCGCGTAGAGCCGCCGGGCCAGCGAGAGCGACGGGCCGTCGCTCGCCTCAGCGGCCAGCTCCTCGGCCAGCAGCAGGTACCCCTCGGGGCGGTCGGGCCGGAGCCCGGCCAGGCGTTGGCCGATGCCCGGCAGGAGCAGCTCGGCGCTGCGCACCTCGGCCCGCTCGGCCTCGATCGTCGGGGCGGGCGCATCGGCGGGCTGGGGCCGCGGCGGGAGGCTGGCGCGCTCCGGGGGCGGTGCGGCGGGCTGGGCGGTGTCGGCGGCATCGCCCGCGTCGCGGGGCTGGCCCCAGCGCACCAGCCAGAGGTCGGCGATGGCCCGCTCGGCGACGAGCACCTGCTGGGCGATGTGCGTGGCGCGGTCCAGCCGGTCGCGCGCGGCAGAAGCGACCTGCGCCGCCGGCGGGCCGCGGTCGGGGGACCGCGCCTCGATCCACAGCGCCAGCGCTTCGAGGACCGTCGCCTGCTCGGCGGCGAAGCGCTGCGTGAGCCCGAAGGCCACCGACCGCCGGGCGAGCCGGCGCTGCTCGACATCGACGGCCTCGCGCACCCTGCCGGCGGCCTCGAGCCACTCGATGGTGCGCTCGCTCAGGGCCGAGGCCGCCTCGATGAGCCGGACCGCCGGCTGCGCCTGCGCGCCCGCGGCCAGCAGGTCGGCGCGGTCGGCCGAGTCGGCGTAGGCGCCCAGGAGCTCGCCCACCGCGGCGTCGATCGTGGGCGCGTCGGTCCCCTGGGCGATGGCGTCCAGGAGGGACTCGACCAGGCCCCTGCGCGCCTCGAGCGCCCAGCGCGGGCTGGCCGGGTCGGGCAGGAGCGCCGGCGCGACCAGCGCAGCCAGCTCCGAGACGCCGACGCTGCGCGGGGCCCTGTGGAGGACCTTGAGCAGCGCCGCCGGGACCGTCGCCTGCCCCGAGGCGCCGCGCAGGTATGCGCGGGCCGCGTCGGCGACGTCCCCCGACGACCCGAGGGCGGACTCGACGAGCACGTCGGCCTCGAGCTGGGTGAGCGGCGCCCGCTGGGCCTGCCGCTCGCGGATGCGGGCGGCGCGGACCAGGGGCGTGCGGTCGCCGGTGAGGTAGCGCAGGGCCCACTCGTCGCGGGGGCTGTCGGCGCCGGCGCGCGGGGTCAGCTCCTCGGGCACCGGCCCCAGGGCCCGGCGCTGCGGGATCGCCGGCGGCCTGGCGCTGGCGAGCAGCGCCAGGCCCTCGCCGGTCAGGCCGCGCTCGCTCATGAACATGGCGCTGTTGAGCCGGGCCAGGTAGGCGGCGCGAGCGACGGAAGCCGGCGAGGCGTCGGCGCCGGACGCGGCCCTGTCGGCCAGGCGCAGCGCGCGGGCGAACTGGTCGGAGACGGAGCGGTCCTCGCTGAGCACGACCCCGGCCAGGCGCGCGTAGCGCAGGGCCAGGGCCTGGCGGGCGGCCGCGTCGGCGCCCCCGCTGAGCACCAGCTGCGCCGCGGCCCCGGACTTGTCCACCGCCACCGACGCGGCCCGCGTGACGACCGCCAGGGCCGGCGCGTCGATCTTGGGGTCCTGGAGCCAGCCGGGCAGCCGGGCCAGGGCCGGGTCGCCGGTGGACCACGCCGCGGCGCCGGCCAGCACGCGCAGGGCCGAGTCCTGCGCGGCGCTCAGGGGCCCCGAGGCCAGGCTCCGCAGCAGCTCGTCGAGCCCGTCGGCGATGACGGCCTGCGCGTCGGCGGCGCGGCCCTGCTGGAGCACCGCGGCGGCGCCGCGCGCGCCGGCGAGCCACCGCGCAGCGCGGGCCTCAGCCGAGGCCGCGTCGGGCCCGTCGACGGCCAGGCCCTGGGCCGCAAAGCGCACCGCCAGGGCCAGGGCGTCGCCGAACGACTGCCGCCGAAATGCCCGGATCGGCCGAGCCAGGCTCTCGAGCCGCTCCTCGGCGGCGGCGCGGATCGGGCCGGGGATCTCTCGCTCGCGCGACGCCCGGACCAGGGCCGCCACCGCCCAGGCACGCCCGACCGGGTCGGCCCAGGCCTGGCCTGGGGCGTCGGGGCCACCCAGGACCGCCGAGGCCCACTGCACGCCGAGCTCGGGGACGCCCGGCGGGAGCGCCCGCGCCGTCTCGATGGCCGATAGGGCCGCGTCGAGCACGTCGCCGGGGCGCATGCCGGGCCACTCTGAGGCGATCAGTCGCGCCGAGGCGGCCAGCCGCTCCAGGGCCGCTGCCGGCTCAGCGGGGGCGACCTGGGCCGCCAGCCGCAGGCTCAGCATGGCCTGCTCGGGGTCGCGCGGCGTGACCACCACGCGCGGGTCGAAGCCCGGCTCGGCCGGGGCGCCAGGCGCGTCAGCGGGAGCCGAGGCAGCGCCGGCGGGCGCAGCGGCGATCGCCGGCCCGGGGCCCGCCCCTGCTGAGGCGCCTTGGCGCTCGCCCGAGGGCGCAGCGCCGCCGCCGCCCGGGCGCGGCAAGAGCACGACCACCGCCAGCAGCCCCGCCACAGCCAGGCCGCCAATGACCGCCACCAACGCGGCGACGCCCAGCGCGCCGGAGGTCCTGGCGTCGGCGTCGAGCAGGTCGCGCACCAGCGAGGGGGGCTCGGGCGCCTGCGGGGCTGCGCCGCCGGTGGTCAGCCCGCCGCGAGGGCCCGGCGTCAGCTCGTGCCCGTGCGCAACGTCAAGGGCGGCCTCCTCGATCAGCCGGGCCATCTCCAGGCCCATCGGGCTGGAGGCCAGCTCGTGGGCGCGCACCACCGCCAGGCGGAACTGCGCCGCCGCGGCCACCTGGGCGGGCGCCGCAGCCCCCGGCCCGATCCCCAAGAGCCCGCGCGGCCCGCGCGACGCCCACGCCGCAGCGACCTCGGGCCCGAAGAACGACAGGATCAACGCCTGGTGCAACGCCGCGTTCATCGAGCCCCCCTGACCCCCGCCGGGCCGTTGCCGCGGGCCACGCCGGCCTGCGGCGAAGGCACCCCGAGCCGCTGAGCGAGCTCGGCCAGCTTGCTGTTCCATGGCGGCGGCCCCAGGTCCGGGTAGAGCACCCGCACCTGCGCGATGGCCTGGGCGGCCAGGGCCGGGTCGGACTGGGCCAGCAGGCGCAGCGACTCGTAGCGGGCCTCGAACCACGCTGCGCCCCCGGGCGGCAGGCCCGCCAGGAGCTGCTCCCACCGCGCCCGCGCCTCGGCGAGGTTGCCGACGGATTCCTCCAGCAACGCCAGCCGGCGCAGCGAGCCGGCCGACGGCCCCAGGGTCAGCAGCTGGCGGTCCAGCCTCAGGGCGGTGTCGCGGGCGCCGGTGTTCCCGGCCAGCTGCCAAAGCTCCAGGGCCGCCCCCGCGACGCCCTGGTAGACCGTGGCGATGGCCGGGTCGCGCAGCGCCCGGGCGGGCTCGCCGGCGCGCTCGATCACGCGCAGCCCGAAGGCGACCAGATCGCCAAGCGCCACCTGGCGGGCCTGGCCCGGCTCGGTCAGCGCAGCGAGGCGCTCGGCGGCGCGGTTGTAGAACACGCGGTCGAGCAGCTCGGCCCAGCGCGGGTCGCTCTGGGCCTTGGCCAGCGCCGCCGCCTCGTCCTGCCGGCCCTCAGCCATCAGGATCTGCACCCGGCGGAACGCCAGCTCCCCCGCGTGCTCCTGGACGCTCAGGCGGTTGAACGCCGCGACGCGCTCGGCCGCCTCCAGCGCGGCCCGGGCCCGCGGCACGTCCGGGGGCGCCAGGCTCAGCGCCGCGTCGAGGACCTGGCGAGCCAGCACGATCACGCGCTCGGCCGCGGCCCGCGCCTGGGCCTCGTCGGGCCCCAGCGCCACCGCCCGCTCGATCCCGATGAGCCGCTCGGCCACGACGGCGAAGCGCTCGGCGGCGAAGGCGCCCCCGGCCCGGTCGGCGGCGCGGTACCGCTTGTAGAGCAGCCGGGCCAGCTCGCGCTGGGCGCGCTCGTAGGCGGGGTCCTGGGCCGGCACGGCGCCCAGCACGCTGACGGCCTGCTCGTCGTCGATCCCCGCGCGGTCGCCCAGGCGCACCAGCACCGTCGCGGCGCGCGGGCTCTGCGGGAACGAGCGCACAAAGAGCGTGCCCACCTTGAGCAGCTCGATGTTCATGGCCACCCGCGCCGTCGCCGAGCCGCCGCCGTCGCGCAGCCCCGCGTCCACCGACACCACCGCCAGCCACAGCTGGTCCTGGGCCCAGCCGGGCCCGAGCGCGCGCTCGCCCAGGGCCGAGGCCCGCGCAAAGGCCCCCGACGCGTCGACGAACCGCCCGGCAAAGAACAGGCAGCGCCCGGCCAGCGAGGCCGCCCGCGCGTCGGCCGGCGCAAACCGGGCCGCGTCCGCCTGGGCCAGGGCGCTGGCCAGCAGCGCCGCCGACTCGTTGAACGCGTTGACAACCTCGGGCGCCCGTGCCGGCTGGTCGTCGGGCCCCCCAGCGCGCGCCAGGGCCGCGGCGGCGCTCTCGAAGGCGCGGACCCCGCGGGCGTAGAGCGGCAGGAACCCCGTCTGGCCCAGCAGCGCCGCGCCGTAGCGCGAGGCCAGGTCCAGCACCTGGGCCGTCTGCCCCTGCGCGGCCAGGTCCTCGACGGCCAGGCGCGCAAGCTTGGCCTGCACCGGGTCGCGGGTGTCGGCCGCCTCCAGCGTGACCACCGCCAGCAGCCGGGCCACCGCCGGCTCCAGCAGCCGGTCGGCGCTTGGGCCCGGCCCGGCCGGGCCGCGCCCGCGCAGCTGCGCGACGACCGCCTCGACCTCGTCCCACCGCTTGCGCGCTCCCAGCAGCGCGATCCGCCGGGCCGGCAGCGTGGCGCGCAGGCCGGGGATCACGCCCGGCTCGCCCTCGAGGAGGCGCAGCAGCTCCAGGGCCTCCCTGTCGGCGCCGCGCTGGGCGAAGGCCAGGGCCGCCCCCAGCGCCGCGCGGGCCACGAACTCGACACGCAGCGACTCGCCGCGCACCGCCGAGACGTCCGGCGCCGCCGGCCTGGGCCGGCCCAGCACCACCCCGAAGAACCGCAGGGCCTCAAGGGCCCGATGGTCGGACGATTCGAGCACGCCAAGGTCGTGCGCGCTCCAGGCCGCAAAGTACGCCGCCGCGGCGCGCCCGCGCCGGGCCTCGGCCACCTCGGCGACGAACGCGGCGCCCTTGGTCCCGTCGTCCTGCCGGTCGAGGGTCTCCAGCCGCCGGTCGTACTCGCCGTAGATCAGCGCCAGCTCGGCGTGCAGGGCCCCCAGGGCCTCGGCCGAGGCCGCGACCTGCTCGGCGCTGAGCAGGCGCAGGCGGTGGCGCTCGGCGTCGTTCTCCATGGCGCCGTAGGCCGAGCGGGCCAGGCTCAGGCGCAGCTCCAGCGCGTCGGGCCCGGACAGCTGCGCCAGCAGCTTGCGGGCCCGCGCTTCCCAGGCGCCCCGGGCCCGCGGGTCGGGCGCCGCCTCGATCAGCTCGGCGTAGACCGCTGAGAGCCGCCGGGCCACGTCCTGGCGGGCCTGGCCGCCGGAGTCCTCGTGCACCGCTTCGAGGTGCTCGGCCAGCAGGGCGGTGAGCCCGTGCTCCCTGAGGAACCGCTCGAGCGCCTCGCGGGCCTCGGCGTCGCCGGCGGGCTGCGCCTGCGCCGCAGCGGACAGGCCAAGCCAGCACAGGCCCAGGATCGCGCTGCGCAGCCGGCCGCGGCTCATGGCGCCGCCCCCCCATCGCCCACCGCGCCCGCACCCCCCGCGCCCCCCGCGCCCGTACGCCGGGCCGGGGACGCCCCGGCGCCCACGTAGCTGATGCGCACAAACCCCGCGTCGTGCGCCGCCTGGAGGGCCCCGGCTGTGGCCCAGGTGGGCGCCTCGTCGGAAGCGCGCACCACCACGCCGGGGTCCTTGGGCAGGGCCGCCAGCACCGCGGCGAGCTGCTGCTGGTCCTCGATCACCCGCGCGCCAAGCCGGTAGCGCGCCCGCTCGGCCGAGCCCGCCTCCACGTACACCACCTGGGCCGAGAGCGACCCGCCACCGCCGGCGCCCCGACGCTCGGCCGTGATCGCGGCGGCGAGCTGGCTCTCCGGCGGGGTCAGCGACCCGGCCATGATGAAGTACAGCAGCAAGAAGAAGATCACGTCCAGCAGCGCCGTCAGCGGGAGCTTCTCGACGATCGCGCGGCTGGACCGGGCCCTGCGGAACCTCACGGGCGCCCCCCCTGGGCACGCGCCCGCCCGCCGACGGGGCCAGCCCGGGCCGACTCGGCCTGGTCCCCCGACGTGGCCAGCCGCCACGAGCTGACCCCCGCCACGGCCAACGCGCCGGCGATCTTGTTCAGGTGCGCGCTCGGGGCCAGGCGGTCGACGCGCAGGATCAGGTCAAGGCCGCGCCCGGCCTGGCGGGCCCGCCCCAGCTCCACCCGCGCCAGGTCCGCCAGCCCCTGGACCGTCAGCACGCCCGAGCCGACGGCGAAGATCGTCCCGTCGCGCTCGACCTCGATCACCAGGGCCTTGTCCGGCTCGTAGTTGGCCCGGTCCCCGGGCTGGCGGGGCAGGTCGATGGTGCGCTGCATCGCCTGCACGAACTGCGTCGTGAGCGTGAAGAACACGACCAGCAGGAACGCCACGTCCACCAGCGAGGTCAGGTCCAGGGCGTAGTCGTCGGGCTCTTTCTTGACGCGCAGTCGCATGCTCGCTCCGGGGTGCTCGTGCTCGGGCCGTCAGGCGCGCAGCGTGGCAGGGACGCGCTCAGGTGGTCGCGGGGACCGCGGCCGCGGGGGCCTGCGCGGGCGCAACCGGCGCCGGCTGCCGAGCCACGCCCTGGCCCACGGCCGGCCCGCCGGGCTGGGCAGGCGCAGCGGCCTGCGCCGGCGCGGCCCCCTGAGCCCCCGCGGGGCGCACGTTGGTCACCAGCACGCTCACGAGCGTCTCGGCGATGTCGCCGATCTCCCCGGCCAGGTGGTCGAGCCTGCGGCGGAAGGCCGAGTGGGCAAACGTGCACGGGATGGCCAGCACCAGGCCCTCGGCGGTGGTCACCAGCGCCAGCGACATCGCGTCCGACAGCCGCGAGGACCGCGCCGCGCCGACCTCGGCGCCCAGCTCGGCAAAGGCCCGGATGATGCCCAGCACCGTCCCCAGAAGGCCGAGCATCGGCCCCACCGCCGCCAGCATGCCCAGCACGTAGTTGGGCCTCTCGAGCTTCTCGAACTCGCGCTGCCCGGCAAGCTCCAGCGACGGCTTGAGCTCCAGGAGCCCGAACGACGAGCGCGCAACCCGCCAGAGCCCCGCCGCGATCACGCGCGTGAGCAGGCAGCGGTTCTCCTCGCGGCGCGAGAACTCCAGGATCGTGTCCAGGTTCTTGCTGCGCAGCGACTGCTCCAGCCCCAGCGCCACCGCCGCCGGGGCCAGGTACGCCCGGCGCAGCACGATCAGGTTCCACACGATCAGGGCCAGCGCCCCCACGCTGAGCAGGATCAGGATGTACGAGATCAGCCCGCCGCTGTCGATGTACCCCAGCAGCGACCGCCCCGCCCCTTGGGCGGAGCCGGCCCCCTCGCTTGGGCCCTGGGCCACCGCCGCAGCGGCGATCTGGCCGACCCACACGTGCAGGTGCGTCATGCTGTCTCCTCAGGCCGGCGCAGCGCCGGGCCGGTGTGCGATGAAGCCGGATCATTGGTGCCCGTCGGTCGCCCGGCCCCGGGCCCAGCGGCGCCGGTCGCCCCAGCGGCGCCGCCGGGGCTCAGGCCGGGCATGCGCATCGGGACGGCGGCGGGAGCCGGCTGGGTTGGCAGCTCCGCGTCGGGAGGGTCCTCGGCCGGGTCGGGGCCCAGCGCCGAGAGCAGCCGCGCCGCGCCCTGGGCGTCACCCTGGCGGGCCAGCTCCTCGGAGGCCAGCCGCAACGCCAGCCGGGCCAGGTCGGGCTGCACCGCCCCGTACGACGAGGCGACCTCGATCAGCCTGAGCACCCCCGTGCGCCGCTCAGCGGGGTCGGGCTCCTGGATGAGCGAGCGCCCGATTCCGACCAGGGCCCACGCCTCGATCCACCCGGCACCCAGGGCCTGGCCGAGCCACAAGTCCCCCGCACCCCCCGCACCCCCCACCCCCGCCACCCCCGCGCCGCCCGCCACCCCCGCGCCAGCGGCGGTGCCCGCATCGGGCGCGTCGGCGCCCCCCTGGCGAGTGCCCTCGCGCATGGCGCGCAGGCGCGCAACCTCCAGCCGGCTGCGCGCGTCGCGGCGTTGGCCCTGGTCGCCGTGCCGAGCCACAACGATGCTGCGCACAAGATCGAGCCCGGGATCGACGCCCGGCGCGCCCTCGGGCCTGGCCGGCTGCGCGTCGGGGCCGACGGCGTCGGTGATCAGGGCGCTGGCGCGCTGGGCGTCGCCGCTGCGGGCCGCGGCCTCGGCGCGGTACAGCGCGAGCATCTCGCGCTGGCGCGCCCCCGCGTCGCGCAGCAGCCACGGGGCCTCGGCGGTTGCAAACCCCGCTGCCACGCCGGGGGGCAGGGCCTCGAACACGAACGGGGGCAGCCCCGGCACCAGCCCGGTTGTCGCGTCGATGGCCGGTCGCATCTCCAGCCCGCCGCCGCGCCACGAGTCCATCCTGGGGGCGTTCCACGCCCGGTCGCGCCAGGCCAGCCACCCCCACAGCGCCCCCGTGCGCCAGCCGCGCGCCAGCCTGGCCCGCATCACGGCCTCGCACAGCGTCGCCCCGCTTGGGCCGGCCACGAGCTCGGGCCGACCGGCCAGCGCCCCGAGCACGCCCTCAAGGTCGCGCCACGCCGCCGACACGTCGCCGCGCTCCAGCCGCGCCCGGGCCCGCCAGAGCCGCTCGGCAAAGTCGCCCCAGGGCTCCCACAGCGTCGCGCCGGGGCCGTCAACGCGCCGCACCCGGTCCCACCCGATGCGCACCCGCCCGCCGGGGCCGCCGTCGCTCTGGCGACGCTCGATCAGCAGGCCCTCGGGGCCGGCCTCCATCACCCGGCAGGGCAGGCGCTCGCCGCCGCGCAGGTGGACCGTGTCGGGGTGCTTCTCCTGACCCTCGGCCGGCGCTGCCCCGGGCCCAGCGGCGGGGGCCGAGTAGGCCGGCAGCGGCGCCGCCAGCCCCGCAACCAACACCCATTGGGCAGCCCACAACGAGCCGGCATCCCACAGCACGCCGGCAAGCCACAGCCTGCCGGCAATCACGCCAGCCGCGGGGCCACGCCACGCCGGCGCGACCAGCCCCGCTGACACGGGCCGCCGATGGGCCTTGCGCGCGCAGCGGCTCACGGCAGACGCACCCCGTCCACGTGCCGGTAGGTCCCGCCGCTGTCCCGGGCGATCTGCCGCATCAGGTCCTGCGCCTCCTTGCTCACCAGCGTGATGCAGTGGACCGGCACCGGCTCGGAGCGCGCGTTGAGCCCGGCCACCTGCGCCACCACCCCCGCGTCGAAGAGCCCGTCGGTCAGGAAGTACACCGCGTGCGGCCGGGGCTTGAGCACAAAGCCCGCTGTCAGGGCCCCGCCGGGCACCGTCCCCCCGGCCGCCTCCAGCGCCCGCACCGCCCTGACGGCGGCCCGCTTGTTGGGCTCGTCGGCTTGGTACCACCGCTCGTTGCTCAGCAGGGCCTGGTAGTCCGACTGGAACGTGAACACCGAGAACAGCGCCCCCTCGGGCAGCGAGCTGATCGACTCGATCAGCTCCTCCTTGAGGAGCGCCAGCTTCTCGCCCTCGGCCATGGACCCCGACACGTCGACCACGTACACGAACCGGTTGCCGATCGCCGGCACGTTGAAGAACTGCGTGCCGCCGGCCCCGGAGCCGCCCAGGCCCTGGCCGATGTCCACGCCCTCGCCCAGGCCCGAGCCGCCCAGCCCGTCGCCGAGGGCCCCGATGTCGCCAACGCTCTGCGACCCCGAGCCGCCCACGGTCGTGATCGTCGCGTCGATGGGCACCGAGCTGTCCAGGGTCGTGTGCACCTCGGGCGTGGCGGCGACCACCTGCGCCTCCTCGATGGCGCGCAGCTCAAGCTCGTCGATCACCGCCACCTGCACCGTGCCGGCCCGGGCCCCGCGGGCGGCCGAATCGTCGCCCAAGCCGATGCGGATCACACCCGAGAGCACCAGCAGGGCCACGTGCACCACGACCGAGATCGCAGCAGCGACCACCGAGGCCCGCCGCGCAAAGCGCCACACCCGCCCGCCAGCCGCCGGCCGGCCCGCTGCGACGACGGGCCTGGACGCAGCCACGGGCCGGGACGCGTCGCTCTGGGTGCCCGTCGCTGTGCTCATGCTCGATCGGCCTCCTCGGCTGGGCCGCCGGCCCAGCGCACGCGCGCCCTCAGCACCCCCCACCCCCACCCCCACCCAACCCCCAACCCCGTCCCGCCCGTCAAGCCTCGCCAGCAAGACCACCCCCGCAAGACCGCACCGCACGAACACGCCCGCGACGAGCCTCGCCCGGGGCGGCCCTGGCTCCGTATGACCATACGGCTGCGACGCCGCATCGGCCCGGCTTTTCCAGGCGTGCGGGCCAGACACGCCCACCACGCCGGCGTGCAGAACCCGGCCAGCAAGCACGCCCGAGCGCACCAGCACACCCACACTCGCCATTCCACCCACACGCACAAACACCGCCACGCACAAACACCGCCACGCACAAACACCGCCACGCACAAACACGGCCACACACCACGCGCACCGCTCGCCTCGCCACGCGCCAGCGCACCCGGTCAGACCCGCGCTGGCGGGCTCCCACCGCTGGCCCAGAGCCCGACAGCTCGGCCCGCTCCCGAGGCGGGCAGGGCGTGCCCATGACATCGGCGCGCACGGCGCGTGGCCGAGACGGTTTCTATCGATTCGTTGCTGTGCTGGTTGCGGTTCAGGAAAATCGCGCCCTCAGCGGCGCCCACAGGACTCCCCACAGCCACCCCTCCCCCCCCGCACCCCCGCACCCACGCGCCCCCACCCCCCTACAGCAGCCCCCCGCCCGCGCCGCAGCACAACCAACCGGCGCGCAGCATTCTCAGCCGCTGGCCCCCGCTGCGCTCGCGCGTGCCCCCCGCTGGGGGCCCCCAGCGTCAGCGTCGCGCCCGCAGCGCCGGGCGGGTACCCTGTGCCCAGCGCGCCCAGAGCCCGACATGCCCCAGCCCATGACCCCGACGCCCACCCCACCACGACCCGATCAGCCCCGCGCTGACGCCCCGCGGCCCACCCCTCGCCGGGCCGCCCGGGCCGCGTACGACCGCGTGCTCCTCAAGCTCTCCGGCGAGGCCCTGGGCCACAACGGCGCCGGCCTGGCACCCCCGGAGATCGCGTCGCTGGCCTCGGAGGTCCGCCTGGCCTTCGACACGGGCGTGCAGCTGGCCATCGTCGTGGGCGGGGGCAACTTCGTCCGCGGCGCCTCGCTGGCCCAGATCGGCCAGATCCACCAGGCCACCGCCGACCAGATGGGCATGCTGGCCACGGTCATCAACGGCCTGGCCCTGCGCGAGGCCCTCCAGGCCCACGGCATGGACTGCCGGGTGATGTCGGCCATCGAGGTCCGGGCCGTGGCCGAGCCGTTCATCCGCGGGCGCGCCCTTCGGCACATGGAGAAGCGCCGCGTGGTGATCCTCGTGGCCGGCACGGGCAACCCCTTCTGCACCACCGACACCTGCGCCGCCCTGCGCGCCCGCGAGCTGGACTGCCAGGTGATCCTCAAGGCCACCAAGGTCGACGGCGTCTATTCCTCCGACCCGCGCAAGGACCCCGCCGCCGTCCGCTTCGACCAGCTCACCTTCGACCAGGCCATCGAGCGCCAGCTCAACGTCATGGACATGACCGCCTTTACCATGTGCCGCGAGGGCAACCTGCCGATCCTGGTCTTCGATTTCAAGTCGCCCGGCACCATCCGCCGGGCCGTCATGGGCGAGCCGGTCGGCACGCTCATCGACGCCTGAGCCGCGGGGCCCTGAGCGCACAGCCGGCCCCGTCAGCTCCAGCACTCTCCGCCCGCAAACACCCGAACCCCCCCGCACGACCGCACCCGCACGCCGCAGACGAGACACGCCCATGGCCACCTCACCCGACGAGATCCTCCTGACCACCGAAGAGACCATGACCAAGTCCCTGGACTACCTCAAGAAGGAGCTCAAGGGCATCCGCACCGGCCGGGCCAGCCCGGCCCTGATCGAGTTCGTCAAGGTGGACTACTACGGCTCGCAGAGCGACCTCAAGTCCCTGGCCTCGATCTCGGTGCCCGAGGCCACGCAGCTGCTGGTCAAGCCGTTCGATTCCGGCTCGGTCAGCGAGATCAAGAAGGCCATCGAGGCCGCCGGCCTGGGCCTCAACCCCATGACCGACGGCAAGGCCCTGCGCATCAACATCCCGCCGCTCTCGGGCGACCGCCGCAAGCAGATGGTGGCCCACGTCAAGAAGCTCACCGAGGAGACCAAGGTCGCCTTCCGCAACGCCCGGCGCGACGCCAACAAGCACGCCGACGCCCTCAAGGAGGTCCCCGAGGACGAGCTGGAGACGCTCAAGACCGAGATCCAGGAGATGCTCAAGAAGTACGAGACCGACGCCGACCAGGTCGCCGCGGTCAAGTCCAAAGAGATCGAGACCGTCTGACCAACCACCCCAACTACCCCGGCCCCCACACCCCCCGGTCCCATCCCCCGGCCGGCGGACCTCGGCCCGCAGACCCCCGCCCGCGGCGCCCCTCAGCCCTGGATATCCAGCCTCGGGCGCAGCTGCCCGTCGGGCGCAGCGGGCACAGCCGCAGCGTCCTGGTCCGGCGGGCGCTTGATCAGCCTTGGGTCGATCTCCACCGAGTCAGCGGGCTGCGTCTGTGGCGGCTGGTGGCCCTGCTGCTTGGGCTGGCGGCGCTGGTCCTGGGGCCGCTGCTGGCCGTCGCCGGTGGTCCGCCGCACCGGGGGCTCCAGGCCACCGACCGACGCCGCCCGAGATGACCCGCCGATCTGCGACATGCCCGGACCATCGGCACAGCGGCCCGGCCGGCTTCAATCCGCCGTCTCCCCCGCCAATCCCATGCACCGGCCCTGCGCCCGTCCTTTGCATGGCCCTTGCGCGCGGCGCTGGGCCCTGCGCTGGGCCCGGCCAAGCGCAGCCCGCAGCTGTTACAGCCCCAGCGTGTTGATGCCGCAATCGACAAAGACGGTCTCGCCCGAGACGCCCGAGGAGAGGTCGCTGGCCAGGTAGACAGCGGTCTTGCCCACGTCGGCGCCCTCGACGTTGCGCCGCAGCGGGGCGTTTTTGGCAACGTGATCGGTGACGGCGTCGGCCCCGCCGACGGCCGAGGAGGCCAGCGTGCGCAGGTACCCCCCGCTGATCACGTTGACGCGCACGTTGTGCGGGCCCAGCTCCCAGGCCAGGTACCTGGCCGTCGATTCCAGGGCGGCCTTGGCCACGCCCATCACGTTGTAGCCGGGCACGACCTTCTCCCCGCCGTAGTAGGACATGGCCATGACCGACGCCCCCCCACCCCCGCCGCCGGCCCCACCACCGGCCGAGCGCACCAGCATGTCCTTGGCCCGCCGAGTGATGGCCAAGAGCGAGTACGCCGAGACGTCCAGGGCCGCCAGGTACACGTGGCGCGGGGTGTCGATGAACTTGCCCGGCGCCAGGTAGTCGCGGTCGGCAAAGGCGATCGAGTGCACCAGCACGTGCAGGCTCTGGAACGACTCGGCGTACCTGGTCATGGCGGCGTCGATGTCGCTGTCCTTGGAGACGTCCATGGGGACAAGCCAGGGGCTGGCGATGCCCAGGGCCTCGACGGCCCGGCGGGTGCGGTGCTCGTTCTTGTCCCCGGGCAGGTGGGTGAAGGCCAGGCGGGCGCCGTGCTCCTTGAGGGACTTGGCGATGTGCCAGGCGTAGGAACGCTCGTTGGCGACCCCGACGATCAGCGCGGTTCGGTCTGTGAGCAGCATGCGCGAGCATACCCGCCCCGCCGGGGGCGCGGTAGCATGCCCGTGCCATGGCCGACCTCAACGACCTGCCCCTGCCCGAGCTCTACGCCGAGCTGCACGCCACCGGGCTGATCACGCGTCTCTTGCAGCTGGCCCGCGACGAGGACCTGGGCGCCGGGCCGGGGGCCGGGGACGTGACGAGCCTGGCGTTGGTCCCGGGCTATGCGCGCGGCCGGGCCACGGTGCGCGCCAGGCCCTCCGACCGAGGCGCCCCGCGCGTGCTAGCCGGCCTGGCCTGCGCCGACGAGCTGCTCACGCTCTTCCAGGCCGACGTCACCCTCGGGCTGCTGGCCCGGGACGGCCAGGCGGTCCCGCCGCAGGGGTGCGCGGTGCTGGAGCTCTCCGGCTCGGCGCGGTCGATCCTGGCGGTGGAGCGGACGCTGCTCAACCTGCTCGGCCGACTCTCGGGGGTCGCCAGCCGGGCCGCGGCGTTCGTCGCCGCCGTCGCCGGCACGCGCGCCGCCGTGCACGACACGCGCAAGACCACGCCCGGCATGCGCCTGCTCGAGAAGTACGCCGCCCGCTGCGGCGGGGCCAGGTGCCACCGCCTGGGGCTCTACGACGCGGCCCTGATCAAGGACAACCACCTGGCCGCCCTGGGCGCGCTGGGCTCGATCCCCGGCATGACCCTGGCCGACGAGGTCCGCCGGGCCGTCCTGGCCGCCCGCGATCACGGCCCGCGCTCCGGCCTGTGGTTTGCACAAATGGAAGCCGACACGCTCGACCAGCTCCGCCTGGTCCTGGAGGCCGGCGGCTGCGGCCTGGGCATCGTGCTGCTGGACAACATGACCCCCGACCAGCTCCGCCAGGCCGTGGCCATGCGCGACGCGGCCGGCGTGCCGATCCAGCTGGAAGCCTCCGGCGGGATCACCCTGGAGAACGCCCGGCAGGTCGCCCAAACCGGTGTCGAACGCCTGAGCGTCGGGAGCATCACCCACGGCGCGATATCGCTGGACCTGGGCCTGGATTGGGACCAAGCCCCCTGAGCCGCCCGCGCAGCGCCTCGGACCACGCCGCGCCGCGGGGTTTGTCAAGATTGGCCCAGCAACGCGCAAACCCGCCCGCGGGGGCTTGCATCGGGGCGGGCTTGCAATAGTCTGACATGCGTGCGCGTTGCCCTTGTGCGCGTTGCCCTTGTGCGCGTTGCCCGACGGCGTGAGTGCCGGGCACAACTTGCAGCCTCCCAACGCCCGCCGTGTGTGCTCGAGCCTCGGCGGGCGTTGTCTTTGTGCCCGCGGGGCGCTCAGGCGGGGCTGGGGACCTGCCTGAGGATGGCGTCGAGGATGGCGGCTGTGTTGGCGGCCTGGTCGCCGACGCTTGCGCCCCGCGCCAGGACGCGGTGGGCGCAGACGGGCACGACGTTGCTCAGGACGTCCTCGGGGATGCAGTAGTCGCGCCCGGCCAGGACGGCCCAGGCCTTGGCCGCCTGGCTCAGGGCCAGGGCCCCGCGCGGCGAGAGGCCAAGCTCCAGCGCGTCGCTGCGGCGGGTGGCCCCGGCGATGGCGATGACGTAGTCCACCAGCTTGCGGTCGACGCGCACGGCGTCGGCGCGGTCCTGGATGGCGATGATCTCCTGCGCGGTGGTCACGGCGCGCAGCTCGTGGAGCGGGCGGGCCCCGGGGCGCAGCTCCAGCACGCGGGCCTCGTCCTCGGGGCTCGGGTAGCCCACGCTGATGCGCATCAGGAAGCGGTCGAGCTGGTTCTCGGGCAGCGCGTAGGTGCCCTGGAACGTCAGGGGGTTCTGCGTGGCCACCAGCATGAACGGCGCCGGCAGCGCGTGGGTCTGGCCGTCGACGCTCACCGAGGCCTCGCTCATGGCCTCGAGCAGGGCCGACTGGGTGCGCGGCGTGGCCCGGTTGATCTCGTCGGCCAGGACGATGCTGGCAAAGATCGGGCCGCGCACGAACTCGAACCGCTGCTCCTCGCGCCGGTAGACCGAGACGCCGGTGATGTCCGACGGCAGCAGGTCCGGCGTGAGCTGGATGCGCGCAAAGCTCGCGTCGATGCTCCGCGCAAGGGCGCTGGCCAGCACCGTCTTGCCCACGCCGGGCACGTCCTCGATCAGGCAGTGCCCGCGCGCCAGGAGGCAGGCCAGCAGGCGGTCGATCGCGCCGGGGTGGCCCAGGAAGACCGACCCGATCGAGTCGCGGAGGCGTTGGATCGGCGGCGCGGCGTGCGTGGCGGTGGTCATGGCTCGGGCTCGGTCGGTGCTGCCGGCGCCGCGGCGCCGGTGGTGAGATGGGCAAGCCCCGCCGGCCACGCTGGCAGCACGGACGCCGTGCCCGGGCGGGATCATGTTGTATGCTGGACCCATGCCGGAGGGTTCACAGAATCCGCCGCGCCACGGCCCCAACGGCGGGGGCCTGGAGCGCACGCTGCGCGGCGACCTGCCCTGCGTGACCTGCCGCTACGAGCTGCGCGGGCTCTCGGTCCTGGGCGTCTGCCCCGAGTGCGGGACCGCCGTGCGGGCCACGATCCTGGCCGCGGTCGACCCGCACGCCGACGAGCTCCAGCCGATCCGGGCGCGCTGGCGCGTGGCCGCGGGGCTGCTGGTCTGGAACGGCTCAGCCGCGGCCGCGGCGCTCTGGCTGGCGGCGGTGCTCGCGCTGGAGGTGGCCTGGGCGGTGGGCAGGCTCTCGGGGCCGGCCCCGGGGCTGCCCCGCTGGGGCTGGTGGGTGGTCGCCGGGCTGATCGCCCTGTCGGGGGCGGGGGCGTGGATGTTCGCTCGGCCAACCCAGCACACGTCGCGGCGCACCGCCTGGGCGGCCCGGCTGGGCGGCCTGACGCACGGGGTCATCGTCGCCGGGGTGCTCTGGGAGGCGGGCCTGCGGGCCGACGCGCCGGCGGCGCGCTGGACCGGCCCGGCCGGCACCGATCAGCTCTGGGAGCCCGCCCCGGAACGCACCGCGGCGCGGGCGCTGGCCCTGCTCGGGTGCGCGGCGGCGGTGCTGCTGGTGCGCCCCGTGGCGCGGCAACTGGTGGCGCGGTCGCTGGCGCTGCGCACCGGCCGGGTGGACCGGCAGACGCTCGCCGCTGTGAGCGCCTGCGCGCTGCTGATGCTGGCGGGCGACCTGTGCGGGCTGGCGGGCAGGGGGCAAGAGGGCCTGGCTGGGCTGGCCATGACGATCCTGGGCGTGGGCGGCATGGCCCTGGGCGCGCTGCTGCTGAGCCTGGGCGTGCTGGGCGCCATGGCCGACAGCGTCCGGATCGCGCGGGCGGTGCGCGCCCCGGCCCCGTCGCTGCGCGAGGTCCTGGCCGGGCCCGAGGGCCACGCCTGAACGCCCCGGCGCGGGCAACGATCCTCCCATGGCCAACCCGAACGCCATGACCGACGCCCTGCGCGAGCGCTTCGACCGCCTGCTCCAGGACGCCATCGACTCGCTCCCGCCGGCCTTCAGGGCCGTGCTCGAAGAGGTCCCGGTGGTGGCCGTCGATAGCCCCGACGCGGCGCTGCTTGCCCAGCTGCGTCACGAGGGCGTGATCGGCCCCACCCCCACATCCGCCCCCGGCACCCCCACATCTGCCAGCACCGGCGGCACCAGCGCCGCGCACCAAGACGGCACCAGCGGCGACGGCACCGCGACCGACGACGACCCCTGGGAGCTACTCGGGCTCCACTCGGGCGTTGCCATCACCGAACGCCGCGTCGAGGGCCCCGTCGAGCTGCCCGAGACGATCCACATCTTCCGCCAGGGCGTGGTCCGCTTCGCCGGCGGCTGGGAGCAGGAGCACGCCGACGAGGCCATCTACGACGAGGTCCGCACCACGCTCCTGCACGAGATCGGGCACCACTTCGGGCTCGACGAGGACGACCTGGAGGGCCTGGGCTACGCCTGAGCGGGCCCGAAAGACGCGGGGGCGAGAATCCGTACAATCCACGACACAGCCCCCGCGTGCAGCGGCAACCGGTGGTCCGGAACCGGGCCGCGGGGCCATGGGAGACCTCACGATGCGACACAGTGACTCTTGCGCCCGGGCTGCCCGGTGGGTGTGCGGCCTTGCTGGCGCAGCGATCGGCGCCGCGGCGCTCCTCGGCGGGGCCGCGGGGCCGGCGCTGGCCCTGGGCAGCGCGCACGCCGACGCGGCGGCGCAGCCCGCCGGCAACGGGCGCGTGCGCATCGGCTGGGTCGAGCTTGAGGGCGAGCTCAAGGAGCGCGCCGACGGCCTGGCGGGGATCGGGCCCCAGCGGCCCACGCTGCGCACGGTGACCGAGTCGCTGGCCGCCGCGGCCAAGGACCCCTCGCTGCGCGGCCTGGTCATCCGCCTCAAGGACGCCCAGCTGGGCTCCACGCAGGTCGAGGAGATCGGCCAGGCGATCGCGCAGCTGCGCGCCAGCGGCAAGAGCGTCCACGTCTACGCCGAGTCCTACGGCCCCGCCGAGTTCCTCCTGGGCTCGTACGCCGACGAGGCGCTCATCCAGACCGGCGGCGGCGTGGCCCTGCCCGGCCTGACCATCGAAGAGATGTACATGGGCGACATGCTCCGCTGGGCCGGCGCCTCGCCCGACTTTGTCCAGGTGGGCGACTACAAGGGCGCAAGCGAGCCCATCGCGCGCGGCGGGCCGAGCCCGGAGTGGGACCAGAACATCAACGGCCTGCTCGACTCGCTCTACGGCGCGCTGCGCGACCGGCTCAAGGAGGGCCGCAAGCTCTCCGACGCCCAGCTCGACGCGGCCATGGAGGCCTGCTGGATGGGCCTGGGCTCCGACGCCATCGCCCACGGCCTCCTGGACGCGCAGGTCGAGCTGCCCGACCTGGACGAGCGCCTCGGGGCGCGCCACGGCGGCAAGGTGGCCTGGGACCGCGGCATCGTCAAGAGCTCGGGCTCGGGGCTGGACACCTCCAACCCCTTTGCGCTCCTGAGCGCGCTGTCGCGCCCGGTCGAGACCACCCCGACCCGCCCGACCATCGCTGTGGTGCACATCGACGGGGCGATCATCGACGGCGACAGCTCCCCCGGCGGCCTGACCGGCGGGGCGTCGGTCGGATCGCGGACCATCCGCCGGGCCCTGAGCGCCATCGAGGACCAGGACTTGATCAAGGGCGTGATCGTCCGGGTCAACTCGCCCGGCGGGTCGGCCACGGCCTCGGAGGTGATCTGGCAGGGCGTGCGCCGGGTGGCGGCCAAGAAGCCGGTGTGGGTCTCGGTGGGCAACATGGCCGCCTCGGGCGGGTACTACATCGCCTCGGCGGGCCAGCGGATCTTGGTCAACCCGTCGTCGATCGTCGGCTCGATCGGCGTGGTCGGGGGCAAGATCGGCCTGGGCGGGGCCCTGGAGGCCCTGCGGATCAACACCGTCGTGCGGGCCCGCGGGCCCCGCGCCGACATGTTCACGCTCTCGAAGCCCTGGGACGAGGACCAGAGGCGGGCCGTGCGCGCCAAGATGCAGGAGGTGTACGACCTCTTCGCGGCGCGCGTCACCGCCGGACGCGCCGGGATCGACCTGTCCAAGACCGCTGAGGGGCGGCTCTTTGCCGGCCAGCGCGCCGTGGGCATGAAGCTGGCCGACGCCGTCGGCGACCTCAACGCGTCGGTGCGGGGCCTGGCCTCGGCCGTCTCGCTGGCCGATGGCTCCTACGACGTGATGGACTACCCGGCCCCCAAGAGCCTGGAGGAGGTGCTCGAGGACCTCTTCAAGGCCTTCGGCGTCGCCGCGTCGGCGCCCGGGGCCGGGCTGGAGCGCTCGCGGCTGGTCGGCGACGTGCGCGCCGCGGGCGCGGCCTTGCTCGGCGAGCGCGCCTGGGGCTCGATCGCCGGCCCGCTGGAGGCCTTCCTCCAGCTGCGCACTCAGCCGGTGATCCTGGCCAGCCCGACGGTCCTGATCGTGCGCTAACGGCGTGATCGATCCTCACCCCCCGCCGGCACACCCAACTCCGTAGCCTCCCACGCGGGCCCGGGCATGTCCCGGGCCCGTTTTCGTGCCCAGCGGGGCTGAGCGCAGCCCGGGGCGGGGCGCGCGGGCGGAGGCTTGGGGGCTGTCGCAAGACGGGCGGGGGGGCGGGGGGGTGGAGAGTGGAATGTGGAGGGTGGAATGTGGAGGGCGGAAGGTGGGGGTTCAGGCTTGCCGCGTCATGGTCAGCACCGGCGTGAGGTAGCGCAACGTCACCAAGCCGCGCGCGTCGGCGAAGGCCGCGTGCAGGGCGTGGAGCTGCGCAGCTGCGGCGTCCCACGCCGGGCCCTGAGCAGGGATGTACGACGCGCTGCGCAGGCGCGCCACCAGCCCGCGCAGGTCGAGCCGCTGCGCGTGCGCGTGCACGGTCAGGCGGTGGCCCGTGAAGAGCCCCAGGCCCAGCGCGCCGGGGTCGGCCATCGCCCAGGTCTCCGCTGGGTGCCCGCCCGAGGCCCGCGCGCTGATGCCCATCAGGCGCCTGGTGGCCCCGTGCGCCGGGTCGCGCTCGTTGGAGACGATCGCCAGCCGGCCGCCGGGGCGGAGCACCCTGGCGAACTCGCGCAGCGCGTCGCCGGTGCGGAACCAGTGGAACGCGCACGCGCAGACCACCGCGTCGGCGCTCCGGTCGGGCAGGCCGGTCCCCTCGGCGGGGGCGTCGCGCGGCTGGACCCGCGGCAGGCGGGCGGCCACGAGCACGGCGCGCATCGCGGGGTTGGGCTCCAGGGCGTGGACCGTGGCCCGGTCGCGCAGCTGCGCCGCCAGCTGGCGGGTCATGATGCCGGTGCCCGCGCCGGCGTCGACGACGACGCACCTGGTTGTGTCGAGGTCCTCGAGGATCGCGTCGATGGCGGCGCGCGGGTAGTCCGGCCGGGCGGCGGCGTAGTCGCGCGCCCGTGTCGTGAATCGGCCGACCGGGTCCATGTGCGACAGGTCGCTGCCGGTCATCGTGCGCCCCACACCTATACCCGCCCCCGCGCCGGAATGGCTCAGGCCAGGGAGAAGAACTTCTTGACCGAGTGGACCGTCACGGCGCGGCCCATGGCGGCGATCGACTCGGTCAGGGGGATCTTCTTGGGGCAGACCTTGACGCAGTTCTGGGCGTTGCCGCAGTCGCTCACGCCGCCGGGGCCCATGAGGGCCTCGAGGCGTTCGGCGGCCATGCGCGAGCCGGTCTGGTGGAGGTTGAAGAGCCGGGCCTGGCTGATGGCGTGGGCGCCGATGAAGGACGTCTCCCACGCGGCGGGGTCGGGCTGGAGGTTGAACTGCGGGCAGGCCTCCAGGCAGCAGCCGCAGGACATGCACTGGGAGAGGGCGTAGCGGGTCTCCTGGGTCTGCGGCGTCTCGCGCGGCCCGGCGCCCAGGGCGTAGGTGCCGTCGATGGGCACCCAGGCCCGGACGCGGCGGAGCGCGTGGAAGGCGCGGTCGCGGTTGACGACCAGGTCGCGGACGACGGGGAACTTGGACATGGGCTCGAGGGTGATCACGTCGCCGTCGCGCGGGGCGTGCTCGTCGATGAGGCAGGAGCACGACTGGCGCGCCTTGCCGTTGATCACCATCGTGCACGAGCCGCAGACCTCTTCCAGGCAGCCGGCGTCCCAGGCCACGGGCGTGGTGGCCCGGCCGTCGGCGGTGACGGGGCTTGCGCAGATGGTCTGGAGGCACGAGATCACGTTGGCGTTGGGCCCGACGGGCACGGAGAAGTCCTGCCAGTACGAGGGCTTGACCGGGCCGTCGCAGCGCTTGATGCGCAGGACCACCCGTCGCCCCTGCGGCGGGGGAGCCGGGCGTGCGTGCGTGCCGTTGCCGAGCGGGGAGTGTGCGGTCATGGGCGGGTCCTGGAGGGTGGGCGGCGGTGCGTGGAGGGGGCCGGGGGGCGGGGAGCGGGGGCTTGGGGGTCAGTGCGTGGCGGCCATGGCCGGCTGGGGGGCGGGGCCGGGGGGGGCGGGGGGCTGGGGGGTCGGCGCCGCGGCGGAGTCTTTCTTGCCGTAGGTGCGCGCGGTGGGGGCGATCAGGTCGGCGTCGATGGGCTCGAAGGCGAGGGAGGTCTGGCCGTGCGCGTCGCAGCGCGTCACGGTGGTCTTCATGAACTGCGTGTCGTCGCGGCTGGGATAGTCCGAGCGGTAGTGGGCCCCGCGGCTCTCGCGGCGTTCCAGGGCGCCCTTGGCCAGGGCCTCGGCCAGGACGAGCATGTCGGCGGTGGCGCGGGCGAAGACGACCGACTGATTGCCCCAGCCGGCGGGGTCGGCCAGGCACGGGCGTGCGGCGCGGTCGCGCAGCTCGGCCAGCGTGGCCAGGCAGCGCCGCAGGCGGTCCTCGCGTCGCACGACCGTGCACGCCTCGGTCATCTCCGCGCCCAGCTCGCGGGCGATGGCGTACGGGTTGGTCGCCGGGTCTGCGGCCCGGGCCGGGTCCACCGAGCCGAGCAGGGCCTCCAGCTTGCGCGTCTCCTGGTCCACGACGCGGTCGTACTGGGCCTGGGGGATCGACGCGGCGGGGGCCGTGCTGGGCTCCTCCTGGCGGACGTAGGCGTCGACGCTGGCGCCGCAGAACAGGCCGTCGAAGAGGCACGAGAGGAGGGCGTTGGCGCCCAGGCGGTTGGCGCCGTGGTAGGCGAAGTTCACCTCGCCGAAGGCGTAGAGCCCGCGGACGTTGGTCATCATGTTGTTGGGCGCGCCGGGGAGCATGCCCTGGCCGGGCTCGGCCCCGATGGGCGCGCGGGCGCCGCTCTTGTGCTTGGTCAGCGGCTGGGGCGGCGCGTAGAGCCCTTGGTGAACTGCGTCCAGAGCCCGCCCATGCTGTAGTGCACGGCCGGGAAGATCCGCATGGGGTTGGTGTAGGGGTCCTCGCCCACGAACTTCTCGTAGATCTCCAGGATGCCGGCCAGCTTGCGGCGCAGGTACGCCGGGTCCTTGTGGGTCAGGTCCAGGTAGACCTGGTTCTCGCCGAAGACGCCCATGCCCTGGTCGACGCAGACGTCGAAGATCTCGCGCGTGGCGATGTCGCGCGGGACGATGTTGCCGTAGGCTGGGAACTTCTCTTCGAGGAAGTACCAGCGTTCGGCCTCGGGGATCTGCACGCCCGGCCTGGGGTCGCCCTTGAGGCGCGGCACCCAGACGCGCCCGCCCTCGCCGCGGGCCGACTCGCTCATGAGCCGGCACTTGTCGGCGCCGGGGATGGCGGTGGGGTGGACCTGGATCATCTCGGGGTTGGCGTACCAGACCCCGGCGCGGAAGCAGCGGGCGGCGGCGGCGCCGTTGCACATGACCGAGTTGGTGGACTTGCCAAAGAGCAGCCCGCAGCCGCCGGTGGCCATCACGACGGCCTCGGCCCGGAAGGCGCGGACCTGCATCGTGCGGTGGTTCTGGGCCACGATGCCGACGCAGCGCTGGCCGCGCGGGCCGTCGGTGATGACGGGCCAGAGGAACTCCCAGTGCTCGTACTTGGTCACCTGGCCGGCGTCCTCGTGCCGGCGGACCTGCTCGTCCATGGCGTAGATCAGCTGCTGGCCCGTGGTGGCCCCGGAGAAGTGCGTGCGCTTGAAGAGCGAGCCGCCGAAGAGGCGCAGGTCGCGGAAGCCCTCGGCGGTGCGGTTGAAGGGCACGCCGGCGCGGTCGAGCAGGTCGATGATCCGCGGGGCCATGTTGGCCATCTCCAGCACCGGGTGCTGGTCGGCCAGGAAGTCCCCGCCGTAGATGGTCTCGTCGAAGTGCTCGTACTCGGAGTAGCCCTGCTGGCGCGCGACCTCGTTGCAGGCGTTGATCCCGCCCTGGGCGCACACGCTGTGGCTGCGCTTGACGGGCACGACGCTGAACAGGTCCACGGCCAGCCCGCACTCGACGAGCTTGACCGCCGCGGCCAGGCCGGCAAGCCCGCCCCCGACGACGATCACGCGATGCTCACGACCGGTTGCCACCATGGCTGTGTCCTTTCACGACGGCACGCCGGCCGCCTGCTGCCCCGGCGCGGGCGCCGGGGCGGGGTTGGTCTGCGCGGTGGGCTCTTTGGCCGCGTTGAGCAGCCTCTCGACCTTGCTCGCCTCCGCCGGGCTCAGGGTGGCAAAGCCGATCACCGACATCCACGCCATGCCCATCAGCCCGGCCCCGAGCCCGGCGCACGCGTAGCCCCACCGCTTCTGCGCCTGGGCCGAGACCGTCAGGCCCCAGGTGATCGCCGCCGTCCACAGGCCGTTGGCGAAGTGGAAGACCAGCATGCTCACGCCCACGAAGTAGAACGCGCTCACGAGCAGCCCCGCGGCCGTGAACTCCTGGCCGCCGCGCAGGGCCAGCGCCATCGTGCTGGCGGCGGCGTGGTGGTCCCAGGTCGCCCCGCCGGGGACCAGGAAGTCCCAGCCCCAGCGCAGCGTGGCCACGTGGTAGAAGATGTACACCACCCCGACGTACCCGGTGATGCGCTGCCAGGCGTAGCGCCGGTTGCCCTGGTAGGCGTAGCGCGCGGTGTTGAAGCACCCCTGCCGGGCGTAGACCAGCCCGAGCACCGAGTGGAACGCGATGGCCGCCCAGAGAGTCACCTCGATCAGCAGCAGGTGCGGCACCGAGGTGTTGATGAAGCTCACCTCTTTCTGGAAGTAGTACACGCCGCCCTGGGTGTGCGAGAGCTCGGGCCGCTCGCCGCGCAGGCCCATGTTGCCCCAGACGATCGAGGAGTTGGTCACCAGGTGCGCGATCAGGAACACGCCGATGGGCACGATGCCCGAGAGCGAGTGCAGCCGGCGGATGAGGAAGTAGTGGGTGTCGAAGAACGACCGTGTGCCCTGGGCCACATGCTGTCCCCGTCTTGGCCGCGCCGGGGGGTGGAGGAACGACGCGGCGGTCTGTTGCACGATGCTAGGAACGAACCCGGCGACCATCCCGGCCCCTGCTCCCGCTGGGGCCTCAGGGCGTGATGCGCAGGGCGCCACCGAGGCCCCCAGCGGCGCCACCCGGCCCGCCCACGCCGGGAGAGCCCAGGCCGGGCCCGCCGCCGCCCAGCGGCGCGCCGGTCCCCTTGCCCGCTGCGCGCTCGAGCGTCGCCTGCTCGACGGCGCGCATCAGCTCCACCCACTGGACGCGCAGCTCGCCGAGCACCTCGGTGATGTCCTTCTCCTCCTCGGCCGAGAGGTTGCCCTTGGACTTGTCGGCCAGGACGCCGATCAGATCGATCTGGTGCCGGGCGTACTCGGGGGCGACGATCGCGCGGCCGGTCTGCGGGTCCGGGAAGGCGCCCATGTACAAGAGCGCCTGCTGGACGAGCATCCCCAGGAGCGTGCGGAAGTCCGCCGGCGGCAGGCCGCGCGGCGCGCCCTTGGCGCCCTGGCGCGGCGGGCTCTTGGCGTCGCTCTGGGCGGCCAGCCGTTCCTTCTCGGCGGCCGCCTGTTTCTTCCAGTCGCTGTCCACCTCGATGGGCGCCCCGCCGGCGGACGCACCGCCGCCACCGCCCGTCACCGGCGCAGCCGACGGGCGGCCGGGCACGATCAGCCGTGGCGCGTCCGAGTCGGCCTGGCGCGACTTCCAGTCGCCCTCCACCACCAGCTTGGGTTGTTCGGGCTTCTGCGGCGAGTCGGGCATGGGCGTCCTCCGCGAGCTCGTCCCGCGGCGCCGTGCGCGGGCAACGCCGCGCACGGTTTTTCGCCCCGAGCTACACTCTCGCTCGATGATCATACAGGTCCCGCCTGCACCCAGACGCGCGACGGTCCCAGCGACGCTGAGCCGGGCCGCGCTGATCCCGGCTGCGGTCCTGGCCTTGGTCGGCGCCGGGTGCGCGGGGACGCCGTCCGACGGGCCCGACGCCGGGCCCCAGCGGGCCGAGCCGACACCCCCGGCCGAGGCCCTCCCGGGCCTGGCTCAGACCGCTCCCCAGCGCGGCAGGCTCAGCCCCGACGACTTCCTGCCCCCCTCGACCCGCGCGCGCCGCCAGCGGGCCACCAGCGCCGACCCGCTGGTACCCCTGGGCCTGGCCCCGGGCCCGGCCGCACCCCCACCACCAGCCGCACCCCCACCACCGGCCGCTGCCGCCGCCGACACGCTGCGCACAGCCGATCCGGCGGCCCGAGCGATCGATCGCGGCGACGACCTGCCCGAGGTGGTCGGGGTCCCCGGCGGGCCGGCCGCCAGCCCGCGCCCCGAGGCCGTGCCGATCACCAGGCCCATCGAGGTGGAGCGCCTGGTGGGGCAGATCAACGGCAAGCCGGTCTTCGCCCAGCAGTTCGTCGACGACAACAACCTCGACGCGCGCCTCGCGGCCGAGGGCGCCGCGGCGCGGTCGGTCTCGCAGTGGGTGCAGACGGCCGGCCAGATCATCGGCCCGAGCCTGGGCCTGGAGCTGCGCGACCAGCTGATCCTGGCCGAGGCCCGCGCGACCCTCACGCCCGAGCAGCGCACCGGGCTGCTGTCGTTCCTGACGGACATCCGCGGCCAGATCGCCGCCAGCGCCCTGGGCTCGACCGAGCTGGCCGACGCCCGGCTGCGCGAGACGCAGTCCTCGCTCGACGAGCTGGCCCAGTCCGAGCTGAGCGAGGCCCTGGTCCAGAACTTCATCAACACGACCATCCGCCCGCGCATCAACGTGACCTTCCGCGACGTGGAGCGCGCCTACCGGGCCGACTTCGACCGCTTCAACCCCCCGCCCTCGGTCGTGTTCTACATCATCTACACCCGCGACGAGCCCGAAGCCCGCCAGCGCATCGAGCGGGCCCTGGCCGCCGGCACGCCGTTCCAGGATGTCGCCCGGGACCGCGCCAACATCTTCGCCGACGAGACCGACGGCCAGCGCTTCACCCTCCCCGAGGACCGCGCCCAGCTGGCCGTGAGTGCGATCCCGTCGATCAACCAGGCCGCGCAGGCCCTGGGGCCGGGCCAGACCTCGCCGATGGTCCGCGTGCCCACCCCCGACGGCGACCGGCTGGCCTGGGTGCACCTGGCGCGCGTCGAGCGCGAGCCGGGCACGACCCTCGAAGAGGCCCAGCGCCTGCTCTTCCAGACCCTCACCGCTGCGCGGCGTCAGCAGGAGGAGGCCCGGCTCCTGCGCCGCATCCTCCGCGAGGGCTCGCGCACCAGCGAGACGGAGATGATCGAGCAGATGCTGCGCTTCGCCGCCGACCGCTACGCCCCCGACCAGATCCGTCAGCCCGACGGCGCCGTGACGCTGCCGGCGCTGGCGCCCCCGCCGCGCTGATCGGCCGGAGTCGCCCGCCATGCCCGCCGTGCTCCGCAGCCTGCGCGCCATGCTCGGCCGCTGGCTGGCTGGGCCGCGCTCACGCGGGGCGCCCGGCCGTGGCCAGACGGGCCGCGCCGGCGAACGCCTGGCCGAGGCGCTGCTCCGCCGCCAGGGATATCGCATCCTGGCCCGCAACTCGGCTGCGCGCTGGGGCCGGCTCGCCGGCCGCCGCCGCGCCGGCGAGATCGACATCCTGGCCCTGGACCCGACCCACCCGGCCGGGCCCGTGCTGGTGGTCGTCGAGGTCAAGACGCGGACCGTCACGCCGGGGGTTACGCCGGCGGCGCGTCCGGAGGCCCAGGTCCGCTGGCGCAAGGCCAGGCAGCTGCGGCGTCTGCTGCGCCTTGCGGTGCGGCGGCGGCGCTGGGCGGGCCCCCGGCGGATCGACGTCATCGCCGTCGAGCTGCACCCCGACGCGCCCCGCCTGCGCCACCACATAGCAGCGGTGCGCAGCTGAGAGCCGCGGCGCGCTCAGCGCTGGGCCGCCAGGGCCGCGCGGAAGCCCTGCTCGGCGCGCGTCTCGGCCCGGCGGCTCGGGTCCATCCTCAGGGGCAGGACCACGCTGAACATCGAGCCGCGCCCCAGCTCCGAGTGCACGAAGATCTCCGCCTGGAGGAGCATCGTCAGCTCCTTGGTGATGGCCAGGCCCAGCCCCGTCCCGGCGTGGCGCCGGGCGTGCCCGGTGTCCAGCTGGGTGAACTTCTCGAAGATCCGGTCGCGGTCCTCGGGGGCGATGCCCGGGCCGGTGTCCAGGACGCTCAGGCGGAGCCTGTCGGTCCCCTCGGGGCCGGCGCCGCTGCGCGGGATCAGGTGCTCGGCCCTGAGGATCACCAGCGCCGGCCGCACGGTGATCTCCTCGCCGCGGTCGGCCACCTCGCGCTCCGAGTCGGCCGCGTCGCCGGTGAACTTCACCGCGTTGCTCATGAGGTTGAAGAGCACCTGCTGGAGCTTGCCCGGGTCGGTCTCCAGCTCGGGCAGGCGCTCTGGGCACTCCAGGCGCAGCTCGACGCCGCGCTTGTCGGCCATCGGCCGCATCATGGCGACCATCTGCTCGCAGGCCTGGCGCACGTCCACTCGGCGGGCCTGGATCTCCAGCTTGCCCGCCTCCGCCTTGGCCATCTCCAGGATGCCGTTGATCAGGTCCATGAGCGACCGGGCCGAGCCGAGGATGTTCTCCACGTAGCGCCGGCGCTTGCTCAGGCGCGAGGAGTCGTCCCCGGCCTCGACCTCGCGGCCGGCCTGCTCCTCGAGCAGCTCGGCAAAGCCCAGGATCGAGTTGAGCGGCGTGCGCAGCTCGTGCGTGACCGACGCCAGGAACTCCCCCTTGAGCTTGGCCGCCTGGTAGAGCGCCGTGTTGCGCTCGGCCAGCTCGCTCAGCTTGCTGTCCAGCGAGGCGTTGACGGCGCGCAGCTGCTCCTGCTGGGCCGCCAGGCCGGAGACCATCTCGTTGAACGCCTCGGCCAGCTCCTCGAACTCGTCGCCGGTGTGGATGTCCGACCGGCTGGCAAGGCCCCCCTCGCGGACGCGCTCGGCCGTCTCGGTCAGGGCGCGCACGGGCTGAAAGATGATCCGGTTGGTGATCAGGTAGAACACCAGCACCGCAAGGCCCAGCGTCACCAGGCCCGCCGAGATCAGGTACACCGTGTTGAGGACCACCTGCCGCGCAGCCCCGGGGCTCTTGCGGATCGCCACCGCTGCGGCGATCAGCTCCCCCGCCGGCGTGCCCCCGCCGGCGCCCCCCCCCGCCCCCGCCCCCGCCCCCGCCGGCCCGGCCCGCACCGCCAACGCGTAGCGGTACTCGCGGTCGCTCACGCCGCGACCGACCTCCCGCACCTCGTCGACCCGACCAGCGCCCGAGAGCTCCGCCCACGCCCGGGCCGCAAAGCCGCCCTCGGCTGCCACCTCCGGCCCGACCACGCGCAGGTCCACGCCGCTGCCCAGCGACACCGCCGAGCCGATCGCCGGCAACGCCCCGCCGTTCTCCGCCTCCCACAGCCGGACCGCCTGCCGAGCGACCTCCAGCTCCCCCTCGTCGACCATCGTGAGCATCTTGACCCACGGCACCAGCAGCCCGAGCCCGATGATCAGCACGAGCGCAGCCCCGAAGAGCAGCAGGCACTTGTTGGCCAGGGAGACGCGGCGCAGCATCGCTCAGAGCATATTTGCCCCAGCGGCCGGGAGCATGATCTCCATCTCCGCCCCGCGCGCCCCGGCCCGGTTGCGCGCCAGCAGCAGCCCGCCGTGCTGACGCACGATCCCCTGCGAGACCGCCAGCCCCAGGCCCGTCCCCCGGCTGTCGAGCTTGGTGCTGGTGAAGGGCTCGAAGAGCCGGCCCAGGACCGCCGGGTCGATGCCGGGGCCGTTGTCTCGGACGACCACGCTCACCCAGCCCTGCGCGGCGCCGCCCTGGCCCTGGGGCCCATGGGCGCTGCGCGACGCCTCCACTTCCACCACGTCCGCCCCCACACCCACACCCCCGCCCCCGCCCACCCCCACACCCGCCCCAGCCCCACCACTCCGCGCCCCTGAATCCCCCGGCGCCCCTAACCCCCCCGGCGCCCCAGGCCCCCCCGGCGCCCCAAGCCCCCCCGGCGCCCCCGGCGCGCGGCCGGCCCGCTCCGCCGTCGCGTCCACCGCGTTGCGCAGCACGTTGACGAGCACCTGGAGCATCCGCCCGCCGTCGCACATCGCCTCCAGCCCCTCCGGCACGCGGTTCTCCATGCGCACGCGTTGGGCCTGCCGATCCAGCCGGACCAGCGTCCAGGCCTCCTCGACCAGCGGGCGCAGCTCCGTCGGGGCGGCGCTGGGCGGGCGCACGCGGGCGAAGTCCAGCAGGCTCTCGCCCAGCTTCTCCAGGCGACCGATGACGCGGTGGAGCAGGGCGGCCTCCTCGGCGGGGAGCGACCCGCGCGCCGCCAGGCGCTCGCTGAGCCCCTTGGCCACCGCCAGCGGCGTGTTCATCTCGTGGGCGAGGCCGGCCGACATCACCCCGAGGCTGGCCAGCCTGTCGGCGTCGGCCAGGTTGCGCTGGGCCGTCTCGATCACGTGGTTCTTCTTGCGCAGGTCGTTGGCGGCGGTTTCTAACAGCCCCAGCGCCCGGGCCAGGTCCTCCTCGTGCTGGCGCAGCTGCCGCAGCGTCCGGTTGCGCGAGCGCATGATCGCGCCCAGTTCGTCGCCGGGGATCATGCGCTCGGGGATCGTCTCGGCGGCGTGATCCCCGCTGCGCGCAGCCTCGTCGGCGCGCAGCATCTCGCGGATCGGCGCGTAGACGTGCCTCGGCAGGACCAGGGCCTCCAGTGCCAGGGCGATCAGCCCGTACACCCCCAGCAGGGCCAGGCCCATGAACACGAGCAGGCGGCCCACCGACGCCCGCACCTCGGGCATGTGCGCCCACGCCTCGGCGACCACGCCGGGGCCCAGCTGGCGCTGGATCACCTGCCCCACCAGCCCGCCCTGGGCCCGAGCGCGCGCCGCATCCGCCGACCCCCCCACTGCCCACGCCTCCCCCACCAGGCGGACCTGCGCCGTGGGCGCCGTGGTGGCGCTGAGCCGCTGGGCCAGAGCGGCCACCGCGGCGCGGTCACCGAGCGCGCCCGGCCCGGCCCGCTGGGCCTCGGCCGTGAGCAGGTCCAGCACCGCCAGGGCCTTGTCTCGCTCCAGCTCGCGCACCACCGAGCGCAGCGGCGTGGACGTGGCCAGCGTGAGGATGATGGCCAGCGTCAGCGAGAACACCGTGTGCAAGAAGATGAGCTTCTTGCGCACGCGCATGCCGGCCAGGAAGCCCCGCGCTCGCTCCACGGCGCACTGTACCATCCCGCGATGCCACGCCCCCGCCGCGCCCCACGCTCGAACCGCCCCGCCACGGGGGCCCCCGCCCGACCGCCGCGCGGCGCCAAGGCCGCCCCCGGGCGCCCCGCTCGTGCCGGCGCCGCGGCCCAGCCCCCCCAGTCGCGCTCGCGCGCCTTCACCGGCGACGCGGCCCGCGACGCCGTGGTCCACCACCTGGCCGCGCTGGCTGGGCGCTTCCCGGACCTGCCCCTGACGCCGCTGGAGCTCCCCCCCGCCCTGGACGCGCGCGACGCGGCCCTGGCCCACGCCATCAACGACGCCGTGCTGCTCCGCTGGCTCACGCTCGACCACCTCCTGGCCCAGCACATCGACGGCGACGCGGCCGCCATCGAGGCCCCGCTGCGCGCGGCCATGCTCGCTGGAGCCGCCCAGGTCCTGCTCCTGGACCGCGTGCCGGCCTACGCCGCCATCAACCACGCCGTCCAGTGGTGCAAGGTCAACATCCGCCCCGGCGCCGGCGCCCTGGCCAACGCGGTCCTGCGCCGCCTGGCCGACTCGGTCGTGCCCGACGCGCCGCCGGAGCCCTGGGCCGGCGGGCTCGACCAGCTGCCGCTCTCGTCCGGCGCTGCGCGCAGGCTGCGCAAGCCCGTGTTCCCCGACGACCCGCGCGGGCTCCTGGGGCTTGCGCTCTCGCTGCCCAGGCCGCTCCTGGACCCCTGGGCCCAGCGCTTCCGCAAGCGCATGGAGCTGGCCCAGCGCGCCGCCCACACCATCGCCGACGCGCCCGTCATCCTCAACACGCTCCACGCCTCTGAGGCAACCCGCGCCCTGCCCGAGCTGACGCCCCACCGCGTCGAGGGCTGCCACGCGCTCTCGGCCCCGCGCGGCAGGCTCGCCCAGATCCTGGCCGCCGACCCGAACGTGTGGGTGCAGGACCCCGCCTCGGCCCAGGTCGTCCGCAGGCTGGCCTCGGCGGGGCGCGCCCCAGCCCTGGCCGTGGACCTGTGCGCGGGCCTGGGCACCAAGACGCGCCAGCTGGCCGCCCACTTCCCCGCTGGCCAGGTGCTGGCCACCGACGCCGACCCGCGCCGCCTCGAGTCCCTCCGCCGGACCTTCCAGGACCACCCGCGCGTCCGCGTGCTGCCCATCGAGCAGCTCGTCGAGGCCGCGCGCGCCTCGGCCGACCTGGTCCTGGTCGACGCCCCCTGCTCCAACACCGGCGTGCTGCCGCGCCGGCCCGAGGCCAAGTACCGCTTCAACGCCCGCAGCCTCGCCGAGCTGGTCCAGCTCCAGCGCGCCATCTGCGACCAGGCCGCCTCGCTCCTGAGCGACCGCCCCGGGGCCAGGCTCGCCTATTCCACGTGCTCGGTCGAGCCCGCCGAGAACACCGACCAGGTCCCCTGGCTCGAGCGCCACACCGGGCTGCGCGTCACCGACGGCGTGCTCGTCGAGCCCGCCGGCGGGCCGGCCCCAGCCCGCTCAGCCGACGGCCCCGCGCCCTCGACGCCCGACCCGGCCCAGTACAACGACGGCGCGTTCCTGGCTGTCTTGAGCCGGCCCTGAGGCAACGCCCAGCGCGGCCGCCCCGGCCCTGAGGCAGCGCGGCGCACGGACCTTGTGCGCCGCGCGGGGCGCTCACGCGTCGCTCGCGTTCGGCCCGCGCGTCGCTCTCGGATGTCCGGCGCCACCACGCAAGGCCGCCCGATCCCCTTGGCGTCTAAACTCCGCACCGCCGGCCTTCCACGCGGCGCCGTTGCGCCACGCCCGGACCCAACCCGTGCCCATCACCCCCACCATGAACCTCCTCGACATCCTCCACCCCTCCTGCGTCCGCGTGCCCATGCTGGCCGGCGACAAGCAGGGCGTGATCCACGAGCTGGTCGACCTGCTGGCCGACGCCGGGCGCGTCACCGACCGCCAGGGCCTCAAGTCCGCTGTCTGGGCCCGCGAGCAGACCCGCACCACCGGCATCGGCCTGGGGCTGGCCATCCCTCACGGCAAGGCCCCGGGCGTGCCCGGGCTGGCCATGGCCATCGGCAAGCCCGCCGCCCCGATCGATTTTCAGGCCCTGGACAAGCAGCCGGTGCGCCTGGTCGTGCTCCTGGCCAGCCCCCCGGACCGCACGGCCGAGCACATCCAGGCCCTGGCCCGCGTCTCGCGCCTCATGAACATGCCCGAGTTCCGCAACCAGATCTACGAGGCCACCTCCGCAGCGGAAGTGATCGCCCTGCTCCACACCCACGAGACCCAGTAACCGAACCCCGGGTCCAGCCACCCTCGGGACCAACCACCCCCGGGCCCACCCCGGCCCGCTGTGGGCCCGGACGCCCTGAGCACAACCGTCAGGCTTTGACGCGCTCTGGGGCGCTGTCAGGGAACGCGCCGGGCTGGGTCAGCGTTCACAAACTTGGTGTATACAGTCGCGTCGGCCGCCCGCATCGCTCGATCCTCATGCGCCACACCAATTCCCACCCAAAGACCGGCTCGCACCCCACCGGATCCATCGGCTCCGGCTCCCTCGCTGCGGGCCCGGCTACCGCCGGACGCCCCGAGCACGCGCCGGCGCCGCGCACCATGGCCGCCCACGCGCAGGGCGTGGCCGTCAAGGCTCCGGCCCAGCCCGGCGCCCTCCCGCCGAGCGACCCGGCGCTGGCCGACTCGATCGTGGCCCCGCTCCCGGCCATCGAGGCCCACCTGGACGCGTTCCTGGCCCAGCAGCCCATGCCCGAGACGCTCCGAGCCGCGGTCCGCTACGCCCTGCTGGGGGGCGGCAAGCGCCTGCGGCCGCTCCTGGCCTGGCACGCCTGCGCCGCCCTGACGGGGCCGACGATCGCCGGCACGCCCGCGCTGGACTCCTGCGGCGCCGTCGAGCTGGTCCACGCCTTCTCGCTTGTCCACGACGACCTGCCGGCGATGGACGACGACGACGTCCGCCGGGGCAGGCCCACGCTGCACGTCCACGCCGGCGAGGCCATGGCGGTGCTGGCCGGCGACGCGATGCTCAACCTCGCCTTCGGGATCCTCCTCTCGGGGCGGGGCAGCGCCCCGGCCCTGGCCATGCTCCTGGCCCGCGAGCTGACCACCGGTACCGCCGGCATGATCTCCGGCCAGGTCTACGACACGCTCGGGGGCTTTGCCAGCGGCCTGAGCGAGCACCAGCGCGTCGTGATGGTGCACCAGAACAAGACCGGCGCCCTGCTGCGGGCCTCCTGCCGCATGGGCGCCCTGGCCGGCCTGGATGCGCTGGGCCTGCTCACCCCCGCCGGCACGCCGGCCACCGGCCAGGCCGCGGCCAAGCTCGAGGCGGTCACGCAGTACGCCGACGCCGTGGGCCTGATGTTCCAGATCGTCGACGACGTGCTGGACATCACCCAGACCGCCGAGCACGCCGGCAAGAAGACCGGCAAGGACCTGGACGCCGGCAAGCTCACCTATCCGGGTGTTCTGGGGCTCGACGGCTCCCGCGCCGAGATCCGCCGGCTCGAGGCCCAGGCCGACAAGGCCCTGGACACCCTGGGCCCGCACGGCTCGGCCCTGCGCCAGATCACCGCATACCTTGCTGTTCGCACCCGCTAACTTGCCCCTCTCTGGGCGGCACGCGGGCGGTCACCCAACATAGACTTGACCTCGCCTGACGACCCCGCTGGACGAACACACACACACCACCCTGAGGTTTGACTGCAATCTTTTCAAGAAAGATTGAAAACCCAACGGAACCCACTGGCATGCCGCTGCTGGAAACCATCAAAGGCCCCACCGAACTCAAATCGCTCACGATCGCGCAGCTGGCCCAGCTCGCTGGGGAGATCCGCCAAGCGATCTACGGGCAGGTCTCCAAGAGCGGCGGGCACCTGGCCCCGAACCTGGGCGTCGTCGAGCTGACGATCGCGCTGCACTACGTCTTTGACTTCTCGTACGACCGGCTGCTCTTTGACGTGGGGCACCAGTGCTACCCGCACAAGCTGCTGACCGGTCGGCAGGGGATGCTCGGGGGCCTGCGCACCGGCGCGGGCATGGCCGGGTTCCCCGAGCCGCGCGAGAGCGCGTTCGATCTGTTCTCGGTGGGGCACGCCGGCACGGGGATCTCCACCGCGGTGGGGATGGCGCGCGGCGACGCGCTCAACCGCGAGTCCTACGAGCCCGGCACGCGGCCCAACGGCCGCCGCGTGGCGACGATCATCGGGGACGCGTCGATCGTCAACGGCGTGGCGATGGAGGGCCTCAACGGGGCCGGCACCCTTGCGCGGCAGTTCCTGGTGGTGCTCAACGACAACGGGATGTCGATCTCCAAGCCGCAGGGGGCGATCTCGCACTACTTCGACCGCCTGCGCCTGAGCCAGACGTACTCCGGGTTCAAGTCGGCGGCCAGGGGCATCCTGGGCGCGGTGCCCGGGGGCGGGCTGCTGCGCGACGCCTACCACGCCATGGGCGAGGGGATGAAGGCGGTGCTCAACGAGGGGGCGTGGTTCGAGCACTTCGGGCTGGTGACCGCCGGCCCGGTGGACGGCCACGACCTGGGCGGCCTGATCAGCATCCTGCGCGAGGCGCGCGACTTCCACCGCCCGATGGTGCTGCACGTCAAGACCGTCAAGGGCAAGGGGCTCTCGTTCGCTGAGAGGGACTCGTCGACGTTCCACTCGCCGGCGGCCTTCACGGTGCACGGCGACCCCACGCCCGCGCTCAAGGACCCCGACAGCCCCGAGATGGTCTCCGAGGGCTGCCGGGTGGAGATCAAGAAGGACGGCCGCTCGTTCACCACCGCCATCGGCGAGATCATGGCCGAGGCCATGGACCGCGACCTGCGCATCGTGGCGGCGACGGCGGCGATGCCCGACGGCACCGGCGTGAGCAAGCTCCTGGCCAGGCACCCCGAGCGGACCTTCGACACGGGCATCTGCGAGAGCCACGCCCTGGACATGATGGCCGGCATGGCCAAGACGGGGTGGAAGCCGTTCTTTGCCGTGTACTGCACGTTCCTCCAGCGGGCGTTCGATCAGGCGTTCCAGGAGGTCTCGCTCCAGGGCCTGGCCGTGCGCCTGCTCCTGGACCGCTCGGGGCTGGTCGGGGGCGACGGCGCGGTGCACCACGGGTTCTGCGACGTGGCCCTGCTGCGCGTGCTGCCCAAGGCGGCGGTCATGGCCGCCATGGACGAGCCCTCGCTGCGCGCAGCCGTCGAGCTCATGCGCACCTACGAGGACGGCCTCTCGTCGGTCCGCTACCCCAGGGACACCGTCAGCGACATCGCCGCCGACCTGCCCTGCCCGCCCTTCGAGCTGGGCCGGGCCCGCTGCCTCACGCCCGAGTTCGACCTGGACGCCCCCGGCAACAACGGCACCGGCGTGCCCGACGCGGCGGTGCTGGCCTTTGGCACCCCCGCCGTCGACGCCCTGCGGGCGGCGCGCCTGATCCGGGCCGAGGGCCGCGCCCTGCGCATCGCCGTCTACGACGCGCGCTTCGCCAAGCCCGTCGACAGGGCGCTGATCAACGGCCTGCTCTTGCGCGGCGTGCCGGTGGTCACCGTCGAGGACCACTCGGTCGTGGGCGGGTTCGGCTCGGCCGTGCTCGAGGAGGCCGCGGCCATGGGCCTGGACGCCTCGCGCGTCACGGTGCTCGGGCTGCCCGACGCGTGGGTCTACCAGGACAGCCGCCAGCGCCAGCTGGAGCTGACCGGCCTGGACGCGGCGGGGATCGCGCGCTCGGTGCTCGGGGCCATCGAGCGCCACGCCGCTGGGGCCCACGTGACGCTCCGCGCCGCGCGGCCGGCGACGGCATACTGATCCGCGCCCCCCTCCCGGCCCACCACCGCCCACCCACCACCCCACCCACCCGCCCTGGGGCGACACGGTGCGCAGCGCGGGCCCGGGGCGCAGGCCGGCAGGGAGTGTGCGCCATGCGCTCGGTCTTGCTGCTGATCAACCGCTCCAAGCCCGAGGTCGGCCAGGCCCTCCAGCGCGTGCGCGGTGTGCTGGGAGCCGTCGGGGCTCGCGTGACCGCCGAGCTGGACGCCGACACCGACGCGCCCCTGACCCACGCCGAGGCCCGCGGCGCCGACATGGTCCTGGTGCTGGGCGGCGACGGCACCATCCTGGCCCAGGCACGCAGGGTCCACCGGCTGAGCCTGCCGCTGCTGGGGGTCAACTTCGGCAAGCTCGGGTTCATGGCCGAGTACGACCTGGAGTCGCTCGCCCGGCAAGCGCCGGCGATCTTCGGCGGCGCGCAGCTGGAGCTGACGCGGCGGTTCATGCTGGCCGTGCACGTGCACCAGGCGCACGCGGCGTCGGCGGTCGCCGGCCGCCCGCCCGAGCCGCCGCGCATCGACCTGGCCCTCAACGACGCGGTGATCACCGCCGGGCCTCCCTACCGGATGATCGAGATGACGCTCTGGATCGACCAGCAGCCCGGGCCGGTCATCCTCGGCGACGGCGTGGTGGTCTCGACGCCGGTGGGCTCGACGGCGTACAACGCCTCGGCGGGCGGGCCGATCGTGGCCCCGGACGCGGGGGTGCTGGTGATCACGCCGATCGCGGCCCAGTCGCTGGCCTTCCGACCCGTGGTGATCAACGGGTCGAGCCGGATCGACCTGGACCTGATCCGCACCAACGACCCCGACGCCCACGGGCTCGGCACGGCCCTGGTGGCCGACGGCCGGCCGATCCGCACGCTGGCCACGGGCGACCGGGTGACGCTCACGCTCCACCCCGAGCCCATCACGTTCGTGCGCAACCCCGAGGGGAGCTACTGGCGCACCCTGATCCACAAGATGCGCTGGGCCGAGCGCCCGCGCTACCGCCCGCAGGAGGGCGAGGCCGAGGGGGCCTAACCGGGCACCGCCAAGGGGGCCGGGCCGGGCGATCAGGCTGCGCGCGGTCAACGCTCGAACCGCTGGTCCTGGAAGGTCCGCACGCTCTCCTGGCCGTTGCGCCGGATGACCAGCCGCACGCCGCGCTCGGGCTGGACGCTGCGCAGGGCCTTGGCGTAGTCCTCGGCCGAGCGGACGGGCGTGCCGTTGACGCGCACGATCACGTCGTCGCGCTGGAGGCCGCCCAGGCGGATGGCGGGCGAGTCCCGCAGGGCGTTGACGACCCTGACCCCGCCCAGGGCGCCGGGGTCGCTCAGGCGCAGCGCGTCGCGCGCACCGACCTGGCGGACGACCAGGCCCAGCTCGTCGGCCGCCTGTGCCTCCTGGGCCGCGGCGTGCTGGACGATGGCGTCGTCGACGGCGCCCAGCGCCGCGAAGGTGACGGTGGTCGACAGGGGCTTGCCGTTGCGGAGGTACTGCACGGCCGCTGTGCTGCCGGCGCGCAGCCGGCCGGCGATGCGCACCAGCTGCTCGGGGTCGGGCGTGGGCCTGCCGTTGAGGCTGACGATGACGTCGTCGGTGCGGAGCCCGGCGTCGTGAGCCGGTGTGCCCGGGACGATCTCGGCGATCAGGGCGCCGCGCGGCGTGTCGATGCCCAGGATCTGCGCGTACTCGGGCGTGACCTCCTCCAGCTGCGTCAGGCCCAGGTAGCCGCGCTCGAAGGAGCCGTTCTTGAGGATGTCGTCGAAGACGTCGCTGGCGAGGTTGGCCGGGATGCCCAGGCCGATGCCCTGGTAGCCGCCGCTGCGCGTGAAGATCGCCGTGGCGATGCCGATGACCCTGCCCTGGAGATCGACCATGGGCCCGCCGGAGTTGCCGGGGTTGATGGCCGCGTCGGTCTGGAGGAACTCGGTCAGGTTGACGGCGCCGGTGGGCCCGCGCTCGTTGATGCGCCGGCCCTTGGCCGAGATGATGCCCGCCGTGACGGTGTGGTTGAGGCCGAAGGGGTTGCCGATGGCCACGACCCAGTCCCCGACCTCGGTGGCGTCCGAGTCGCCGAGCCTGGCGAACGGGTACGTGCCCGGCGGCGTGATCTTGAGCACGGCCAGGTCGGCGCCGGGGTCGGCGCCGACGACGGTGGCCTCGAGCTGGCGCTGGTCGCTCAGGGTGACGGTGACCGAGTCGGCGTTCTCGATGACGTGGTTGTTGGTCAGGATGTAGCCGTCGGCCGAGACGATGAACCCCGAGCCGGTGCTGGTGACGGTGCGCGGGGCGCGGCGCACCGGCGGCGCGGCGCGCGGCCCGAAGAACTGCCGGAAGAGCTCGTCGGCGGGGCTTTGGCCCTGGGCGCCCGCGTCGACGCTGCTCGTGGCGGCGATGCTCACGACCGTGGGCGTCAGGTCGCGCGCCACCCGGCGGAAGGCTGACGAGAGGTCCGCGGCCATGCCGATGGCTCGCTCCTCGGCGGGCGTCATCGGGCCGGGATCCTCGCCCGGCTCGGGGAGCACGCGCGCGACCGTGCCCTGATGACCATCGTCCAGCGCCCCAACGCCCAGCACGCCGCCCGCTGTGGCGCAGCAGGCGCCGGCGACCATCAGCCATCGCGGCACGTACACGGGCGCCGGCCGTGCGCGGCCGCCGGGAGTGATCGGTGGCGTGACTTGGACTTCGGCTTGGGTGCTGTGCATGGGGCGCTCAGGGACGGGAAGTGGTGGGCGGGGGGCGGGGGGGCGGGGGTCGATGGGACGGTGCGGGTGCGGCGGTGAAGGGTCGGAGGAAGTCAACAGGCTGGCTCAGCCGCTGGGCCCCGGCGCACGCCGCTGGGCCCACTCTTGCTACGTCGTGGGCCGGGGACTAGGACGACCGGCCAGGCACACCCTGCCGGATGCGCGGGCCGGGTGTTTCCGCCGCAGCCCGCGCCGTGATGATCAAGAGCCTTCCACAGAGCCGTTCGGGAGTCGATCGGCGTGCACGCGGCGCGTTATCTGGCCGGCGCCACCGCGATCTTGCGCGGCTGGGCAGCGGTGTGCTTGGGGAGCCTGACCAGCAGCACGCCGTTGTGCGACTCGGCGGTGATCTGGTCGCGGTCGATGTTCTCGTTGATGGTCAGGGAGCGGGTCACGGCCCCGCTGACGCGCTCGCGGTGGAGGAACGTGGCGTTCTTGATCTCCTTGACCTGCTCGGGGATGGTGGCCTCGATCGTCAGGGTGCCGTTCTCGTAGCTGACCTCGATGGAATCAGCGGGCACGCCGGGAACCTCGGCCTCGACGTAGACATTGGCGGTGTCCTGCCAGACGTTGACCGCGGGGACCGCTGCGCGGGCGACGCGCGAGAGCCCCTGCGGCGAGAGCCCGCCGAGGGTGTCGAAGAACTGGTCCAGCTGACGGGCGAACGGGTGCGGCAGCAGTGCGTTCATGCGGTGCTCCTGTGCGTGGCCCGGCGCGGCCTGCGCCCCCGCTCGACGCTGAGCGGACGGGCGTGCGTCCGGGTCGGGGTGCTACGGACAAAGCGCGTGCCAGCCGGCCCGGGCCCGCCCGCGGGGTGGTGGCCGGGGCGGGGCATGATTCTCGGGCGCGCAGCGGCGCCGGCTGCGCGGTGTGCGTGACAGTCCGGGGCGGTGGCGCTGTCAACTTGGCACTTGCGTGTGTGAAATGGCCAAACGCTGGGGCCGCTGGATCGTATGAATCGATGGAACGGCGCTTGCGGAAGCAAGCCCGTACGGGCGGTGTACGAAGCGCCGGTCAGCGCGCACGGCCCGGGCCCTATGATGGCTCTCGCACACGGAGCGCACGACACATGAACGGGATGCTCGTCTACCTGCTGTTTATGGTCCCGCCGATGCTCCTGGCCCTGTGGGCGCAGGCGCGGGTCAAGTCGTCGTTTGCCATGGCCCATGGCGTGCGTGCCGCGTCGGGGCTCTCGGGTGCTGAGACAGCGGCGATGGTGCTCGAAGCCAGCGGGGTTTCGGGCGTTCGCATCGAGGAGTCGCACGGCTTCCTGAGCGACCACTACGACCCGCGGCACAGGGTGGTCAGGCTCAGCCCGCAGGTCTACCACGGGCGGTCGGTCGCTGCGGCGGGCATCGCGGCCCACGAGGTGGGCCACGCCATCCAGCACGCCCAGCACTACCTGCCCCTGAAGCTCCGCAACGGCGTGGTGCCGCTGGCCGGCATCGGCAGCAACGCGGGGATCATGCTGATCTTCGTGGGCATGCTCCTGGGTGGGGTGGCCGGGGCTGCGGCGGGGATGCCGTTCTGGATCATGATCGCGGGCATCGGGCTCTTCTCGACGGTGGTGCTCTTCCAGCTGATCAACCTGCCTGTGGAGTTCGACGCCTCGGCGCGGGCCCGGCGGCTGCTGGTCAACGCGGGGCTGGTGGCCGAGGGGCAGCAGGCGGCGGCCATGAACCGCGTGCTCAGCGCCGCGGCCATGACGTACGTCGCGGCGACGGTCGGCGCGATCGCCACGCTGCTCTACTACGTGTTCGTGATCATGTCAGCGCAGAACTCGTCGCGCAACTGATCCCGCTGCACGCCGCGCACCCGGCGGCCTGGCGTCCCGAAAAGCCGGCGCTCAGGCGCTGCGCGCGGCCCAGTCGCGCAGGCGGGCCACCGCTGTGGCGATGGTCTCGGGGCGCTTGCAGTACGCGAAGCGCGCCATGGGCCGGCCCAGCTCCGGCCGCACGTAGAACACGCTGGGCGGGATCGCGGCGACGCCCGCGGCGGTGATCAGCCGCTGGCAGAACTCGGCGTCGGTGCCCACGCCGAGGCGCGCCGACAGGGCCGAGTGATCGGCCAGCACGAAGTAGGTGCCCTCGCTGGCGTAGGGGCGCAGGCCGATGTCGGCCAGGGCCCGGCTCAGCTCGGCTCGGCCGTGGCGGAGGGTGTCCAGCAGCGGCGGCACGGCGTCGCCCTCGCGGCGGAGGGCCTCGGCGGCGGCGTGCTGGAGCGGCGTGGCCACGGCGAACGTGAGGAACTGATGGGCTGCGCGGACCGCGGCGCTCAGGGCCGCTGGCGCGACCGCCCAGCCGATCTTCCAGCCGGTGAGCGAGAACGTCTTGCCCAGGCTGTTGAGGCTGACGGTGCGGTCGGCCATCCCCGGCAGCGAGGCGATGGGCACGTGCGGCGTGCGCGCGGGGTCGTAGACGAGGCGGTCGTAGACCTCGTCGGCGATGACGATCGTGCCAGCGCGAGCGCACAGGTCGGCGATGGCGGCCAGCTCGTCGCGCGTGAAGACGGCCCCGGTGGGGTTGTGCGGCGAGTTGAGCAGGAGCAGCCGCGGGGCCGGGCCGGGCTGGGCAAAGGCGGCGCGCAGCTCGTCCAGGTCCAGGGCGAAGCGGCCCGTCGGCTGCGGCCGCACGGCCACGGGGACCGGGCTGACGCCGGCCATGGCCAGGCAGGCGCGGTAGGAGTCGTAGAAGGGCTCGATGAGCACGGCCCTGTCGCCGGGGTTGCACAGGCCCAGGACGCAGGCGGCGATGGCCTCGGTGCACCCCGCGGTGACCGTCACGTCGCTCTCCGGGTCGGCGGGCAGGCCGGTCATCGCCGTGAAGCGCTCGGCGGCGCGGGCGCGCAGCAGGGGCAGGCCCGGGCTCGGGGCGTACTGGTTGGGGTGGGCCCGCAACGCCTGCGCAGCGGCGTCCTTGATGAAATCGGGGCCGTCGAAGTCCGGGAAGCCCTGGGCGAGGTTCACCGCGTTGTGGCGCTGGGCCAGGCGCGAGACGGTCGTGAAGATCGTCGTGCCAAAGGGCAGCAGGGCGCGGGAGGTCTGCGACATGATCGTGTGCTCGGCGGCGCCGACGCGCGGCCCTTAGGCGTAGACCTCCAGCAAGACCCGGCGGGTGGGGGCCACCTGGCGGTGGATCATCGAACGCTCCCAGCCGTCGATGTTCTCCATCGCGGCGCGATCGACGGCCAGGTACTGCTCCAGGTCCGAGCCGGCCAGCACGCGGGCCAGACGCTGGAAGATGCCAAGCTCCATGCCGGCGATGCCGCAGATATACACCAGCGTGCGCGGCGACTTGAGCAGCGCCTCGAGCCGGTCCCGGTCGGTCACGAGCCGGTCCTGCACGTACATGCGCCCGTGCAGGCCGTTGGGCTCGCGGCTGATGGCGGGCAGGTACGCCAGGTCGGGGCTGGTGCGCGCAAGCTCGGTGAACAGGTCGTGATAGAGCAGGTCCGTCGAGTACGGGCTGCCCATGACCAGGGCGATCTTGGACCCCGGGGCGGCGACCGCCGGGCCGCCGCGGAGCAGGTCCAACGCCATGCCGCGGAAGGGGGCGATGCCCGTGCCGGTGGCGAAGAACACATAATCGTGTTCGGAGGGGTTCTCGGGCAGGACGAACTTCTTGCCGCTGGGGCCCGTGAGCTTGACGGTGTCGCCGGGCTTGAGGTCGCACAGGTAGTTGGAGCAGACGCCGGCAAAGAGCCGGTGGGTGGTCCAGTGCTCGTCGATGGAGCGTTTGACGGTGGTGGCGATGGTCTGGCCGTGGCCGTCCTCGCCCGCGGTGGGGCTGGCCAGCGAGTAGAGCCGGAGCTTGTGGGGCTTGCCGTGCTCGTCGGTGCCCGGCGGGAGCACGCCGACGGACTGGCCCGGCGTGCAGGCGCCGGCCAGGGGCGTGCCGGCGACGCTCAGCTCGATGTGGCGGACGAAGCCGGCGGCCTTCTTGGACGCGGTGCACAGCTCGGAGCGTGTGACCGTGGCCAGGGCTGGCTCAGCGGGCTTGCACAGGTGCATCTGGGCCGCCCGGAGCGCGGGCTCGTGAGTGGCGGGGCCGGTTGGATGCGTGGAAGTCGGCATGGACGGTGACGGTACGTCGGCGCAGGGGCGTGGTCGCGTCGGGTGGGGCAAGAAAAAACCCGGCGAGCGTGGGCCACTCGCCGGGCAATCGGGTCGCGTCATGGCGACACCGGACATCGTCCGGGCATGTCACTGCGCGGGGGCTTTGCCGACAGCGGCCGGGGCGCCTTGGCCGATGAACCGGCCGGCGAAGCGCTGGGCCAGCGGGCCGAAGCGGCGCAGCGCATAGGAGCGGTCCTGCGCCGAGAAGTCCGCGGCTGCACCATCGCGCAGGGGCGCTGTCACGGCGGGCCGAGGGACAGCGGCATCACCGGGTGCCTGCACTGGCGCCTCGGTGACGGAGCCGGTATCGGGGAAGCCGCCGCCGGGGAAGCCGCCGCCGGGGAAGCCGTCACCGCCGCCGCCGTAGCCGAACCCAAGGGGCAGCGGCACGCGGTTGTCGCCGATCCCGGCCCGGGCGCGTTTGGAGAAGCCGCTGTCGGCGATCCTGCCGACACCCTGGAACTTCGTGACGATGACTGACTCGTCGCCCTCACGGCCGCGAAAGTCGTTGGGGTCGATGGCTTGTCTGAGCTGCTCGTTGAGGGCGGGGTGGGCCTGAGAATCGCTGGAGGACTCGGAAGAGGTCAGGACACCCTGGAGGTACGCGTCGAAGGTCATCTCGATGGCGCCGGTGTTGAAGTCGCCGCCCTTGCCGCGGACACGCCTGCGGGCCTCGCCGAAGCCCTCGGTGCCCTTGACCGCCAGGACGGTGTCGGGCATCTGGATCTGCACGTCGTTGGCAAAGCCGGTGGACTTGACGTCAAACTGCGTGCGGCCGTAGGGCATGGCGACGCGCGTGGTCTGCGCGGCGTTGACGGTCAGGGCCTCTCTGAGGAGGACCCGAGAGAGCGGGTCGATCTTGAGGGCCTGGCCGGCGCCGATCTTGAGCTCGACGGACGAGCGCGGGCCGGTGAGGATCTCCGAGCCTTCGGGGATCACCGCGCCGGGGCGCAGGGCCGCGAACGGCTGGTCCGGCCCAGCCCGGAAGCTGGCCTTGCCCACAACCCCAACCACCGTGATGATCAGGGATGGCTGCGGGGCGGACTCGGGCTGCACGCTGGGCGAGGGGGTCGGGGGAGCCGGGGGGACGGGGGGGGCGGGGGGCTGGGACGCGATCGTCTGCGCAGACCCCGCGGCCGAGGCCAGGCACGCCGCCAAGGGCATCGCACGGGCGAGCCACCCAAGGCCACGCGACATGTTTTGAGTTTTCATGACCAGCGCTCCGTAGCCGCTCGGGACCTTGCAGCCGGTCAGGGCTGCAACGTTCGGGGCGACTTCGGCCAGTGGGCGGCCGCTTCGAGTTGAGTATACGTCAGAAACAGCGCAGGACCACCCGGGCGTGCAAGATTTGTTCGTACTTTGATCGTATTGTCTTGAAAATTACTTATTATTCAGCAGAAAATACGCAGCTGCGACTGGGGGTCATCCCGACGATTAGGGAAAGAACATAACGATGCGTCATCTCGGGTCAACACCTCAAATTTGATCCCGGCCAATGGGGCGTTACGCCCAGCAATTGACGGAACCCCACGCGCCACAACCGGTTGCAGCGCTACTTCTCGTCGAGCGTGATGGCCCCATCGAAGGTTCGGCCGTCACGGCTCGGCGCCGCTGGGTCCAAGCCCGCGTGGGTCCATTGGTCACAGGCGGCGCGGTAGAGCTGTGTCCAGGGGCTGGGGCCGTGCTGGGCGTCGAGGGCGTCCAGGGCGCGTCGGCAGGCGTGGAGGTCGGCGGCCTGGAAGGCGTCGAGGGCGGCGTGGCAGGCGTCGGTGTATGCCGAGCCGGTGGCGGGGTCGTGCGGCGGCGTGACGAGCAGCTCGTGGAGCTCGATGAACTCGGCCTTGCCCTTGACGCGCAGGCGGCCGATGCGGCGCCAGCGCAGGCCGGGGTCGGGAACCAGCGCGCGTGTGCGTGCGTCGCAGAGGATGGTCGAGCCGAGGTGCTTGTTGGCGCCCTCGAGCCTGGAGGCGAGGTTGACGGTGTCGCCGATGACGGTGTAGGAGGAGTTGGTGGGCGGGTTGCCGAAGTCGCCGACCATGACCTCGCCGGTGGCGATGCCGACGCGCATGCGCAGGCCGCCGGCGGCGGCGAAGGCCCCCGAGGCGTTGAGGCGGTCGAGCGCCAGGATCATGTCCCGGGCGGCCAGGCAGGCGTCGGCGGCGTGGCGCGGGTTGTCGATCGGGGCGCCCCAGAAGGCCATGACGCAGTCGCCGATGTACTTGTCCAGCGTGGCGCGGTGGCTCTGGACGATGTCGGTCATGGCACCCAGGTAGGTGGCCAGCAGCTCGGCGGTCTGCTGGCTGCCCAGGCGCTCGGCCAGGGAGGTGAACCCGGCCAGGTCGGTGAACATGATCGTCAGCTCGCGGCGCTGGGGCGTCATGGAGCTGAGGGTGGGGTCGGCCACGAGGATGTCGACGACCTGCGGCGAGACGTAGGACTTGAAGCGTTCCTCGGTGCGGCGGCGCTGGCGTTGCTCGCTCAGGAGCCGCTGGATGATGACGGTCGCGGGGCAGGCCAGCAGGGCCAGCGCGGGGGGGACCATGGCGGTGATCACGCCGGCGTAGTCCCACAGGAGCAGGCCCACAAGCAGCGCCCAGGCGGCGCCCAGCAGGCCCAGGAGCGCCGGGACGATCAGGATCGGGGCGGCGGCGCCCACGGCCGTGCCCAGGGCGGCCAGGGCCAGCGTGGCGGCCAGGTCGAGCCACGTCGGGCCGGGGCGCTTGAAGTGCCCGGTGAGGATCGAGGAGGCGACGGCGGCGTGGACGAAGACGCCGGGGGTCTTGGGGTGGATCGAGGACGCGACGAAGTCGGCGGCGGCGCCCGTGGCGACCCAGCCGACAAAGACGAGCTTGCCGGCCAGCAGGGCGCGCAGGCGGGCGCGCTCGGAGGAGACGTTCTGGGCGCCCTGGCGCAGCTCGCGCAGGGCCAGCGTGGCGCGGGCCTGGAAGCCGGTCACGGTGTCGCGCAGGGCCTGGACCTGGGCCCGGTCCTGCTCGGTGGAGGTGTCGTCGAGGAAGGCCGCCAAGGTGCTGTCGATGGTGGCCATCGCCTTGGCGGTCTCGGCGGGGAGCGCGGCCTGGGCGGCGTCGAGGGCGGCCGCGAAGGCGGGCTCGTCCGGCTCAGCGGTGCGGAGGGTCCGGAGCGCCGTGAGCCAGGCCGGCGCGGGGGCGTCGATGAGCGTGCGGGCTGGGTCCAGGAATGACGCGGCGTAGGCGCCGGCCAGGGCGTCGGCGTTGTCGCGCGTGGCGCGGGTGATGCGCGCAGACTCGTAGAGACGGCCGGCGGGGACCTCCGCGGGCTGGCCCAGGGCCCGGTCGTAAAACTGCCACTGCCAGCCGGGCACGGACGCGCCGCGCGGGCCCCGCCGGAGCGCCCACAGGGAGCGCGGCCAGGCGACATAGAGCAGGCCGTCGGAGACGGCGGCGCCCGAGCCGTCGCGGGTGGTGGCGCGCAGGAGCGGCAGGACGGTCGGCGAGCCGTCGGGCCGGTGGACCACGGCGCGGCGCGGCTGGACGCTGGCGGGGGGACCGGGGGGGGCGGGCTGGCCGTGCTGGCTCTGGATCCACGACAGCGCGCCCGCGGCGCCCAGCGAGGGCCAGAGCCGGCCGTTGTGCTCCACCCAGATAGGGACCCGGCGGACCCGGCCGTCGGGGTCGATGGTGTTGGCGGTGACGCTGGCCAGGCGCGCAGCGGCGTGGGCGACCGGGCGCGTCGGCGGCAGCGGCTCGACGGAACGCGTCCAGAACGCCGGCTCGGGGGGGACCGGGAGCGAGGACCGCGGGGCGTGCTCGATCAGCGACGCGGCGGCCTGGAAGTTGCGCAGCAGGATCGCCTGCTCGGGGCTGTCGGTCAGGTCTTGGACGCGCTGGGGGAGGAAGCGCGCCTTGACGGGGGCCGGGAGCACGGGGTCGGGCGGGCTGACCACCCCCGGCGTCATGGCGATGAAGCTCTGGAGGCCCAGGATCGAGCCCATCGAATCGCCGGAGGCGCGGCTGAGGTCCGAGGCGGAAGCGGCGGTGAAGTTCGTGCCCATGATGACCCGGCTGTGGCGGGCCACGGCCGCGGCCAAGAGCTGGTCGTCCTGGATGACCGCGCCGGTGGGGGCGCCGTCCGGCCCGAGCATGGCGCGCGGGGGCTGGGGATCGCTCAGGGTGATGTCCAGGGCGATGACGGCGGCCTGCGCGCGGCGGAGCTCGTCGACCAGGTCGGCAAGGACGGCCCTGTCCCAAGGCCAGCGGCCGATGGTGGCCTCCAGCGCGGCGTCGTCGACGACGACCATGGCGATGTGCGGGCTGGGGCCCGGCGAGAAGAACCCGAAGAACTGGGCCCGCCAGTCCAGGGTGATGCGCTCGGCAAAGTCCAGGGCTCCCGTCAGCCACAGCAGGACGACACTCAGGGCCGTCAGGGCGCCGGCCCCGAGGTGCTGGCGTCGCGCGGTGACGCGCCGGCGCCGCCGGGGCGGGCGCGGCGGGGCGGGCGGGCGCGGCGGGGCTGGGGAGGGCGCGCCCGGCGGCAGGGGATGGTCGGGCGGCGGGCTCACGGGGCGAGCGCAGCGGGGTCAGGGGGCGACGGCGACGCCGGGGCTTCTCGTGGCTCGGCGGGCGCTGGTTGGGTCGGGGGCAACGGCGGCGCCGGCGGGCTCAGGACGGACGCGGGCGCGGCGCCGCGGCGGGCCTGTTCGTCCTGGGCGGCGCTGAGCGTGTCGAGCAGCTCCAGGCCGGACAGGGGCTGCTGCTCCGAGCCCGGCGGCATGATGCCCAGGTCCTGCAGCTGGCGCAGGGCGTAGCGCGGCGTGGGGCCCAGGAGCGTCAGCCACACCCCGCTGCGCAGGTCCAGCACGCGGGCGAGCATCACGGCGGCGTGGCCGCGCTGCGCGGCGAGGTTCGCCGGCTCGTCGAAGCCCGCGGGGAGCCAGCGGCGCTCGACGGCGGCGGCGCGGCGTTCTTGGTAGCTGCCGGCGGGGTCCTGCGCATCGGCAAAGAGCAGCATCGCGTGGAGCAGCTCGTCGTTGGTCACTGCCGAGCGCGACGGGAGCGAGTGCCAGAACAGCAGCTCTTGCTGGGGGTCGGCTCGGTCGTAGGCGGTGTCGAGCGGGTCGGCGATGGTCGATCGGCAGCCGGGCGCGGCCAGGCAGAGCAGGCTCAGGGCGACGGCGGCAGGGCGAAAGATTGGGGGTGGCATCGTGCGTGTCCGGGGTGGGGCGCGGCCCGCTGAGCCGCCAGAGCGCGGCGTGGGCCGGGGGTGCGTGCGGGGCGGCGGCCGGGCCAGCGCCGGGGGGCGCTCAGAAGGCCAGGGTGACGTTGAAGAGGACGAAGTGGCGCGTGTTGTTCGGGCGGGCGATGGCGTCGCCCGGGAAGAAGACGCCGTAGCGGACGGAGAGGGCCAGGTCGGAGGTGAGGCGGTAGGTGGCGGAGAAGTCGAGCTCGCCGCCGAGGAAGGAGTCGTCGGTGGTGGGCTCGTCGATGCCGCCGGAGGCGACGGCCTTGAAGAACATGATGCCGTCGACGCCCAGCTGGAGGTCGTCCAGCGCCCCGCCCGCCAGGGAGCGGAAGGGGAAGGCGCGGTAGCCGATGCGACCGGCGACGAGGTTGGACAGCGAGGGGGCAAAGGCCAGGCCGACGTTGGCAAAGCCCAGCGAGTTGAAGGCCTGGTCGGTGGTGCCGGTGAGGTTGCCGCCGACGGTGTCGGTGGAGCTGAGACGGTCCTCGTCGCCGGAGAAGAAGAGCGCCTCGCCCTCGATCTGGGCGTCGGTGCGGTCACGGAAGAGGTAGGTGAACTGGCCGCGGGCGGCCCAGGCGCGGACGTCCTCGCGGGTCTGCGGCGGCGGCCCGACGAAGACCAGCGTCGGCGGCCGGAAGGGGTCGGAGAAAGACCGGCCGAACTGACCGACGACCTCCATCTCGTAGGCCAGGTCGTTGGTGATGCCGCCGCGGCTGCCGACGCCGACGTAGGTCGAGTCGTAGGCGAACTGGACCGGGTTGAGGATGGGGAGGAATCGCGAGCGGAGGTCGCTGTACAGGTCCTCCATGAAGAGGCCGAAGGCGTAGACCTCGTTGGCGTTTGGGAGGGTGTAGACCAGGCGCCCGCCGTAGTAGGCCCGGCGGGTGCCGGTGTCGAAATCGATGCGGCTGGCGTCGAAATCGACGGTGTGGTCCGGCGTGATGCCGGCCAGGCCCTCGATGCGCCAGGCGGGGCCGAACTCGAATGTGGGCCGGACGGCGTAGAGGGTCTCGCTGAGCACCAGCGAGGCGCCCCAGTCGACGAACTGCCTGCCGACGCGGACGTTGAGGTTGAAGTCGGAATCGACGCCCTGGTAGACCTTCAGGGCGCGGCGGAGATCGAACTGGTACCAGTAGCGGTCGTGGAAGGGCTGGACGAAGCGGTCCTGGCGGCCGTCGAAGGAGTCGCCGGCGGAGAAGTCCTGGTAGCGGAAGCGGGCCCTGAAGAAGCCCTCGTGGACGCCGTCGAGCGAGGCCCGGGCAAAGAGCGTGACCTCGGGGGCCAGGAGCGTGCGGGACTCGCCCTCGGAGTCGTTGAGAAAGATGCCGGTGAAGCCGACCGAGCCGCCGTACTCGAAGGCGGTGCGCTCGGCAAGCGACAGGGACAGGTCGGTGCGAAGGCGCAGGTCCGAGACGCTCTCGGTGCGGAGGATCTGCTCGATGCGACGCTGGATGGCGTCCTGGGCTGCGGCTGTTGCGGGCGCGACCAGGAGCGCCGCCAGGAGCGCGCATCCCTGCCACGCGCGCCGGGGCCAACGACCGCCCCGGAGCGGGCAGGACGCGGCAGATGAGGGGTGCGGGGGGGGCTGGGGAGGCGCGTGGGTCGGGGCGAGCGGGCCTGGGCGGTTGGGCATCGTGAGGGTCTCCGATCGGACGGGGCCAGGCGAGCGGTGCGAGTGGGGCCAGCCCGACCGCGTGGCCCGCGTACGGGGGCCGGGTAGCGCGTCAGGCGTAAGCGGCGGCGAGTGTACCAGATCGGTACGCGCGGCGCACCCGAGGCTGACGAGCGGCGCGTGCACCCGGGGCGCGGCGCCGACTCTGGGCTGGGCAGCAGGCGCAGCGGCGAAGGCGCCACGCGCGCGACCAGGGGCTGCCGAGCTGCGCGGGACAGCGGTCGGCTCAGCGCTTCGGATCGATGCCCGTGGTGGCGCTGGGCGGGCTGAAGACATCGATCAGCACGGTGTCTTCGTCAGCGTCGGCGCCGTGAGGCACGTCGCCCGGGAGGTGGATCACTTCGCCCGCGCCCAGCACGACCCGGCGCAGCGGAGCGCCGGGCTCGTCGGCGATCGAGTAGCAGACACGGCCGCTCAGGACCACAGAGAACTGCTCGCTGGCGTGGCTGTGGACCGGGACCGAGCAGCCCTTCAAGAGCACGATGTGCGAGAGCATCGACCGCTGGCCCATCACTCGGCGGCGTTCGAGCAGGTCCATCGGGCGATCAACGGGCAGCGAGTCCCAGCGTGCGACGGTGGCCCTGGCCGGCTCGCTGGTCCCAGGATGAGACATGCGTGCTCTTTGCGAAAGGGGTTCGTTCGTTAGTGGGCGCGGAGGGATTCGAACCCCCGTAGGCGATAAGCCAGCAGATTTACAGTCTGCCCCGTTTGGCCACTCCGGCACACGCCCAACGACGCCCCACAATAGACCCATCACCGCGCCCAGAGCAACCACGCAACAGCGGCTGGGTTGCGCCCGCGTGCCCGCTGGGGGGTACGCCCGGGGAGCACCGGCTGATCGTCGCTGACTCGGGGAGCTGTTGTCGGAACACGACCAAGAACAAGGAGTTACACCCAGGCTTGCCCCGATCTGGGTGAAACACGCCCGCATGTCTGCGTGCTGAGGCAGTTATTGGGCTTGTGCAGCTCCGAGCGATGTGAAGCTGGGTAGACGTTGTGTTTTTTTCTTGTTTTCTCCGCTGTTTGCGTCACGCCGCGGCTCCCAAAGAACCTATTTCGGCGTACACTCACCTGGGCGCCTCGCAGCGTCTCAACACGGGTGTGCCTGCCCACAAGGCATGCCTCAATGGTAGGAGAGAGAGATGAAGCTTTGCTTTGGTTGTGCCATCGGCACGGCTCTGGCTGTGTCGTCGGCGGGTGCGATGGGCGGCGTGACGCAGGTCGCCGCTGGGTTTGATCAGATCGCCAACATCAACGCCCTTGGCGGCACCGCGTTCCAGATCGGCGGCGCGACGCCGGGCCTTCAGCTGTTCACCTCGGCTGATTTCAACGGCCCCGCGGCCACGAGCATCACCAGCTCGACCGGCGTGGCTGTGAGCCTGCCCAATTACAAGTTCGCCACCGCCTCGACGTTCAACGGCGTCGGCAACGAGCCCGGCAACGTGGCCTTCGCGCTGCTCGGCACGCCGACGGACCTGACCTTCACCAGCCCCGGCGGCAACGTCAACTCCGGCCCGGACTTCACCAACGGCGGTGACGGCTCGGTGCAGTTCATCAGCGGCTCGCTGGGCAGGCTGTACTACGGCCTGACGACGGCCATCGCTGGCGGCGTGAGCGACGTGGTGGTGTTCACCAACACCGCCGGCGGCGGGCGCGCCGATATCGAGTTCCTCCTGGGCGGCAACGTGGTGGACTCGGTGCTGAACATCACGGTCCCCGGCGGGGGTCCCGGCTCGGGCCACGGCGGCCTGGTGCTCAACCTCAACGACGGCCTGACCTTCGACACCATCCGCGTCCGCGGTCGCTCCGGGAGCGTGGAGATCGACGCGATCGGCGTCTTGGTCCCGACCCCCGGCGCCGCGGCCCTGCTGGGCCTGGGCGGCCTGGTCGCGGCCCGTCGCCGCCGCTGATCGCTGCGGGGGTCACTCCCCCGGCACGGCACACTTCCTGCTTCTTCCTGCGTCCCGCGCCCTTGCCGGCTCGGGACGCTTTTTTTCGCCCCGGGTTTATCGTCGCCGTGCGCAGCACCGTTGACGGCCGCCTCGCGTGCAAGGCACGACATCGCGTCGGGCGGCAGGTACAACACGCCGCTCTTGGTCGCGGGGTCGATCTCGATGCGGTCGATGTACGCCTTCACCAGCCGCCGCAGCGAGCCGGTCGGGTCGGCGGGCCCGTGCTCAACCGCCCGGTCGATCGCGTTGAAGCGCTCGCGGGCCCAGCGCCGCAGCGAGGCCTCATCGAGCGGAGCGACGGCCGCGGGCGTCTCGGGGGCGGCCTCGGCGCGGAGGGCGTCGCGGCGGCGCTTCAGGTCGGCCAGTGTCGCCTTGAGCTCGTCGAGCCCGTCGAACGCGGGGTCGGCCAGCATGGCGACGGTTGCCTTGATCCGCTTGTCCAGCGCCGCGACCTCGCGGCCCGTGTCCCGGTTGGGCTCCGCGCCCCGGGGCGACCGCACCGCCGCGACGAACGCATCGACGGCAGCCTTCACGCCCGCCTCGTCGCCCAGCAGCACCTCGCGGAGGCGGCCGAGCACCCATGCGTCGAGCGCGTCGGCCGGGATGTTGCTCAGCGAGCAGACGGCCTTGCCGCCCCGGTTGTACCCGCCATCGGTGTAGTAGCGATACCGGCGTTTTTCCCCGCCGCTCATCGCCCATGTGTACTTCTGGACGAACCGATGCCCGCAGTGGTTGCAATGGATCACGCCCGCCAGCAGGGCGTGCGCTTCCGGGCGGGAACTGCACCGGTCGTCGCGGCGGCCCGCGACCGCTGCGTGCGCTCGGCGGAAGAGCGCTGCGTCCACCAGCGGCTCGTGCGCCCCCTCGACGACGAACCAGTCGTCCTTGGGGTTGTGGCCCTCGTGCGGGCTCTTCTTGGGCCGCACCCGGCCGTCGCCCCCGACGCCGTTGATCTTCCCCATCGTGCGACGGTTCCAAGCGACCGCGCCGCGATACGCCGGGTTCTCGATCATGCGTTTGATCTGGCTGCTGTTCCAACGCCCGCCATCGGGACCGGGGACGCCCTCCTCGTTGAGCCGGGACGCGATCGCATGGAAGCCCCGCCCGCCAGCGCAGTCCTCGAAGACCCGTCTGATGAGCCCAACGCGGTCGGGGGCGCTTGGGACGTACACGAGCAGGTCGCTGCGGGCCTTGCGGACCGCCTCGCCCGGGGCGAGCGTGCGGATCAGCGACCCGGACGGATCGAGCTCGTGCTTCGAGCCGTCGGGCATCCAGCGGAACGTGCGCAGCACCTGGCCCGCCGCCGAGCGGTGCTGCTTGTCATACCCGTACGGGGGCTTGCCCCCCGGGGCGCAGCGCTTCTCGGTGATGTGGCTGATCGTTCCCCGGATGGTGTCGCGGCTGAGCTTGACGCTGAACTGGCGGGCCTGCCAGGACTTCACGCCCTGAAGCAGCTCGCCTTCCTCGCCCTCGGGGATGCCCTCGGCGCAGAAGACGGCCTCGACGCCCGCCATGCTCAGGCGGTGCAGGTAGTAGCCCGTCTCGTTGGTCCCGCCGCGGCTGAAGCGGGACATGTCGTAGCAGAGCACCGCCTTGAAGGCGGGCCCGGACTCGGCGTCGGCCAGCATCCGCTCGAACGCGGCGCGGCCCCGGGCGCTAGTCCCGCTGATCGCGTCGTCCACGTACTCGCCCGTCAGGCGGTACCCGTGCTCGCGGGCCCAGCGATCGATGTAGGCCCGCTGGTCGGGGATCGATCGCTCCTGCATGTCCGTCGAGCGCCGCAAGTAGGTCACCGCGGGGATGGCGTCGTTCGCGATCATGGGCTCGCCTCCTTCCACCAGCCTCGGGGCAGGCCGTTGGCGTCGAGCGACGCCGCGGCCGCCCGCGCGACGGCGGGCCAGTCGGGGCGTTCGCTCGCGGCCGCGTCGAGCACGAGGCGGGCGATGTGGGCCATCTCGTCCCGCTCGATGCGGGCCCGCGTCAGCGCCCGCCGCGCGTCGGCCAGTTGCTGCTCGATGGGAACGGTCGGGTCGATGGCGTCCATGCTCACGACCCCTTCCGGGTCGCGCCCGCTGCGAACAGCCCGCGCTCGATCTTGCGGAAGCGGGCGTCGCTGCCCTTGGCCGCGATCTCGCGGATCATGGCCGCGTAGAGCGTCGCCTCCGGGGTCTTCCCGCTGGGGCTCGACCACAGGCCCTGCTCGGCCATCGCGGCGATCAGGTCCTTGGCCCGCATGGGTTCCGTCGAGGCCGCGAGCACCTGGGCGGCCGCGTCGAGGGCGCTGATCCGCTTCGGAGCGCTCGTGGGCTCCTTCGGCTTGGCGGTGCGCTTGTTCGCGGGCGCGGCGCTGGCGTCCCCCTTCGCGGCCACCGCCCGCTTGGTCTTCGCAGCGCCCTCCGCGCGAGCGGCGCTGGCCAACATGGCCGGGGCCTTCTTCGCTGCTGCCTTGGGTGTCGCTTTCGCGGCGGGCTTGCGGGTGGTCTTCTTGGCGTTGGTCTTCTTCGTCATGGTCATGCTCCTTTCGCCCGCGGGTTTCCGGCCCGGGGTCGCGACAGGAGTGGCTGCGAGCTTCGGGAAGGCAAGGCGGGGGCGCGAGAACTTCGAGGGGCTGCGATGCGGGCCAGACCGGGGCGCTGCGCCGACGCGGTCGCGCTGGTTGGCCACGTCGGGGGCGTCGTTGGCCCGTGCCGCGTTCGGGGGCGGAAGGTGGCCCACGAACCCGCCTGCGCGGCGGTCGGCCACAGGTCGGCACTCGGACTGCCGAAAGTAAGTCTGTCGGGGTTTGCGGCTGTTCCCGCGGGCGTAAGGCGGCCCGATGGGCCCGGGAGGACCCGCTCTTGGCCGGGTAGGCTCGCGCGCACGACCCGTCCCCCGGGCCGCTTCAGCGGCACCGGGGGGGTGTGGGGGGGACGCGCGTATGTACCCCCCCCTCCCCTTGCGGCCATCACGGGCGCACCTCCGTGTCGATGAGCGGCTGCTCGACGGTCGCGAACCGGACAGGGACATGCGGCCCGTCCACCCACCGGTGCACGAGTGTGGGCTTCGCCCGTTCGGCGATGCGGAGCAGGTCCTTCGCCTTGGCCTTGGAGAGCGTGGGGTCCGCGCCCGCGGCGAGCAGGATCTCCTCGCGGAGGCGTGGCCGCTTGCCAACGAACTGCGCGACGAACCGCTCGGGCGTCCACGGCTCGGGCTTGGGCTTCGCGGGCTCATCTTTCTTGGCGCGGCGGTCCCGCCTCGGTGTGGCCCGCTTGAGTTCGGCGGGGTCGAGGTCTTCGTCGATCGACCAGACCGGGAACGTCCAACGCATGACGACCGGATCAATGGGGGGCCACGACCGGGCTGCTGCGTCGAGCACGACGCACCCCTCCTCCTCGTGCTCGCGGAGCACCAGATGCGTGTCTACGGCCCGCGACTGCGCGCCGGCCCCCGCGCCCACGTCCGTGACGCTCTTGCCGCTCTGGTTGCCCTTGGTGCTGTGGTGGATCAGGACGAAGCTGCACCCGATCTTCATCGCGACGCGGTCGAGGCGGTTGTAGAGGTTCGCCATGGTCCCGTTGTCGTTCTCGTCCTTGCCCTCGGGCATGAAGCGGTACCACGCGTCGAGCACGATGACCTTGAACCGCCCGTGGTCGATCGCCTCAAGCGTCGGGGCGAGCTTGAACAGGTCGGTGAGCCCGCCGCGGAGGTTCCAGACCTCGAGCGTGCCCGCGAACTCGCTCATGGGGACGCCCATGGCCTTGGACACCTTCGGCAGGCGGTTCGCGGCGGTCTCGCCGTGCAGTTCGTTGTCCACGATCAGCACGCGGCCCTGCTCGGTCTCGTAGCGGTCGAGCCACGGCCGCCCGGTCGCGACGCAGATCGCGAGGTTGTTGACCAGCCACGACTTGCCGGTCTTCGGCGGGGCGATGATGTTCATGGTCTCGCCCGAGCGCAGCAGACCCTGCACAACGGGCGGGCGCAGTTCGGGAAACTCGGCCATCAGCTGCGCAACGGACTTCCACGGCGGGTTCACACGCAGCTGGGCCGCGAGGTCGGGCTCCTTTCGCGCATCGGGCACGAGCCCGGTGATGTCGACGTCGTCGGCCGTCCGCTCGATCGCGGCGATGCGGGCGAGGGCGATGGTGCGGCCGATGTAGTCGCCCCGCAGCGCCTTGGCGGGGTTGTCGCCGCTGGCCCGCCGAGCGGCCACGATCAGATCGGCGATCTCCTGGTCGGCCCAGCCGCGCAGCGCCGCGATCGTCGCCAGCGAGAGGTCCTGGCCGCTGCGGCTGGGGTCGGGGATGTCGCGGACCTGCCCCCGGAAGGCCGCCGCGAAGCGCGGGCTCTCGGCGAGGGCCGCGGCGAGCTTCTCGGCGGGGGGCGAGGCGTCCGGGCGCAACACGATGTGGCCGGTGCCCGTAGCCCGCTGCGACACATCGACCGCGGGCGCGGGCCCGGTGAACGCTTCGAGGTCGTCGATGTGGTAGCGACGGGTGGGGTCGAGCTCGAGCAGCCTGACCCGCGTAGGCGCGGCCGCGAGCTTCCGGTTCATCGTGCCGGGGACGCGGAGCACACGGGCCAGATCGCCGAGGTTCTCGACGCCGGTCCAGCCGCGGGAGGCCGCGGAAGCGCACACGAGCCCGTGCCACCCTCGGGCCAGGGCCGCGGCCCGCTCGCGTTCGCGGCCGTCGTCGAACCGCCAGAACTCGCTGAGGAGCCAGTAGGCGTGCAGCCCGTGGCCGCTGTCCACGAGCCTCGACGGCGCGTGCGGCATGGCCCGCACCAACGCGACGGCGTCGTCGAGCGAGGGCGGGAGTGCCTTGGCCTTGTGCGCCGGCCCCGCGACATCGAGGTCGGCCCACAGGCAGCCGATGCCCGCCACGTCCATCGCGGTGCCGCGCCCGCTCGGTTCGCCGGCAACGAGGCCCAGGCCGAAGTAGATGTCCGCGTCATCGCCCAGCGACGCGATGTACGCGCCCGCGTCCGCCACGGCCTCGAACCGCCGCGTGGTTCGCGAGGGCAGCGTGAAGATCGAGAGGCGGGCGTCGGGGCCGACGCCGCCGGCGAAGATCGCGTCGAGCAGATCGCTCATCGCCCGGCCTCCTTGCCGCGCTGCTCGCGCTTCCATTCGTCGAGCAGCCACGCGGCGAGGGCGTGCGACCGCGACTCACTGTCAGCGGATGACAGTGATCGGTCATCGCCCGCCTTGCGCGGTGCTACCTCGACCCGCATGGACCATTGGCCCACCACCGAACGGACTTCCGTGTCCAACGTCGTCGCCACCGTGCTGCTCCGGAACCGGGTGCCGAAGGCCGCACGACGCGGCCGTAGCCCGCGGCGCTGACGCGCGTGTTGGGCTAGGGGCCCGCGCACGCGCGGACCCGGCAGGGCTCAGGGATGGGTGGGTCGATGGGTCGGTGTGATCGCTCGGGTTGCTTGTGCTGGGTTTTGATCAGATCGAAAACGGCCCCGCGCCGTTCCCAGCGCGGGACCGCCCCAGACACCGACGACGGTCAGGCTTCGCCCTTGGCCTTCACGGCCGCCCGAAAATCGCACATCGCCACGCCCCAGTCGAAGTACACCCGCCACGACGCCGCGAGGCGGTTGGGCTCGGTGCTGAGCCCGAAGTACTCGACGGTCGGCGTGTCGCGGCCGTTCAGGAACGCCACGATGGTGCTGCACGCCGCGGGCTCGGCGAACAGGTACCACGCCTTCGCGCTGGCGTTTGCGCCGAAGCGCGCCCCGTTGCTCAGCCGCGGCTCGATCTCCAGCCGCACGAGGTTCCGCACCGCGTTCCCGGTCGGGCCGTTGGTCGCCGCGGCGATGTACTCAGATTCGAGGACCTGCTTCGCCCGCACCGCCAGCTGCGGCGGGACCAGCAGCGTGACCGGCTTGAGGTCGAGGTTCCGGTCCTCGTCGTCGGTCTGAAGCATCATCGCGGTCGCCGCGGCCGCGAGCGAATCGACGCCCAGCGCGGTGTCCGCGCCCGTGATGGAGTTGCCGTTGCCCGACGAGAAGAACGAGCCCGGGTTGGCCAGCAGCATCTTGTAGTAGTCGTCCGCCAGCGTCCGCATCGCCGACCGCCCGAGCGAGCGGGCCACGCCGTCGAGGAAGCCGAGGTCGTCGTTGACGATGTCGCGGCGGTCCACGCTCAGCATGGTCCCGTAGGTGTTGGCCCGGTACGCCGTCGCGTCCTCGCTCAGCGTCCCGTGCTTGATCTCGCCGCCCGGGGCGACGGGGTCGAGGTCGCTGGTCATCGACGGCCGCACCGCCTTGTGCTCGCGGAAGTCGTTCACGCTCCGCACGCTGGCGATCGACCGCCAGGTCTGCGGGGCCTCGCCGTACCCGTCGAGCAGCACGCGGCTGATCGACTCGGTCAGCGCGACCGGCAGGCTCATCGTGCTCAGCGCGGCCCGCACGAGCGCGTCCCGCTCGCGGGGCACCTCGCGGCCCTCCATCTCCAGCGCCCAGCGGCAGGCGTCGAGGGTGTGGAGCACGCCGACGCGGTCGGCGGCCTCCATGACGCACGACCCGAACGACTTCTCGGCCAGCGCCGCGAACCCGCCCTTCTTGAGCAGCGCCGCGGCCAGCACGTTCTCCGTGCTCGCCGAGACGCCCCGCACGCCCGCGCCAAGGTGGGCCACCGGGGCCTTCGGGCGCGACGACCGGAGGATGTCCAGCATCTCGGCCCGCAGCTCGCTCAGGTCGATGTCGCCCGCGATCGCCGAGGCCTTCAGTTCCGCGACCCGCTTGGCCGACCGGCCCCAGTCTGATCCCGGCGCGGCGCACACCGCCTCGATCTCCCGCAGCCGCTCCCGCTCGCTCGCCCGGATCGCGGCCTCGTCGATGACCGCCGCGCCCGCGTCGCTCTTCTTCGCATCCATGCCCGTACTCCCGTTGATGCCGCGCCTCGCGGCCACGTCCACACTCGTCGTGCGATCGGCCCCGATCGCCACCACCGACACCTCACGGAGGCGGCCACGCTTCACGAGCGTGAGCCCACGCCCGGTCGAGACGACCCGCCCGTTCACGTTCACCTTCTTGCCCGCAGCGACCCGCTCGGTCTCGAGCGGCTCGAGCCCGACCGAGGCCTGCAACGCGAACCCCGAGCGAGCCAGATCGACCACGTCCTTCGCGGCCTGCCCGACGCCCGTCACCGTGCCGTCAACTACAAGCGACCCGCCCTCGACCGACACGGACCCGTGGCCCACCACGCCGCTCAGCCGCTGGTCGTGGTCGGCCAGGATCGCAACGCGATCCGACGCCTCGACGCCCGCGACATCGATCACGATCTGGCCCCAGCCGCCGACGTTCATCGGGCCGCCCGAGTACGCCACGATCCGCAGCCGCGGCGGGGCGCTCGCCTCGCCCGCGCGGACATCGACCTCGGCCGCGGCGAGCAGCAGACTCTTCGTTTCGACGGATGTGGTGCTCACTGCCCACCCCGCTCGCTGCGGGCCCGTGCATCCTCGATCCGCCCGAGCCGCTCGCCCTCCTCCTCGGTCGTCATGCGGCGGTAGCGCACCCGGTTCGGCACGCCGATCCCGAGCGCCCCGGGCACGACCTCCATGACGAACATGTCCGTGTCCCGCGGCAGGTCGGGGTTGGCGTCGAACGCGGCCTCGCGGGCCCGCAGGTCCTGCCCGGCGTCCACGCCGAGGTACATCCGCGTCACCGCGCCGGGGACCAACTGGTTCTGGTCTTCCAAGTACTCTGCCGCCCGATCGATGTCGGCGGGTGTCCAGCGGCGGTTCCGCCCCGTCCCGCCCGACGGTGCCGGGATCGCTTCCTTCTTAATGAGATAGTCGAGCGTCGAAGCGTTCGCGTCGATCCCCCGGGCCCGCAGTTCCAGCGCCGCCAGTTCGGTCGGCTTGGGGTACTCCGCCTCGATCAACTCCGCCTGCTCGTCTTCGCTCAGCGTCTCCCGATCCCGCTTCGAGAGGATCAGGAACCGCTCGTAGTCCCGCCGTCCGATGATGCACCCCATGATTCGGCCTCCACGTGTCCGCTGACTGTCCACGGATATTCTGTGGACTACATGGAGAGCATAGTGCTCGCGCGCATGCTGTCAAGACAGTCCGCGGAAATTCTTCGAATAATCGCCAGCGTGCGAATCTGGGCAACCCTCCAGACCCCCATCCCCGCTTCGTCATGTAAAAAA
>PNJV01000008.1 GCA_013822085.1 Isosphaera sp. | reverse complement strand
CCTAGGCCAAGCGATCGCGTGCGCCGCTTCCCCCCGGCTCTACCCGCAGCTCGTCGAGGTGACCAGGGACAAGAGACTCGTGAACGGTCGCCGCGCGATCGTGTGGACATTGTATAAATACAAGCATGAGACTACTTTCGCCTTGCTCGTTGAGCTGATCAACGACCCGGTCGTCGTGGTCGCGGCGGTACATTCGTTGGGCAGGCTTCGAGACCCACGGGCACGCCCGCACCTGGAGGCGAAGCTAAAGGACGCGAATCCCGATGCGAGGAAGGAGGCCGCTAAGTGGCTTAAGCGGATGGACGAGCGAGAGAAGAAGAGCTCATCATGACCCATGCAGCAAGCGGCACGGCGTTACCCGAGTGAGACATCACGCGTTTGACGAGCTGCCAAGAAGTGCTTGAGTTCTTGGATACGTATTGTCTTGCGTTCGCGGTGTCGAGCGTGCCGGGATCCACGATTGCGGAGCAAGTTCCGCATCTCAGGTGAAGGTGCAAATCGATCAATCCCGACGGCGATCCCCCGACTTGCGGCTCGGGATCTGGTGGCGGAAGCGGGGTGGGCCGGTCTCCGGGCGACGGCCCTCCAAAGGGGCCGGACGACGCACTGCCTGGGGTGCTGGATCTTGCAAAGTCAGGAAGATCGGCAACATGGGGCAACCAAGCGACGCTTGACGATCACTTCAAGCGGCTCGGACACGACTTTGGGTCACGCAGCCATGAGAAGACGTTGCATTCTGCTCGTTTGTGGCCCGCTCCTGGTGGCGATGGTGCCCATCTCGTCTTCGCTGATGGGAGCGTTGCGCCAACAGGAATACCATTGACTTCTCCCAGCGTACCGATTTCAACGAATACGCCGCTATTACTGCCGTGATGCATACTGACGGATTGTGCGTTAGCGGGTGTCCCCGCCAGCAATACCCAACGGTTACTGGCGACGATGTAATTAGAAAGTCCAGCCAACTAGATTCTGCCTGGCGGCTCTAATTTTCGGTGGATGAACGGGTTGTGCTTCGGCCTGCAATCGGCGAGAGTGTCGGTCTGGGGGGCCACGGACCCGGCCTCCGGAGGCCGGATGCCACCAAATCGGCGCTACGAGTTGACTGACGAGCAGTGGGATCTGATCGTGTCAGCACGACCTCCAGACCCGCGACGCGCATCTCGACCTTGCCGCGGGTGTTGGGGCGGGCGAAAAAGCGGGAACAAATCCGGCAGCACACTCAGCCACACCGGATGACACCGGATCACAACACCCGACGGAACCCCTGGAGGTTTGGGTGCTTGTGGCATCTGGTGTATACGGCTGTGATCCCATGGTAAATACTCTAATGACCCTGACGGGATTCGAACCCGTGTCGCCTCCGTGAAAGGGAGGTGTCCTAGACCAGGCTAGACGACAGGGCCGGCGTTCGTGCCAGACTATAGCGAGCGGGCACGCGGCGTTGACGGCAGCGGCGTCAGCGTGACGGCTTGCCGGCCGGTGCGCGGGCTGGGTGTTGCGCTGGGTGCGCAGCGGGCGCGTTGGCTCTGCACGCGGCACACACGGCAGCTGCGCGGGCGGGATCTTGTGGCTGGGTGCGTGGAAGCTGCGCGGGCTCAACGCGATGGCTTGACACGCCGGCGCTGCGCCGCAGCGACGCGACCGCCCCGCGGCGCCGATAGCCTTGGCCCATGGTGATCTTCTGCCCGCTGGCGATCGAGCAGCGGCTCACGTGCGCGGCCCTGCGCCGCGCCGGTCATGGGCGGGTCCGGGTGCGCCGCGCCGGGCTCGGGGCGGCCAGCGCCGCCGCAGCGGTCGAGCGTGCGGTGCGTCAGGGCGTGCTCCGCCCCGGGTCGGCGGGCCACGAGCCGGGCGCGGGCGCGGTGCTCGTCGGCGTCGCGGGCGGGTTGGTCGATCAACCTCAGCTGCGCAGCGCCCAGCTCCCCGCTGCGGCCCTGAGCCCGCTGATCACCGGCGTGATCGACCTGCACGGCCGGTCGTGGCGGCCGACGCGCTCGGCGGCGCTGCGGCCCGACGAGCCCGGCGTGACGCTCGTGGGCGTCGACGCGATCGTGCACGGCCAGCGCGACAAGCGAGCCCTGGCCGAGCGCTGGGCGTGGCCCTGGTGGACATGGAGAGCCACGGCTTTGCCCGCGCCTGCCAGGCCCTGGGCGTGCCCTGGGCGGTGATCCGCGGCGTCAGCGACGGCCCGGCACAGGACCTGCCCCGGTGCATGGGCGGGTGGTTCACCGCTGACGGCCGGCTCAGGGCTTTGCGCGTGGCGCGGGACCTGGCCCTGAGACCGTGGCTGATCCCCGGCCTGATGGCCCTCAACGCGCGCACCCGGGCGGCCATGGGCGCTGCCTGCCAGAGGCTCCTGACGCTGCTAGGGCCCGCCAGCGCGCCCGCCAGCGCGCCCGCCGAGGTGCCCGCGGGCGCCCCGGCGCCGGCCCGAGCCGGCCGATGAGCCCCGCACCCCCCGCACCCCCCGTTCCCCCCGCACCCCCCGATGCGCACGCCGCGTCGCACCCGGACGAGCCCGGCCCGATCACGCCCATCCCGCTGCCCGAGCGCTGCGCGCCCCCCGGCGGGGGCCTCACGCTGCTGATGCTCGGGGGCACCTTCGACCCGCCCCACATGGCCCACGCGCTCCTGCCGCTGCGGGCTTCGGAGGCGATGGGCCTGGGCGATCACCTGCTCGTGTTTGTTCCCGCGTCCCGATCGCCGCACAAGGCCGCCCAGCCCTTGGCCCCCGCCGATCACAGGCTGGCCATGCTCCACCGGCTGATCGACGACCTGTCGCTGCGCGGCCGGGCCGTGGCCTGGTCGGACGAGATCGACCGCGCCGCCGCTGCCGGCCCCGCCGCTGCGCCCAGCTACACCGCCCACACGCTGGCGCGGGCGCGCCGGTGGCTCGACGGCCACGGCGTGCCCGCCGCCGTCATGCGGCTGGTGATCGGCGCCGATCAGGCCCTGGCCTTCGACCGCTGGCGCGACCCGCGCGCGATCCTGGCCATCGCCCAGCCCCTGGTCCTGCCCCGCGGCGAGCCGCCGGAGCGGACCCTGGCGCGCATGTCCGCCGGCGGGGCCTGGTCGGGGCCGGAGATGCTCGGCTGGGCCCGGGGGTTTGCGCCCATCGAGCCACGGACCGGGTCGTCCACCGACATCCGCGCGCTCCTGGCGGGCGCGGGCCCAGCGGGGCCCGGGGGCCTGAGCCCGGGCGTGCTCGAACACATCCGTGTGCACGGCCTGTACGGCGCCGGCGGCGCCGGGTCGGCCGCGGGCCCGCAAGGCCGGTCGCACTAGGCTTGCCCGTGGGCACCGAGTTCAGGGTCATCGTGATCGGCGGCGGGCACGCCGGGGCCGAGGCGGCCTGGGCCGCGGCGGGCGCGCTGGGGCCCGCCCGGGCGGGCTCGGGCCCCACAGTGGCCCTGGTCACCCTCGACCCGGCCAGGATCGGGGCCATGTCCTGCAACCCGGCCATCGGGGGCCTGGCCAAGGGCCAGCTGGTCCGCGAGATCGACGCCCTCAACGGCCTGATGGCCCTGGCCGCCGACGCGGCGGGCATCCAGTTCAAGGTGCTCAACGCCAGCCGCGGCGCGGCCGTGCTCGGCCCCCGCGCCCAGTGCGACAAGCACGCCTACGCCGAGGCCGTCGGCGCCCTGATCGCTGCGCGCCCCGAGATCCGGGTGATCGCCGGCACCGCCGAGCGCCTGCGCGTCGAGTCGGGCCGGATCGTGGGCGTCGACGTGCTCCCCCCGGGGGCCGCGGGCGAGCACCACGCGATCCCGCTGCGGGCCGGCGCCGTGGTGCTCACCACGGGCACGTTCATGCGCGGCCTGATGCACACCGGCCAGCGCACCACCCCGGGCGGCCGGTTCGGCGAGGCCGCCGCCCACGGCGTCTCCGCCGAGCTGCGCCGCCTGGGCTTCGAGCTGGGCCGGCTCAAGACCGGCACCCCCCCGCGCCTCCGCCGCGGGTCGATCGACTGGGACTCCCTCGAGCCGGCCCCCGGCGACGCCACCCCCACGCCCTTCTCCGACCTGACCAACGCCCGGCCCCGCGCGGCGCCGCCGTCGTCCCCGTCGGTGGGCGCCTTCCCGGTGCTCGGGCAGGTCGAGTGCCGCCTGACACGCACCACCGCCGCCGCCCACGACCTGATCCGCGCCAACCTCCACCGGGCGCCGATGTTCAGCGGCCAGATCACCTCCGCCGGGCCGCGCTACTGCCCCTCCATCGAGGACAAGGTCGTCCGCTTCGCCGACCGCCAGAGCCACCAGGTCTTCCTCGAGCCCGAGTCCCTCCGCACCGACTGGGTCTACTGCAACGGCATCGCCACCTCGCTCCCGGCCGACGTGCAGGAGGCCCTGGTCAGGTCCATGCCGGGCTGCCAGCACGCCCAGGTGCTCCGGCTGGGCTACGCCGTCGAGTACGACACCGTCCGCACGCACCAGACCGGCGCCACCTGCGCCGCCAAGGGCATCGAGGGGCTGTACTTCGCCGGGCAGATCAACGGCACAAGCGGCTACGAGGAGGCCGCGGCGCAGGGGCTCCTGGCCGGGCTCAACGCGGCGCGGCACGCCTCGGGCCAAGGGCCGGTGACGCTGGGACGCGACCAGGCCTTCATCGGCGTGCTCATGGACGACCTGGTCACCAAGGTGCCCGCCGAGCCGTACCGGATGTTCACAAGCCGTGCCGAGCACCGCCTGCTGCTGCGCGCCGACAACGCCGCCGAGCGGCTCACGCCGCTGGCCGAGGGCTGGGGCTTGCTCCGGGGCAACGCCTGGGGCCGCCTGCGCGCGGAGGTCTGCTCAGCCAGGGCCGCGCGACTGGCGCAGCTGCGCGGCGCGGTGGCGCGGGCGCGCGTGGACCTGGACGGTCAGCGCGTGCCCCTGGCCCAGGCCACGCGCCGCCCCGGACGCACCATCGACGACTTCGCCCGCGCCCTGGCCCAGGCCGGATGCCCCGGGGCCGCCGACGACCCCGCGGCGCTCCTGAGCGTCCACACCGACGTGTACTACGAGCCCTACGTCCGCCGCGAGCTGGCCGCGGCCCAGCGCACGGCCCAGGCCGAGCGCAGGCCCATCCCGCCAACCTTCGACTTTGCCGCCATCAAAGGCATGCGCACCGAGGCCCGGCGGGCCCTGGAGAAGTTCCGACCGGCCACCCTCGGCCAGGCCGGCCGGCTCGAGGGCGTCACCCCCGCCGACCTGGCCCTGCTGCACGCCCTGATCCATCGGCACCGGCCCAGCCCCGACGCGCCCGCCGCCACCGGGCGCGCCCAAGACGCCGCCCAGGACACCCCCGCGCCCAACTCCCCCGACCCCCTCACCCCTCCCAACACCCCCAACACATCCACACCCCCCAACACCCAAGCCGAGACCGCCGCGTGAGCGCCACCCAACGCCGGGCCTGGTGGCGCAGCGCCGCGGCCGCAGCGGGCGCGCTGGGCGCCGCAGCGGTGGCCGCGCACGCCGACGGCCCCGAGCCCGCCGTGTCCACCGGCGCCACAGCCATCCCCGGCCCGCCGATCGTGGTGGACCTGTTCCTGATGCTCGCCGCCGCGGCCCTGGTGGCCATGGGCGGGCGCTACTTCCGCGTCCCGACCATCCCCGCGTACCTGATCACCGGCGCGCTGATCGGGCGCTCGGCCCTGGGGCTGATCGGCTCGGGCCAGAACGTCGAGTCGATCAGCGGCCTGGCCCTGATCATGCTCATGTTCACCATCGGGCTCCAGCTCGACGCCCGGGACCTGGCCCGCGGCGCCGTCGGCATCATCGCCGCGGGCGCCGTGACCACGCTGGCGGTGGTCCTGGCGCTGTGGCCCCTGACGGGCGCGGGCCTGGGGGCCCCGGCGGGCCTTGCCGTGGCCCTGGCCCTGTCCATGAGCTCCACCGCGGTGGTGATGCGCATCATGCACCAGCGACGCGAGTCGCGCCGCGCCCACGGCAGGCTCATCACCGCGGCCCTGATCGTCCAGGACCTGCTGGCGCTGGTCTTCCTGGCCATGATGCCGGTCCTCTCGGCCTGGGGCGCCCCCGCGTCCGGCCCCGACGCGGCGCCGGGGTCTGGTCAGCCCGCGCACAGCTCGGCCTTCCTGCTCCCCGACGGCATGCCCACGTGGGCGCGCCTGAGCGTGGCGCTCCTGGGCGTCTCGGCCCTGATCGTGCTGGCCCGCCTGGCCCTGCCCAGCCTCATGCGCGAGGCGGCGCGCGGCGCCTCGGCCGAGGTGCCCCTGGTGCTCGCCTCGGCCCTGGCGCTCCTGAGCGCCGGCGTGACCTCGGGCCTGGGGTTCAGCCCCGAGCTGGGGGCCTTCCTGGGCGGGTTCGTGCTCTCGGGCACCGCGTTCCGGCACCAGCTCGCCGGCCAGCTCAACCCCATGCGCGACCTGTTCATGGCGGTCTTCTTCATCGCCGTCGGCCTGACGATCGACCTGGGCGTGCTGGGCCAGTCCTGGCCGGTGATCCTCGTGGCCCTGCCGGCGGTCCTGGCGCTCAAGGCCGCCGCCGTCGGCCTGACGCTCTGGCTCGCCGGCGCCGCCGCGGCGCCGGCCGCCATCGCCGCCCTGGCCCTGTGCCAGGCGGGCGAGTTCAGCATCGTGCTCCTGGCCGCCGCCCACGGCGAGGGCCTCCTGAGCGAACCCCAGCTGGCCACGCTGGTCCTGATCGTCGGCCTCTCGCTGGTCCTCACGCCGGCGCTCTACGCGCTCGGGCACAGGCTCAGGGGCACGCTCGAGCGCGTGCCCCTGGCGGGCTTCAAGAAGCTCGCCGTGCTCGGCTCGCTCCCCCACGACCCGGACGAGCACGACCCGGCCACCGCCGCCCCGGACTCGGCACCGGCCAAGTACGTCATCATCGCCGGCTTCGGCGTCGTCGGCCGGGCGCTGGCCGACCGCTTCGACCTGGCCAAGGTCCCCTTCTGCGTCGTCGACCTGAACCTCGAGACCATCCGCAGGCAGCGCCGCCTGGGCCGCCGGGCCGTCTACGGCGACATCACCAACCCGGAGGTCCTCGAATCGGCCGGCGTCCGCTCGGCCGACGTGGTCGTGCTGACCATCCCCGACGACGACGCGACGCTCAACGCCTGCCGGGCCCTGCGCGGCACCAACCCCGGCGTCTTCATCGCGGCGCGCACCAGCTATCTGTCCAAGGCCATGAACGCCATGCTCCTGGGCGCCGACATGGTCGTCGTCGAGGAGGTCGCCACCGCTGAGGCCATGGCCAGGCAGGTCATGGACACGCTCGGCCGCAGGGCCACAGCCAAGCGCGCAGCCGAGGCCGATCGCCACGCTCACCCCAACGGCGCCGCCACTGCCTCAACCTCTGCCACCCCCGCCACCCCCGGCGCCGTCAGCCCCGCCGACGCGACGCACGAGCCGGCCGTCCCGCCCCCGGCTCCGCCCGAGCACGGCTGACAGCCGCGCCTAGCGCCCCTGCCCCGGCTCGGCCCGTGACACCTTGGTGCGGACCTGCCCCACGGGCGCCCGCAGCACGTCCCGGTGCGAGACCCCCGAGACCACCGCGTCAAGCTGGCCCTGGTCGGGCGCGCCCGTGCCGGCGCCGCCCTGGGCCGCCCGCTCCTGGTTGAAGTAGCCCAGGATCCAGTCCAGCTCGCCGCGCTCGAAGAGCCCGGCGAACAGCCGCACCGCCCCCGGGTCGTAGCGCACGCCGGCCAGGCCGCGCAGCTCAGCGATGGCGCGCCCCGCCGCGTCGCGCCCGACCTCCGTGTGGTACGGCCGCAGGCTCGTCATGGCGTCGAACGAGTCGATCACGGTGAACCAGCGCGCCTCAGCGGGGATGCCCTCGGCGGCCAGGCCGTCCGGGTACCCGGTCCCGTCGTAGCGCTCGTGGTGGTGGCGCACGAGGTTGAGCAGGATCGGGTCCGTCTCGCGCATGGCGAGCAGCCGCGCGTGCCCAAGGGCCGCGTGCTGCTGCATGACGGCGTACTCCTCCTCGGTCAGCCCCGTGGGCTTCTGCAGGATCTGGTCGGGGATGTCCAGCTTGCCGATGTCGTGGAGCGCCGCGGCGGTGCCCAGGCGGTCGATCACCGATGGGTCCATGCCCATGTGCTCGGCCAGCGCGCGGGTGTAGAGCACCACGCGCCACGTGTGCGCAGCGGTGGAGCGGTCCTTGTACTCGATCAGCCGCACCAGCGCAGCGACCACGTCCGGGTCCATCCCAGGCTCCACCGGGGCCGCGCACGCGGGGCCGGCTGCGCGCAGCGGCCGACCCCGGCGCGGTCACCCGTCCGTGGGAGGGTATCGAACCGTCGCGGGCGTTCTCATCACAGGCGCACGAACATGTCGCCCTCGGGCAGGCGCGCCTTGGCCGCGCGCGCGTGCTTGTCGTCGGCCGCCCGGTAGCCCAGGGCCACGGCGAACAGCGCGTGCAAGCGCCTGGCCTCCAGGCCCAGGACCTGGTCGTACTTGGCCGGGTCGATGCCCTCCAGCGGGCACGCGTCGACGCCCAGCAGCGCCGCCGCCGTCAGCAGCACGCCCCCGGCCATGTACAGCTGCTTGGCCGACCACTCGTGCTTGGCCGCCTCGCTGGTGAAGCCCTTGACGAACCCGGACACCATCCCCTCCCAGGGCGCAAGCGAGGCCCGCTCCACGCCGCGGGCCGAAGCCATGACCCGCATGGTGTGGTCCACCCACGCCTGGTCGAGCTCCGTGCGCACCGCAAAGACCATAAAGTGCGAGGCGTCGGTGACCTGGCTCTGGTTCCAGCTGTGCGGCCTGAGGGCCTGCCGCAGGGCCCCGTCGGTCACGATGACCACCGCGTACGGCTGGAGCCCGTAGCTCGACGGGGCCAGCCGCGCCGCCTGCATCAGGGCCTGGAACGTCGCCTCGGGGATCTTGCGGGCCGGGTCGAACTTCTTGGTCGCGTAGCGCCAGTTGAGCTGCCCGATGAGCGCCTGCTCGGTGATGGTGTGCATGGTGGGGGTCCTGGTGTGCGCCCGCCGGCGTGCCGGCGGGTGTGGTGGTCGATGCCTTGGGCGCGCCCGCGGCGCGCGTGCCGCAGCCGTACGGCAAACGTGCCGCGCAGCGGACGGTACACACCGCGCCGGCGCCACGCCCGGGCCGCGGACGCGGGCAACCATGCCAGCACCAGCATGGCCCACTCGTGGTGGTTCAATCTCGGGCGGTGTGTCGGGCACGTGACGCGGGCGGTGCGGACCGGTCGGACGCTCCCGACCGCCCGCCGCACCCAGACCAGCGAGCGCCTGGTGGAGCACCCGAGCCTGGGCCGGCTCGTGCTGCGCAGGACGGTGATCGACGAGGTGCTGCGCGACGCCCCCGCCGGGGTGCCAGCCCAGCCGCCGGTATCAGCCCAGCCGTCAGCGCCATCTGACCCGACAGCGACAGCCCAGGCGCCGCCCGCAGTCGGCCCACCCCCGGCCTAGTCTGGCTCCTTGGGTGTCCGCCCCGCACTTGGAGAGCCCCCGCGTGCCCCGACCCGCCCCGCTCCCGCTGGCCAACGCCGGCCCCGATCAGCAGCCCGGCCACGCGGCCGGCACGCACGCCAACGGGCGACCCTCTCACGCCAGCCCCCGGGGCCACCGCGGCGTGCGGTTCTTTGCCGAGTGGATCCGCCGGCCGACGCAGGTCGGGGCGATCGCGCCCTCGTCGCGGGCGCTGGCCCGGATGATGCTCGACCTGGTGGACATCCCCGCCTCGCGCGTGGTGGTCGAGTACGGCCCGGGCACGGGCGCGTTCACCGACGCCATCGGCCCCAGGCTCGGCGCGGGGGCCAGGCTCTTTGGGATCGAGCTCAACGCGCACATGGCCGACGTGCTGGCCCACCGGCACCCGGGCGTGAGGATCCACCGCAGGTCCGTCGACGAGGTCGAGGCGGTCTGCCGGGACGAGGGGCTCTCCGGGCAGGGGTGCGTGGACGTGATCATCTCGGGCCTGCCGTGGGCCTCGTTCCCGGATGACCTGCAGGTCCGCGCCTTGGAGGCCACCGCGCGGGTGCTCAGGCCGGGCGGGGCGATGGTCACGTTCGGCTATCACATCGGGCTGATGCTGCCGGCGGGCAGGCGTTTCTACAAGCGGCTGCCCGAGTATTTCCCGTCCATCACTCGCAGCCGGACGGTCTGGAGCAACCTGCCCCCGGCGTTCGTCTTCACCTGCCGCACCGCGGGGGGCGCCTAAGCGCGAGAATTTATCGCTCTCGTGCGATGTCCTGTGAACCGGCCGGGATCCGTTTTCGTTTGACGTTCGTCACACCCGGGCGATGGGAGCGGTGTCGCCCCCGTCGGCTGGCAAGATCACGGGCGGCGCCGCGGCGTCGCGGAGGTAAGTCATGCGCGTTATCGCGATCGGTGCGGGCGTTCTGGTTCTTGTGGCTGGGATGGGGATCGGCGCTGCGAGCCTGACGGGCAGGTCGGCGGCGATCGGCACGGCCGCCGCTGCCGGGACCGCCGCCGCTGCGCAGAGCGCCGCCGCGTACAAGGTGGACGCGGTCCACTCCACGGTCCTCTACAGCATCCTGCACTTTGGTGCAGCGTTCAACTACGGCCGGTTCGACAAGCTCTCGGGCTCGTTCGTGCTCGACGCGGCCAACCCCTCGGCCTCGTCGCTGGAGATCACCGTCGACGCCGCCTCGATCAACTCGGGCAACGCCCAGCGCGACGAGCACCTGCGCTCCGACACGTTCTTTGCCACCGGCGAGTTCCCCGCCATCACCTTCAAGGGCAAGGAGTTTGCCAGCACCGACGGCAAGACCTTCACGGTCACCGGCGACCTGACCATGCTGGGCAAGACCAAGCCCGTCACGGTCAAGGTCGAGAAGACCGGCGAGGGCCAAGGCCAGCGCGGCCCAGTCGCCGGCGTGCGCAGCGTCTTCACCATCAAGCGCTCCGAGTTCGGCATGAACGGCCTCCAGGGCCCGCTGGGCGACGACGTCGAGCTGATCGTCTCCCTCGAAGGCGGCCGCTAAGCCCACCCCCTGCTCCCGGCTCAATCAGCCGGGTTCGTCAACCTTCGCGTCACGCCGCCTCAGGGCAGCGTGACGCTTTAACATTCCCGTCCCCGGCGCACGCCGGGGGCCGCGGGTCGTGTTTTCGGTGGCAATGATCGCGCATGAACCCCGAGGTCATCAGGCAACTGGGCGTGTGGGGGGTGCTCGTGCCGGGCGCCCTGGGGATGCTGCTCTTGGGCGTGGCCTGGGGGTGGCGCGGGCGGCGGCGCCACCGCGATCAGTGGGCCAGTGTGCCAGCGACGACGGAGCGGTTCCTGTGGGTCCTGCCGGTGCTGCTGGCAGCAGCGGTGTGGATCGCGGCCCTGGGCCCGCTGGGGACGACCGGCTTCCCGCCCGGGCGGGCTGCGCACTGGCACCCATTGATTGCGCTTGGGGGTATGACTCTCGGCGTGCTCGCTGCGGGCGTTCGGCTGTGGTGGCCGGCGCGGTGGGCGGTGCGAGGGGTGCTCTTTGCGGGGGCGGCGTATGTGCCGTGGATGGGTGGCAACTATGCGCGAGTGCCGAAGATCGAGGATGCGCTTGGGGTTATCGCCCTGGCGTCGGCGGGGCTCGTGGGCCTGGCGGGGGCGGCCCGGATCACCGATGACACGCACGCGCGCGGCCCGTGGGCGGCAGTGTCGTTGTGGGCCTGGTGCGCGGGCGCAGCGATCATGCTGATCGCGGTGGTCAGCGTGCTCAACCTCGGCCAGATGGCTGGGGCGATGGCGGCGGGGTTCGGCGCTGCCGCGGTGTGGGCCGGGGTGCGCCCCGGGCTGTCACTGGCGCGCGGCGGGGCCCACGTGCCGTCGATGGTGCTCACGGGGCTGCTTGCGCACAACGCCCTGAATTCTTCGAATCGCTTGCCCCTTGGCGTGGCCGTGGCGGTCCTGGTGGCGCCAGCGGTTGGCGTTGGCGCGTGCTGGCTCTTCGACACGCTGCTCGGCGGCCGAGCCCGCGCCTCAGCGGGCGGGCGGTGGTGGGCCCGGGGGCTGCTGACGGTCGGGGCGGTGCTGGCGGTGATCGCGGCCGCTGCGGGCGCTGCGGTGGCGCTCAAGCCGGGAGCGGCAGGGTAGAGCCGCTCAGGCGGGCCGGTCGGGCGCAGCGGGCGGGCATGGCAGTTTGGGGGGTTTGAGATTGGGCGTGGAAAGCGGCGGGGAAGTGGGTGGTAGTTGCGGCGCGCGGGCAAGCGGTGGGTGAGGGGTGGCGGGGCTGGGGGCTGAGGGTGGGGGGCGGGGGTGGGGCGTCACGCGGATGTTGCTGCAACATGGGGGCGGGTTGCGGACCTAGGGAGGTTTGCAGCCGATGCATGTCCTGTCGGTACGCGCGCCGGTCGCCAGGGCGGTCGGCGGCGCAGCGATCTGGTAGGCTGATCGGCGCCCCGGTGCGCGGGCGGCGCAGCTGCGTGGGGCAACCAACGGGAGCGTTATGGCGGACCTTCAACGCACGAGCGTGCATCGCAAGTGGGTCTTCAAGTTCGTGGCGGTCCTGGCGGTGTGCCTGGCGTTGGGGGGGTGGGGCCTGGCCGACGCGGTGTGGATATACCCGGCGCGCGGCGAGAAGGCGGCCAAGTTCTTCGAGCTGGACTACCTGCGCGCCTCGGAGGCGGCCCTGCGGATGAGCGAGGCGACGGTCCCCGACCCGGAGCTGACGCTGGCGCAGCTGCGCGGGCGCAGCGACGAGCTGCTCGATCGGGCCGTCGACGATCGCTCGGTCGAGGCGCGCGACCGGGCCCGGCTGCTGTGGCTCGAGTCGCTGGACCGGCTCGGGCGCGCGGTTCCGGAGCGGACGGCGTTCGCTGACGCGCGCGCGCGAGTGCGCGAGCTGGAGGAGTTCGCCAAGACCACCACGGTGCCCCTGCCGCTGGACAAGTACGACCTGCCGATCCAGTACGCGATCTCGGTGATCGGGTTTGCCGCCTCGGCGTACCCGGTGTGGTTGCTGCTGACGGTCTCGCGTGTGCGGTACGCCTGGGACCCGGAGGCCAAGCGGCTGCACCTGCCCGACGGGGCGACGATCACGCCCGCGGACATCAGCGGCGTGGACCGGCGGGCGTGGCACAAGTTCTACGTGACGCTGGAGCTCAAGGACAACCGGAGGGTGAAGCTCGACCTGCTGCGCTACGTGCCGCTTGAGGACTGGGTGATCGAGCTGCACAAGGCGGCCCTGCCCGAGGACTATGCGCTGATAGAGTCATCGCAGGGCTAGGCGGGCGCGGGGCCGACACGCATGGAGTGGTGGTGGCTCGGGGCTGTGGTGGTGACGGCCGCGGCCCCCGTGGCCTGGGGCGTGTCGCTGCTGACGCTGCCCGGGGTGTGGCTGCTGCTGCTGGTGTCGGTGGGCACCAAGCTGGTGGTCGGGTGGGCGCTGGGCGCGCAGCTGATCTCATGGCAGACGCTGGCCCTGTGCGCGGGGCTGGCGGCGCTGAGCGAGTGCCTGGAGCTGATCGTCTCAGCGGCGACGGCCCGGCGCGCGGGCGCGTCGCGGGCCGGCATGCTCGGGGCGACGATCGGCGGGATCGTTGGGGCGATCGTGATGGCCCCGCTGCTGTTCCCGGTCACAGCGGTGATCGGGGGTGTCGCCGGGGCGGGTGCGGGGGCGTACCTGGCTGAGGCGGGGGTTGCCCGGGCCGAGCCGAGCGTGCGTCGGCGAGTGGCCCTGGCAGCAGCCGTGGGCCAGAGCCTGGCGGTGGTGCTCAAGCTGGGCACGTGCGTGGGCGTGAGCGTGGCCCTGGTTGTCGCCGCGTGGCGCTGAGCGGCCGGGTGCGGGGGTGTGCGGGTGTGCGGGTGTGCGGGTATGCGGGTATGCGGGTATGCGGGTATGCGGGTATGCGGGTGTGTGGGGGATGGGATGGGGCGTCAGTTGTGCTCTGCGGGAAGGTCAAAGAATGGTAAAGCCGCGGCGGGCCCGGCCGGCGTTGGGCCGGCGTTGTGGTATGCTCACTTCGGAGCGGGGTGACGCGGGTGCGAGGGCTCGCCGAACGGACGCGGCGTGGTCGCACCGGCGGTGACTACATACGCGAGCGCTGCATGGACTCCACACCAGCTGTGGCGAGCGTCGGGGGCAACGGGGCGTCGGCGCGGCCCGCCGGGGATCGGGGGCCGGGCGTCTCCGAGGTCGGGGACGCGGCGCTGCACGCGGTGCTGGACGCCCCGGGCCTGATCGAAGCCGCTGAGGGGGATGTTGGAGGTGCGGGGGGTGGTGGTGCGGGGGGAGCGGGTGGTGGTGGCGGATTGGAAGCTGGCGGCGGGATGGGCGGAGGGGGCATCCGCGTGGGGTGGGTCGAAGAGCCCGGCGCAGCGGCCAGGTCCGGACCGGCCCATGGCGCAAGCGGAACAGCGCACGCGAACGGCGCAGCACAGGCCCACAGGGCCGCGCACGCCAACGGCGCGGGGCATGGCAACAGCCCGGCGCATGGACATGGCGCGGTGACCGTCAAGGGCGCCGGCAAGCCGCCCAGGCCCGCCCGCACGCCCGAGGCGCACCCGGCCGGCAAGCCCGGCCCGCGCGAGGCCCAGTCCGGGCGGCTGCACCCGGAGGGGCCCGCTGTCCCAGCCCGCGGCACGCTGGCCGGCCCGCCCGCGGCAAGGCCGCGCGACGCCAAGGCCATCAAGCACTTCGTGCTGGACACCAACGTGCTCCTGCACGACCCGGGGTGCCTGTTCGTGTTCCAGGAGCACGAGGTGGTGATCCCGTTCACGGTGATCGAGGAGCTGGACACGTTCAAGCGCGACGAGCGCGACCGCGGCCGCAACGCGCGGGAGGTGATCCGGCACCTGGACCGGCTGCGGACGATGGGCCGGCTGGTCGACGGCGTGCCCTGGGGCGGGGCGTGCGACCCGAAGGACCGGCGGGCGGGGGGCTCGTCGCCCGAGGCGACGGGCGTGGTGCGGATCGACGTGGGCCAGCACCCGCGTCCGCCGATGCTCGCCGAGGACAAGCCCGACAACCGGATCGTCGCTGTGGCCTTCGCCATGCACGCGCGCGGCGCCCCGGTGGTGTTCGTGTCCAAGGACCTCAACGCGCGCATCAAGGCCGACGCGCTGGGCGTGCGCACCGAGGACTTCGAGAACCAGAAGGTGGACGCCGACCGGCTGTACACCGGGTTCTTCTCGGCGACGGTCGACCGGGAGCTGATCGACGACCTCTACCGCGACCGGGTGCTGCCCGTGTCGCGCGTGGAGGCGGCGGTGGCGGGGCTGCCCGAGGGTCAGTCGCCGGCGCGGTCGCTGGCGGCGCGCGCCGGGGTCGGGCCGGTGGCGGTCGGGCGCGGCGGCGCGGCCGCTGCGGTCGAGGCCAACCAGTTCGTGATCCTGCGCGACGCCGAGGACGAGTCCCACACGGGGCTGGCCCGCCGCATCGGGGACACCGACCAGATGACCCCCGTCACCGGCCCGCGCAAGCCGGTCTTCGGCATCCTGGCCCGCAACCTCCAGCAGACCATGGCCCTGGACCTGCTCCTGGACGACGACGTGCGCATGGTCACGCTGCTGGGCACGGCCGGGACGGGCAAGACCCTGCTGGCGGTGGCGGCGGGGATGGCCAAGGTCTTTAGCGAGCAGCGCTACGACAAGATGCTCGTGGCCAGGCCCATCATGCCCATGGGCCGCGACATCGGGTACCTGCCGGGCACCAAGGACGACAAGCTCGGGGCCTGGATGCAGCCGATCTTCGACAACCTCTCGTACCTGCTCTCGACGCGCGGGGCCACGGGCCAGCAGCAGGCCGAGTCCCTCTCGGCCGAGCAGCGCATCGAGAAGCTCATCTCGGGCGGGCAGCTGGTCCTCGAGCCCCTGACGTACATCCGCGGGCGGTCGATCCCGCACCAGTTCATGATCGTCGACGAGGCCCAGAACCTCACGCCGCACGAGGTCAAGACCATCGTCTCGCGCATCGGCGAGGGGACCAAGGTCGTGCTCACCGGCGACGTGGGGCAGATCGACAACCCGTACCTGGACTCGGCCTCCAACGGCCTGGCCTACGCGATCGAGAAGATGAAGGGCCTGCGGATGGTCGGGCACGTGACGCTGGCCCGCTCGGAGCGCAGCGAGCTGGCCTCGCTGGCGGCGGCGTTGCTCTGACCGCGGCCGCCTGCGGCCTCCAAACTCCGGCCGCGCCCGCGCTCCCGCCCGTTCTTCCCACGCGTTGCCCGCTGCGCACGCAACCTCCCTTGCGCACCGGCCCGGCGCCCGCGCAGCGCGCCGGTGTGCGCCCTGCGACGACCGCGTGGGCGCCGTCAGCGCTCGCTCAGGACGTAGGCGCGTTCGGCGTAGAGGCGTTCGAAGCGCTCGCCGGATGGGCCGTTGCTGAGCCCCGGCTCGGGCGGCGACAGCGCCAGGGCGAAGAGCAGCTCGACCAGGCCGAGGTAGTCGCGGGTGTGGATGAACTCGTGGGCCGCCCGCGGCGGGCCCAGCCGGGCGGCGTCGTAGGTGCCGTCGCGCAGCTGCGCCAGGTGGGGCATGTTGTGGTAGTTGCCAAGCGGCAGGCAGAGGCAGGTGGCGTCGAGGCCCGCGCGGCAGAAGACGGAGGCCTCGCAGGCGCCGCCGGTCATGAGCCGGCGTTGCCAGGGGACGCTGCGTCGGCCCAGGGCCTCCTCGGCGCGGGCGGCGCAGGCGGCGGTGAGCCATGGGGTGAAGACGGAGATCCGGTCGCCCACGCGCACGATCGGGCCGGCGCCCACGGGGGCCTCCGGCAGGGCGGGGCTGTTCTCCAGGGCGATGACGCGGGCGCCGGCGGGGATGGTGCCGTGCTTGCACGCGGCGATGGCACCGAGGAAGCCGATCTCCTCGGCGCGGGTGAGCAGGACGCGCACGCTTGGCGCCTGGGGCTGGGCGGGGCCGGCGGCGCGGTGGGCCAGGAGCGCGTCGAGCATGCACAGGGCGGCGGCGGCCCCGGCCAGGTCGTCGCAGGCCGGGGCGTGGAGGAGGCCGTCGCGGTCGATGCGCGGGTCGTCCAGGGGCCACAGGCCGATGTCGCCGACACGCACGTCGGCGGTGCCGCCGCTGCGCAGCTCGGCGGTGTAGTGGGCGCCGGCGGGGGTGCCGCTGGGGGCCTTGCCGGTCAGGGTCGCGTCGATGGGCCTGTCGTCGGCGGTGATCAGGCGGATCGGGGCGTGGTCGAAGAAGGCATCCATGACCCCGCCGCGGAAGGAGACCTCGACGGTCCCGGGCCCGATGACCCGCTCGACGACGAAGGCGGGGTGGTCCGTGTGGGCCGTGACCATCAGCGGGGCCTGCCGGCCGGCGGGCGGGGCGTCGGCGAAGGCGATGACCAGGTTGCCCACCGGGTCCTGGGTCAGCCGGAGCGCGGGCCGGTCCGAGACCCACGCGCGGACGAAGGCGGCCACGCGGGACTCGCGGCCGGAAGCGGTGGGGATGGCCGTGAGGCGTTTGAGCAGGTCGAGCTGGGCGCGCGCGGCGGGGGAGTCTGGTGGGGCGTGGTCGGCGGTGGGGTTCTGCACGGGTGAAGGGTAGAGCGGCGTGCGTGGGGCGCGGCCTCAGGCGTGGATCATGCGGTTCTCGGAGGCCAGGGCGGCCTCGTGGAGGGCCTCGTGCATGGTCGGGTGGGCGTGGATGGTGCAGATGATCTCTTCGGTGGTGGCCTCCAGGCGGCGGGCCAGGGTCATCTCGGCGATCAGCTCGGTGGCCTGGTCGCCCAGGATGTGGGCCCCGAGGATCTCGCCGCGGGGCAGGCCGCGGATGATCTTGATCAGGCCGTCGGTGTGGGCGGCGGCGATGGCCTTGCCGTGGGAGCTCAGGGGGTATCGGCCGACCTCGTAGTCCTTGCCCTTGACCAGGCCGTCGGCGATGAGCTTCTGCTCTGTGAAGCCGACGGAGGCGACCTGCGGGAGGCAGTAGGTGCAGCCTGGGATGACGGAGTAGTCGATGGGGATCGGCTCGTGGGCGCCGGGCTTCTTGGCGGCCCAGGCGATGCGTTCGACGCAGACGACGGCCTCCTCCATGGCGACGTGGGCCAGCCAGGGCGGGCCGATGACGTCGCCGACGGCGTAGACGCCGGGGAGGTTGGTGGCATAGTCGAGGGTCTGGTTGCGGGTGAGGCCGGGCTTGAAGTCGGTGACGATGTGGTCTTTTTCGATCTTGAGGCCCAGGGCCGGGTCGCACAGGCCGTCGGTGCGGCCCTTGACGCCGATGGCGAGCAGGACGCGGTCGGCCTCGAGGGTTTGCTTGGCGGCGTCGTCGGCCTTGCCGTCCTTGAAGGGGGCGACGGTGACGCGCACGCCCGAGGGGGTCTTCTCGACGGCGGTGGTGGTGGTGGAGGTGAGGATCCGCATGCCCTTCTTCTCGTAGAGCTTGCGCAGGGCCTGGGAGATGTCGTGGTCCTCGACGGGCAGGACGCGGTCGAGCATCTCGACGACGGTGACCTCGGTGCCCATGGAGTGGTAGAAGTAGGCGAACTCCATGCCGATGGCGCCGGCGCCGACGACGACGAGCTTCTTGGGCTGCTGCTTGTTGAACATGGCCTCGCGGGCGCCCCAGACGCGGTCGCCGTCGAAGCGTGCAAAGGGCAGGTCCCTGGCCACCGAGCCGGTGGCGACGATGACGCGGTCGGCGGTGATGGTCTGGGTGGTCTTGCCGGGCACGGCGGGCGCCGAGGTCAGCTCCTCCTGGACCTGGCACTCCTGGACGTCGACGGTGACCTTGGCCTTGGAGGGGGCGGCGGGGGCGTGCTCGGCGCGGGTGATCTTGGCCGAGCCGACGAAGTGCTGGATCTTGTTCTTGCGCAGGAGGAACTCGACGCCCTTGTTGAGCTTGGAGGCGACGTCGCGGGAGCGGCCGATGACGCGGTCCCAGTCGAGGGAGACGTCGCCCTGGAGCTTGAGGCCCCAGAAGGCCTGGTGCTCCTTGGCGCGGAGCTTCTCGACCAGCTCGGCGTTGGCAAGCAGGGCCTTGCTGGGGATGCAGCCCCAGTTGAGGCAGACGCCGCCGAGCTTGGCGCGCTCGACGCAGGCGGTCTTGAGGCCCAGCTGGGCTGCGCGGATGGCGCCGACGTACCCGGCCGGTCCGCCGCCGATGACGATCAGGTCGAAGTGGTTGGCGTTGTCTGCCACGGGTGTGTTCCCTGCGTCGAGGTGCGAGATGGTGGCGACTATAAGCGACCGGCGCCGCCGTAGGCTTGGGACATGCCCGCCGACCTGCGTGTGATCAGCATCGGGGCCCTGGCAGCGCACCCGCTGTGGAACGAGCGCGCCCCGGTGCGCACCGGCCAGGCCACGTGCACGCTGGTGCGCACGCCGGGCCCCAGCGCGGCGACGATCGTCGTCGACCCCGGCCTGCCGCCGGCGGCGATGGCCGCCCGGCTGGCCGAGCGCGCCGGGATCTCGGCCGACGCCGTGACGCACGTGTTCCTGACCAGCTACCACCCGGACACCCACCGGGGGATCGAGCTCTTCGAGCACGCCCAGTGGCTCATCAGCGCCGAGGAGCGCGAGGGCGTGGGCGTGCCGCTGGTGCACAGGCTGCGCCTGGCCGTCGAGGAGGGCCAGGCCGAGGCGGCGCGGCTGCTCGAGCGCCAGGTCGCCCTGCTCCAGCGCTGCCAGGCCGCCCCCGACACGCTGGCGCCGGGCGTCGACCTGTTCCCGCTGCCCGGCGTGACGCCGGGGATGTGCGGGCTGCTCATCGAGGACCGCCCCGAGGGCACGGCCCTGGTCTGCGGCGACGCCGTGGCCACCGTCGAGCACCTCCAGCGCGGCATGGTGCTGCCCCACTGCGCCGACGTGGGGCTGGCGCGGCAGAGCTTCGCTGAGGCGGTGCAGATCGCCGATCTGCTGGTGCTGGGGCGCGACAACGCCGTCATGAACCCCGGCGACGACGTGCTCCCCGAGCACGCCCGCGGCCTGCCCCCGCCGGCGCCCTGACCGGCAGCGCGCCCCCCGACCCGACGGCCCGCCATCACCGGAGCCCGCGCCCGTGGCCCACTGCCCCATCTGCGACGAGCTGGAACACTGCCGGGCCGGCACGCACCCGCGGCTGATCGCGCGCCTGGGCGCCAGCTACGCGGTGCTGCACACCCAGCAGGGCCCGCGCGGCTGGTGCGTGCTGTGGCTGGATCGCCACGCCGACCACCTCGACGAGCTGGACGCGGGCGCGCAGGGGCGGCTCTTCGGGGACGTGGCCCTGGTGGCGCGCGCCCAGCGGGCGGTCTTTGCCGGCGCCGGCGGGGCCCCGCCGCGGATCAACTACGCCTGCCTGGGCAACCAGGTCGCCCACGTGCACTGGCACCTGGTGCCGCGCCACGCCGACGACCCCATGCCCGCCGTGCCCGTGTGGTCCTGGCCGGCGGCCCTGCTGGAGGGGCCCGCCGACGCCCGGGGCCAGGCGAGCCTGATCGCGCAGCTGCGGGCGGCGGTGCGGCGGGCTCAATAGAATCGACCGGTCGGAGAGGGCCGGCGAGGGGGCCGGCAGTCGCACAGACCAGGAGCACCCGCGATGTCACACCCGCACGCGCCGTCGTCACACACCCCGGCCACGCCCCCGGCGCCCGGCTCGGGGCCCGGCTCGGGGCAGGTCAACGGCGCCGCGGCGGCCGCGCCCAGGTCGGACATCGACATCGCCCGCCACGTCTCGCCCCGCCGAAAGACCAGCAAGGCCACGGACATCGACGGCCTGGTGCGCGAGCAGCTCGAGCACTACGGGCTGGACCCGGCGTCGGCGTTCGGGGCGCGTCTGGCGGAGATCGCCCGGCCGGTGTACCAGGCGCAGATCGGGGCCGAGCACCTGTGGAAGGTGCTGGTGGGCGAGCTGGCCCAGCTGCCCCGCCAGGACCGGGCGGCGCGGTTTGCGGCGCAGAAGTTCCTGGCCTTCCAGATCGCCAAGGTGCTCGACACGCTGATGCAGCCGATGCGGCGGACGTACCAGTCGATCGTCGAGGAGCAGGCGTCGCGGCTGGCGCGCGGGCCGTACCCGATCTTGGACAACCTGACGGCGCTGTTCAGCTCCAAGCCTGTGATCGCGCGGACGGCGACGTACGTGTACGCCTGCTCGGAGTGGGTCGACGACGCCTTCCAGGGCCGCGAGCTGATGCTGGAGATCTACTCGCGGCTTCTCAACCCGACCAACGTCTCGCTGGCCAACCACATCGTGGACATCGAGGCGGGGCCCGAGGCGCACCACTACTTCGCGTGGAACTTCAACTCGGGCATGTCCGCCGTGGACGCGACGCTGAGCCACCTGGTGGGCCACCGCGACATCATCCTCAGCTCGCGCAACGTCTACGGGGGCGTGTACCAGCTCATGCACGACTGGTTCGCCAAGCCGTCGAACCTGGACGTGGCGGTGGAGTGGTTCGACGGGTACACCGAGGCGGACTTCCTCAAGGCGCTGGCCCGGGCCCAGGCCGCGTACGCCGACCGGATCGGCCAGGGCCGCAAGATATACGTGTACATCGAGTCCCCCTGCAACCCGCACGGGTACTGCCTGGACGTGCCGGCCATCTGCAAGGCCGCCCACGCCCGCGGCCTGACGGTGATCGTGGACTCGACGGTGGGCACGCCGTTCCTCCACCGCCCGCTCCAGCGCAAGGACCCGCAAGAACGCCCGGACTTTGTGATCCACTCGTACACCAAGGACATCTCGGGCACCGGGGGGACGACGGCGGGGGTGGTCATCGGGCGCAACGAGCGGATGTTCATGGGCAAGACCGACACCGTGCGCGGCGTGGACGTGGACGGCTCGCCGCGGGACTGGCACGGCCACGAGACGATGTTCTGGAACGTGTACTACATCAAGGGGGCCTTCCTGGACGCCGACAAGGCGTACGAGGTGCTCAACGGGCTGCACACGCTGGAGCTGCGCATGCTCCAGAAGGCGGCCAACACGCTGACGATGGCCGAGGTGCTCTCCGGGCACCCGGCGATCAACGTGCACTCCAACGCCGCGCCCGGCAACGCCAACGCGCCCGTGCGCGAGCGCACGCTGTACCTGGGCATGCCGGCGCCGCTGTTCACGCTGGACTTCGAGGGCAAGGGCGGGTCCAAGCCGCCCTTTGACCGGGAGGTCTTCAAGCGGTTCTTCGACTCGCTCGACCCGGTGCTGGGCCACCAGATCAGCCTGGGCCTGACCAGCACCATCGTGCTCTGCCCGGCCATCACCAGCCACAGCGAGATGAGCGACGAGGCCCTGCGTCAGGCGGGCATCCAGCCCACGACGGTGCGCGTGTCGGTGGGCGTGGAGGACCCGCGGACGGTGATCGCGCACCTGATCAAGGCGGCGCAGCTGGCGCTGGACCCGGTCAGCCCGGGCTTCTCGGGGCGGTTCCCGCAGCCGGAGGAGATCGACGCGATCTACCGCAAGCACTACACCGCCGTGCACCAGCGTTACGCCCAGGCCCAGCGGCCGATGCGCGAGCTGCTGGTCTGAGGCCCGCTGAGGGCGGGGTCAGTCCTGGGCCAGCAGGTCGGCCAGCAGGCGCACGCCCCAGCCGGTGGGGCCCTTGACCATGGGGCCGCTGTCGCTCTCGGTGGCGTGGACGCCGGCGATGTCCAGGTGGCACCAGGGGACCTTGTCGGTGACGAAGTAGGAGAGGAACGCGGCGCCCTGGATGGGGTGGGCCTTGCGGTTGGGGTTGGAGTTGAGGATGTCGGCGATGGGCGACTTCATCATCTCGCGGTACTCCTGGTGCATGGGCAGCCGCCAGACGCGCTCGGCGCTGAGCGCCGCGGCGCGCTCGACGCGCCCGCGGAGGTCGTCGTCCTCGCAGAACATGCCGCAGTAGGTCGAGCCCAGCGCGGTGACGACGCCGCCGGTGAGCGTGGCCAGGTCGATGATGTAGGCCGGGTCCTCCTTCTCGCAGGCCCAGCACAGGCCGTCGGCCAGCACCAGCCGCCCCTCGGCGTCGGTGTTGGTGACCTCGACGGTCACGCCGTTGCGGAAGGTGAGCACGTCGTCGGGGCGGTAGGCCTCGTCGCTGACGGAGTTCTCGGCGGCGCAGAGGATGGCCACCACGGGGCGGGCCGGCCTGACGACCGTCGCGATGGCGTGCATGGCGCCCAGGACGGCGCAGCCGCCGTCCTTGTCGCGCTTCATGCCGACCATGCCGTTGTTGACCTTGAGCGAGAGGCCCCCGGTGTCGTAGCACATGGTCTTGCCCACGAGCACGGCGGGCTTCTCGCGGCCCTTCTTGACCTTGTCGGGGCGGTACTCCAGGCGGACCATGACCGGGGCGTTCTCGCTGGCCTTGCCGACGTTGATGTGCCCGGTGAGCCGCTCCTTCTCCAGGTCCTTGCCGCTCAGGGCCATAAAGCCCAGGCCCAGCTCCTTGGCGAGCTTCTTGGCCTGGTCGGCCACGAAGGCCGGGGTGGCGATGTTGGGGGGCGTCTCGCTCAGGGTGCGGGCGAGGTTGACCGAGCCGGCCAGGGCCAGCCCGCGCTCGATGCCCCGGCGGACGGGCTTGCGGTCGCAGGCCAGGGTGATCTCGGGGCGCGGCTTGCTCTCGGGGTCGCCCTTGCCCTTGAACTGGCGGTGGTCCCAGGCCAGGAGCCCGAAGGCCTCGCCGATGACCCTGCCGGCCTGCTCGGGGTCCAGGCCGCCGCCGGCCTCGTCGGCGTCGCTGGTCAGGGCGATCCCGACGCGGCCCTCGCGCGTGTGCGCCAGCCGGCGGGCCGCAGCAGAGGCCCCCGAGCGCAGGGCCTCGTGGCCGAACTTCTCGGGCTTGCCAAGGCCGACCAGGAGCACGCGGCCCGGCAGGCCGGCGCCCTCGGGGAACGCCTCGGCGATCTTGCCGGTCTCGCCGGTGCCCTCGGGGCGTTCGGCTGCGGCGCGGATGGCCCGGGCGACGGCCTCGGGCTGCTTGCGCACCAGGCCGTCGAGGCTGGAGCCCTGGAAGCGGAACATCACCAGCGCCTGGGGGGTGTGCGGGTCGTCGGCCGGGGCGAGTGTCACCGAACGCAGCATGCGTGGCTCCAACGTGGGTGTGGGCGGGGACTGTGGTGCGCGGGGTCTGCGGCGGGCTGGGCCTGCGGTGCGCCAGTTCTGCGGTCGAGAACGCCGGCACAGCCGAGCGGGCGCAGCCTGGGCCCGTCTGGGCCCTGGCCGACCGCCGGGCTGGCCAGCATAGCGACCGGTCGGGGGTGCGACCGGCTGCGCGGCGGGGGATGGGGGGCGCGTACGCGGCTGGGTGGCTCCTTCACTACCCTCGCTGCGATGCCCGATGCGCGTCCGCCGACACCGCCCCCCTCGACCGCCCCCGCGGGCCCGATCCCCGTGACGGCCAACCCGCCGGCGGCCCCCGACGCGATGCTCCAGGCGCCCTGGCGCCAGAGCTACCTCGAGGGCATCGCCGCTGAGCCCGAGCACGCCGGCCCCGGGCCCGGCGGTGCCGCTCGGCCCGCTGGCGAAGACGGCGAGGCTGCGGCCTCGTTCCTGGCCCTTGCCTGGAAGGACCCGGCCGGCGACGACCAGAACCTGGTGGTCTGCCGAGACGCCCACGGCATGGTGCTGCTCAACCGCTACCCGTACACCGGCGGGCACCTGCTGGTGGCGCTGGGCGAGGGCAGGCCGCGGTTGATCGATTACGACCCGGCCCAGCGCGCAGCGCTGTGGTCGCTGGTGGATCGGGCCGCTGCGATCTCGCACCGCGCGATCCAGCCGCACGGCCTGAACATCGGGCTCAACCAGGGCCGGGCCGCGGGGGCGACGCTGCCGCAGCACCTGCACGTGCACGTGGTGCCGCGGTGGAGCGGGGACGTGAACTTCATCGCGGTGGTGGGGAAGGTGCGGGTGATCCCAGCGGCGCTGGAGGTGATGCTGGCGCGGTGCCGGGGCGCGTGGGAGGCGGTGCGCAGCGGGTGGGAGTGAGCGTGGGCGTGAGGGGTGGGTGGGCGCCGCGCGGGGCGCGCGTGCGCTATGTTTGGGACGAGGCGGCGGCCAGGACCCTGACGCTGGCCTGACGCACCGGAGCAACCCATATGACCCGCGTTTCGGACCCGTTCAACGCCCGCGCCACGCTGCGCCTGGGCGGCCGCTCGTACACGTACTTCGATCTGGGCGCGCTGGAGCGGCAGCGGGTGGGTCGGCCGATCAGCCAGCTGCCGTTCTCGGTGCGGGTGCTGCTCGAGTCGCTGCTGCGGAACGTCGACGGGCTGGTGGTGACGGCCGACGACGTGGCGGGGCTGGCCGGGTACGACGCCAAGAGCCCCAGCAAGGACGAGGTGCCGTTCATGCCCGGGCGGGTGGTGCTGCAGGACTTTACCGGCGTGCCGTGCGTGGTGGACCTGGCGGCCATGCGCGGGGCGATGCGCCGGCTGGGTGGCGACCCCGGCGCGATCAACCCGCTGGTGCCGTGCGACCTGGTGATCGACCACAGCGTGCAGGTGGACGCGTTCGCCTCCGGGGTGGCGCTGACGGTCAACGCGCAGAAGGAGTTCGAGCGCAACGGGGAGCGCTACGAGTTCCTCAAGTGGGGCCAGCAGAGCCTGAGGAACTTCCGCTGCGTGCCGCCGGCGACGGGGATCGTGCACCAGGTGAACCTTGAGTATCTCTCGCCGGGGGTGCTCAGGCGCGTGGTGGGCGGGCACGAGGAGGTGTACCCGGACTCGTGCGTGGGGACCGACAGCCACACGACGATGATCAACGGGCTCGGGGTGGTGGGGTGGGGCGTGGGGGGGATCGAGGCCGAGGCGGTGATGCTGGGCCAGGCGTACTCGATGCTGGCGCCCGAGGTGATCGGGTTCCGCCTGGTGGGCAGGCTGCCCGAGGGCGCCACGGCCACGGACCTGGTGCTGACGGTGACGCAGCTGCTGCGCGCCCGCGGCGTGGTGGACAAGTTCGTGGAGTTCTTCGGGCCTGGGATCGCGGCGATGTCGGTGCCGGACCGGGCCACGATCGGCAACATGGCCCCCGAGTACGGGGCGACGATCGGGTTCTTTCCGGTCGATCAGAAGACGATCGAGTACCTGCGCTTCACCGGGCGCACCGAGCAGGCGGCGCTGACGGAGGCCTACGCCCGGGCCAACCACCTCTGGCACGACGGCGCCACGCCCGAGCCGGTCTTCACCGACGTGATGGAGCTGGATCTTGGGAGCGTGCGGCCGTCGCTGGCCGGCCCCAAGCGCCCGCAGGACCGGGTGGAGCTCGGGTCGGTCAAGGGGGAGTTCGTCAAGAGCCTCACGGCCCCGGCGGGCAACGCGGGCTTCGGGATCGCGCCGGCGCACGCGGCGGCGGCCCAGGGCACGGTGGCCCACGCCGCGGGCAGCGGGTTCGAGGGGCAGACCAGCCGGATCGGCCACGGCGCGGTGGTGATCGCGGCCATTACCAGCTGCACCAACACCAGCAACCCGGACGTGATGATCGCCGCGGGGCTGGTGGCGCGCAAGGCCCGGGCCCTGGGGCTGAGGCGCAAGCCGTGGGTCAAGACCTCGCTGGCGCCCGGGTCCAAGGTGGTGACGGAGTACTTCGACGCGGCCGGCCTGACGGCGGACCTGGAGGCCCTGGGCTTCCACACCGTCGGGTACGGGTGCACCACGTGCATCGGCAACTCGGGGCCGCTGCCCGACGAGGTGGAGTCGGCGATCCGCCAGGGGGACCTGGTGGTGGCGTCGGTGCTCTCGGGCAACCGCAACTTCGAGGGCCGGGTGCACCCGAGCGTCAAGGCCAACTACCTGGCCAGCCCGCCCCTGGTGGTGGCCTACGCCATCGCCGGCAGCGTGGGGATCGACATCACCAGCGAGCCGCTGGGCACCGGGAGCCACGGGCGGCCCGTGTACCTGCGGGACGTGTGGCCCACGCACGCCGAGGTGCTGGCCCTCAAGGCCCAGTGCCTGCGCCCGGAGCACTTTGCGCGCCAGTACGGCGACGTGTTCACGGGCAACCCGACGTGGAACGCGGTGCCGGTGAGCCAGAGCGAGCTCTACCCGTGGAACCCCGCCAGCACGTACATCCAGGAGCCCCCGTACTTCGAGGGCATGGCGGCGCGGGCGCCGGAGGGCCGGCTGCCGTCGATCGCCGGCGCGCGGGCGCTGGCGTGGGTCGGCGACAGCGTCACGACGGACCACATCTCCCCGGCGGGCGACATCGCTGAGGCGTCCCCGGCGGGGGCGTACCTCAAGTCCCTGGGGGTGCCCCGGAGCCAGTTCAACAGCTACGGCTCTCGCCGGGGCAACGACCGGGTGATGACGCGCGGCACGTTCGCCAACGTGCGCGTCAAGAACCGCCTGGCCGCCGGCCCCGACGGGGCGCCCCGCGAGGGCTGGTGGACGCGCGACATGAGCGGGCTGGGCGACCCGGCCGCGGTGGTGCCGATCTTCGACGCGGCCCAGAACTACAAGAAGGCCGGCGTGCCCTTGATCGTCCTGGCGGGCAAGGACTACGGCATGGGCTCCAGCCGCGACTGGGCGGCCAAGGGGACCATGCTCCTGGGCGTGCGCGCGGTCATCGCCGAGAGCTTCGAGCGCATCCACCGCTCCAACCTGGTGGGCATGGGCGTGCTCCCGCTGACCTTCGGCAAGGGCCAGAGCGCCGCCTCACTGGGGCTGCGCGGCGACGAGGTCTTCGCCATCGACCTGCCCGAGCGGCTCGAGCCGCGCGGGCCGATCGCCGTCACGGCGCAGCGCCCCGGCGGGGCCGGGGTCGTCTTCTCGGTCACCTGCCGGCTCGACAGCGCCGTGGAGATCGAGTACTACCGCCACGGCGGGATCCTCCAGACGGTCCTGCGGCGGCTCCTCAACGAGTCCAAGGCACCCCGGGCTGTGCTGGTCTGACGGCCCCGGTGTCAGGCGTGGGAGCTCAGGATGACGCTGGACCTGCTGCGGACGATCCTCCAGGCGATCAGCTCGCTGGCGATCGCGGGGGGGCTGGTCTACACGGCCGTGCAGTTCCGCGCCTACCGGCGGGCGCAGCACTTTGCCAACTTCTCCAAGCTCGTCGAGATGCAGATGCGCCTGCGCGAGATGCGCGTCAAGGACCCCGCCCTGGCGGCGGTCTACCGCCACGACCTGGCCGCTGCCGGCAACGAGCGCGAGGCACGCGAGTACTTCTTCAACCTGATGCAGGCGGCGGTCTTCGAGATCGTCTGGTACGGCCACACCCAGGGCCAGGTGCCCGAGGAGTACTTCCGCTCGTGGGACATGCGCATGCGCGAGATCGCCGCGGAACCGAGCTTCCGGCGGATGATCAAGTCGCTCTCGATGAAGATCATGCACGACCAGTTCCAGCGGTACGTGGCGGGGATGGTTGACGCCACGCCCGAGCGCGCCTGACCCGCTGCGTGGGCCTGGGGGGCCTGGGTGCGCCGGGTCGGGCCCGTGCGGGCCCGTGCGGGCCCGTGCGGGCGCAGTGCGGGCGCAGTGCGGGTCGTTTGTGGCCGATCTACCCTCTGCCCGCTGCACGCCCCGGCGGGCTGTCGGGTGCGGGCGGTGGGTGGCGGTGGTGGGGTGGGTCTGCGTCCGCAGAGTGAGGAGTGCCGCGTTGAGCGCCAGCGTGCAGCCGTCGAGCCTGAGCCGAGCGCCGCAGGAATGGTCCCCGGACTCGTGGCGGTCGCGCGCGACGCACGACGGGCACCCGGGCCGCCTGGCGGTGGCGCCGTACACCGACCCGGACGCGGTTGTTCGCGTCGAGAAGCGCCTGGCGGCGATGCCCCCGCTGGTCACCTCGTGGGAGATCGAGAACCTCAAGGGCCTGATCGCTGAGGCGCAGGAGGGCCGGCGGTTCCTGCTCTGGGGGGGCGACTGCGCCGAGACCTTCGCCGACTGCACGCCGGAGGTGATCACCAGCAAGCTCAAGATCCTGCTCCAGATGTCCCTGGTGCTGGTGTACGCGGGCAAGCGCCCGGTGATCCGCGTGGGCCGGGTGGCCGGCCAGTACGCCAAGCCGCGCTCCAGCGCCGCCGAGACGCGCGCCGGGCCCGACGGCGCGCCCCTGAGCCTGCCCTCGTACTTCGGGGACATCGTCAACGGCGCCGCCTTCGAGCCCGACGCCCGCCGGCCCGACCCCGAGCGCATGGTGCAGGCGCACCAGCACGCGGCCATGACGCTCAACTTCGTCCGCTCGCTGCTGGACGCGGGCTTTGCCGACATCCACCACCCGGAGTACTGGGACCTGGGGTTCCTGCGGCAGGCGGGCCTGCACGACGAGCTGCGCCAGGAGTACCAGCGCCTGACCGAGCGCGTCACCGACGGGCTGCGCTTCATGGACGCCATGGGCTCGGGGCCGGCCCACAGGCTCGCCCAGTCGGTGGGCTTCTTCACGTCGCACGAGGCGTTGAACCTGCACTACGAGGCGGCGCACACGCGCACGGTGCCGCGGCGGGCGGGGTACTACAACCTCTCGACGCACCTGCCCTGGCTGGGCTGGCGCACCCGCGAGGCCGGCGGGCCGCACGCCGAGTACCTCCGCGGCGTGCGCAACCCCGTCGGGCTCAAGGTGGGGGCCGAGGCGCGGATCGACGAGCTGCTGCGCCTGATCGACGCGATCAACCCCTCCAACGAGGCCGGGCGGCTGGTGCTCATCGCCCGGCTGGGTGCCAAGAACGTCCGCCGGGCCCTGCCGGGCCTGGTGGAGGTGGTCCGCAGGGCCGGGCGGCGCGTCTTGTGGGTGTGCGACCCGATGCACGGGAACACCGTGACGACCTCGGCCGGCCTCAAGACCCGCAGCTTCGAGGACATCCGCGCCGAGCTGAGCGAGCAGTGGCAGGTGCACCGCGAGCTGGGCTCGGGCCTGGGCGGCGTGCACGTGGAGCTCACCGGCCAGGACGTGACCGAGTGCCTCGGCGGGGCCCGCGGGCTGCGCGAGGGGGACCTGGCGGCCAACTACGACACCGCCTGCGACCCGCGCCTCAACTACGAGCAGTCGCTCGAGCTGGCCTTCGTGCTCGCCCGGCTGATGCAGGGCGGGGCCTGAGCGCGGGGCGCTCAGCGCAGGCCGCGCGCCGCCACCGCCGCCAGGCTCAGGCACAGCGCAGCCAAGCCCCCGACCGAGAGCGCCCACCGCAGCGCCCCGCCGGGGGCGGGCAGGGCCGGGGGCAGGCCAGCCCGGGGCAGGCGGGCAACGGCCAGGGCGACCCAGATCAGCAGCATCGGCTCGGCGTAGCGCTGCCACGAGTAGTGCGAGGCGCTGACCGCTGCGCCGAAGCCCGCAAGGGCCGTCAGCAGGATCAGGCGGTCGCGGCGGCGCAGGGCGCCCAGCAGGGCCGCGGTGAGCGCGCCCCCGGGCAGGGCCAGAGCCGCGATCAGGGCTGACGTGTGGCCCAGGACCGTCGGGGCCGAGCCGGCCAGGTTCCACAGCCCCGTGGAGCGCCCGGCGTCGGGGTCGCGCGTCGTGGCCGGGATCAGCGCCGCGGCCAGGCTCAGCAGCGACGCGCCGATCACCAGCCACGGGGCCCGGCGGGCGCCCCCGGTCAGGGCGCCCCAGAGCAGCGGCGTCAGCGGGATCAGCGACCACCCCAGCAGGGCCAGCACCAGCGCGGGCGTGGCCGGGTTGGCCCCGCGGAAGCGGCCCTGGAAGTTGGCATAGTCGCCGATCCACTCCGGGCCGGGCCTCGGGAAGTTGCCCGGGGGCGTCAGGCCGCCCCAGAGCCGGTAGAGCAGCGCCAGGCTCAGGGCGGTGGGCAGGAGCAGGAGCGCAGCGACGATCGCGCGCCGCGCCGCCGGGCCGATCGGGTGTGGGGCCAGCACAGTGCGGGGGTCGTCGGACCATCGCGCCGCGCTCGGCTGGCCGACAGGGCCGACAAGGCCCGCGGTGCCCGCGGGGCCGTCGGCGGGCGCATCGCCCAGCCACGCCGCGAGCAGCAAGACGCCGGCCGTCCAGGCGTGGGACTGGCGCACCCAGACCAGCGCCAGGACCAGCAGCGCGCCCAGGGCGATGCGGCCGAGCGTCATCGGCGAGCCCAGGCACACCAGCAGCACCGCTGAGGCCAGCAGCCAGGCGGCATTGTCCGGCAGCACGAACGCCCCCGACGAGAGCACGTAGAGCGAGCAGGGCAGCGGCGCCAGCGCCGCCAGGGCCCACGCCGAGCCGTCGGGGGCGCTGGCGCGCCGGGCCGCTGCGCGCACCAGCAGCCACGCCAGCCCGACCGACCACAGCGCGCCCAGAGCCCGGAGCGCAAAGGTCGAGTCCCCCGTCAGGCGCGACGCGGCGGCCAGGGCCAGGTGATAGCCGGGCGTGGTCGCTGAGAGATAGTCCGACAGGTCGGGCCTGGGGAGCTGGCGGGCGAAGGTGCGGATGGTCGGGACGTGGTAGATGTTCTGGTCGTGACCGATCCGGCCCTGGGCTGGGAGCAGGGCGATCATGGCCCAGAGCGCCAGGGCTGTGGCCAGGGCCGCCAGGTGGGCGATGGTGCGTGGGCGGGTCATGACGGCTCCGGGCGGCGCACGCCCCCCACGCCCCCCCCGCCCCCCACGGCCCCCCCAGGGGGCGCGCAGAAGGCGCGCAGCTCGTGGCCGTACCAGAGGACGGATCGGTCAAGGGAGCGCACCAGCGAGAGGCCGAGCCCCGCGGCCCAGCCCTCGACTTGCCCGACGGGGGGCGTGTGGATCCACTGGCGGGCCATGAGCAGGTCGTGGGCGCGGTTGGCCGCGGCGCGCCAGCGCGGCCGGGCGCACATGTCCTTGTAGATCAGCAGGCCGCCGGGGGCCAGGCGGGCAGCGGCCAGCTGGATCACGCCGGCCTGCGCCGCCGGCGGCACGTGGTGGAGCACGTCGATGATCGTCACGGCGTCGAAGAGCCCCGGGGGCCAGCCGTCCTGCACGCGGCGGTGCTCGAACCGGAGGGCGTCGGGGCTGGGCAGGCGCGCGCGGGCGCGCTGGGCGGCCTCGATGGCCGGGCGCGACGAGTCGAAGCCCACGCCGCTGGCCACGCGCCCGGTCAGCACGCCGAGCATCAGCAGCGAGCCGCCGCCGCAGCCCACGTCGAGCGTGCGCGACCCCGGCGGGATCGTTTCGAGCACGTCGGCCATGGGGCAGATCCGCGGGCGGTGGACCTGCGTCAGGCGCAGCAGCCGCGGCGCGTCCTGGTAGAGCGGGCGGAGCATCGCGCTGAGCGTCGAGGGGGCGCCGGGCACGGCCGGGGGGTGCACGGCTGGCGGGTGCACGGCTGGCGGGTGCGGGGCCGGGGGGTGCGGGGCCGGGGGATGCGGGGCCGGGGGGGGCACAGCCCGGGGGTCGGGCGCCTGTGGGCGTGGCGCCTGGGACGCGGCTGGATGTGGCCCGGGGTCGAGGTGCACGGCTAGGGAGACGATATCGTCTGTCCACGCATGAGCCAGGCGGGAGCGAGCTTGGGCGGTTCCAGCCCGGGCGCACAGCGCGCCCCGGGCGGTGGCGCGCGCGGCCGGGACCTGGTGCGGCTGGCCAGGCCCAAGCAGTGGGCCAAGGGCGCCTTTGTGATCGTTGGGCCGGTCTACGGCATGGCCCTTGAGACGCTCAGTCAGGCCCTGGCGGTCGCGGCGGCCTTTGTGGCCTTCGGCCTGGCCTCCAGCGCGTGCTACGTGGTCAACGACATCGTCGACCGCGACCGGGACCGCAATCACCCGCGCAAGCGCCGCCGGCCGATCGCCTCCGGGGCGGTGACGGTGGCCGTGGCTCGGGCCTTGGCGGTGGGGCTGGGGCTGGCGGCGGTGGCGGCGGTGGGCGTGGCGGTCTGGGCCGGGCCCAGGCTCCGGCCGGACCTTTCCTGGATCGGCGGGATGCCGGCCGGGGTGCTGCTGGGGGCGGTGGTGGGGGTCTACGCCGTCAACACGCTGGTCTACAGCGTGCTGTTCAAGAACATGGTGATCGTGGACGTGCTGAGCCTGGCCCTGGGCTTTGTGCTGCGCGTCGTGGGCGGGTGCGCGGCCCTGCTGGTGGACCCGAGCAGCTGGCTGCTCAACGTGACGCTGTTCTTGTCCATGTTCCTGGCCTTTGGCAAGCGGCTGGGCGAGCGGCGGGCGCTGGGGTCCGAGCAGGCCGGCGACGCGCGCTCCGTCCAGGCCAGGTACACCGACGAGCTGCTGCGGATGATGGTCGGCGTCACCGCGGTGGCCTGCCTGCTCACATACTGCGCCTACGTGGTGCAGCGCGCAGAGGTGTATACCCACGGGATCAACTGGCTCTGGCTGACGGTGATCCCGGCGACCTACGGGCTCTTGCGGGCGATGCTGCTGGTCGAGACGGGGGAGTACGACGACCCGACGGAGATCGCAGCGGGGGACAGGCCGTTTCAGCTTGCGGCGTTGCTCTTTGCGGCCTTGACGCTGGGGCTTTTGTGGTGGTTTGGGGCTGGGGAGGATCCAGCGGCTGGGGGGCTTTGAGGCGGCGGTGGGCCAGCGGGCCGGAGGTGGTGCGGGGGGTCGAGGGGTGGGGATGGGTGGGCGGTGGGGGGGTGGGCTAGGGAAAGCCGCGGCGAGGCAAGTCGGTTCGTCCGTGACCGGTTGGGTGTGCCAGCGGCGTATACAGGACCGGAATACCTACCCAGGAGGCCGGCTTGTCGCGCACAGCGGGGAGCCGTTGGAGTAGACTGCGCCACACCGGCGGCCGGTCGGCACGCGCGGCAACGCACGGTGAGCGCACTTAGGAGACAGCAGATGCAGCAGGCACGGAGATGGCGGGCGTTGGTCTCAGCGGCGGGCCTGGTGGCCCTGGCCGGGACGATCGCGGTGGTGACGGCCCAGCCGTCGGTCCCGCCGGGGTTGGCTGCGGCGCGAGCCCAGGCGCAGGCCGGGCCCGCGGCGGGCGGGCGAGCGGCCCAGGACTTCCCGGCGTACGCCGACGTGATCAAGGACCTCGAGAAGGTGACGCCGACCAACGGCGAGTCGTCGCTGTACACGCTCTTTAAGCGCGACAAGGACACGCGCCTGCTGGCCGAGCTGCCGCGCGACTTTGAGCGTCAGAAGATCTTCATCGCCACCACCGTGGCCGGCGGGGTTCCCAACGCGGGCATCCAGCTCGGGGATACGTACGCCTACTGGAAGCGCTACGACAAGCGCCTGGCGCTGATCGAGCCGGAGACGGGCGTGCGCACCACCGGGGACGCCGAGAGCAAGCGCACCGAGAACCTCGTCTACACCGACCGCGTGCTGCTGGACGTGCCGATCCTGACCGTCAGCCCCACCGGCGGGCCGGTGATCGACCTGACGGACCTGCTGGTCAACCAGTCCGACCGGTTCTTCCCCGGCGTGACGACCGGGGCCAACCGGCGTCTGGCGACGATCGCCAAGGCCAAGGCCTTCCCCGAGAACGTGGAGTTGGCCTTCGAGATGCCCGACCGCACGGGCAAGCTGGTGACGATCTACTACTCGGTGAGCCTGCTCAAGGCCAACCCGGCCTACAAGCCGCGCGAGGCGGACCCGCGCGTCGGGTACTTCACGACGTTCTACCGGGACATCTCCCGGCTCAAAGAGGACTCGCCGTGGGTGCGGTACGTCAACCGCTGGCACCTGGAGAAGCGCGACCCCAAGCTGGAGCTGTCGCCGCCCAAGGAGCCGATCGTCTTCTACGTGGACTCGACGACGCCGATCCAGTACCGGCGGTGGGTGCGCGAGGGCATCCTGGAGTGGAACAAGGCCTTCGAGAAGGTCGGGTTCTATGACGCCGTGGAGGTGCGCCAGCAGGACACGGTGACCGGGGCGTACATGGACGTGGACCCGGAGGACGTGCGGTACAACTTCGTGCGCTGGACCAGCGCCAACCTCGGGTTTGCGATCGGGCCGTCGCGCGTCAACCCCGAGACGGGCCAGATCCTCGACGCCGACGTGGTGCTCGACGACGGGTTCATCCGCGGGTGGCTGCGCAGCTACCAGCAGCTCCTGCCCGAGGTGGCCATGGAGGGGCTGCCCGCCGAGACGGTCGCCTGGTTCGAGACCAACCCCAAGTGGGACCCGCGCCTGCGCCTGGCCGACCCGGCCGAGCGCGACGTGCTCCTCCAGAGCCGCGCCATCCGCCAGGCCCAGCAGCTCACGGGGCTGGTGCAGGGCGCCGACGACCGCGGCCAGCCCGGCTCCGAGGTCCCGGTCATGGCCCTGCGCTCCGGCCAGCCGCTGCTCTTTGCCGGCCAGAGCGGCGACGGCGAGCTGAGCATGCGCTACCAGCAGTGCGCCGCCATCCTGGGCAAGTCCCTGGACGTGTCGGTGATGCGCACGGCGCTGGACGCGGGGATCCTCGACCTGCTCCAGCCCGCCCAGGGCGCCTCCCAGCCCAAGGACGAGACCAAGGACGAGAAGGACGAGAAGAAGGACGACAAGAAGCAGCCGCCCAAGAAGAAAGAAGTGCTCCTGGACGGCCTGCCCGAGTGGTTCGTCGGCCCGCTGCTCAAGGACCTGGTCATGCACGAGGTCGGGCACACCCTCGGCCTGCGCCACAACTTCAAGGCCTCGAGCATCCACACCCTGGCCGAGATGAACACCCCCGAGTTCAAGGGCGCCAAGACCATCACCGGCTCGGTGATGGACTACACCCCGCTGAACATCAACTTCCAGGACGGCCCCTCCCAGGGCGACTTCAACCAGATCAGCATCGGCTCCTACGACTACTGGGCCATCGAGTACGGCTACGGCGACAACCCCAAGGAGACCATCAAGGGCGTCTCCAACCCGCTCCACGCCTACGGCACCGACGAGGACTCGGCTGGGGTCGACCCGCTCATCCGCCGCTTCGACCTGGGCAAGGACAGCCTCGACTACTCCGAGTCGACCATGCGGCTGGTCCGTTTCCTGCGCGGCAAGCTCCTGGACAAGGTCGTCAAGGACGGCGACCCGTGGAGCAAGGTCCGCGACGGGTACCAGCTCCTGCTGGGCCGGCACACCACCGCCCTGAGCACGGCGGCCTTCTGGCTCGGCGGGGCCCACACCGTCCGCGACCGCAAGGGTGACCCCGGCGACCGCGTCCCGGTGGTGCCCGTCTCCGTCGAGCAGCAGCGCCGGGCCCTCAAGCTCATCGTTGAGAACGGCTTCCGCGACGAGGCCTTCGGCCTGACCCGCGAGCTGCTCGAACGCATGACCGTCGAGAAGTGGTCCGACCCGGGCGGGGCCGGCGCGATCGGTCAGTCCGAGGCCTGGCCCATCCACGACCGGATCCTGGCCGTGCAGGGCACCGCCATCAGCCTGGTCATGAACCCCACGACCCTCCAGCGGATCTACGACAACGAGCTGCGCATCGCCCCCGGCAGCGACGCCCTGACGCTACCCGAGCTGCTCAACGCGGTCACCGGCGAGGTCTTCGCCGAGCTGGGCTCGCTCAAGCGCGGCACCGCCCGTGAGCCCTCCATCTCCTCGCTGAGGCGCAACCTCCAGCGCGAGCTGCTCGAGCGCCTCATCGACCTGTCGCTGCCCGACGCCGGCTTCACCTCGGCCTACAAGCCCATCAGCAACCTGGTCGTGGTCCGCCTGCGCGAGCTCAAGGGCTCGATCGACGCCGCCCTCAAGACCGACGGCATCGACCCCTACACCAAGGCCCACCTGACCGAGGCCTCCCTGCGCCTGGACAAGGCCCTCAACGCCGATTACATCTACAACGCCGGCTCGATCGGCGGCGGGCTCGGCGGCGCCTTCCCCTTCTTCCAGACCAACCAGCCCGCGCCCCAGCCGCAGGGCACGTTCTACGTCCCCCCGGCGATCGTCCCCTCTGACTCTGCCGACCCCTCGGCAGCGCAGCGCGACTCGCAGAACCCCTGAGGGTCGCTGACCGCATGACTCACCCGCGGGGCCAACCTTTGCTGGTTGGCCCCGCTTTCGTTCTCGCGTATACTGCCCCGTCCCGGAGGCACCTCGGATGCACAGCGGCACACCCCAGCCTGGGCGGCGGTTTGTGGGGCCCACGGCGGCCCTGTGCCTGTGCGCTGCTCATGGCCGTCGGGCTGGCGGCCCCCGGGTGCTATCGCAAGGTGATCTCGGCCCGCGGCCTGGGCACCGAGGCCGTCGAGCTCGAAGAGCCCTACCAGTCCGACACCTGGATCGATCGCCAGCTCTTCGGCGACGTCGAGCCGAGCCCGCGCACCCGCCGCTGACCCGCCCCGTCTGACTGCGCACCTGATCCGCCCGCTCGGCTTGCGCCCCGACCGCGTCGTGGGCGCTCTCTGCGGCTTATGATCCCGCGCCTGCCTTGGCCGGATCGTTCGTGGCGCCCGCTGCGCCAGGAGTGGAAGTTATGGGCATCGAAGCCGCGCTGCCGGTGGACACGTTCTTGACGACGCAGCTCCAGCGGGTGATCAACTGGGCCCGGCGGTCGTCGCTGTGGCCGATGCCCTTTGCCACCGCCTGCTGCGGCATCGAGCTGATGGCCACGGCGTGCTCGCGGTACGACGTGGCGCGGTTCGGGGCCGAGGCGGTGCGGTTCAGCCCGCGCCAGAGCGACATGCTGATCGTCGCTGGGCGCATCAGCATCAAGACGATGCCGGTGCTCCAGCGGATCTACTTGCAGATGTCCGAGCCCAAGTGGGTGATCTCGATGGGCGCCTGCGCCTCGACGGGCGGCGTGTTCGACACCTACGCGGTGGTGCAGGGGTGCGACCAGTTCATCCCCGTGGACGTGTACGTGCCCGGGTGCCCGCCGCGGCCGGAGCAGCTGATCGAGGGGATCATGGCGATCCAGCGGATCGTCGACAGCGACGGCATCCCGCCGCGGGTGCAGGGCGGCAAGCGTGTGGGGCTGAACCTGGCGGTGGCGCCAAACTACCAGCCGCGGCCCCAGCCGGTGCCGATGACCCTGGGCGTGTGAGCATGGCCCCAGGGCGAGCGGGGCGACGCTGAGGCGGCGAGCGAGCGCAGCGGGTGTGGCGCTGCGGGTGTGGTACAGCGGGTGTAGCGCAGCCGGGCGGCGGGGGGTGGGGGGTGGGGGGTGGGGGGGCGGGCAGATGCGGGGCTCACTCGACGTTCTGGACCTGCTCCTTGATGCGGTCGATGGCGCCCTTGACCTCGACGATGGCCCGCGAGACGGTGGCGTCGGCGGACTTGGAGGCCATGGTGTTGGCCTCGCGGAGCATCTCTTGGGCCAGGAAGTCCAGTGTGCGTCCGACGGGGCGTTCGTCGGTGGCGGCCAGGAGCTCGCGGTAGTGGCGCAGGTGCTCGGTGAGGCGCTGGATCTCCTCGGAGATGTCGCTGCGTTCGGCGAAGACGGCGACCTCGCGGATGATCTCGGCGGGCTGGGCGGCCACGTCGGCCTGGCGGAGCATGGTCTCGATGCGGGTGCGCAGGCGGGCCTCGTACTCGCGGACCAGCTCGGGGGCCCTGGCGCGGACGGCGGCCAGGTGCGCGTCGATCTCGTCGCTGTGGCTCAGGAGCTCGGCGCGGAGGGCGTCGCCCTCGCGGCGTCGCTGCTGGGCTAGGCGCTCGCAGGCGCGCGCCAGCAGCGACATGAACGCGGCGCGGGCGCGCTCCAGGCGGGACTCGCCGTTGCCCGGCGGCGTCAGGACGCCGGGCAGGCTCAGGAGCGGGGCCAGCTCGATCCGCACGGCGCCGCCGCCCACCGCCGGTGCGCGCTGGAGCTGGGCGATGTACGCCGAGAGCGCGGCGTGGTTGATGGTGTGGGCGGCCTGCTCGCCGCTCTCGGTGCAGGTGGCCACGACGGTGACCGAGCCGCGGGCCAGGCGCTTGCGCAGCTCGGCGTCGATCTCGGCTTCGAGGCCCTGGAACTCCTCGGGCAGGCGGATGGTGGCCTTGAAGTAGCGGTTGTTGAGCGAGCGGGCCTCCAGGAAGTATCGCACGCCGTGGGCCTCGGTGGCGGCGTCTCCGAAGCCGGTCATGCTGCGGATCATGGGAGCTCCTGGGTCTGGGTCGCGGGCGAGGACTGTACGGGGGGGGCGGCCGGCGGCGTTCGGGCTGGCGTTGAAAGCGGCCAGGCCCGCGCGGCGATCAGGTCCCCTGTGGCGGTCAGGTCCCCGGCGGCGCTGAGTGCTCGCCCGCGCTGGCGGGCGCAGCGGGCTCGGTGCGCAGGTCCATCACCAGCGCGCCCGGCTCGACGCGCAGCCCCACCAGCCGCACCCGGCGCCCGTCGGGCAGGCGGATGACCGGCGAGCGGACCAGCGGGGCGGCGCTGGTCAGGGCCCTGAGCAGGCCGTCGGTCTGGGGCAGCTGGGCGACCTCGTCGGGGATGCGCCCGGCGGCGCCCAGCGTGCCCGACGAGAGCAGCAGCCCGGCGGGGATGGGCAGCCGGCCGACGCTCGCCCCGACGGCGGGGGTCCACAGCGCACCGGACCGGTCCACGCGCGGGCGGAGGCGCGCCACAAAGTAACGCCGCGTGCCGCTGTGCACCACCTCGGCCCCGAAGGCGATCCGCCCCCGCTCGAAGCGCACCTGGAGCTGGGCGATCTCGGCGGGCCAGCGGCGCACGGCGCCGCGGCTGACGGCCCACCGCGGCAGCTTGCCGACGAGCCACGCGGTGGCGTCCTCGTCGCTGAGCGAGACCGACCAGACCTCCGACACGCCCGAGGCCGGGTCGATCGGGTGCGGCTCGGAGAGCAGGGTGGTGGCGCCGTTCTCGACGCCCTGGGCCCGCTCGAGCAGGGCGGGGTCGCCCGCCGAGAGCGCCCGCCACCAGCCGGGGCGTGCCGCAGCCAGGTTCCAGGCCACGACCAGCAGCACGACCGCGGCGGCGCCAGCGACGGCGACCGCTTGAGCCGTGCGGCGCAGCGCCGGCCTGAGCGACCGCCAGCGGCTGCGCAGGGCCTGGAGGCGCAGCAGGCGCGCCGGCGACGGCCACCGAGCCGGCCCGTGGGCCGGGGGCGCGGGCAGGGCTGTGGTGCTGCCGGCGGCGGATGTGATCAGGCGCGCCGGCGGGTGGGCGGTTGTGCGGGCGTGCGGGCGAGCGGCGGGGGTGGGGGACGTGTGGCCGGTGGCGTGGGGCGTGGTCGGCGTGGGGTTGGTGGGCGTGTGCGGGAGATGAGGGGGGGCGGGCGCGGTGCCCGCGGGGGGATGCGCATGGCGCGACCGGCCGCGGTCCTGGCGGCGTTTGGAGCGCTGCTTGTACCGGCGGCTCCGCCCGGCCATGGCGTGATCGTCGCACGCGACGTGGGGTGCGGTCAAGCGGCGGCCCGGCGGCGGTGCAGGGCGGCGGGGGGCCAAGCCGTTACGATCCGGCCTATGCCAGAGACCATCGGACAGATCATCCAGCGCTCGGCCGATCTCTTTGCGGCCAAGCGCAACGCCGAGGCGATCGACCTGCTCGAGCGGCTGCGCGCCGGCCACCCGGACCACTGGACGGTGCGGATGGCCCTCGGCTCGGGGTACCTGCACATGGGCAGGGGCAAGGAGGCCTACGAGCTGCTCACGGCGTGCGCCGCGGAGAACCCGAGCGACTACGAGTTGCAGCGGCGGGTGGTGGTCGCGGCGCTGTCGCAGGGCAGGCACGACGTGGCCAGGGCGGCGGGGCTCAGGATGATCGAGCTGCGCCCCGACGCGGAGACGAACCACTACTACGCGGCCATGATGGCCACGATCGAGGAGCACGCCGAGTCGCGCGACGCGGCGCGGCGCGCGGTGCCTCCAGCCCGGCCGGTTCGGGGCGCACGCGGTGCTTGGTCACTCGGCCATCAGCCTGGGTCGGCCCGAGGAGGCCCTGGAGCACCTGGAGGCGTGCGCGCGGCTCAGCCCGTCGTGCGAGGAGGCCCTCGAGCTGCGCGCGCTGGCCCACCACTACAACCCCGGCTCGGGCCCCGAGGAAGTTGCGGCGGCGGCCCGCAGCTATGGGGCGTACCTGCGTCAGGCCGCTGAGCGGTACGCGCCCGACACGGTGCGGATGTTCCCCGAGCCGGTGCCGGCGGCGGGCCCCGTGCGCGTGGGGTTCATCTCGTCGGACCTGCGTCGGCACTCGGTGTCGTACTTCTTTCACGCGGTGCTGGCGCACCACGACGCGTCGCTGATCTCGCCGGTGGTGTACTCGACGACCAACAACCCCGACGGCGTCACGCGGTGGCTCAAGGACGCGGCCCCGGGCGTGCCATGGCGCGAGCTGCGCAAGCCCGGCGCCGGCGCGCTGGCCAAGGTGCTCCGCGCCGACCGGGTCCACCTGGCCGTGGACCTGCACGGCATCACCAACGGCCACCCGCTGCGCGCCCTGGCCATGCGCCCGACGCACTCGGCGGCGACCTACCTGGGCTACCCCGGCACGACGGGCCTGGCGAGCCTCCACGGCCGCGTCGTCGACGCCCTGACCGACCCGCCGGGCGCCGAGCGCTACGCCGTCGAGCCGCTCTACCGGATCGCCCCGTGCTTCCTGTGCTACACGCCCACGCCCGACTCGCCGCCGGCCCCCGAGCGGCCCCCGGTGTCCGCCCCGGGCCGGGTGGTCCTGGCCTCCATGAACGCCCTGGCCAAGCTCAACGACCCGCTCCTGCGGCGTTGGGCCCGCCTGCTGGGGCTGCTGCCCGAGGCCACGCTGCTGATCAAGTCGCGCAACCTGGAGCGTCCCGGCGTGCTGGAGGACTTCCACGGCCGGGTGCTGGCGGCGGGGATCCCAGAGGGGCGGTTCGAGCTGATCGGCTCCCTGGCCGAACGCAACGACCACCTGGCGGTCTTCGAGCGGGCCCACATCGGCCTGGACGCCTTCCCGTACCACGGCACCACCACCACCTGCGAGTGCCTGATGATGAACCTGCCGGTGGTGACGCAGGTCGGCGATCGGCACGCGGCCCGGGTGGGGCTGTCGCTGCTCTCGGCGGTGGGCCTGCCCGAGCTGGTGGCCCACAGCGAGGAGCAGTACATCGAGAAGGTGGTGGCGCTGGCCCACGACACCGCCCGGCTGGCCGACTACCACCGGACGCTGCGCCAGCGGATGCTGGCCTCGCCGCTGTGCGACGGCCCCGCCTTCGGGCCCAAGCTCAGCCGGGTGCTGGCCGACATCGCCCGGCGGGTCAGGCCCGCGGCGGTCGAGGCGCCGGTCTGGGCGTGAATCTTGCCCAGCGGGTGCAGCGGCGGGGCGGGCCGCCGGTACCATGCTGTGCCTATGCCCATCGTCCTCCGCTGGCTCTTACGCCTGGGCCCGTTGAACCCGATCGCGGTCCGGCTCGTCCAGAGCGGGTCGCGTCGGCCCAAGCACTTCCTGCTGCGGATGGGCTACCTGGGCACGATGATGATCGCCCTGATGTGGATGCTCGTGGCCAACACCGCGGGCGATCAGGTGGCGTATCGGGACCTGGCCGCGGGCGCGTCCAACGCGTTCGTGTACATCGCGTTCTTGCAGATCGGGCTGATCTGCGTGCTGGCCCCGGTCTTCATGGCCGGCGCCATCGCCCAGGAGGCCGACCCGCGCACGTGGGACATCCTGCTGACCACGCCGCTGGGCGCAGCCGAGATCGTCCTGGGCAACCTGCTGGGCAGGCTGTTCCTGATCTTGGCCCTGCTGGTGTCGAGCCTGCCGCTCTTCGGCGTGACGCAGCTCTTCGGCGGTGTGCCCGGCGAGTCGATCTTCGCCAGCTACGGCATCGCCGCCGGCGCCGCGACGCTGGTGGGGACCACAGCGGTGGCGCTCTCGGTCAGCCGGGTGGTCGGGCGCCGGGCGGTCTTTGCGTTTTACGTGTCGGTGGTGTCGTACCTGGCGGTGACGCTGGCCGCCGACCGGATCTCCGGCGGCGGCGGGCGCGTGACGTACCTGACGGCCATCAACCCCTTCCTGGCCCTGGAGGCCCTGCTCAACCCGCTCAACTACCAGCGCGCCGCCCCCGGCTCGCTCCGGGCCCCGGCGTCGTGGTTCTTGGAGCACCCGGTCACGACGTGGGTGGCCCTGTCGCTGGGGCTCTCGGTGGTGCTCATCGCGCTCTCGATCATCACGGTGCGCGTCGGGGGCATCGCGGGCGTGGGGGGCCTGGGCGGCCGGGACTCGGGGGGTGGTGGTGGCTCGGGTGGCGGGGGTGGTGGGGGGGTGGGGGGTGTGGGGGTGCTTCGGCGGGCCCTGAGGCTCGGGGCGGCGGGTTCGCAGCGGCGGCCGGCGCGGTGGGTGTGGAGCAACCCGGTCGCATGGCGCGAGGCCGCCAGCCGCAACGCCACGCTGCCGCGCATCTTGGCCCGGTGGTCGTTCATCTTGGCGGGCCTGGTGGGGGGCGCGGCGGTGGTGGGGTTCTTCCACAGCGGGGCCGTCGGCCTTGACACCTTCCGCGCGCTCCTGCTGTACACCGTGCTGGGCGAGATCGTGATCATCGCGCTGGTGGCGGTGAACATGTCGGCGACGTCGATCACGCGCGAGCGCGAGGACGGCACGCTCGACCTGCTCCTGACCACGCCGATCACGCCCAGGCAGTACCTCTCGGGCAAGCTGCGCGGGATGGTCGCCTACCTGCTGCCGATGCTCTCGGTGCCCCTGGCCACGCTGGGCATGGCGGGCCTGTACGCCGGGCTGGTCGAGATGGGCGTGGCCCAGAGCCCCGAGCCGATGGCCGTCGCGGTGCGGGCCGCTGCCGGGTTCAGCCTGGCCCCGCCCGTCGTGCCGCTGGCCCCGGTCATGGTGCCGGCGCTCCTGAGCGAGGGGGTGTTCTCGGTGGCGCTGGTCTCGGTGCCGTTCATCGCCACGTGCGTGATGGTGGGCATGAGCTTCTCGATGCGCAACAAGAGCGTCCTGACGGCGGTGACGCAGTCGATCGGAGTCGTGGCGGCGCTCTCGGGCGTGATCGGCCTGTGCGCCTGGAACGCCGGCCCCTCGGTGCCGCTGCTGGGGCCGGTGCTCGGCGCGCTCTCGCCGGCGTCGGCGGTGTACGCGGTGGTCTTCCCCGAGCACGGCCTGACGTACAGCTTTCAATCGGGCCAGCAGCTCACGCCGCGGCTGTCGCTGGCGCTGGGCGCGCTCATCGCTGCGCTGATCCAGTTCATGGTCGTGTATTCACTGCTGGCGTCGATGACGCGCACGTTCGACGCCACCGTGCGCAAGCTGGCGGGCATCAAGTGACACGCCCGGCGCCCGATCCCGCCTCGGCTGGGCTGGTCACGGGCTGGGGGGCGCGTGGGCGGGCTGCGCGGGGCGGGTCATGCGATCAAAGACCTAATCTCGCGCCGTTGGGGCGCCCCGTGACAACTTCTTGGTCGGTATTTCGTACTCTGTGACATGCACACAGCGGCGCGGCGTCGTGGGCTGACGGCGGCCGGTCTCCCGGCTGGTCTGATCGCCCTGCTCCTGAGCCTGGCCGTTCTCTTGCCGGCGGGGCTGTGGCCCTCGCTGGCGCCGGCGCAGCCGGCGGACACGGCCAGCGACGCGATCACCGAGGAAGTCAAGCGGTCGATCCTGGCCCGCACCGAGAGGCTGCTCGAGAGGCAGGCCTTCGCGTCGGGCGTGGACTTTGACACCTGGCCCGAGGTGCTGGCCCAGTACAGGGCCCGGCTCGACCGCGCCCAGACGCACGGCCAGTTCGCCTTCGTGCTCAATCAGGCGATGCGCGAGTTCGGCATCTCGCACATCGACATCCTGCCCCCGAGCATCGCCCAGCGCGTCAGCGAGACCGAGATCGTGGGCATCGGGGTGCGTGCGCTGGTGACCGAGCGCGGCGTGCTGGTCAGCCAGGTGCTGCCCGAGTCGCCCGCGGCCCGCGCCGGGCTGCGTCGCGGGGACACGATGGTCGAGATCGACGGCCGGGCCCTGCGCGCCGTCGAGGACATCCGCGGCCCCGAGGGCTCGAGCTTCGTGAGCAAGGTCCTGCGCGACGACGGCAGCTACGCCGAGCTCAAGTTCACCCGCGCCCGCGTGAGCGTCGTCGACCCGGCGACGCTGGAGGTGCTCGGCGGGGGCGTGGGCCTGCTGCGCCTGCCGACGTTCTCGGCCGGCTACGACCGCGCCCAGGTCGCCGGGCTCTTCCGGCAGGTCAAGGACCAGGGCCTTGGCGGGCTCATCATCGACCTGCGCTCCAACGGGGGCGGGCTGGTGGACAACATGAAGCACTTCCTGGGGTTCCTGCTCGAGCCCGCGGAGGCGATCGGGACCGAGGTGCCCAAGGAGGCCGCCGACCGCTACGCCCGCCAGACGGGCAAGGACAGCTCGGACGTGGTGGCCGTGGCCGAGTGGGTCTCCCGCAAGACCTTCGCCCGGCCCAGCCGGGTGGCGCGCGAGCTGGGGCCGTTCCAGGGCAAGCTGGCGGTGCTGATCGACCGCGGCTCGGCCAGCGCGTCGGAGATCGTCGCTGCGGCCATGCGCGAGCTGCGCGGGGCGCCGCTGATCGGCTCGCGCACCGCGGGGGCCGTCCTGGTCTCGCGCGTCGAGACGACCGCCGACGGCTTCCTGCTCAAGGTCCCCGTGAGCGACTACGTGACGATCAAGGGCTTCCGCATCGAGGGCAACCCGCTCAGGCCCGACGTGGAGGCCTCGTCACGCCGCGGCGCCGACGCCGTCAAGGTGGCGCTGGAGCGCCTGGCGCGTGAGCTGCCCGAGCCGGCCCCCCAGCCCGACCCGGCCGCTCACGCCGAGCAGCAGTCTCCGCAGGCCGGGGCGTTGCCACGCTGAGCGCGGCCGTTGCCGCCGCGTCGTGCTGACGCGGCGGTGTTGCCGTGTTGCCACGGGGCCGCTCCGGCGTGCGCGTGGCCCGACCTTCTGATCGCGTGGCCCGGTCCGCTGCGCGCCGGAGCGATTCAGGGCGTGCGCTGGGGCTGCTCGAGCAGGTCCAGCAGCCGCTGGAGATCGCCGGTCGCTGTCACCCCGCCCGAGAGCGCCGCCGCTGGCACGCCTCCCAAGGCGCCGGCCAGGCCGGGCCTGACGGTCCGGGCCCCGGGCGCCGGCGGCTGCAAGGACAGGTCCAGCGAGGCCGCTGGGGTCTGCGGCGCGGGCGTCTGCAGCGCCGGGTCCGCCACCACGCGGATCGGGATGATCGCCTCGGTCTCCTGGCCGCTGGCCTTGTCGCGCACGCTGACCTTGAGCTGGTACGAGCCGATCGAGAGCGTCGGCGGCAGCTCCAGGCGCTGGACCAGGAAGAAGTCGCGCCGCTGGTTCTTGGAGCGATCGACAACGACCTGCTCGGGGACGCGCCAGGCCAGGGTGCCGTCGGTGTGATAGAGGTTCACCTCTTGGCCGAGTCGCACGACCCACACAGCCGGGTCGGTCAGGCCGGCTGAGTCGAGCGGGGCGCCCTCCAGGTCGGCGGTGTCGGTCTGGGAGGACCCGGTGTGCGTGAAGCCGTCGATCTCGGTGTAGAGCAGGGCCCGCGCGGCCCGGCCGGCCAGGAAGACGTGGGAGGGCAGGCCGCGGTAGCGGCCGAAGGCCTCGACCCGCTCGGCCAGGTCCACGCGAGGCAGTCGCAGCGGCGCGGGCCCGGCGCTGCGTTCGGCCAGCTGGCGCAGCACGCCGGCCAGGCGCTCGGGGTCGCCGGCGGCGCCCGAGCCGTCGCGCAGGGCCGCGGCCAGCTCGCGCACCAGGGCCACGCCCTGAGCTTCCGAAGGCGAGAGCGCCCGCGTGAGCGATTCGAGCCGCTGGCGCAGCCCCGCGTCGTTGGGGTCAAGCCCGGCGAGCAACGCCAAGCTGATAGCCGCGTCCAGCGGCGTGCCCTCGGCGGCGGCGCGGGCTTCGAGGAGCGCAGCCAGGTCGCGCAGGGCCGCGGCGCGGCGCTCGGCGGCGGGGGGCGGCTCGGGGGGACCCATGACCGTTGCCTCTGCGGGGCCGGCGGTGGGCGGCGTGGCGCCGGCCTGCGCGACCGGGGCCGTCACGGGCGTCGGGGCGGGCCTGACGCCTGGCAAGGCCGGCTGGGCGGCTGAGGGGTCGACCGGCAGCGGGGCGCCGTCGAGCGCGCGGCGTTCCTGGTCGCGTCGCAGGGCGTCCTCGAGCTGGTTGGCGGCCAGCAGGAACGGGTCCTCGGCGGCCTGCGCCGTCGGCGTGGCGCCGGCGGCGGGGTCGCCCCCGGCCGTGGGCTCGGCCGGGCCGGCGGCGCAGCCCTGGAAGGCCGCGGCCAGCAGCAGCGCCGCGGCGGCGCCCACGATCACGCACGTGAGCCTCAAGAGCCCGGCGCACAGGCGAGGGTCGTCGCAGGGCGTGTCGTCCGGGCGGGCTGCGGCGCGCTCCAGTGCTCGGGCGCAGCGGCTGCGTGCCAGCGTCCACGGCGCTGCTCCCGGGGGCGTGTCGAGGCCGGGCACGCGCGACGCCGCTGCGACAGGGCGGTCCTTTGACATCCAACGCCTCCTGCGATGCCCAGCCGCGCGCGTCCTGCCGCGGTGCCGGCCATGTTCGGGCCGGCGGGCGCCGTCTCATCGCCTGCTTTGATCGGCACGGGGACGCCAGAGGCTTGTCAAACGGATCGTCAGTCCTTCCAGCATCCGAACGGGGTCGCCCCTGCCGGACTTTGCGCGGGCGTCCAGGTCGATGGCGGCGTCGAGGATCGCGGCGGCGTCGGCGGGCCTGACGGCGGCGGCACGGTCGAGGATCGCGTCGCGCGAGGGCCCCCAGAGCTTGAGGCGCGCAGCGATCGCCCCCGGGGGCTGGCCCAGGGCCAGCGCGCGGGCGGCCCCGTCGAGCTTGCGCGCCAGGTCGGTGTAGGCGATGCCGATGGCCACGGGGTTGTGGCGGGAGACGCTCAGGGCGTGGCGCAGGTCGTGCAGGGCCGTGCGCGGGTCGCCCGAGAGGGGCCCGCGCTGGATCTCCCAGAGCGCCTCCTGCCTGGACTCGCCGACGAGCGCCTGCACGTGCGCGGTGCCGATGACCGCGTCGGCTTGGCCGGTGGCCGAGGCGGCCGCCAGCGCCAGCTTGGCCAGCTCGCACTCGAGGCGGCTCAGGTCGCTCCCGACGCGGTCCACGAGCAGGTCCGCGGCGTCGCGCGCGATCGAGGCGCGGTGGTGGCTGGCCGCCCGCGCCACGCACCACGCGGCGGCGCGCGCCGGCGGCAGCGGGTCGCACTCGATCACCGAGCCGCCCGAGGCTGTCACGGCCTTGGCGATGCGCGTCAGCGGCCAGGACCTGGCCCGCAGGATCAGCGTCGTGGCCGGCTCGGGCGCCGCGGCGTAGCGCTCCATCGCCTGGCGCGCAGCGGCGGCGTCGCCGGGCTCGGCGCTCGCCTGGGCGGTGTCCGAGTCGTCGTCGTCGTCGCTCTTGCCCGCGCCGAGCATCGCCGCGGCGTCGTCGACGATCACCAGCTTGTGCGGCTGCATCAGGCCCAGCGAGCGGCACTCGTCGAGCACGTCGGCCAGGCGGGCCGTGGGGCCGTCGTAGCGGACCGGGTCGAGCTCGCCGTGCTGCTGCCGGAGCTGCGCCAGCGTCTGGCGGGTGTGGTCGATCTGGAGCCACCGCTCGGGGCCGGCCAGGATGATCACCGGGCCGGCTGGGGCGGGCTGGGGGCTGTCGCTGTGTCGCCCGGCGGGGTGTGTGCTACGCGTGGCCACGCGTGAGGGTACCCGAACGCACGGTGAAGTCTTGCTGGGGCCCCCGCGGGGGCGCAGATCCGGCGCGGCTGTCACTCTGGCAGGCGATGGGCCACGGGGCAGGCCGGCGGGGCGGTTGCGGTGGTCACGGCGGGCCCGCTTGCGGACCTGCGCCGCGTGAGGGGGGAGTTTTTCCGCTTCGGCTCAGTGGTATGCAGCGTGCTGACGATACATCTCATGTGGGGGCGGTCGCCGAGCGCGGCGCGCGGGCGGCCAAAGCTGGGACATCCGCGGTATGGCACGATTCGTATACAACTGCGGCGTCGAGAGGGGCCGCAAGGCAGCGGGCGCGGGCCGGCGCGCAGGCGCGGGCGGGCGCACGATGGGGGCGGTGGGGGGTGTGGATGGCGGGGGATGGGGCGGTGGTGGGGGGATGGAAGGCGGGGCGAGGGATCGCCAAGGAGGCGAGCATGTTCGAACGCTTCACAGACCGTGCGCGCAAGGTGATGGCCCTGGGCAACCAGGAGGCGCAGCGCTTCAACCACGAGTACATCGGGACCGAGCACATCCTGCTCGGGCTGATCAAGGAGGGCTCCGGCGTCGGGGCCAACGTGCTCAAGAACCTCGACGCGGACCTTCGCAAGATCCGGCTGGAGGTCGAGCGGCTGGTGCGTCCCGGGCCGGAGATGGTCACGATGGGTCGGCTGCCGCAGACGCCGCGGGCCAAGAAGGTGATCGAGTACGCGATCGAGGAAGCGCGGAACCTGAATCATAACTATGTGGGCACGGAGCACCTGCTCCTGGGCCTGCTGCGCGAGCACGACGGCGTGGCTGCGCAGGTGCTGATGAACCTGGGCCTGCGCCTGGAGCAGGTGCGCGAGGAGGTCCTCAACCTGCTTGGCGCCGGCAACACCGACGCCGAGGAGGGCACGGCCGCGGGCGGGGGCGCGCGCGAGCCGACGGGGCAGGCGGGCTCCGGGGCGACCGGTGGCGGCGCCGGGGCGTCGTCGGGCTCGGGGGGCGCGTCGGAGCCGGGCTCGGCCACGGCGCGCGGCGGCAAGAGCCGCACGCCCGCGCTGGACTCGTTCGGGCGCGACCTGACCGAGCTGGCCCGGGAGAACACGCTCGACCCGGTCATCGGGCGCGCCAACGAGATCGAGCGTCTCGTGCAGGTGCTCTGCCGGCGCACCAAGAACAACCCCGTTCTTCTGGGCGAGGCGGGCGTGGGCAAGACGGCGATCGTCGAGGGCCTGGCCCAGCGGATCATCACCGGGGAGGTCCCGGACCTGCTCCACGACCGGCGGCTGGTGGTGCTGGACCTGGCGATGATGGTCGCCGGGACCAAGTACCGCGGCCAGTTCGAGGAGCGGATCAAGGCGGTCATGAACGAGGTTCGCAGGGCCAAGAACGTGATCCTGTTCATCGACGAGCTGCACACGCTTGTGGGCGCCGGCGGGGCCGAGGGGGCCATCGACGCGAGCAACGTGCTCAAGCCGGCCCTGGCCCGCGGGGAGATCCAGTGCATCGGCGCCACGACCTTTGACGAGTACCGCAAGTACATCGAGAAGGACGCGGCCCTGGCCCGGCGGTTCCAGCCGATCCCCGTCGACCCGCCCAGCAACGACCAGACGATCGAGATCCTCAAGGGCCTGCGCGAGAAGTACGAGCAGCACCACCGGGTGCGCATCACCGACGAGGCGCTGGCCGCGGCGGTGGACCTCTCGTCGCGCTACATCACCGGGCGCGTCCAGCCGGACAAGTCCATCGACGCCATCGACGAGGCCGGGGCCCGCGTGCGGCTCAAGTCCATGACCAAGCCCCCGGACCTGGCCGACATCGAGGCCCAGATCGAGCGGCTCTCGGTCGAGAAGGACAAGGCCGTGGCCGCCGCCGACTACGAGAAGGCCGCCGAGCTGCGCGACAAGGCCGAGCAGCTCCGCAAGCACAAGGGGACCATCCAGCGCGAGTGGCGTGAGAAGACCAACGCCTCGGCCGGCGTCGTCGACGAGGAGGTCATCTCCGAGGTCATCTCCAAGATGACCGGCGTGCCCCTCAAGCGCCTCAAGAAGGAGGAGGCCGAGCGGCTGCTCGACCTGGAGAAGGAGCTCCACAAGAAGGTGGTCTCGCAGGACGACGCCATCAAGGCCATCAGCAAGTCCATCCGCAGGGCCCGCGCCGGCCTCAAGGACCCGCGCCGCCCCATGGGCAGCTTCATCTTCTGCGGGCCCTCGGGCGTCGGCAAGACCCTGGTGGCCAAGGCCATCGCCGAGTTCATGTTCGGCGACGAGGACGCCCTGATCGTCCTGGACATGTCCGAGTACATGGAGAAGCACAACGTCAGCCGGCTGGTGGGCGCGCCCCCCGGTTACGTCGGCTACGAGGAGGGCGGCCAGCTCACCGAGCGCGTCCGCAGGCGCCCATACTCGGTCATCCTCCTGGACGAGGTCGAGAAGGCCCACCCCGATGTCTTCAACATGCTCCTGCAGATCATGGAGGAGGGCCGGCTGACCGACTCCTTCGGCCGCAACGTCGACTTCCGCAACGTCATCCTCATCATGACCTCCAACATCGGCGCCGACCTGATCAAGGGCGGCGGGGGCTTCGGTTTCTCCACCGCGGCCATCGCGCGCAGCGCCGAGAGCGGCTTCGAGAACATCAAGTCCGTGCTCATGAAGGAGATCGAGCGGTTCTTCCGCCCGGAGTTCATCAACCGCCTCGACGACGTGATCGTCTTCCGCCCGCTGACCAAGGACAACCTGGTCAGCATCGTCGACCTGGAGGTCGCCAAGGTCACCGAGCGCGTCCGTGCCCAGGGCGTGCGCCTGGTGCTGGATCAGCGCTCCAAGGACTTCCTCATCGAGAAGGGCTACAACCCCGACTTTGGCGCCCGGCCCCTCCGTCGGGCCGTCGGCCAGTTCATCGAGGACCCGCTGGCCGAGTTGCTCCTCCAGGGCGACATCAAGCCCGGGCTGAGGGTCAACGTCAACCGCAAGACCGCCGACGACGGCAAGGACGCCGAATTCCTCTCCTTCGACACCGAGCCCGACCCCGACCCGCTCCCCGCCCCGGGCCAGCCCAAGCAGGCCCCGGCCCAGCCGCCCCCGGCCGAGCAGCCCGCGGCCAGATCCACCTGATCGTGTGATCTGACTTGCGGCGCGATCTCCCGGGCGCCCCGCGCCGGCGGGGCTTCTGCGCGCTGACCAGCGGGGCGGCCGCGCTCGGCCCTGCCGGGAACCTGCGCGCTGGCCGGCTCATACCCTGCGCGCCGTGCTCGTCCTCACCGTCATCCAGGGCCCCGACCGCGGCGAGCGCTTCGAGCTGCCGCCCAACCAGCCCCAGGTCATCGGCAGGTCCAGCGAGGCGCTGCCGCTCTCGGACGCGTCCATATCTCGCCGCCACGCCGAGCTGACGCCCGACGCCGGCGCTTGGCTCATCCGCGACCTGGGCAGCCAGCACGGCACGTTCGTCAACGGCCAGCGCGTCACCGGCCCCGTCGCCCTGCGCGACGGCGACCAGATCCGCTGCGGCCGCACCCGCATGGTCTTCGGGCCCTCCGGCCGTGCCCCCGAGGCCCGCCCGCCCGCCCGCGCAGGCGCCCCCGAGGCCACGCCGACGCCGGGCGCGGCCTCGCACCTGCGGCTGATCCAGCGCATCGCTGCGTTGGCCGGCGAGTGCGCCGACCGCCAGTCGCTCCTGGGCGCGGTGCTCTCTATGACGCGCAGCGAGCTGGCCGCCTCCCGCGCCGCGATCATCGCCCCCGGCCCGGGCGGCGCGACGCTCGTGCAGCTGTGCCACGGCCCCGGGGCTGCGCCGGGGCCCGCCTCGCCGCTGGTTGAGCGCGCCCTTGCTGAGGCGCAGGCTGGCTCGGACACCGGCCCGCTGGGCGAGCGCCTCTGCGCGCCGGTCCGCGCTCGCGGCCACACCTACGGCGCGCTCCTGGTCGAGCGGCCCGCGCAGCGCGCAGGCGAACGCCAGCGCTCACTGGAGCTGCTGGAGGCGGTCGGCGTTCACACGGCGCTGGCCCTGACCGACCTCGAGCGGGCCCAGCGCCAGCTCCACGCCGAGCGCATGGCCGCCATGGGCCGCACCGTCGCGGGCCTGGCCCACTCGATCAAGAACATCCTCCAGGGCCTCCGCGGCGGGGCCGACCTGGTCGATCTGGGCCTGCGCAAGGAAGACCTGGCCACCGCGCGGTCCGGCTGGGCAATCCTACAGCGCAACCTCGACCGCATCATGGGCCTGACGCGCAACATGCTCGCCTATGCGCGCCCCAGCTCGCCGGACACCGAGCTCTGCCACGTCGGGCCGCTCCTCGAAGACTGCGCCCAGCTGGCTCGGCCGATCGCCCAGGCCCGCGGCGTGCGATTCGCCCTGGCCGTCGAGCCCCACACGCCGCCGGTCCCGCTCGACCCCAACCTCATGCACCAGGCCGTGATGAACCTCGTCGCAAACGCCCTGGAGGCGGCGCCGGAGCGCACCGGCTCCGTCGAGCTCACCGCCTCTTTCCAGTCGGCCGATCCCGCGGGCGCACCCGCGGCTGGGCCCGACGCCATGCGCTCCGGCCAGCTCTGGATCGACGTCACCGACAACGGCCCGGGCATGTCACACGATCAGGTGCAGCGTCTGGCGCAGCTCTTCTACACCACCAAGGGCTCGCGCGGCACGGGCCTGGGCCTGGCTGTCACGCGGCGCATCGTCGAGCAGCACCGCGGCGCGCTGGTCATCGATTCGCAGCCCGGCCGCGGCTCGCGCTTCCGCGTCGTGCTCCCGATCTCCCCCGACGCGCCCCACGACCTCTCGCAGACCGACGACCCCGGCCACTCTGTCTGATCCTCGCAGCGCCGCGCGTGTCAGGGCTTTGATAGCAATCCAGAAACTCCCACCCTCCACGCCCTCACGCCTTCTCTCGACAGCCGCACACAACTGAGCCGTGAATCGTGCGCGAAATTCGCTCTCTGCCTTGACAGCGCCGCGTCCTTCACGCACCTTTGCACTGTTCGGTCCCGCGAACCACTCGGAGGCCCGCGATGTCACGCGTTGCACTGCTCATAGCCGTCGTTGCGTCCGCCGTTCCCTCGATCGCGTGGGCGCAGCGGGTCACGTTCGAGCTGCTCCCGGCCCCCGGCGGCCTCACGGGCGCCCGCGTCGCTGCCATCTCGCCGGACGCGTCGCTGGTCGTCGGCACCGGCTCCACGCAGACGCAGTCGGGCATCCTCTGGCAGACGGCCCAGGCGCCCGCCACGCTCTCGTTCTTGGCCGGCGGCACCATCCTCAACGCCGTCTCGTCGTCGCCGGCGCGCCTCGCGGGCACCACGTTCACGCCGCTGGGCGAGCCCCGCGCGATGCTCGCCACGCTCGGTCAGCCGCCCGCGCTGGCGCAGCTCCCGGCGGGCATCACCAACTCCCCCGGCGGCTCATCAGCAACCGGCATCTCCGCCGACGGCACGCGCGCCTGCGGGTGGGCGATCGACGCCGCGGGAGTGACCCGCGCGCTGCTCTGGACCAACCTGATCCCCGCTGTGGTCGCCCCGCCGTCGGGCCTGGCCTCCGGCCGCCTTACTGCCATCAGCCGTGACGCGGTCACCATCGCGGGCGACGCTGTCAGCGTCGCCACCGGCCGCTCCGTCGGCTGGGCCCGCGTCTCGGGCCAGTCGTTCGTGATGCCCAACCCGCCGGGCCTGACCCCGGTCGCGGTCATGCTCCTGGGCGTCTCCGACGGCGCCGCGCCGTTCGTCTGCGGCGGGGTGGTCGTCGAATCCAGCGGCCAGTTTGCGATCAGGCCCGTGCTCTGGCAGCCGAGCACCGGCCAGGTGACGACGCTCAGCACGCCGGATCTCTCCGACGGCCTCGCGTGGGCGATCAACGCGAACGCTCAGACCGTCGTCGGCCAGGCCGGCAACCGCGCAGCGGCTTGGTTCGTCAACAGCGGCTTGCAGCACCCGCCCGTCAACTTCAGCCAGTACCTGACCCAGAACGGCGCCCCCGGTCTGGATCAGTTCGAGCTCATCGAGACCACCGCGGTCTCCGCCGACGGCGCGGTCTTTGCGGGCCGGGCCCAGGACTCGCTCGGCCGTTCGATCGGGTTCCGTGCCGCGTTTATCCAAGAGCCGCCGCCGCCGCCGCCACCCCCGCCGCCGAGCGACGCCTGCCCCATCGTTGATGTCGCGGACTTCCAAGGGAAAACGACCGTCGATGGCGGCGGACCAAACGGCATCGTCGATGCCAACGACATCACCGCGTTCCTAAGCGCCATGACCGCGGGCGTTCTCACCGTCGCGGACATCGCTGATTTCTTGGGCCTGACGATCCTCGATGGCGGCGGGCCTGATGGCGTGCTCGATGAGAGCGACCTGACAACGTTCCTGGCGATGCTCGCGGAAGGTTGCTAGTTCTTGGCTGGGCGTGCCACTGGCGGCCTCCCCAGCGTGTCAGCCATGAGTGCCGCGTCGCGTGCAGCGGACGCGCAGGTTGTCCAGCACGTTCATAAGGTTGATGTACGCGTCGTAGGGGCTCTCGTACGGCGAGAAGTACTTGTGCACCGCCCCGTCGGACCAGTACTTGGTTGACATGTAGTAGTAGTGATCCGAGCTGGTGAGCCGGCGCCAGTCGTTCAGCAGCGCCTCGGCGTGGGCGCGCTCGGTCTGGTCGCCCACCGCCAGCGCGTCCTCCACCCGGCGTTTGACGGCGCGCTCGAGGCGGTAGACCTCGCTCATGGCGTTGGACTGCATCGCGTTGCCCAGCCAGGCCGACAGGTCGCGCTCCGTGTCGGCCCACGACACCACGCGCGGCGCGTCGATGGTGCCGGCGGGCTCGGCGGCCCGCAGACCCTCGCTGGGCGTCATGAACGAGCACCCCGGCTGGGCCAGCACCCGCGCCGGCAGGGCCTCGAGGAACCCGAAGATGCCCGTCTGGGCCCACTGGTGCTCGCCGAAGGTCTCGTAGTCCACGAATATGTTGCACACCTGGGCGCCCTTGTCGCCCAGCTCGGCGATCCACGCCGCGTAGGTGTCGGCGGTCAGCGGCCAGTGCGCCCACTCGCGGTTGGAGAAGCGGAAGGCCACGTCGTCGCTCAGGGCGTAGTTGCGCAGGAGCAGGGCGAAGGGCCCGCCGTCGGCGCCCTCGCCCGTGTGCGGGGGCTTGTACACATGGTTGGGTGATCGCTTGCCCAGCACCTGCTCGGCGCCCTCCATGATGCACCCGAGGTAGCGCGGCGCGCCCCCGGGGCCCTTGAGCCCGGCCACGTAGTGCGCAAGGTCGTTGGAGTAGATCAGCTCGGTGTGCCGGAACACGCGCGGCCGGACCCCGAACACGCGGTCCACCAGGCGGTCGTGCAGGTCCAGCTGCTCCTGGAACTCCTGCCGCGAGTAGAGGAACGCCAGCGAGTGGTGCGACGTCTCCGAGAGCACCTCGCAGTGCCCCGTGGCGCACAGCTGGCGGAAGAGGTCCGTCACGTCCGGCGTGAAGCGCTCCCACTGCTCGAGCACCGTCCCGGAGAACGAGAACGCCACGCGGAACGCCCCGCCGTGCCGCTGGACCAGCTCCAGGAGCAGCCGCGTGGCGGGGCGGTAGCACTTCTCGGCCACTTTGCGGCAGATCTCGGCGTTGAGGGTGTCGTCGAAGTAGTCCGGGGTCGAATCGAAGACCGAGTACCGGCGGAGCCGGTTCGGCTGATGGACCTGGAAGTACAGGACGACCGGGGGCATGGCAGCAAGCGTCCTAGCCGTGCGTGCCCGGTCGCCGCGCGCCCGGGTGTCGCCTCGGCCCGCGCCAGAGCGACAGGCCGGATGGTACCGGTGCCGCCGCCTCCCGTCCGGTCAGGTCTTGATCGACGTGCCCAGCGCGATCGCCGTGGGCAGGAGCGCGATGACCGGCACGAACACCGACAGCTCCACCGGCAGCCCGGGCATCGGGGCCACCACGGCCAGCGTGGCCCCGAGCAGCGACCCCAGCGCCACCGGGGCGCACTTGAGCGTCTGGACGACCATGCTCCTGGGCTCACGCGTGAGGAAGAACGGGACCGCGACGATCAGGCACAGCACCGTCGCCACCGTCAGCGAGGCGCGCCCGAGCATGATCCGCGTGAGGCTCTGGCGCAGCTCGGGCTTGAGCCGCTCGTCGCCGAGCATGCCCAGGATCTGCCGCGCCGAGAGGTTCTCGGCGAACGTCCGGTACCGCTGGGACAAGATCGCCGTGCCGGAAAGGTCCGAGACCACCTCGCTCACCGGCTCGGGGTCGGCCTGCAGCGGCCCGGCGCTGCGCGGCTCCATAGGCCAGGCCAGCCCGCCGCGCAGCTGCCACCGCCCGCCGCGGTACTCGGCCGACTCGGCGTCGATCCGCCGCGTGACGCGCCCCGCCTCGTCGCGCTCGTAGATCGAGAGCCCTTCGAGCCTCTCGCCGGCGGGGTCGAAGCTCCGGGCCAGGAAGTTGCGGCCCTGCCCGTCGGACATCAGGTCCACGGGGAACGTGGAGTAGTCCCGCCGCGCCGCCTCGCTGTTGTCCCGGGCCACCAGGTGCGCGATCCGCGGCATGACCAGCTCCTGGTTGAGCGCGCGCACGCCGAGCATCACGACCGCCACCGCCATGATCGGGCGCATCACCCGGTAGAGGCTCACGCCCGAGGCCATCACCGCCACCAGCTCGCGGTGGCGGACCATCTGCGTCACCGTGAAGCCCATCCCGGCGATCAGCGCCAGGCCGATGACGTAGTTGAACAGCTGGAGCAGGCGCGGCCACCACAGGTTCGCCACCAGCAGCGTGGCCACCACCCACCGCCGCACGCCGGTCAGCTCTTGGTTCTGCCGCTGCGCCTCTCGGACGGCCACGTTGACAAACCGCTGCAGGTTCAGCGTCACGTCGATCATCACCACAAACGAGAACAGGATCACCAGCAGCAGCACCACGTTGATCAGATACTGCCGTGCGATGTACCTGTCCAGGAGCGTGAACACGCGGCATGGTAGCCCAAGGCCGCGCGCCCCTGGGCGCGCTGCGCGAGCGCAGGGGGCTGCGCAAGTGGGCTGTTCCAGGGCGTATCTGCGTAGAAAGCGCCTCGTCAAACTCACAACGGCGGCGCGTCGCGTGCTGCAACACCGGCTCGGCGCAAGCGAGGCCGGCTGGCCCCCGCTGCGCGCGGGCGCTGCGGTTCAAGCCCCCGTGGGCCACCGACGTACGATGCGGCGATGCACCTGCCGATCCTCCCCCAGCCGGCGACCCGCCCCGAGCAAGCCCCCGAGGCCAAGGAAAAGTGCGGCGTCGTTGCGATCTGGGGCGCGGCGCACGCGGCCTCGCTGGCGTACCTGGGCATGTACGCTCAGCAGCACCGCGGCCAGGAGGCCGCGGGCATCGCCGTCACCGACGGCCAGCTCCTCCACGCCCACACGGGCATGGGCCTTGTCCCCGAGGTCATCACCGACGAGCTGCTCCAGCGCATGGAGGCCTTCAACGGGCGCGGCGCCATCGGCCACAACCGATACTCCACAGCCGGCGGCTCGCTCGCCTGCAACGCCCAGCCGCTCCTGGAGTCCTACGTCGGGGGCCAGGTGGCCATCGCCCACAACGGCAACCTCGTCAACGCCGCCGCCTTCCGCCGCCGCTTCGAGCACGCCGGCCACCTCTTCCACACCACCAGCGACACCGAGGTCATCGTCCACCTGCTCGCCTCCCCGGCCCAGCAGGCCGCGCCGGACCCGCTGGCGGCCACGCTCCGCAGGCTCCAGGGCGCCTTCTCCCTGGCCCTGCTCTTCCATGACCGCGTCGAGCTCGCACGCGACCCCTGGGGCTGGAGGCCGCTGGTCATCGGCACCCTCGACGACCACGGCCGCACGGCCTACGTCGCGGCCTCGGAGACCATCGCCCTGGACGTCCTGGGCGCCAGGTTCCTGCGCGAGGTCGAGCCGGGCGAGATCGTCACCCTCTCCGAGGCCGGCCTGGCCTCCCGCCGGTTCTCCGATCCGGTGCCGCGCCCGGCCCACTGCGTCTTCGAGCACGTCTACTTCGCCCACCCGGCCTCCACGGTCTTTGGCCAGAACGTCCAGCTCGCCCGCGAGGCCATGGGCGAGCGCCTCGGCACCGAGAGCCCGGTCGTCGCCGACTTTGTCGCCCCGATGCCCGACTCGGGGCGCTCGGCCGCCATCGGCTTTGCGCGCGTCACCGGCATCCCGCTGCGCGAGGCGATCGTCCCCAACCGCTACGTCGGCCGGACCTTCATCCGCCCCACCCAGGCCCAGCGGCAGCTGGCCGTTCGCCTCAAGCTCAACGTCGTCGAGGACATCGTCCGCGGCAAGCGCGTCGTCATCGTCGACGACTCCATCGTCCGCGGCACCACCACGCGCGCCAAGATCGCTCAGATCCGCGCCGCCGGCGCCCTGGAGATCCACCTGCGCATCTCCTGCCCGCCGATCAAGCACCCCTGCTTCTTCGGCGTCGACTTCGCCACGCGCGAGCAGCTCATCGCCGCCGACAAGACCCCGAGCCAGATCCGCGACTTCCTCGGCGTCGATTCCCTCGCCTTCCTCTCCCTGCCCGGCCTCCTGTCCGTCATGAAGCGCCCCGGAACGCACTACTGCGACGCCTGCTACACCGGCGACTACCGCGTCGACGTGGACAACCCCTCGACCGACCCCGCCGCCGTCGGGCAGCTGGCCATGTTCTGAGCCCCACCGACCCCCCCCGGCATGCCCACCGCGCCCCTCACGCTCGACCTGGCCCACTCGGCCGACGCCGACGATGTCTTCATGTGGTGGCCCATCACCGGCATGGTCGACCCGCGCAGCCCCGACCGCGTCCTGGTCCGGCCAGCGCTGGACACCGCCCCCTTCCGCTTCCGCTCCATCCCCGAGGACATCCAGGCCCTCAACCGCCACGCCCAGGACGCCCCCCAGGACCGCCTCTACCACATCTCGGCCATCTCCATGGCATGCTACCCGCTCGTCGCCCACCGCTACCTCATCGCCGACTGCGGCTCTTCCTTCGGCGACGGCTACGGCCCCAAGCTCGTCGTCCGCGACGACCACCCCGCGCGCTCGCTCAGCGACCTGCTGGCCGCTCCCACGCCCCCCCTTGTCGCTGTGCCGGGGGTCCACACCTCCGCGTACATGGCCCTGTGCCACCTGACCGGCGGCCGCGTACGCCCGCGCCCGGTCCGCTTCGACCTGATCGCGGGCGATGTCCAAGCCGGCAACGCCGCCGCCGGCGTCCTGATCCACGAGGAGCAGCTCACCTTCGACCAGCACGGCCTGCGGCTGATCGCGGACCTGGGCCAGCTCTGGACCGCCGACACCGCCCTGCCGCTCCCGCTGGGCGCCAACGCCGTCCGCGCCGACCTTGACGCGCTGGCCGGGCCCGGCTCGCTGGCGCGCGTCGCCCAGCTCCTGGCCGACTCGCTCGACCACGCCCTGAGCCACCGCCAGACCTCGCTGGACTACGCCGCCACGTTCTCCCCGCTCAAGACCCGCGCCCAGCTCGACCGCTACATCGATCTCTACGTCAACCGCTTCACCCGTGCCCTGGGCCCGCTCGGCCGTGAGGCGGTCGGCCGGCTCCTGGCCGCTGGCGCAGCCGCGGGCCTGATCCCCCACAACCCCCACGCCCCCCACGCCGAGCCGCGCTTCCTCAGCCCGCCCCGCTGAGGCGCCAAGCCGTCATCGCTTGGGCAATGGCAACGGCAGCGGGAACGGGAACGGCAGCGGCCTGGGATCTTCCTTGGGCGCTTCGCCCGGTGCCGGCGGTGGCGGCGGATCGCCCCGGTTCCCGCCCAGGATGTTGCCGATCCCCTCGATGATGTTCGCGGGCGCCTGCATCAGGCTCCCGCCGAACTCCTTGAAGAACAGCTCCACGTCCACGAACACCTCGGGGTTGTTCATCGGCCCGCGCGTCCGGATCGGCACCGCTGTCCCCTCGCTCAGGACCCTGGGCAGCACGCGGCCGAACCCGCGACCGACGTCGTCGTTGAGCTTCTGCATCAGGCCCGCGCTGGCGGCAACGGTCGGCACGTACGTCACCACGTCGACCGTGCTGTTGACCAGGTCCACGGTCCCGCTCGTGCGGAACGTGAAGTTCCGCACCGGCAGCTGCACGTTCTGGTACCGCGCCACCCCGCGGCGGACCCGGACGACAAACGGCGGCACCGGCCGCTGCTGCCCCTGGTCGGTCAGCACGCCGCGGTCCAGGAGCGAGCCGAACACCTCGCCGAACTCGTACCGCAGCGTCCCCACGTCGACGGCCACGTCCCCCTCCAGCTTGCTCATGTCCCCGTCGATGGGCACCCGCAGGTCCTGGCTGCGGACCGTGGCCAGCTGGCCGTCCCGGGCCTTGTTCACCGCGGCAAAGAGCGGGAACAGCCGCAGCAGCGTGAACTGCCGCGACACCTCGAAGTCCGTCAGCACCACCTCGAGCGCTCGGCCGCGGCCAAAGTCCAGCGCCCCGCTCTGGATCGGCCCCTGGCCGCCGATGGTCATGCGCGGCAGCCGCCGGCTGCCCTGCGCACCCAGGGCCGGCACCAGCACCTCCTCGCCGGAGCGCACCGCCAGCGACGCCGACCCGTCGCGCAGCCGGCTGACCTCCGCCGTCAGGTCCGCGTAGACCTGCGCGCCCATCACCTGCGTCAGCTGGTCGCCCGTGCCCGCCACCCGATCAGCCAGGAGCGTCGGCAGGGGCCCCGCCTCCGTGCTCAGCCGCACCTCGGCGCCGCTGAGCGACACCCGCCCCCTGGCGTCGGCCAGGCCCTTGACCTGACCGCTCAGGCGCACCGGCTCGGCGTAGCGCTCGCCGCCCTCGCGCATCTGAGCCACCGCCGCGTCCAGGCGCAGCTCGCCGCCGTCCCCGGGCACCACCGAGACGCGCACGCCCTCCAGCTCGGTCCGAACCACCACGCCGCTGGCGTCGGCCTGGTCCAGCGCCACCCGCTCGATGCGCACCTGCCCCTCGAGCGCAAAGACGCCCGGCAGCATCGGCCCGATCCCGCCCTCGCTCCCGCCGTTGTCGCCGCCGGCTTCGGGCAGCGCGATCGCCAGCGTCCCGATCTCCAGCTGCGCAGTCACCGGCGCACCCAGCGTCATCTTTGCCCCGCCGCCCTCCGCCCCGCCCAGGAGCGCGCTGGCAAGGGCCGGATCGATCCGCCACGTGCCGCGCAGCGGCGAGGCGATCCGGGCCCTGCGCGCCCGCACCCCGCCGGGGCTCGTCACGTCCTCCACGGCCAGCCGCACCGGGTCCAGCCGCAGGGCCGAGGACTCGACCTCGGCCGTGACCGCCACCGCCCCGCCGTCGACGCTCAGGTTCACCCCGAGGCTCGCCGCCGGCCCCAGCGCGCCCGAGATCAGCCCCGGCCTGCCCGCCACCTCGTCGGCCGCCGCGGTGCTCAGGTTGATCATCTCCACCCGCCCGTTGACGCGAGATCCGTCCAGCCTGGCGCGCACGTCTCGCAGCGCCACCGTGCCAACCTCCGCGCCGTCGCGCAGCAGCACGCCCTCAGCGGCCAGGACCGCCTCCAGCTGCCCCGCGCGCGAGGCGTCCACCAGCCCCGACACGGGCACGCCCGCCTCGGCCTTCAACCGCCCAAGCCCCGCCGTCTGCCCGGCCCCGGCGCCGCCGAGCCCGCTGACCAGCACCGGGTCGCTCGCTGTGAGCTTTATCTGCGCCACGCCGTCGCCGATCTTCGGCACGTCGATCGCCCCGTTGGGCCGCAAGGGCAGCACCACCGCCTCGCCCAGCTCGGCCGTGAGCCGAGTCGGCCCGGCCAGCCTGACCCCTTGCCCGCCCTGGCCAACCAGCTCGACGCCCATCCCAGCCAGCGGGCCGCGCAGCCGGTCCCACAGCTCCGGGTCCACCGCCGCGCTCAGGTTCACCCCCGCGATGACCACCTCGGCCAGCGCCACGTTCACGGAGACTCCCGCCGAGGCGTCGGCGGTCTGCACCTGCACGCCGATGTTCTGCTCGGTCCCCTGCACCCTCGGCGAGAGCGACACCGTCACGTCCGTCCCCGGCCCGAGCAGCGCCCGCGCCAGCGCCGATTGATCGTCCGGCAGCGTCACGCCCGCTGAGGCCAGTGCAGCCTCGATCAGCCCCGCGGGCACCCCGGACACGCGCACGCGGCCCTCGCCGCGGTACCCGCCCAGCACCGGCAGTCTCCCGCGCGTCCCCAGCGTGCCCCCGGGCAGCCCCGCCCCGAGCCCCGCGACGCGCACCTCGCCCTCGACCCCGAAGCCCTCCCCGCCGTGCTCAAGCTCCCACGACACGCCGACAAGCGCCGGGAGATCCGGTCTCATGTGCACGCTGGCGCTCCCCTGGCTCAGCCGCACCGGCCCGCCCCGCACCGCGCCGTCCACCGTCAGGTCGCTCACCTGGATCTGAGCCCTCAGCGCTGCCTGATCGATCACCGGCGCGCCCTGGCCAAGCGGGACCCGGCCCTCCAACGTCCCCTCGACCTGACCGCGCCCGCTGACGCGCAGCCGGCCCGCGTTGCCCTCCGAGCTGGCGCCCGCTCCCGCGCCGTCACCGGCGCGCCCCGCCGCCCCGCCGGTCAGCTGCGCCAGCAACTCGCCGATGATCCCCCCAGCGGCGGCGCGCACGCGGATCGGCTCGGTGCTCTCGATCGCCGCCGCGGTGATCCGCACCGGCACCACCGCGCTGAGGCGCTCGCTGCGCACCTGGGCGATCAGGTCCGTGGGCAGGGCACCGGTCTCGGTGGCCCCGCGCAGCGCGCCGGCGCGGGCGTCGAGCGTCAGGTCCAGCGTCGGCCCGATGTCGCGCTCGCTGCGCACCGGGATTCCGGCCGAACGCGCCGCCGCCTCCACCAGCGGGCCCGGCACGTTCCCCACGCGCACGCTGCCCGAGACCGACTCGGGCACCCCCGCGCGCGGCGCGCCGGCGGCGTCGAGCACCCCGGAGATTTCGAGCTCGCCCTCAGCGGTCATGCCGCCCGGCTCGCCCGCGCCCGCGGGGCTGGTGGCGACGGAGACGCGCACGCCGCTGGCCAGGTCGGCGCTGCGCATGCGCACCTCGATGGGCGCGATCCGCAGCGGCTGGGTGCGATCGTCTCCGCTCCCTCCGCTCGCGCTGCCGCCCCCGCCTGCGTCATCTGCGCCCGCCGCGTCGCCGGCAGCCGGCAGGCGGGCCGTGCCCTCGACGCCCCCGATCGCTGCGACCACCTCGAACCCCGCGCCGCGCAGGTCAAGGGCGCCGCCGCCACCGCCGCCCGCGACCCCCGGCACGCGCACGCTCGTGAGGCTCTCCACGCGCACCGACAGCCCCGCGTGGCTCGTGATCGTCACGCCGGCGCGCGCCAGCTGCTCGGCGACGGCGGGGTCCTCCAGCAGCGCCCGCGCGCTGGCGACCTCGGCTGTCAGCGGGGCCGTGGCACTGAGCACGCCGTCCTTGATCGCCACCGCGCCGCGCGCGCTGCCGCCGGGGGACGTGATCTCCCAGCGGGCCTCGGCGTCGGCCGCTGTGCCCTTGGCCGTCAGCGTCGCGTCGGCCTGATCGCCCAGCGTGCCCAGCAGCCTGCTGCGCTGGCCCAGCGCCGCGTCCAGCAGCGCCACCGGCGCCGCCGAGGCGGTCGCGGTCGCGTCCACGCTCAGGCCGGCCAGGTTGAGCGCGCCGTCGGCGCTGGCCAGGCCCGAGGCCGTCGCCCGCACGCGGATCGCACGCCCGCCCGCAGCAGCGGCGGTGCCATCGCCGCCCGCCACCACCGGCGCGTTGAGGTCAAGCGTCAACGTGCCGCCCGGCACGCGCAGGTCCACGCCGGCGCTGAGCGACACGCCCGGCAGCCTGACCACCGACGCGGCGCCCCCGCCGGACGACGGCACCTCCGCCGTCACGTCAACCCCGCTGACTTCCAGTGCGCCGGCCATGCCCAGCGGGAGCTTGAACGGGCCAGCGGGCGCGGCCGCGGGCGCCGGCGTCTTGGGCTCCAGGGCCCGCTCGATGTTCGAGCGGCGGACGCCGGCCTTATCGGTGGCAAACGCCAGGCTCACCGTTCCGCCGACGGCCTTGGTGGTGCCCAGGTCGCCAAGCGAGAGCGCGTCGAGGATCCCCAGTGGGGACTCGACGCTGGCCAGCTCGGCGACGAGGTTGCCCTCGGGGTCGTAGAGCTTGACGCCCGCCAGCCTGGAGGGCCCGGACCAGGAGATGGACGCGGCGTCGATCGCAAGCCTGCCGCGCACAGCCCCGTTGAAGGCGCCGGTGATCACGCCCGGCGCCACCCACGAGGCGACCGCGGGCAGCAGGAGCGCGCCAGCGACGAGTGCCACCGCCGCCAGGGCGCTCAGGGCAAGCAGGGCCCTGCGCAAAAGACGACCCCGGCCGGTGCGCGTGCGAGCGGTGTTGACCATGACGCTGCCTCCGTGTGCGCGGAGTGGGCGTCACGCCGGCCCCGCGTGTGGAGTCTAGTGGGGCCCTGGGGGTGTGTTGGTGGGCGCGTGTCGGTTCGCGGGGCGCGGGTGCG
>PNJV01000007.1 GCA_013822085.1 Isosphaera sp. | reverse complement strand
GCCCCACCGGCCACGCCCGCGGCGCGTCCGTACAATCCCCTGTGCACACCCACCGCCAGCCGCGCGACGCCGCGCCCGCACCTGGGAACCCCCACACCCGGCCCGCTCCGCACACAGCCCCGCCGGGCGGCCACGCCGCTGGCCACGCCAACCATCCGGCGCTGGCCCACGACCAGGCCGACGACCTGGCCCGCGCACTGCTCCAAGACGCCGGCCTCCGCGTGACCAAGGCACGCCTGGCCATCGTCCGCATGCTCGCCTCAGCCCCCGAGGCCCTCGAAGCCCAACGCATCGCCCAGGACCTGGCCCACAACGGCCTGCCCGACGCCGACCGCGTCACCGTCTACCGAACCCTCACGCGGCTGGTCGAGACCGGCATCGCCCACCGCATCGACCCCGGCGACCGCGTCTTCCGGTTCTCACTTACCGATCACTCCCGCTGCGACGACCATTCCCACCGCCACGCGCACCCGCACCTGCTCTGCGACCACTGCGGCACCGTCCGCTGCCTGGGCGACGCCGAGGTCGTCGTCCGGCCGCTCCCGGGCGCCTCGACCAACACCAAGCAAACCCTCGAACGCCTGCAAAGCGACGTGACCCTCCACGGCACCTGCTGGGACTGCCAGGCCAAGCCCGCGCTGGAGTGAGCCGCGCCGCGGCGCCCGGTCAGCGAGCCTCGCGCAGCTGCGACGCGCCCTCGGGCGGCGGGGATGTTGAGACGTGGTCTCATTTACGCTTGATTTTGATTTGGCGTGCAGATATCTTTGCAGCACGATACTTCAGGGGATTGTCCTGTCGGATGCGCAATGTCTGCGCACACGAAGGATGATCACCGACAGACACGAGGAGAGGTGTGTCATGCCGATCATGTCCGCTCGCGCCGTCGGCGCCGGCCTGTGCACGTTCTTGATGGCCTCAGCGGCCCTGGCCGGGCCCGTCGTTCCGTTCACCGAGACCTTCGACAACGGCGTGGCGGGGTACACCTCGTCGTTCGGTACCCCGCTCACTTTCAACGGGGTTCTCTTGTTCCGCGGGACCATCCCGACCGGCGGCTTCGGTGCTTCGACGGTCCTGGCAGCCAACTTCGCCAACAACCCCAGCGGCGGGGCGTTCATCGGCAACTACCTGACCAACCCGAACGCCCCGCTCACGTTCAGCTTCGATGTCCGCGTCATCGCCGCACCGGTCCCGCTGACCTTCTCGCTGCGTGTGGTGCAGGCGCCGGGGAACTTCCCGGCGGTGGTCCTGACTCAGCCCGGGACCCTGGACCTGGGCAACGGCTTCACGCGCGTGAGCTTCCTGATCAGCCCGACGGCCCCGGGGCTGGTGCCCGAGGGCCCGCCCTCGCCGGCCTTCATCAACGGCGTGCTGAGCAACGTGGGCAGCATCCAGATCCTGGTCAACGACTCGGCGGCCAACGGCACTCTGGTCGGCTTCAACTTTGACAACATCTCCATCGTGCCGGCGCCCGGCGCTGCGGGGCTGCTGGGGCTGGCCGGCCTGCTCGCGGCGCGGCGTCGGCGGTGATTCGCTCAGCGACGCGCCCAGCTGCTGGGCGAGATCATCAGACGCCCCGGGGCGTCAGCGGCGGATCACGACGGTCCGCGGTTGATACTCCGGGGCGTCGTCGCCGATGCGGCCGGCGTGCCAGGCGGCGCCGCACTCGGGGCACGTGACCCGCGTTGTCGGCGTGGGCGTGAGCGTGGGCCCGGGCGCGTGCGAGCGGGCGTCCGCGGCCACGCCCATGGACGTGTGGGACGTGTGGGGACTGGGAGGGCCGAAGGGGCGTGAGGCGTGGTGGTGGGGTGGTGGGGGGGTGGGTGGGGGTGGGGACAGGTCGTAGTCGCACGCTGGGCAACGCCGGAGCATCAGGGCGGCGCGGATGGCGGCCTGTCGGCTCAGGCCGGGCAGGCGCTCCGAGGCCGCCACGACGATCGCCAGCGGGAAGACCAGCGACGTGAAGACCGGCGTAAAGAGCAGGAGCCACAGCCCAGCGGCCCCGCTCAGGATCGACAGGGCCAGGATCATGCCCAGCAGGGCCGCAGTGCCCAGCGCCAGCGGGAGCGTGCCCTGGAGCGTGGCCCGCTGCGCCGCGCGCACCCACGAGGCCCGCCGAGCACCCGCGGCCCACCGCGCCAGGGCGTGCCGCAGCGCAGCGCCCCCGATGCGCACGGGGCGGCCGGCGTCGTCGTGTGCCCGCATCCACCACACCGCCGATTGTTGCCGCGGTCGGGGGCCGGTCGCAGCGGGCCGGTCGCGGGGCCGGTCGCGGGGCCGGTGGCAGCGGGGGTGATACGGTTGGTCGATGCGCACTGGCACGCAAAGCAGCGCCGACGCCGACCTGGCGTATGCGGCGGCGCAGGTCGTGGTCAGGACCCACGAGCGCCTGGCCGAGTACGTCCGCGCCGGGCGGACGCTGGCCGAGATCGACGCGCGCGTGGGCGCGGTGCTGCGCCAGCTGGGGGTGCGCTCGTGCTTCCTGGGCTACAAGCCCAGCGGGATGCCGCCGTTCCCCAACCACGCGTGCCTGTCGGTCAACAACTGCGTGGTGCACGGCATGTCCAACACCCTGAGCCGGCCGCTGGAGCACGGCGACCTGTTCAAGCTGGACATCGGGGTGTGGCACAAGGGCTTTGTCGGCGACGCGGCGTGGACGTACTCCATCGGCCCGGCCGAGCCGCGCGCCCGCGCGCTGATGGACGCGGGCAAGGAGTCGCTCCGGCGCGGCGTGGAGCAGCTGCGCCCCGGCAACACCTACGCGCACTGGGCCCAGGCGGTGCAGTCGTACGTGGAGGGGGAGCGGGGGTTCCGGCTGGTGCGCGGGCTGGGCGGGCACGGGATCGGGCGGTCGCTCCACGGCCCGCCGTACGTGAGCAACGTCCTGCCGAGCTACCCCGGCGAGTGGCCCGACGCCCAGACGCCCTGCGCCCCGGGCACGCTGGTGGCCGTCGAGCCGATGCTCGCCGAGACGACCGGCGAGGTGCGGCACGCGCGCCGCTCCTGGCCGATCTTCACCGCCGACGGGTCCCTCTCGGTCCACTACGAGCACGACGTGCTGATCACCCGGGACGGCCCGCGCGTGCTCAGCGAGGGCATGGAACGCCTGCCCGACGAGCTCGGCTGAGCCCTCAGGCGCCCGCGGGGGCCAAGAGCTTGAGCCCGACGACGCCGGCGACGATCAGGCCGACGCACCCGACGCGGGCGGCGCTCGCCGGCTCGCCAAAGAGCAGGATCCCCACCGCCGCGGCCCCGACGCTGCCGATGCCCGTCCACACCGCGTAGGCGGTGCCGATGGGGATCGTGCGCTGGGCGACGAACAGCAGCGCGATGCTCGCCACCAGGCACAGGGCCGCCACGCCCACCCAGCCCCACCGCAGGCCCGCGGGCGTCTCAGCGAGCTTGAAGCACAGCGCCCAGCCGATCTCGAGCGCGCCGGCGATCAGCAACAGCAACCAGGCGAGCGTGGGTGTCACGGTGTTGCAGCGGGCGAGGGGTGGTACCGGGCCGGGGCGCGCGGTGCGGGGCCGGGGGCGTGAGGTGCGTGGGTTGGGTGGGGGGTGGGGGTGGGGGGTGGGGGGGCAAAGGGCGAGTTACGGGCGGGCGTCGATCCCAGCCGGGCGGGCGGGGCGCTGGATCGGCTGGATGTCGGACGTGGCTGCGCCGTCGAGCCCCGATCGGTTGAGGCGCGAGCCGGCCTCGGTGAGCCAGTTGGGCCCCAGCGGACCGTTCTCGGAAAAGACGCCGGGCTGCGGCGTGGACGTGCGCGCGGGGCCCTGCGGCGGGGCGCAGGCGGGCAGGAGCGCGCCGGCGAGCACTCCTAGCGCAGCGCAGCGCGTGGCGATGGCCCAGCGGCGAGGCCGGGGCGCAGCGGGCGCGGTGGGGACCTGGGGTGGGTGCATGCGGGGCTCGGGGGGTGCCAGCGTGGCGAGTGCTCACTCGGCGGCTGCGGGTGTGGCGGCTGCGGGTGTGGCTGCGGGAAGCAGGGGTGAAATGACCGATGGGGGAACCAGGGCCAGGGCCGGGCGGCCAGCGGTCAGGCGGTGACCGAGGCGCAGACCTTCTTCGCTGCGTCAGCCAGGTCCGATGCGGCCTGCATGGTGGGGATGTCGGCGCGGGCGGACTGGAGGAGCCGGCGGCCGGCCTCGACGTTGGTCCCCTCCAGACGCACCACCAGGGGCACCCGAAAGCCGAGCTTCTTGGCCGCGTTGATGATGCCCTGGGCGATCACGTCGCAGCGCATGATGCCCCCGAAGATGTTGACCAGCACCCCGCGCACGCGCGCGTCGGAGAGGATGATCGTGAACGCCTCGGTCACGGCCTCCTCCGAGGCCGAGCCGCCCACGTCCAGGAAGTTGGCCGGCTCGCCGCCGTGGAGCTTGATGATGTCCATGGTGGCCATGGCCAGGCCGGCGCCGTTGACCAGGCAGCCGATGCTCCCGTCCAGGGCGACATACGAGAGGCCAAGCGCCCGGGCCTTGGTCTCGGCGGGGTTCTCCTCCGAGGCGTCGTGGAGCTTCTCCAGCTCCGGGTGACGGAAGAGGGCGTTGTCGTCGAAGTTGAACTTGGCGTCGATGGCCACGACGCGGCCGTCGGGGTGCTCGCCGGTGGGGGGCGTGATGACCAGCGGGTTGATCTCGGCCAGGGTGCAGTCGGTCTGCACGTACAGCCGGGCCAGGGCCGACATGATCGACACGGCCTGGCCGACCTGCTTGCCCTTGAACCCCAGCGCAAAGGCGACCCGGCGGGCCTGGAACGGGTGGAGCCCCAGCAGCGGGTCCAGCGGCGACTTGATGATGGCCCCGGGGCTGTCGTGGGCGACCTGCTCGATCTCGACGCCGCCCTGCCGCGAGGCGATGAGCACGTTGCGCCGCGAGGCGCGGTCGGTGGTGATGGCCAGGTAGAACTCCTCGCGACCGCCGCCGGCGCTGCGCGGGCGCTCGGCGATCTGCGCCCCGGCGGCCACGAGCAGCTTGCTCACGGCCAGGCCGCCCGGGGGCGTCTGCGGCGAGACCATGCGGTTGGTGAGCATGAACCGCGCCGCGTCGGCGGCCTCGTGGGCCGAGCGCACCAGCTTGACGAACCCGGCCTTGCCCCGGCCGCCGGCGTGCACCTGGGCCTTGACCACGGCCAGGGCTGAGCCGTCGCCCGCGCTGACGGCGGCGAAGGCGTCGGGGGCCTGGGCGGGGTCGGTGATGACCCGGCCCGGGGGGACCGGGATGCCGAACTGGGCCAGCAGGTCTCGTGCCTGGTGCTCGTGGATCTTCATGGGGCTTGCATGGTACCGCTCAGGCGGTGCGCGTGGGAGCTCGGAGCGCGGGAGGAGCTCGGAGCGTCGGGTGGGATGTGGGGCGGTGGGCGGTGGGGATTGGGGGGTGGGGATGAAAAAAGCCACGGAGCCCCGCGGTGGGGCGGCCGTGGCTTGAGCGTGACGGGCTCGTGCGATCTGGGTGCTTAGCGGCGGCGGCGGCGGGCAGCCAGGGCGCCCCCGGCCAGGAGCAGGCCCGCGGCGCCCGGGGCGGGGATCGCCGGGGCGTTGATCGCAAACGACGAGGCCAGCGAGAACGACTCGCCCGGGTTGAGCGTGAAGGTCCACTGGAGGGCCACAGCCAGGTCGGCGGGGCCGGCGTTGGTGACGGTGTTGTTCAGGTTGAGGATGGTGCCGGCGTTGAGGGAGCTGGTGGGGAAGAGGTTGCGGATGTTGGTGCTGGTGTTGACGGCGAAGCGGTCGGCGCCGAAGCCGGCGATGTTGGCAAAGTTGGTGCTCGCGTCGCTCTGGCGGAAGGCGAGCACGCCCGGGGCCTGGGCGGCGGCGATGCGGTCGTCGGTGTTGGTGCCCGACAGGTCCAGGTCGATGCGGTTGAAGATGTTGAACGTCACCGCTGTGGCGGTGCGGTTGGTCAGGGTCAGCTCGTTGAGGACCTGGGCGGCGCCGGGCGCGACCTCGTTGAGCGAGATGCGCAGCGTGGCGTCGAAGCGGTCGGTCGGGCCGGCGCCGTTGTTGAGCCAGCGCCAGCTCCCGACGTTGGCCGCCTCCTGCGTGTAGCTCGGCGTCACCAGCGACGAGAAGATCCGCACGCCGTTGAACGAGCCGGTGCGGAAGTACCACGTGTTGGCAAAGAGCTGATCGAAGATCCCGCCCGTGCCCAGCCGGCTGTCGCCGGTGGTGGCCGTGAAGTCCCCCGTCTGCTGATAGATGGTGCTGCCTGAGTTGAGGGTTCGCGTCTGGGCCAGCGCCTGCGTGGAGCAGGCCAGGAGCGCAGCGACCGAGGCGGGCACAACGGACAAACGATATGACATATCTCTCTCTCCTCTGCGGGATGGCTCCGGCGGCGCCTGCCAACAAGGCCCGGCGTGCCGGAATGTCGCCAGCATACCGGATTGTCAAGGTTTGTCGAGGGCGCGGGGCCAGCGATTGACAAGCAAGCCAAGTCATGGGTAGAAGCCGAACGCGACTCGGCGAGTCCTGGTTTGCTCGCCGACGGGTTGTCGTCTCGGGGCGCGGTTGCTACGGTGTGCGGCCCGTTTGCGGGCCCGGGCGTGGCGGAGCGTCCGGGAACGCGGCTGGGGCGCTCTGTTTTCGGACCGTGCGCCGCTCGTGCGTGCACGGCAAGGGCGCGGGGCAGCGCTGCAGGGCAAAGGCCGTCGGGCCCGACGCCGGCAGAGCAAGCGCGTCAACGCACCCACGAACGATCGCGCCAAGCAACGACCCAACGATCCAAGGAAGCCAGGGATGTCCAACGTCGGCACGATCACGCAGGTCATCGGATCCACGTTCGACGCGCAGTTCGCCGAGGACCGGCTCCCGGCGATCTACAACGCGCTGGAGATCAAGGCCACCACGCCGGTGGGCGAGCTGAGCCTCGTCGGCGAGGTTCAGCAGCACCTGGGCGGGGGCCGGGTCCGGGCCGTGGCCCTGGGCTCGACCGACGGCCTCCGCCGCGGCCACAAGGCCACCGACACCGGCGCGCCCGTGAGCGTGCCGGTGGGCGAGGCGGTGCTGGGGCGCGTCTTCAACCTGCTCGGCGAGCCGATCGACAAGGGCGGCCCCGTGAGCGCCACGCGGCGCTCGCCGATCCACAAGGCCCCGCCGGAGTTCGGCCAGCTCAACCCCAAGACCGAGATCCTGGTCACGGGGATCAAGGTCATCGACCTGCTGTGCCCGTTCGTGCGCGGCGGCAAGATCGGGCTCTTCGGCGGCGCCGGCGTGGGCAAGACGGTGATCATCCAGGAGATGATCGCGCGCGTGGCCCGCAACTTCGGCGGCTACTCGGTCTTCGCGGGCGTGGGCGAGCGCACCCGCGAGGGCAACGACCTGTGGCGCGAGATGAAGGAGGCCGAGTACACCGACGAGAACGGCCGCAAGGCGCACGTGATCGACAAGGTGGCCATGGTCTTCGGCCAGATGAACGAGCCGCCGGGCGCCCGCCTGCGCGTGGCCCTGTCGGGCCTGACCATGGCCGAGGAGTTCCGCGACTCGTCGGGCCGCGAGACGCTGATGTTCGTGGACAACATCTTCCGGTTCACCCAGGCCGGCTCGGAGGTCTCGGCGTTGCTCGGGCGCATGCCCAGCGCCGTGGGCTACCAGCCCACGCTCTCGACGGAGATGGGCCAGCTCCAGGAGCGCATCACCTCCACCTCCAAGGGCGCCATCACCTCGGTGCAGGCCATCTACGTCCCGGCCGACGACCTGACCGACCCGGCCCCGGCCACCGCCTTTAGCCACCTGGACGCCTTCGTCGTGCTCTCGCGCTCGATCGCCGAGAAGGGCATCTATCCCGCGGTGGACCCGCTGGCCTCCACGTCGCGCATCCTCGACCCGGGCATCATCGGCGAGCGCCACTACCGCGTCTCACGCCGCGTCCAGACCATCCTCCAGCGCTACCGCGACCTGCAGGACATCATCGCCATCCTCGGCGTCGACGAGCTCTCGGAGGAGGACAAGCGCATCGTCGCCCGGGCCCGCAAGATCGAGCGGTTCCTCAGCCAGCCCTTCTACGTCGCCGAGGTCTTCACCGGCTTCCCCGGCGTCACCACCTCGCTGGACGAGTGCCTCGACTCCTTCGAGCGCCTGTGCGATGGCGAGGGCGACGACCTGACCGAGAGCGCCTTCATGTACGTCGGCACGCTGGCCGACGCGCGCAAGAAGGCCGAGAAGATGAAGGGCTGACCCTCACCCCCTCACTCCACGGCTCGCCGGTCCCCGGCTCCCCGGCGTGCCGCGTCAAGCCGCGCGACTGGCGGCCACCGCCGCGGGCGCCCCTCCGCCCCCGGCGCGGTATGCTGTGCCCATGAGCACACTCACCGACATAGGTGCCGCGTTGTTCGCGGCGGCGACGCTGGCCGCCCCCGCGCCGGCCGCCCAGGCGCCCCACGCCGATGGACGCCAGCCGCCGGCGATCAAGAACGCCGAGTTCCTCGAGCAGCTGGCCGCCACGCGGGGCTTCTCGCTGGGCAACCCCGGCTCGGTCCGCCTGACGCCCACCGGCGACGCGGTGCTCTTCCTGCGCGCCAGCGGCCCGCGGTCGTTCGTCTCCGACCTGTGGGTCTATGACGTGGCCAGCGGCGCCGAGCGCGTGCTCCTCACGGCCGACCAGATCCTCCGCGGCCAGGAGGAGGTCCTCACGCCCGAGGAGCTGGCCCGGCGCGAGCGCGCCCGCACGGCATCGGCCCGCGGCATCGCAAGCTACTCCCTCTCGCGCGACGGCCGGACGCTCCTGGTGCCCCTGTCGGGCAGGCTCTTTGTGGTGGACATCACCGACCGCGCCGCCCCCCGCACGCGCGAGCTGCCCCAGGCCGACGGGGGCTTCCCGATCGACCCCGGCCTGAGCCCCGACGCGCGCAAGGTCGCCTCTGTCCGCGGCGGCAACCTCTACGTGCAGGACGTGGCCAGCGGCGCCCAGGCGGCGATCACCTCCGGCGCCACCGGGCACGTGACCTTCGGCGCCGCCGAGTTCGTCGCCCAGGAGGAGATGGGCCGCCTCGACGGGTACTGGTTCACCGCCGACTCGCGCTCGATCCTCTACCAGCGGACCGACACGGCGGGCCTGGAGACGTTCACCATCGCCGACCCGGCCAACCCGGGCCGGCCGGCCCAGACCTGGCCCTACCCGCGCGCCGGGCGAGCCAACGCCGACGTGCGGCTCTTTGTGGCCCCGGCCGACGGCGGCACGCCGCAGGGCTCGCACGTCGAGGTGCTCTGGGACCGCGCCCGCTTCCCATACCTGGCCCGCGTGGACACCTCCGAGAACGCCCCGGTCACGATCCTGGTCCAGGACCGGGCCCAGACCGAGCAGCTGCTCCTGCGCGTTGACCTGGCCACCGGCGCCACCACCACCCTCGTCCGCGAGACCGACCCGGCGTGGCTGGTGCTCTCGGGCGTGCGCTGGCTGCGCGACGGCAGCGGCTTCCTGTGGATGACCCAGCAGGACGCCACCGGCGACGACGGCTGGCGGCTCGAGCTGCGCAACCCGGACGGCTCGCTCGCCTCGGTGATCGTCGCCGGCGACCAGCACCTGGCCGGCGTCGAGGGCCTGACGCACACCGGCGACGCGGTGCTGGTCAGCCGCTCGCCCGACGCCATCGGCGACCAGCTGTGGCTCTACCCGATCCGGGCGCGCTCGGCCCCGCGCGCCATCACCGACACCGCCGCCCGCACCTCGCACGGCGTGACGCTCAGCCGAGAGTCCGGCGTGTGGCTGCACTCGACGCCGGGCCCCGACGGCGCCCCGACCTGGACCCTCCGCCGCGGCCTGACCCCCGACGCCCCCGCGCTTGGCGCGCTCCGCTCGGTGGCCGAGGCCTGCCCGATACTCCCCGAGCCGCGCTTTACCACCGTGAGCGTCGACGGCCGGTCGCTCAACGCCGTCGTGCTGCGCCCGCGCGACTTCGACCCCGCCCTGCGCTACCCGGTCATCAACTCCGTCTACGCCGGCCCGACCACCACGGTCGTCAACGCCCCGGCCCGCGCGCACCTGCGCAACCAGTGGCTGGCCGACCAGGGCTTCATCGTGGTGGCCATCGACGCCCGCGGCACGCCGGGCCGGGGGCGGGCCTGGGAGCGGGCCGTCAAGGGCGACCTGATCGCCGTGCCCCTGGCCGAGCAGGCCGCCGCCACGCTGGCGCTGTGCGACGCCTTCCCTCAGATGGACCGCCAGCGGATCGGCGTCACCGGGTGGTCCTTCGGCGGGTACTTCTCGGTGATGGCGGCCCTGCGGCGCCCGGACGTGTTCAGGGCCGCAGTCGCCGGCGCCCCGGTGATCGACTGGCGCGACTACGACACGCACTACACCGAGCGGTACATGGGCCTGCCCGAGCAGAACCAGGCCGGCTACGACGCCGCCAGCGCCCTGACCTACGCCAAGGACCTCCGCGTGCCGCTGCTGCTGGTGCACGGGACGGCCGACGACAACGTCTACATGATCAACAGCCTGCGCATGGCCGACGCGCTCTTCCGCGCCGGGCGGCCCTTCGAGTTCCTGCCGCTCTCGGGCTTCACCCATGCCGTGGGCGAGCCGGCCGCGGTGGTGCGGCTCCAGTCCCGCACGGTGGGGTTCTTCAAGGAGCACCTGGGCGAGCCCGCGCCGCGCTGAGCCCCGGGGCGGTCACTCGGTCTCGGGCAGGAGCGTGCCGACGGTCCGCGGGCCGGTGGCCAGGGCCCGCGCCAGGTCGCGGACGTCGCCCAGCGAGACCCGGCCGACGCGCGCCAGCTCTTCCTCGAGCGTGCTGTACTGGTGCAGGTACGACCAGAGCCGGCCCAGGCGGTGCATGCGCCCGTCGGGCCGCTCGCCGGCGACGGTCACGCCCGTGGCCACGCGGGCGCGGACGCGGGCGATGTCGTCCTCGGTGAGCGTGTCGGCCAGCGCGTCGATCTCGCGCTCCACGGCGGTCCAGCACTCCTCCAGGCGCTCGGGCTGGCAGGCGACGAAGACGCGCAGGTCCCCGATGCCGTCGCGCGGCTCGTAGCCCGCCTCGGCCTCCTCGGCCAGCCCCGGCTCGACGATGGCCCAGTGCAGCCGGCTGTTGTCCTGCGACCCGAGGGCCTGGGCCAGCACGAAGGCCGCGTAGCGCAGCTCCGAGCCGATCCCCGGCCCCTCCGAGACGCTCATGCGGTAGGCGCGGGAGATGTTGCGCTGGCGCACGCGGAAGGCGCGCCCGCTCAGGCTCGGGTGCGCCTGGGCCCGGGCGGCGCCGGTCCGCCGCCAGCTCCCGCACAGCCCGGCCACCTGGACCACGGCGGCGTCGAAGTCGATCCGCCCGGCCAGGGCCACGACGGTGTTGTCCGACGAGTAGCGGGCCCCGAAGTACTCGCGCATCTGCTCGACCCGCATGGCCCCGACGGTCTGCTGCGTGCCCAGCACGCGCAGGGCCAGCGGGTGGCCGCCGTAGTGCTCCTCCATCGCCCGGTCGTAGAGCACCCACCCCGGGTCGTCCTGGTACATGGCGATCTCTTCGAGGATCACGCCCTTCTCGGCGGCAAAGTCCTCGTCGCGCAGGGCCGGCCTGAGCATGTCGGCCAGCAGGCCGATGGCCGTCGGCGCGTGCTCGGGAAGGACCGCCGCGTGGAACGCCGTCAGCTCGCTGGAGGTGTAGGCGTTGGCGCGGGCGCCCATGGCGTCAAAGGCCCGGTTGATCTCCTCCCCGCTGCGGCCGGGCGTGCCCTTGAACATCATGTGCTCAAGGAAGTGCGACACGCCCATGATCTGCGGCGGCTCGTCGCGGGCGCCGGTGCGCACGAAGAACCCCGCCGCGGCGGTGTGGGCCGCGTCGTCGACCTCGCCGATGATCGTCAGGCCGTTGTCGAGCGTGTGAGCGCGGAACGTCACGGGCATGCGTGATTGTACCGGCCAGCGGCCCGCCCCCGGGCGCGCCGGCCCGACTCCATTGTTCGGGCCGGGCATGCGGCCGCTCGCGCAGCCGGCACGGGGCCAGTCACGTGGCCGGGCCCTCTCCAGAGCCCGGCGCCGGGCCCAGGGCACCCAGCAGCGCTCGGCAGACCCCCGCCGGGTCCGCGGCTGCGCACACCACGGCGCTGACGGCCACCCCGCGGCAGCCGAGCCTGGCCAGCTCCGGGGCGTTGGCCGGCGTGACGCCCCCGATCGCCAGGTGCGGCACCCGCTGGGCCTGGCTCTGGCCCAGCCACCAACGCAGCAGCTGTGGCCCGCTGGCGGGGCGGTCCTTGGTGGTGCTTGCGAACATCGCCCCGATGCCCACCACGTCGGCCCCGTCGGCCACGGCCCGGCGCAGCTCGTCGGGCGTGTGCGTCGAGACGCCGATCGAGAGCCGGTCGCCGGCCAGGGCCCTGGCGCTGGGCAGGGGCAGGTCGTCCTGGCCCAGGTGGACGCCGTCGGCGCCGCTGGCCAGGGCGATGTCCGGGCGGTCGTTGATCACCACGCTGGCCCTGCGCTGGGCGGGCGCGGCGCGGGCCAGCTCGACCAGGGCCAGCGCGCGGCGGAGCAGCTCGGCGTCGGGCAGGGCCTTCTCGCGCAGCTGGATGCAGTCGGCGCCGCCCTCGATCGCCGCCCGGGCCACCCCCAGCCACGGCCCGGCGCAGAGCGACTCGGTCAGCAGCACGCACAGCCGCCAGGGCGTGCCGCGCGGCGGGGGCAGGGCCGAGAGGATCGCGCGCTCGGCCTCGTAGGCGGCGTAGCGAGCCTCCTTGGCCACCTGGGCCAGGCGCGGGCCCGCCGATGTGGCCTTGGCGCACTCCTCGATCACGCGCAGGGCCTCGGTCAGGCGCTTGGCCGCGGCGCTGGCGATGTCGCGCGGGCCGGCGCGGGCGGACTCGGCCCGTGTCGTGATGCCCGCGCCCGCGTCGCCGGGCGTGTTGCGCGCCGCCAGCAGCCGCGGCTCGCCGCCGGGGATCGCCTCGGCCAGGCGCGAGACGCTCTGACGGACGGGCTTGATCAACGCCACCAGGCGCCCGTCGTCGAGCGCAAAGCGGGCGATGTCCTCCAGCACGCGCAGGGCCTCGCGGGCGCGGTTGATGTTGGCGTCGAGCATGCGCAGGATCGGGTCCACGCCCGATTGTTGCCCCAGCGGGACCCCCGCCCCCACCCACCCCGCCCCCACCCACCCGGCCCCGGCCCACCCTGCACGCCCACGCCCACGCCCACGCCCACCAACGATCCCACGATGAACACCCTGGACGCCCTCTACGCGATCGGAGCCGTGGCGCTGGCCCCGCTCTGGCTGCGCAAGGCCCGCGGCGGGTGGCCCGAGCGCCTGGGCAGGACGCCGACCCTGCCGCGCGCCGACCCGGCCCGGCCCAGGGTGCTGCTCCACGGCGTCTCGGTGGGCGAGACGGCGGCCCTGCGGGAGCTGGTGCCGATGCTCGCGCACAGCGCCGAGGTGGTCGTCTCGGCCACGACCGACACGGGCCTGGGCAGGGCGCGTCAGCTGCACGGGGGCGCAGCGTCGGTGGTGCGCTACCCGCTGGACTTCTCCGGGTGCGTCCGCCGGTTCCTCGACGCGGTGCGCCCCTCGGCCGTGGCCCTTGCCGAGCTGGAGGTGTGGCCGAACTTCATCGCCGAGTGCCACCGCCGGGCGATCCCCGTGGCGGTGATCAACGGCCGGCTCAGCGCCCGGAGCTTCGGGGGCTACCGCAGGCTGCGCGCCGTGCTCGGGCCGACCTTTGCGCGCCTGGCGCGCGTGGGGGCGCAGGACGCCGACTACGCGCGGCGCTTCGTGGCCATGGGCACGCCCGAGGGGCGCGTGGAGGTGACCGGGTCGATGAAGTGGGACGCGGCGGTCATCGCCGACGACGCCCCCGGCTCGCGGGACCTGGCCCAGCGGCTGGGCATCGACGCTGCGCGGCCGCTGGTCGTCGGCGGGAGCACCGGGCCGGGCGAGGAGGCGGCCCTGCACGCGGCGTGCGCGCGCGTCGGCCCAGGCGTGCAGCTCCTGTGCGCCCCGCGCAAGCCCGAGCGCTTCGCCCGGGCCGCTGCGGCCCTGCCCGGGTGCGTGCGGCGGAGCCAGCGCCCCGCGGGCGGACAAGCAGCCGGCGCCCCGTCGCCCACGGGGCGGTACCTGCTGGACACCATCGGCGAGCTCCGCGCCGCCTACGCGCTGGCCGACGCCGTCTTCGTCGGGCGATCGCTCACGCCGCTGGGCGGCTCCGACCCGATCGAGCCGGTCGGCCTGGGCCGGGCCACGCTCATCGGCCCGCACGTGGACAACTTCGCCTCGGTCGTGGGCGAGCTGGCGCGCGCCGGCGGCCTGCGCGTCGTCAGCCGCGACGGGCTGGCCCCGGCGCTGGCGCAGCTGCTGGCCGACCCAGCCGCCCGCGGGGCCATGGCCAAGGCCGGCCGGGGCGCCATCTGCGCCCAGCGCGGGGCCACCGAGCGGCACGCGGCGATGATCCTCGCCCTGCTCAAGCCGCCCCCGCCCAGCGCCGGCGCGCTGCCGGTCGCGGCCCCGCCGACCGAGCCGCCCGCGCTCGGGCAACATTGAGCCCCCGCTGCGCCGCTCGCAGAACCGCGGCCCGCGTGCACATACGATCCGCCGTCGTCGCTCGGCGTGAGCGGCGCGGGCGCCTGGGCCCACAGCGGGGCGGCAGCGCGGGAGGACGTAGCTCAGCTGGTAGAGCAGCGGACTTTTAATCCGTAGGTCCGGGGTTCGATCCCCCGCGTCCTCATTTCAACACAATGACTCCGGCGCCGGCACACCTCATCATGGCCTCTGACCAACGCGACGGCGACGCCGGGGGAGGGGCCCTGTGATGCTCGGGGGCGCCATCAGCGCCGAGCCGATGGTCCTGCACGCGGTCTGGTGCGACGGGGCCCTGCGCCTCTGGGGCGAGCGCCCCCCCGCTCCCCCCGCGCGCCCCAGCGCTGCCAGCACCCCCGGCGGCCCAGCCGCGGCTGATGAGGGGCTCGGGCACGCGGCCTCGGTTGCCGACCTGCGCGCGGCGCTGGCGCCCGCCGGTATCGACCCGGCGTGGCTGCGCCAGGGCACGGTCGAGCTGCGGCTGCCGCTGCGCAGCGCGTCGTCGCTCGCCGACACCGACACCCCCGACACGGGCACCCCCGACACGGGCACCCCCGACACGGGCACCCCCGACACGGGCACCCCGACGCGCCCGAAACCCCGGGCACCCGGCGCGCCGATGCCGAGGCGTCGGCCGAGCTGGCGCCCTGCCTGAGCGACGCCATGGCCCACGCGCTGGGCCTGGACGCCCCCGCTGGAGAGGTGCTCGAGACCTTCACGGCCCCGTGCCTGAGCGTGGACCCGGCCTGGGCCCGGCGGGCGCTGGGGCGGATCGAGGAGTCGCAGGACGACGCCGGCGGGTGGGACGCTGGCCCAGCGGGCCCCGACGGGGCGTCCCGGCGAGTGATCGTCAGCGGCGAGGCGCGGTTCTGGATGGCCGCGGGGCGGGCGGTGCGGTGGCTGCTCTCGGAGCAGCGCATCGTGCCGTCGGTGATGCAGGAGGTGGGCGGCGGGGTGCGGGGGCTGTGGCAGCCCTGGCTGGCCGACGAGGGCACGCTCGAGCGCGTCCGGGCCCTGCTTGCGGCGATGCCCGGCGCGGCCCGGTGCGGCGTCGACCGCCTGGAGCACGCCGCCTGGCCCGTGCTCGACGACTTCCTGACCCGCGCCTGCGACGCCGAGTGCCGCCAGGTGCTCCTGCGCGAGACGATGGGCGAGACCATCGAGGGCCGCGACCCCGGCGCCGACCCGCACGTGGCGTGGCTGACGGGCCTGCTGGCCGCTGCGCCGCAGGTCCGCGCCGGGCCCGAGCGGCGCACCGAGGTCATCCGGCGTGTGCGCTCCTGGGTGGGCGTGCTGGATCAGCGCGGGGCCGAGGGGGGCTGGCGGCTGTGCCTGCGCCTCTCCGAGCCCCTGGACCTGGGCCTGCCCGAGGACCTGGCGGCGCCCGGCCCGGGGCTGACCTGGCCGCTGGCGTTCCTGCTCCAATCCACCGAGGACCACGACGTGCTCGTGGAGGCCTCGGAGGTCTGGGGCATGCCCACGGGGGGGGCCGTCGTGGCCGGCTCGGGCCGCGCGGGCCGGAGCGTGCGGCTGGACCGCCCGCAGGAGACGCTCCTTGCCGAGATCGGGCGCGCAGCGCGGCTCTACAAGCCCGTCGAGGACGCGCTGGCCCAGGGCGAGCCGTCGCGCGTGAGCCTGGGCACCGCCGCCGCCTACGAGTTCCTGCGCGAGCACCGCTCGGTGCTCATCGAGCAGGGCTTCGGCGTCGTCGTCCCGCGGTGGTGGGACACGCCCTCGGCGCGGATCGGCGTGCGCCTGGCCATCGACAGCGGCGAGCTGCCCGCCCTGACCCCGGCGCCCGGCGCCGCCGCCCCGTCGCGGGTGGGCCTGCACACGCTTGTGGGCTACCAGTGGCAGATCTCCCTGGGCGACACGACGCTCTCGCTTGCCGAGTTCGAGAAGCTCGCCGCCACGCGCAGCCCCCTGGTGATGGTCGGGGGCCGGTGGGTGGAGGTCCGCCCGGAGGACCTGCGCCACGCCATGGAGTTCATCCGCCAGAACCCCGGCGGGCGGATCGAGCTGGGCCGCGCCCTGCGCCTGGCCTACGCCGCCGACGTGCGCCAGACGGGCCTGCCGGTGCTGGGCCTTGACGTGTCGGGCTGGGCCTCGGCGCTCCTGGGCGGGGCCCCCCAGGGCGCCCCGGCGGGCGCCGGCGGGGCCCAGGGCGCAGCCGGCGGCGCCTCGGCGGGGGGCGAGGGCCTGGGCAGCGGCGTGCCGATCCTCGAGCAGCCCAAGGGCTTCGTCGGCTCGCTTCGGCCGTACCAGATCAAGGGCCTCTCGTGGATGGCCTTCCTGGACCGCATCGGCCTGGGGGCGTGCCTGGCCGACGACATGGGCCTGGGCAAGACGATCCAGTTCCTGGCCCTGCTGGCCCACGAGCACGCCGAGCACCGCGAGCGCCAGGGCCAGCCAGGCGCCGACCCGGCCCAGCCGCCGGGCCCGACGCTGCTGGTCGTGCCCATGTCGGTGGTGGGCAACTGGGTGCGCGAGACGCGGCGCTTCGCCCCCGACCTGCGCGTGCTGGTGCACCACGGGGCCGACCGCCTGACGGGGCGCGAGCTCTTCGAGTCGGCCGCGGCCCACGAGCTGGTGGTCACGACCTACAGCCTGGCCCACCGCGACCGCGACGACCTGGCCCAGGTCCCCTGGGGCCGCGTGGCCCTGGACGAGGCCCAGAACATCAAGAACCCCGCGGCCAAGCAGGCCCAGGCCATCCGCGCCATCGACGCGCCCCGCCGCGTGGCCCTGACCGGCACCCCCATCGAGAACCGCCTGAGCGAGCTCTGGTCGATCATGGACTTCCTCAACCCCGGCGTGCTCGGGAGCGTGCACGAGTTCCGCACGCGCTTTGCCGCGCCCATCGAGCGCTACCGCGACCAGCACCGCGCCTCCCAGCTGCGCTCGCTGGTGCGGCCCTTCGTCCTGCGCCGGCTCAAGACCGACCCGACCGTCATCGCCGACCTGCCCGAGAAGGTCGAGACCAAGGAGTTCTGCTACCTCACGCCCGAGCAGGCCCAGCTCTACGAGGTCACGGTGCGGCGGATGCTCGCCGAGGCCGAGCGGGCCGAGGGCATCGCTCGGCGCGGCGCCATCCTGGCCGGCCTGGTCCGCCTCAAGCAGATCTGCGACCACCCGGCCTTGATCGAGCTGCTCCCGGCCCAGGGCCCCGCGCCCGACCGCGCCGCCCTGGCCCCCGACGAGCCCGAGGACGCCCCGGCCCAGGGCCAAGCCGCCCACGCCCAGGCACGCCCGGGGCGCAGCGGCAAGTGCGTCCGCCTGGTCGAGATGCTCGACGAGGTCCTCGCCTCGGGCGGTCGCGCGGTGGTCTTCACGCAGTTCCGGACCATGGCCGAGCTCCTCTCGGGCATGCTCCGCCGCGAGCTGGACCGCGAGGTGCTCCTCCTCCACGGCGGCACCCCCGCCCAGGCGCGCGACGAGATGGTGGCCCGCTTCCAGCGCGGCGACCCGCGCTGCCCCGTCTTTGTGCTCTCGCTCAAGGCCGGCGGCGTCGGGCTCAACCTCACCGCCGCCAACCACGTCTTCCACTTCGACCGCTGGTGGAACCCGGCCGTGGAGAACCAGGCCACCGACCGCGCCTTCCGCATCGGCCAGACCCGCTCGGTGCAGGTGCACAAGTTCGTCGTCTCGGGCACGCTCGAGGAGCGCATCGACCAGATGATCGAGCTCAAGAGCGACCTGGCCGAGAACGTCATCGGCTCGGGCGAGGCCTGGCTGACCGAGCTGAACCTCTCCCAGCTGCGCGACGTGCTCATGCTCCGCCCGGGCGCCGTCGAGGCCGACCCCGCCGAGTCCGACACGCCCGGCGACGCCGACCGGGCCGCGGGAGCCACCGCGTGAGCCACCCCCCAGCCCCATCGGGCGCGTCCCCCGACCCCGCGGGGCACCCGCCGAGCCCCCCCGCCGGCGACGCGCCCCCGCGGGCCCACGCCGGCCCCTTGGGCGCGGGGCCCATCCGTGACGGGCTCATCCGCGAAGGGACCGCCCAGGGCGTGCCCCCGCGGCAGATCGTGGCGCCGCGACCGGCGGCCCCCACGATGCACCCCAAGAAGGTCCGCGGCGGGGTGCGCCTGGCGGCCAAGGACGGGGCGGTCTGTCGGGCCTGGTCCAGCCAGCGGTGGATGCGCCTGGTCGAGGAGCTGGCGCCAAACGAGGCCATGGCCGAGGGCCTCCGCTACGCCCAGATGGGCCAGGCGCGCTCGCTGGCGACCGATCACGGCCGGATCACGGCCCGGGTGCAGGGCCGGCTCCCGGCGGCCTACGGCGTCGAGGTCCGCCTGCCGGTCTTCGAGTTCGGGGAGTGGGAGCACGCCCTGGCGAGCATGGCCGCCGAGGCCCGCCACGTGGCGGGGCTGCTGGCCGGGGACGTGCCCGCGGTGATCGAGGAGTGCTTTGCGCCCCACGGCCTGCGGCTGTTCCCGTCGCTGGCGAGCGACCTGACGGTCTCGTGCACATGCGCCACGGCCAACCGCGCCGTGCGCAGCGCCCTGGGCATGGCCCACCCGGAGGCGCCCCAGTCGCCCTGGTGCAAGCACGTCTGCTGCGTGATGGCGCTGGTCGGCGACCGGCTCGGGAGCGACCCATTCCTGATCTTCCATCTGCGCGGGCTGGCCCGCGAGGACCTGCTCGAACGCTTCCGCCAGAAGCGCGCCGTCGGCGGGCCGGGCAGCGACGACGCCGGCGCCCCGGGCCGGCCGGTCCCGGTCTACGTGCCCAGGCTGCCGGGTGTCGATGACGCCGGGGCGACGCCGGGCCTCGAACGGGCGCTGGGCTCGTTCTGGACGCCCGGGGAGGCGCTCGAGGCCCTGGAGCTCCCGATCCGCGAGCCCGAGGTGAGCCACGTCCTGCTGCGCCGGCTGGGCGCCAGCCCCTTCGAGGGCACGCGGTTCCCGCTGGTGGGCCTGCTTGCGACCTGCTACGACCTCATCGGGCGCAGCGCCCGCGCCGAGGAGGCCGCGCTCCCCCCGGCCGACGGCCACACCCCCGCCACGCCAGGCGACGCGCCCGCAGCCGACGACGCCGACTGAGCTTGAGCCTCAGCCGCCGGTGGTCACGTCGCCGCGGCGCTCGATGCGGTAGATCAGCGGCAGCAGGTAGTTGCGGCCTCGATAGACAAAGACCTGCCCCGAGAGGCTAAAGACGGCGTTGGGTGAGCCGCCCTCGACGATGGCCTCCATGGCCTGGAGGTTCTGGCACGGCTGGAGGGTCATGGGCGGGTCGGCCTGGCCCGCGGCGTCGGCGTCGAAGACGGCCTGCCATTCGCCGCCCGAGCCGCGGCTGAGCCGGGCTCTGCGGTCGGTCAGGAACGAGCCCTCGCGCAGCAGCCGTGAGCCGGGGATCGTGGCGGGCGCGGGGCCCGGAGCGCGGGCGGCGGGCGCTTCGGGGGACGAGGGCGGGCGGGTGGCCCGCTCAAGGTCGCGGATGATCTGCTCGGGGTCGGTCGGTCGGCCCGGCGGCGTGGGGGAAGTGGGGGAAGTCGGGGGAGCCGCGGGGGTGGGCGGGGGGGGAGCGGGCGGGCGGGCCAGCGACGCCGAGACGGCCGCCAGCAGTGCGGCGCCGACGAGCGCGCCAGCGATCGACCGGCGTGTGCGGGATGGTGACGGTGCTGGGCGGTTGGTCATGCCGGGGGCCTCGGCCGGGGGCGTGGTGGGTGATGGACGGGACCGGGGATTGATCGGACCGGGGGGCGCCGGCCCCGCACAGATCGCCGCGTGCGTGCTGTTAGCTGCCCGGCGGGCGTGGGCCGCGGCGCGGGGCGGAGGTCAGCCGGGGCGGCTCGGTGGCCACGTCGGCGGGGTCGGCCGAGGCGATGATGTTGTTGTCGGCCAGCGCCCCGACGTTGTCGGGGGTGATGGCGGCGTAGACGCGCGGCGAGCCGGGCGTGCTGACCCACCCGGCCACGTGGTAGCCGTGCCCGGCCAGCACGGCTGCGCAGTCGCGGGCCTTGTCGTCGCCGTGGAGCGCGATGGCCAGGCGCGGGCGGTGCTGGTCGATGGTCCGGCGTGCCCCGCGGAGCACGTCGCCCTCGGCCCCCTCGGTGTCGATCTTGATGAACGCCGGCGGCGGCGCCGTGCCGTCGGCGATGATCCCGTCGATCGTCCGCACGCGGACGCGCTCGACCTTCGGCGGCAGCCCCAGGTGCTGGCGGCCGTGGGAGGCCCGGCCCCCGGTCACGCGGTCGAGGACCGCCGTGCCCGACATGATGTCGTCGATCTGGAGGTCCTCGTAGCCCTCGCGGTCGGCGGCCGCCATGTGCAGGACCGTGACCCGCTCGAGCAGGCCGCCCAGGGCCACGTTGCGGCGGATCTGCTGGACGTTGGCCGACATGGGCTCGATGGTGACCACGCGCAAGGGCCCGAACCAGTGGCTCAGGACGCGCGTGTAGAGCCCGATCGCCCCGCCGATGTCGTAGACCACGTCGCCGGGCCTGATCATCCGCTCGAAGGCGGACATCATGAGCCAGTCGTTGACCAGCGGGTGCTCCCAGAACAGGTAGCGGTTGCGTCGAAGGCGGATGCGCAGCGGCCCGACGTCGGGGATGCGCACGGTCCAGGGCAGGTCGGGGATCAGCCAGACGGCGCGGCGCGCGACCGACCTGACGGTGGGGTCTTTGCGGAGGGAGTCGGTGATGGTTCTCAGGGCTCGGCGCATGGGTGGCGGCGGGGCGTGGAGCCGGAGGATACACGGCCGCGGGGCGGCGCAGAGATCGCCGATGCTGCGCGTGGACGCGGCCGGTGCCGGGGCGAAGGATCCAGCGTGAGAACGGCCGCGTGCCAGAGTGGTCTAATGGGGCGGATTGCAAATCCGTTTACCGTCGGTTCGAATCCGACCGCGGCCTCTGGCTTGGAGACAACCGGGGCCCGGTGGGCCGCCGCGGGGCGCCCGCGCGGGGCGGCGCCCCGGGCCGGAGCCCCGGCGTGAGCGCCCAGGCGGCCCCGGTTGACGGGGCGGGCCAGCGACCGCCCGCCGGCGCCACCGTGGCCGAGCTGACGGAGCGCTTCGGCCAGGACTTCGCCGCCGCCCGCGCCCAGATCGGCCGCGTGATCGTGGGGCACCAGGAGATCGTCGAGGGCGTGCTGATCGCGCTCTTCTGCGGCGGGCACTGCCTGCTCGAAGGCGTGCCGGGCCTGGGCAAGACGCTGCTGATCCGCTCGCTGGCGCGGGCCCTGCGCCTGAGCTTCACGCGGATCCAGTTCACGCCCGACCTGATGCCCGCCGACATCACCGGGACGATGGTCGTCAGCGAGGAGGACGACCCGGCGACCGGCCGCAAGGACCGGAGGTTCACCTTTGCGCGCGGGCCGATCTTTGCCCAGATGGTCCTGGCCGACGAGATCAACCGCGCCACGCCCAAGACCCAGTCGGCCCTGCTCGAAGCCATGGCCGAGCGGTCGGTGACGGTGGGGGGCGTCAGCCACGCGCTGGACAGGCCGTTCTTTGTCATGGCGACGCAGAACCCGCTCGAGCAGGAGGGCACCTACCCGCTCCCCGAGGCCCAGCTGGACCGGTTCTTCTTCAAGCTGGACGTGCGCACCAGCGCCCGCGCCGAGCTGTTCGAGGTGCTCTTGCGCACCACCGGCGGGGTCCAGGAGGAGCCCAGCCCGGTGCTCGACTCGGCCCAGATCCTCGGGCACCAGGAGCTGGTGCGCCGGGTGGCCGTCGCCCCGCACGTGCAGGACTACGTCGTGCGGCTGGTCCTGGCCACCCACCCCAAGGGCACGCCCGGGGGCGGCGAGTTTTCTACGCCGATGGTGGACCGGTTCGTGCGCGTCGGCGCCTCGCCGCGTGCCGGGCAGGCGATCACGCTGGCGGCCAAGTGCCGCGCGCTGATCCAGGGGCGCCCGGCGGCGTCGATCGACGACGCGCGCTCGGTGGCCCTTGCGGCCCTGCGGCACAGGCTGATCCTGAACTTCGAGGCCCAGGCCCAGGGGGCCACGTCCGACGAGATCCTGCGCAACATCCTCGAAACCCTGCCCCTGGAGGCCCCCGGCATGCCGGGGGCTGGTCCAGCGGCACTGCGCGGGTAGCGGCCCGGCCGCTGGGCACCCCGCCGATCCGTCAGCCGCGTGCTGCGCCTTGGCCCATCATGGCCGGGCGAACGACATCTCCAGCGCGCTTGGCCTGCCCACGGTGGGCTCGGAGGGCACCCAGGTGCCGGCGTACTCCGCTGCTGGGTGCCGCAGGAAGAACCACTCGGCGGTGGTGCCGTCGGGGCGCACGGCGCGGATGGCCAGCGGCGCGCTGACGGCCCCGGGCAGGCGGGCCGAGCCGTCGGCGCCGGTCGTGACGCGCATGAGCACCGGCTCGGGCCAGAAGACCTGGGAGTAGATGTCCAGGGGGTGGACCGGGCGCTGGTCGATGACCAGCACGTCCAGGCCGGCCGCCGGCGCGTGGGTGGTGGCGTCGCGGACCGTCAGGCGCAGGGGCGAGCCGCTGGCGCACCCGGCCGCCAGCGCGCCGGCCAAGGCGCAGGCGCACGCGGCGCGGGCGCCTGCTCGCGGTGCGGTCACGGGCGCAGGACGCGGCTGGGGCATGCACAAGCCTATCGGCCCCGCGCAGCGAGCGCCCGATCGACCGCTGTGGCAGCGTTGATCAGGCCCAGGTGGGAGTAGGCCTGCGGGAAGTTGCCCAGGGCGATGCCGTGGGCGGGGTCGAACTGCTCGGACATCAGGCCGGTCGGCCCGGCCAGGGCCGCCAGCTGGTCCAGGAGCTCGGCGGCGCGGTCGAGCCTGCCCAGGAGGACGAGGGACTCGATGAGCCACGAGAGGCAGATCGAGAAGCCGCCCTCGGTGCCCGGCAGGTCGTCGTTGGCGGTGTACCTGTAGACGGTGGGCCCGCGGCGGAGCAGGCGGTCGACGGCGTCGACGGTGCGGGCGAAGCGGTCGTCGGTTGGGGGCAGCAGGCCCGAGAGGCCGACCCAGAGCGTGGCCGCGTCGGGCTCGTCGGCGCCGTAGGCGATAGCGAAGGCCCCGAGGCGGTCGCTCCAGCCGCCGGCCAGGGCGTCGCGCCCGATGCGCTGGCGCAGGTCGAGCCACTCGGCGCTCTGTCGCCCCAGGACGGCGTCCTGGACGACCAGCGCGCGGTCGACGGTGTGCCAGCACATCACCTTGCTGTGGACGTGGTGGCGCTTGGCGCCGCGGATCTCCCAGATGCCGTGGTCGGGCTCGCGCCAGCGCGCCTCGACGGCGGCGACCATGGCTCGCACCAGGCGCCAGTGGTCGGGGGAGATCGGGGCGCCCTGCTCGGTGAGGCGAGCCACCAGGTCGGCGATGGGCCCGAAGACGTCCAGCTGGACCTGGCTGGCGGCGGCGTTGCCGACGCGCACCGGGCGGCTGTCGCCGTAGCCGGGCACCTCGGTCAGCTCGGCCTCGGTGCCCAGGTGCGAGCCGGTGACGGTGTAGATGGGGCAGAGGCGGTCGGGGGACTCGCAGCGATCGACGATGCCCAGCACCCAGTCCAGGAGCTTCATGGCCATGCCGGTGTTGCCCAGGCGGACCAGCGCAGCGGCGGACATCGCCGCGTCGCGCGGCCAGCAGAAGCGGTAGTCCCAGTTGCGCACGCCCCCGAGCTGCTCCGGCAGCGAGGTGGTGCCCGCGGCGGCGATCGACCCGGTCGGGCCGTGGCACAGCGCCTTGAGCACCAGGGCGCTGCGCCGGACCAGCTCGCCGTGGACGCGCGGCAGGCGCAGCGTCCCGGCCCAGCCGCCCCAGAAGCGCTGGGTCGCGGCCCGCCGCTCGGCCTCGGGGCGCAGATGCGGCCTTGGGTTGCCGGTCCCGTAGCGCAGCTCGAGCGTGACGGCTCCCCCCGGCGCCTCGGCGGGTCTGACGCGTGCCGTGGCGCTGTGGTGGTGTCCCTCGGCGAGGATCTCCCAGCGCACGCCCGGGCTGAAGAGGACGATCGGGTCGGCGGCGCCGTCGATCTCCAGGCCCAGGCCGCCCTCGATCGGGCGCAGGGCCGTGCGCAGGCGCCCGAACTCCAGGCGGGGCGCAAAGCGGATCGCCGCCTCGCCGGGGCCCTCGATGACGCGGATCAGGTCCGATCGCCCCGCGCGCTGGTAGGCGCGCCCGCCGGCGCAATCGAAGTAGTCGGTCACGCTCAGGCCCGGCCAGCGCGTGACCAGGACGAACGAGTCGGGCTCGTACCGCTGCGTGGGCGGGCCGGGGTCGCCGGTCGGCCGGATCTCGAACGCCCCGCCCGCGGGCCCGCCGACGAGCGCCGAGAAGATCGCCGACGAGTCGATCCGCGGCAGGCAGAGCCAGACCACGCGCGCGTCGGGGGTCATCACGGCGAGGGTGCGCTGGTCCGAGAGCACCGAGTGGCGCTCGATCGGGACCAGGCCGCGGGCGGCCAGCCACGCGGCCCGCTCCTGGGCCAGGGCCTCGAGGAACTCGGCGACGCCCCGCGGGTCGGCCAGGCACGCCGAGGCCGAGGTTTGGCCCGGGCCGACCTTGACGCCCAGGTCGCCCGGGCCCAGGGCGGCGAAGGCGTCCTCGTCGGTCGCGTCGTCGCCGATGAAGACCGCGGCGGTGGCCCCGACGCGGGCGCGGACGGCGCGCAGCGCGTCGCCCTTGTCGGTGCGCACCGCGGCGACCTCGATGATCTCGATGCCTCGGCGGACCTTGACGCCCGGCACCGAGCCCGTCGCGCGTTCCAGGGCGGCCTCCAGCCGGGCCCGCGTCTGGGGCGATGCGCCGCGCAGGTGCACGGTGAAGCCCAGCGGCTTGTCCTCGACCCACGCGCCGCGTCCCGGCGCCTGGGCTGGCGGGCGGCTGTTGGCCGGGATGACTGCGCCGGCGGGGGGGGCGCCGTCGGCGGGGGAATCGATCTGCGCCAGCGCGGCTGCGCGGACGGCCCCGAGGTCGGCCCGGGTGGCGGTGTCGAGGCCCGAGAGGTCCGGGCGGTCGCTCTCGGCGCCGTGGCTGCCGAGCAGGCGGAGCGGGCCGACCTGGCCCACCAGCCGCGTCAGGTCGGCCAGGCCGCGCCCCGAGATGATCGCCGCGTGGGTGTGGCCCATCGACGCCAGGCGTCGCAGGGCCCGCAGGGCGCGCTCGTCGGGGCGCGCCAGCGCCGGGTCGGCGACGATCGGGGCCAGCGTGCCGTCCATGTCGCAGCCCACCAGCAGGATGGGGGCCGACGCGGCGCGTCGGGCCAGGGCGGCCGGTTCGCTCATGATCCCTCCAGTTCCTCAAGGAACGCGCGGGCCCAGTCGTGCACGTCGTGCCGGCGGACGTTCATGCGCAGGATGGCCATGCGCTGGCGGGCGTCCTCGCTGGGCAGGCTCAGGGCCTGGCGGACGGCGGCGCCGAAGCCGTCCACGTCGCGCGGGTTGACCAGCAGCGCGCGGCGAAGCTCGCGGGCGGCGCCGGCGAACTCCGAGAGCACCAGGGCCCCGCTCAGGTCCCGCCGCGTGGCCACGTACTCCTTGGCCACCAGGTTCATGCCGTCGCGCAGCGGCGTGACGAGCATCACGTCGGCCACCAGGTAGTACGCGGCCAGGTCCTGCCGGCTGAGCGACCTGCGGAAGTAGTGCACCGCCACCCGGCCGGGCTCGGCGTGGGCGCCGTTGATCCGCCCGACGGAGTGCTCGACCTGCGTGCGGGTCTGGGTGTAGTCGGGCACGACCTCGCGGCTGGGCACGGCGATCTGCACCATGACCGCGTCGTCCACGCCGATCAGGCCGCGGTCGAGCAGGTCCTCGAACATGTACAGGCGGTGCTCGATGCCCTTGGTGTAGTCCAGGCGGTCGACCGACAGGAGCACGCGGCGCCCGCCGAGCCGCTGGCGGATCTCCTTGGCCGCGCGGACCACCTTCGGGTCGGCCGCCAGGGTGTCGAACTCCTGGAAATCGATCGAGATCGGCAGGGCCCGCACGCGGACCGCCCGCGGCCCGGTCTCGACGCGGGCGTCCGTGCCTTCGGCGCCGGCGTACCGCCGAGCCATGCGCGAGAAGTTCTGGGCCGAGCTCTGCGTCTGGAACGCCACAACGTCGGCCCCCAGCAGGCCCTTGAGCACCGCCGTGCGCCACGGCAGCCACGCGAAGAGCTCCTCGGGCGGGAAGGGGATGTGCAAAAAGAAGCCGATGCGAAGGTCCGGGCGCAGCTCGCGCAGCATGCGCGGCACCAACTGGAGGTGGTAATCGTGCACCCACACAAGGTCGCCGCGCCGGGCCACCCGGGCCGCGGCCCGGGCGAAACGCTGGTTCGTGTCCTGGTACGTCTCCCACCAGCGCCGGTGGAACTCGGGGGTGCGGATCGCGTCGTGGTAGAGCGGCCAGAGGCTTCGGTTGGACATGCCGTTGTAGAACTGCTCCACGTCCCTGGCCGAGAGCGCCACGGGGTGGATCGAGAGGTTCTGGTGCACAAACGGCCGCGGAGCCCGGCCCGTGCCGCCGTCCCAGCCCACCCAGACGCCGCGCCGCCGGGCCAGGATCGGCTCCAGCGCCGAGACCAGCCCGCCGGGGCTGCGCGACCAGTCCCCGGCGCCGGCCCGGTTGACGGGCAAGCGGTTGGCGACCACGATCAGCCGCCCGCGGCTGCGCGCTGGCGGGCTCGGTGCGGCGTGGTCCCCGGGCTTGGCTTTGGGCATCACCCCTCGCTTTCGGGTTGGACGGCGTGCGGACGCGGCACGCGCCCGGGGCGCGCCCCCGCAGCGGACGCGCAGGGCACTCTACCACCGATGACTGCGTGCCTGCGCGCGATCGCTTCCCCGCGAGCTGCGTCGGGGGCGTGCGGTCGCACGCGCTCACGCACACGCACGCATCCGTGTGTGCGCGTGGGCCGAGGCGGCAGACGCGGCCTCCGCGACGGACGCGATCTGCCGCGCCGTGATCCGATGTGGCGCGGGTCAGCGATCACACGATCGTGTGTTTCCTGCGCAGCAGCGGCGCCTTCTCGCGCCGGATTCTCGCGCCGGCTGCGCGCTGTGGTCGGCGCTGGGCTGGGCGCGTGCAGTGCGCAGCAGCGTGCCCGATGTCAATACTTTGTTCGCACTGCCAAGCACCAGGGAATATGCGTAATGCTCCGGGCGAGTGTGAATATGGGTAGCAGCACGCGTCAATCTGGGGTATATATGGCGCGCTTGCGTCCCGCGGCGGCGCGAGCTTCACCCGGGCTGTTCCAAGAAGAACAGCCCTGCACTCACAGGAGTTTTCGATCATGAGCATCGCAACGCGAATCTTCGGGCTCTGCGCTCTGGCTCTGCTGTGTTTCCTCGCGCCCAGCCCTGCTGGGGCTGTGCAGCCGTTCTTTTTCCCGCCTCCCACCACTCCTCCGGCCCCGACGGCGACGACCGGCGTGATCACCGGCTTTGTGGTCCAGGAAGACACGGACATCTTCTTCCCACTCATCATGATCACCGACGCCACGACCGGCGCCCCCGTGGCAACGTTTCTGGGCTCCGACCCGTTCACCGGCTCGTACGCGATCTCCGTTCCCCCGGGCACGTACGTCGTGACCGCCCTTAACGGCGGCGGTCAGTCGCTCTCGCAGACGGTGACGGTCGCGGCGAACCAGGTCGTGTTCGCCTTCTTCGTCTTCCCCACGCCGGGCTTCGGGGGTGGCGGTGGTCTGGACACGTTTTTTTGATTGACCTGACGAGGGGATGACTCCCCGTGCGATTGGCTGCGAACCCGGGCCGGGCGTGCGCTCGGCGCGGCTCGCAGCGAGGACCGATACTGCCGCGGCGTCCCGCCCAGGGCGACAGAGCTGTTGTCCTGGGCGGTCGCGCTGTCGTTTGGCGTGTGCCCGGTGGCGGCTTGGGGGCGGGTTTCTCGACAATCGCGGGCTCGCGGCTTTGGACAATCAGCCCGAGCCGACGAACGATCGCCCTTGGTCCGGCCGGCCCGCGCCCTGGCCCCTGGTGTCCCGGGGCGCTGGCCCCCCGCCCCCGCCGGCCCGCTGCTGGAGAACCGCAATGGCCCTCACCCGTTCCCGTCTGGATGCCGTCGCCGCCGCCACCGCCTGGCGCGAGCGGACCTCGCTCAACGGCGAGAAGCGGACGCGCCTGGAGGAGCTGTTCGGGGCCGACGTGTTCTCCGAGCGCGTCATGCGCGAGCGGCTGCCCAAGGACGTCTTCCAGCGCCTGGGGCGGACGATCAAGAACGGCGAGAAGCTCGACCCGCAGCTGGCCGACATCGTGGCCTCGGCCATGAAGGACTGGGCCATCGAGCGCGGCGCGACGCACTACACGCACTGGTTCCAGCCGCTGACTGGGCTGACCGCCGAGAAGCACGACTCGTTCCTGCACCCCGACGGCACGGGCTCGGCGCTGACGCAGTTCTCCGGCTCGGCCCTTGTCCAGGGCGAGCCGGACGCGTCGTCGTTCCCCTCCGGCGGGCTGCGGGCCACGTTCGAGGCCCGCGGCTACACCGCCTGGGACCCGACCAGCCCGGTGTTCCTCAACCGCTCGGGCGAGAGCGTGACGCTGTGCGTGCCCACGGCCTTTGTCTCCTGGACGGGCGAGGCGCTGGACAACAAGACGCCGCTGCTGCGCTCGATGCAGGCGCTCTCCGAGCACGCGATGCGGATCGTGAGCGTCTTTGGCAACGAGTCGCGCGCGGCGCGCGTCAACACGACGGTGGGGCCCGAGCAGGAGTACTTCCTGGTCGACCGCAACCTGTACTTCGCCCGGCCCGACCTGCTCCTGTGCGACCGCACGCTCTTTGGCGCCAAGCCCCCCAAGGGCCAGCAGCTTGAGGACCACTACTTCGGCTCGATCCCGGGCCGGGTGCTGGCGTTCATGGCCGAGGTGGAGCGCGAGCTCTACCGCCTGGGCGTGCCGGTCAAGACGCGGCACAACGAGGTCGCGCCGGCGCAGTTCGAGATCGCCCCGATCTTCGAGAACGCCAACGTCGCCTGCGATCACCAGATGCTGCTGATGGAGACCCTCAAGCGCGTGGCCCCGCGCTACGGCCTGCACTGCATCCTGCACGAGAAGCCCTTCGCGGGGATCAACGGCTCGGGCAAGCACAACAACTGGTCCATGGCCACCGACACCGGCGTGAACCTGCTCGACCCCAAGGCCGAGACCCACACCAACATGCAGTTCCTGGTCTTCGTCGCCGCGGTGATGCGGGCGGTGGACCTGCACGGCGACCTGCTGCGCGCGGCCATCGCCTCGGCCTCCAACGACCACCGCCTGGGCGCCAACGAGGCGCCCCCCGCGATCATGTCCATCTTTATGGGCGACATGCTCGCCGACATCCTCGAGCAGATCGAGACCGGCGAGCCCAAGCGCACCATCAAGGGCGGCAAGCTCGACCTGGGCGCCCACACCTTCCCCGAGCTGCTCCGCGACGCCGGCGACCGCAACCGCACCTCGCCGTTCGCCTTCACCGGCAACAAGTTCGAGTTCCGCGCCGTCGGCTCGTCGCAGTCCTCGGCGTGGCCCAACACCGTCCTCAACACCATCGTGGCCGACTCGCTCGACGCCATCGCCACCGCGCTGGAGAAGGCCCTGGGCAAGGCCCCCACGCCGGCCAAGCTCGAGTCGGCCGTGCGCGACCTGCTCCGGAAGCTCGTCAAGCAGCACAAGCGCGTGATCTTCAACGGCGACGGCTACTCCAAGGCCTGGCACGAGGAGGCCGAGCGCCGCGGCCTGCCCCACCTGCGCGACTCGGTCGAGGCCCTGCCCGTCATCGCCAGCAAGAAGAGCGTCGAGCTCTTCGGGCGCTACGACGTGCTCTCCAAGGCCGAGGTCGAGAGCCGCTACAACATCGCCGTCGAGAAGTACATCAAGCAGATGACCATCGAGGCCGAGGTCATGATCTCCATGGCCCGCACGCTGGTCCTGCCCGCGGCACTCCAGCACCAGAAGCGCCTGGCCGACGCCGTCGCCGCCACCGAGGCCGCCGGCGTGCGCGTCAGCACCCAGCGCCGCGAGCTGGAGGCCTTCGTCGCCCTGTGCGACCGCCTGACCATCGCCGCCGCTGAGCTGGAGAAGGCCTCCGACTCCCACGAGGAGGACCCGGCCCGCCACGCCAGGCTCATCCGCGACAACGTCCGCCCCGCCATGGCCACGCTCCGCGCGGCCGTCGACGACCTGGAACGCGTCGTCTCCGACGACCTCTGGACGCTGCCCACCTACCGCGACCTGCTCTACATCCGCTGACCGACCAAGGCTGCGCCTGCGACACGCGCGGGCCGATCGGGTCGCTGTGCGCACGCCTCTTGGGCCGCTGGCGGAGCGCGCCCCGGCAAGGCACACGCTCGGGGCCCAGCGATGAGTTGGAATCTGTGCGGGTGCGGCCCGCTGCGCCCCTTGAGCGCGCCGGCGGCCGCGTGGTACACTGGCGGCCATGCCGATCGAATGGTCCGAACGCATCCTGGTCGCGGATCTGGCCGACGAGCCGCACCTGAGCGAGGAGCTCGCCGCGGCGCACGACCGCATAGCCAGCGATGAGCCCGCGCACAGCAAGGACCTGGTGCTGAACTTCACCGCCGTCTCGTACGTCTCCTCCTCGCACCTGGCGCAGATGCTCAGGCTGCGCAAGCTCATCGCCGAGCGCAAGCGCCGGCTGATCGTGTGCGGCACGAGCCCCGATGTGATGTCCGTGATGACACTGACGGGTCTGGATCGCGTCTTTCGGTTCGCCCAGGACCCGTCGACGGCGCTAGCGTCGTTGCAGCTGGAGGACTAAGGCCCCGTCAACGCCCGCTGAGGCTCATGAGCCCGGCGTTGCCCGTGCGTTCTCTTTGGATCGCGGGCATGCACAGGCGTGATAGATGGCGGCGATCAATCGATGGATTTGTCGTGCGCAATGGCGCGCAGGCGCCGGGTTGTCGATTGATCATGAAACCCAAATCTGTGACACGCGTTCCACGAGCTTGGACATGGCTTTTGTGCCGGATCTAGAACATCGCAACAGGCGTCGTCGATACGTGATTGCAAGCGGCGGTGATGGCGCAGGTGCGTCAGCGGCTGGGCACGCGCGGCGCGTGCGTGCCGGCGCGGTCGGCTGCGCGGTGGATGAGCGGTGCTCGGTCGCCAGGCATCTGAGTAATCCTTGCAGTTATGGAGTTGCGCGGTTAGATTTCCTCGTGCAGCCCGCACCATGACGTGACAGGGAGGCCTTCGATGACCAGGGACTTTGACAGAACCGATGAGTATTTCCGCTCGGCCGCCGCGATCGATGACGTGGCGTCGAGCTTGTCTCAGCCCCCGCTGGCCGCCGAGCGGCTGGCGCACCACCTGGCGGCGCTGACGCGCTCGCGCGTGGTGATCATCGCCGCGTACCGGCCGATGGGCAACGGGCTGTACCAGGGGCCGGTGTTCCTGGGCGATATCGGGTGGACCGACGACCTGGAGCGTCGGCTGGCGCTGCGGACGCTCACGCCGCACACCACGCGGTGCGCCCCGCTGGACGTGCTGCTCACGCGCGGCAGGGGCACCATCGCCACGGCGGCCGACCGCGAGCTGTACATCGACCCGGGCGAGTTCGACCGCCAGTACTGGGCCGCGGCGCTCAAGGCGCTCTCGTTCGATCAGTTCCTTCTCTCTCGGCGGATCAGCCCCGAGCTGACCCCGTGGGTCCCCGTGTGGATCCTGACCAGGGCCTCGGGGAGCGAGCCGTACACCGAGCACGACCGGGAGCTTGTGAACTTCGTGCACACGGCGGTCGGGGAGTGGTTCTACCACGCGCAGCGGCACCGGCTGGCGCGATACGGCGGCGCCGGTGCGCAGACTCCCGACGCGGCGCTGGACTCGCTCGGGCGGGCCGAGCGGGTGATCTTCTCGATGCTCCTGGAGGGGCTCAACAAGCAGCAGATCGCCATGCGGCTGGGCCGCAGCCCGCACACGATCCACCACCACGTCAAGGCGATCTACCAGAAGATCGGGGTCACGTCGCGTGTCGAGCTGCTGCTGCGGTACGGCCCCTCGGCCGACCGTCACAGCGGGGCGCGTCCGGGCCTGGGCCCGGCGCTGCCGCACGACGAGATCGCCTCGCCCAGCTGAGCGGCCCCGGCGCTTGGGCGCACCCGGGCTGGGCGGCGGGCCAACAATCAACCGTGTCCATCACACCCGTCTTTGAGTCGAGCAACGCGGCCCCCGCTGAGGCGATCGATTGGGCCTCGCGCCGGGCGGTGGTGGAGCTGCGCCAGGTCAAGAAGATCTACTACAAGGCGGACGGCTCGGTGCTGGTCGAGGCCCTGCGCGGGGTGGACCTGCGGATCCCCGAGGGGCAGTACCTGGCCATCATGGGCTCGTCGGGCTCGGGCAAGAGCACGATGATGAACATACTCGGGTGCCTGGACCGGCCCACCCTGGGGCAGTACCTGCTCGACGGCACCGCGACCGAGTCGATGCCCGACTCGGAGATCTCGGCCATGCGCGGGCGCAAGATCGGGTTCATCTTCCAGGCGTTCAACCTGATCCCGGAGCTGACGATCCGCGAGAACGTCGAGGTGCCGCTGTTCTACCAGGGGGCCCCGCCGGCCGAGCGGCATGCGCGGGCCGTCGAGGCGCTGGAGCTTGTCGGGCTGGGCAACCGCATCGGCCACCGGCCCAGCGAGCTCTCGGGCGGTCAGCAGCAGCGGTGCGCCATCGCCCGAGCCCTGGTGACGCGCCCGGTGGTGCTCATGGCCGACGAGCCCACGGGCAACCTGGACTCGGCCACGGGCCGGTCGGTGCTCAAGCTCTTCAACGAGCTGCACGCCAAGGGGATCACCATCATCATGGTGACGCACGACCCCGAGGTGGCCCGGCTGTGCCAGCGCGTCGTGCGGCTGCGCGACGGCCTGATGGAGTCGGACGTGCTCCAGACCCCGGCCCGGCTGGACCCGGGCTAACCGCCGAGGTGCCCGCGGGTGTTGATCGCCCGGCGGCGGCCCGGGCGCGGGCTATCATCACGGTTCCCGCTGAGTCAGACCCGCGGCGGCATGGTCGCAGACAAGGCCGTTGAACCGCTCGGCGCGTCGCCGGCACGGCCAAAACCCTGCTCCATCCGGCACCGCTGGCTCGGCGGGGTGTTCGCACGCCCGCGGGACCCCGAGACCACACACCATGATCGACGAGACCCTGATCGCATCGCTCGGCCTTGCCAACGACGAGGCGGACAAGCTCTTCAAGGAATACAACACCGCCACGGGCAAGACCGACCTGGGGGAGATCCTCGGCGGCGACCTTGCCAGCCTGGAAGAGGGCACGATCCTCGACGGGGAGGTGGTCGGGTTCGCCGGCGACGACGTGGTGATCGAGGTCGGGCTCAAGTCCGAGGGCCTGGTGCCGCGCGAGGAGTTCGAGGGCGTCGACCTGAAGATCGGGGACAAGGTCAAGGTGCTCCTGGAGCGGATCGACGGCGAGGGGGGCCTGATCCAGATCTCCAAGCGCCGCGCCGACCGGATGCTCAACTGGCAGCGGCTGGTGGACACCACGCGCGAGGGGGACGCCGTCGAGGGGCGCGTGACCAAGAAGATCAAGGGGGGCCTGCTGGTGGACATCGGCGTGCCGGCGTTCCTGCCGGCGTCGCAGGTGGACGTGCGCCGGCCGATGGACATCGGCGAGTACATCGGGCGCACGGTTCGCGCCAGCGTGATCAAGATCGACCTGGAGCGGCGCAACATCGTCGTCTCGCGGCGGAAGCTCATCGAGGAGGAGCGCGACTCGGCCAAGCGCCGCCTGATGGAGACCCTCAAGGAGGGCGAGCTGGTCAGCGGCGAGGTCAAGAACATCGCCGACTTCGGCGCCTTTATCGACCTGGGCGGCATCGACGGGCTGCTGCACATCACCGACATGTCCTGGGGCCGGGTGAACCACCCGTCGGAGCTGCTCAAGATCGGCCAGAGGGTCGAGGTGAAGGTCCTCAACATCGACCGCGAGAAGGAGAAGATCGCGCTGGGCCTCAAGCAGAAGGAGGCCAGCCCCTGGGAGGAGATCGAGCAGAAGTACCCGGTCGGCTCGCGCGTGCACGGCTCGGTGGTGAGCATCGTCTCCTACGGGGCGTTCGTGCGGCTTGAGGACGGCATCGAGGGCCTGGTGCACATCTCCGAGATGTCCTGGACCCGGCGCATCAACCACCCCTCCGAGCTGGTCAAGCCCAACGACGAGGTGGACGTGGTCGTGCTGGAGATCGACAAGAACAAGCAGGAGATCTCGCTGGGCATGAAGCAGACCGAGGTCAACCCGTGGGAGCTCGTCAGCGAGAAGTACCCGCCGGGCCACGTCATCGAGGGCGTGGTGCGCAACCTGACCAACTACGGCGCGTTCGTGGAGATCGAGCCGGGGATCGACGGCCTGCTCCACGTGTCGGACCTGTCGTGGACCAAGAAGGTCACGCACGCCAACGAGGTGCTCCAGAAGGGCCAGGCCGTGCGGTGCGTGGTGCTCGACGTGGACCGCGAGAAGCAGCGCATCGGCCTGGGCGTCAAGCAGCTGACCGAGGACCCGTGGATCAACGCCATCCCCGAGCACTACCGCCCCGGCATGGTCATCCGCGGCAAGGTCACCAAGCTCACCAACTTCGGCGTGTTCGTCGAGCTCGAGTCCGACCTTGAGGGCCTGCTGCACATCTCCGAGCTGGCCGACCACAAGGTCGAGAACCCCCAGGACGTGGTCAAGATCGGCGACGAGGTCGACGTCAAGATCCTGCGTGTGGACACCTCCGACCGCAAGATCGGCCTCTCCCTCAAGCGCGCCCAGTGGGGCGACACGTCCGCCGGCACCGGCGGTGGCACCGGCAGCGGGGCCGGCGGCGGCGGCGGCGAGCGCGAGGGACGCTCCCGCGGCCCGGCACCGACCCGCGGCGGCATGGACACCCACGGCGCACTGGGCACCGACAAGATCACCTTCGGCAAGCGCGAGGGCTGATCGCTCCGGCCCGTCTACGCGTTGGACGCCCGCGATCGACGCGTGCCGGTCGCGCTGCGCGCCCTGAGCCTACCCGCGGGCAGTTTGCTGTTGTTTCTCAGCCAGCCGCTCCCTCAGCGAGGGCTGGCTGTGCCTCGGCTGGACGGTTCAGGACGGCAGGGCAGCTGGGCGGTCGGGCGTGGTGGGTGGGTGGAGAGGAAGCAAGTCGCAGCGGCACGCGGGCGGATCGCTGCGGCCCTTAGCACATCGCAGCGAAGGACAGGAAGAACAAGATCGCGATACGCTGACGGGCGATGCTCAGCTCCAGGAGCCCGAGGAGGTTCTGCATGTCTGCGCTCCGGTCGTGTCTGCGTGCGTTGTCCGAGCACCCGGACAGGAGGCAGCCGGCGTGCCAGGGTCCCGCTGGGCTGCGCGCAGCGGCCGAGCGTTGGGCACGCGGGCGGTTGGGGCGAGGCTTGGGGCCTATTCCCGGACCCGCGCCGGGGTGTCTGCGCTCGGCCCGGCGCGACGGCGCAGCGCGCCGCGTGGCGGCGACACTTGCGGCGGTCGCGGTGGCGTGGCTGTCGCACAGCGGCGGCGCGTCGGCGGCGGTGGGCGCAGCGGCGCTGTGCGAGCAACGCGCGGGCGAGCCCGGCGGGGGCTCGCAGCTGGAGCCGCCCAGCCCCGAGCAGACGCTGCGCGCCTTCGGGATCGTGCGTGGGTGGCTGGACCAATGGGCGGTGCCCGAGCCGGTGCCCGAGGGGCTCGGGCTGCCCGCGTGCGAGGCGGCAGCGGTCGAGCTGCGGCTGGGGGGCCGCGTCCTGGGGCGCGGGGAGTGGGTGGTGTCCGAGCCGGGCGCCGGGCCGAGCGACCGAGCGGTGTGGGAGGCGGCGCAGCGGGCCGTGGCCCAGGCCGGCGAGCGTGTGCCCAGGGGCGCCGACAACGAGGCCCTGGCCGGGCTGGGCCGGCGCCTGACGCTGAGTCTGGAGCTTGGTGGCGGCCTGGTGCCGATCGCGCCGCGGACGCGCGGGGACGTGGACGCCGCGGTGGCGCCCGGGCTTGAGGGCCTGGCGGTGCGGGCGTCGGGGGCTGTGGCGGGTGCGGGGGGGACGGGGGGTGCGGGCGGAGAGCGCGGCGGGGCAACGCTGGCGCAATTCCCGGCCCGCATGCTGGCGGAGAACGCCACGCCGGCGGAGGTCTACGGCACGCTGGTGAGCGTGGCCACGGGCTCGGCGGCGCTGGCCCTGAGCGAGCCCGGGGAGCTGAGCGCGCGCCACGGCGTGCGCGCCTTCCGCTTCCGCGTCAGCCACGCGGCGCAGGGCGAGCCGGGCGGGCCGGGGCGGTTCGTGTACCGCGGCGGGCGTGTGATCCCACCGACTGAGGTGGACTCGGTCGCGGAGCTGCGCCAGATGGCCGACGCGATGGCGCGCTTCCTGATCGGGCGAGCCGGCGTGCCCGGCGGGGCTGGGCTGGGGGCGTACCGGCCCTGGGACGGCGGGGCCGACCCGCCCAGCGCGGGCGGCTCGGAGGCGGCCCTTGCGGCGCTGGCGCTGGGGCGGTACGCGCAGAGCGTGGCGGGGGCCGGGGGGCGCGCCCAGAGCCGGGCGGCTGTGGCGGAACTGCTCGGGGGCCTGGCAAGCGTCGGGGCCGGCGAGCGTGCGCCGTGGGACGACCCAGCGACGGCGGCGCTGGTGGTGCTGGTGCCGGCCGGGGCCCTGCCGGTCGGGGACGAGCCGGTCGCCGACCTGGTGGAGCGCTGCCGGCGGCGGGTGATCGAGTCGGCGGGCGCGGGCGAGGCCCCCGCCGGCGTGCCCGAGCCGCTGCGCGGGCTTCTGGCGGCGGCGGTGCTGTCCGTGGCCGCTGGTGCGCCCGAGGGCCAGCGGCGGGCCCTGCGCGATTCGGCCCAGGGGCTGGTGCGCGCCACGCTGTCGGGGACGCCCCCCGCGGCGCTCGTGACCCAGATGCCGTGGCTCGGCTGGGCCGAGCTTGCAGCGAGCGGGCCCGGCCAGGAGCCGCCCTCGGCGGCCGGGCTGCGCAGGATGCGGTCGCTGGTGCACGAGCACACGCTCACGGCGCGCGACGCGGGGCCGGACGGTGACGACCTGGTCGGGGGCGTGGTCTTCACCGCGTCGCGGGCGGCGCTGCCCAGCTGGCAGTTCACAAGGCCGCTGACGTTCGTGGCCACCATGCTCGGCGACGCCCGGCTCACGCCCGCCCAGGAGCGCCCCGCCGAGCTGGTCAGGCTCCTGGGGCTGATGCGCTTCCTGCGGCAGCTCCAGGCCGACGCGGCGCACGCGTGGATGCACGCCGATCCCGCAGGGGCGCACGGGGGCGTGCGGGTGTCGCTGTGGGACCAGCGGATGCCCATCGAGGCCACGGCCATGAGCCTGCTGGCGACGGCCGAGGCGTTACAGTCGATCGCGGCGATCTCGTCGGCGCGGGCCGACGCCGATGCGCCCGACGGCGATCAACCATAACCGCGGAGGGCGCATGGCCGGCCATCAGTACCTGAGCAAGCACCAGCGGGGCATCGTCAGCCGGTACTACCAGCACGCCGACGCGCGCCTGGTCGCCCAGTTGCAGGAGATCGTCTCGGAGTTGTTCGTCGAGTCCAAGGCCGGCCAGGACGCCGCAGCGGCCAAGCTCTGGACGCGGGCCCTGGCGGCGCTGCGCCGGGCCGGCGTGGAGGGCTCGCGGCTGGACCTGATCGAGCGGTCGCGCGACGTGAGCGCGCTGGCCGCGCTCGTCGGCGAGCTCTCCGCGGGGCCCAAGCCGTGAGGGACGCCACCGGGCGAGGGCTGCGCGCGGCGCTGGCGGTGTGGCTGTGCGCGTGCGCGGCGGTGGCGCTGCCGGCCTGCCAGAGCTACGAGAAGACGCCGGGCCTGCTGGACTACGTGCTCACGACGCCGCGGCTGGAGCTTGTGGTCATGGGCGTCGATGCGCTCGGAGCGGGCGCAGGCCAGGGCGCAGGTGAGGGCGAGGGCTGGGAGAGCGTGCGCCAGCGCGTGGTGGCGCTGGTGGGGCAGTACCAGCCGGAGGTGCTCAGCGTCCAGGGGCTCTCGGCGGCCCAGGTCCGGGAGCTCGGGGAGGGCATCGGGGGCGTGCTGGGGCCGCCGGACGGGCTTCGCTACGGGGTGATCGCGCGCGGCGCCGCCGACGGCCGGGACCAGGGCGAGCACACGGCTGTGTGGTACCGCCTGGACCGCCTCCAGCTGCGCGAGAACCGGACGATGTGGCTCTCGGAGCGCCCGGGCCAGCCGGGGAGCGTCGCCGCGGGCGGCGCCGGGCCGGCGACCATGGCCTGGGCCCGGCTCTACGACGGCAAGAGCAAGTCGGAGGTGTCGGTGTTCGCCGTGGCGATGGACGAGCGCTCCGCGGCGGCGCGCCGGGTGGGCGCCGGGGTGATCGCGCAGCAGGTGCAGCTGCGTGCGGGCGCAGAGGGGCTGGCGGTGGTGCTGGGGCGGTTTGGCCAGGGCGAGGGCGCCCAGGAGCTGGGGCCGCTTGCCGGGGGCGTGCGGCGCAGCCGCCAGGGGGACGGCGGCGGTCAGGCCGAGAGCGTCGATGGCTGGGAGGGGCTGATCGATGCCCAAGCCGGCGGGCCCGGCCGGAGCCAGCGCGTGCTGGTGAGCGGGCTCTTGGAGGTGCGAGCGGCGGGGTGGGAGCCGGTCGGCCGGGGCGGGGCGGCGCTGGCGCGCGTGCGCCGCAGGTGACAGGGCGCAGGCGGCGTGCGCGGGCCGGTTCGGTATGATGCTGGCATGGGCAGGACACTGCTGGCGAGGCTGGCGTGCAGGCACGACCCGGGGGCGGCGCGGTGGTCGCGGCGCGAGTTCCTCGCGGGGGTGATGGCGGCCTCGGCGGGCGCGTTGCTCTCCGGCGCGTCGGGCGCGGCGTCGGCGCAGCAGCCCGAGCGGGCCGCGCCGCTGGGCGGCGGCAAGCGCGTGCTGGTGATCGGCGCGGGTCTGGCCGGGCTGATCTGCGCCCACGAGCTGCGGGCGCTGGGCTACGAGGTGCTGGTGCTCGAGGGGCGGCGGCGCGTCGGCGGCCGGGTGCTCTCGCTGACGGACGTGGCGCCCGGGGCCGTGGTCGAGGGCGGCGGGGAGTGGATCGGGGCCAACCAGCCCACGTGGCTGGCCGCGGCCAAGAGGTTCGGCATCGAGCTGCGCCCGGAGCGCGAGGACGAGGGCCTCGATTCGCCGGTGGTGCTCGACGGGCGCCGGCTCAGCGATGAGGAGTCGGCGCGGCTCTACGACGAGATGATCCAGACGCTGCGCTCGATGGACGTGGACGCGGCGGGGGTCGACGCCGACCGGCCGTGGCTCTCGCCCGGCGCCGGCGAGCTCGACGGCCGCTCCGTGGCCGACTGGCTGGCCAGCCAGGGCGTCACGGACCTGACGCGCCGCGCCATCCGCGTGCAGCTGGAGAGCAACAACGGCGTGGCGCTCGAGGCGCAGTCGTACCTGGCCCAGCTGGCCACGGTCAAGGGGCACGGCGGGTCGCAGTACTGGACCCAGACCGAGGTCTACCGCGCCGCCGGGGGCGCTCAGCAGCTGGCCGAGGCCCTGGCCGACGCCATCGGGCGCGAGCGCGTCCGCCTGGGCGAGCGCGTCATCCGCGCCGCGGTGGCGCGCGGCCGAGCGTTCGTCGTCAACGACCGCCTGGAGCGCTACGAGGCCGACGAGATCGTGATCGCAACCTCGCCGGCCATGTGGGACCGGATGGACCTGTTCCCGGGCCGGCCGCTGGACTTTTTCCCGCAGATGGGCCCGGCGGTCAAGCTGCTGGCGACGGTCGAGCGGCGCTTCTGGCTCGAGGAGGGCCAGGCGCCCGACGGGCTCTCCGACGGCGACGTCCCGATGACGTGGGAGGCCACGGGCGGCCAGAGCACGCCGCTGTCGGTGCTCACGGGCTTTGCGGGCGGGCCGGCGGCGGACCGGCTGCGCCAGCTGCCCGAGGGCCCGCGCGAGCGGGCCGGCCTGGCGGGCCTGGCGGCGATGTACCCCGGCCTGGCCGGGCAGCGCGTGCGGACCCGCTTCATGGACTGGCCGACCGACCGCTGGACCTTCGGCGGGTACTCGTTCCCGGCGCCGGGGCAGGTGACGGGCTTCGGCCCGCTGCTGCACAGCCCGCGCGGCGAGCCGGCGGTGATGCACTTTGCCGGCGAGCACTGCGCGTACCGGGCCATCGGCTACATGGAGGGGGCGCTCTGGAGCGGCGTGGAGGTCGCGCGGCGCATCGCCACGCGCGACGGCGTCATCGGCGTGGGCGCCCCGATGCTCTCGGAGCCCCTGCAGGACGACCCGCCGGCCGTCACGCCCGAGGGCGCGCCATCGCCCGACCCCGCCCAGGCCCCCGCCGGCACGCCCCGGGGCGCGGGGAGCGCCGCCAGGCTCTATCGCAGGGGAACGGCCACGCGGGGCACGACTACGATTGACGCATGAGCCAAGCAAACGGCGGCGGGATGATCCGGCTGGGCGGGATCGCGCGGCAGGGCGTGATCGGGGTGCTCCAGGGCGTGCTGACCGACATGATCGACCTGTTCACACACGCAAAGGTGGCCCACTGGAACGTCAAGGGGCCCGCGTTCATCGCGCTCCACGAGCTGTTCGATCAGATCGCCGAGCGGGCCGAGGATCACGCCGACACGCTGGCCGAGCGGATCGCGGCGCTGGGCGGGCGCGTCGAGGGCACCGCCCGGCACACAGCGGGGGCCAGCCGGCTCGGGCCGTACCCCGCGGCGGCCGCCGACTGGGCGGCGCACGCGCGGGCCTTGGCGGCGGCGCTGGCCGTGGCCGGCGGCCACGCGCGCCAGGGGATCGACGACGCGTCCGCCATGAAGGACGCGGCCTCGGCCGACGTGCTGACGGAGGTGGTCCGCGACCTGGACAAGGACCTGTGGCTCGTCGAGTCGCACCTTGGTGTGTGAATTGATCCCGGGCGCGCCTGGCACACACGAGTGTGCGCAGCACGCCCGAGCGATCGAGCCCACGGCGGCGTTGGTGCGCCTCAGCCGCCGACGAGCACGCGCGTGGGGGCCTTGGCGCCCAGGGCCGCCCGGATGATCGGCACGGCACGCTCGATCGACGGCCGCGGCACGTCCAGGTGCGTCACGAAGCGGATCCGCTGGGGCAGGTTGGGCAGCGCCCACACGTTCATGGGCCGGAGCAGGTCGCACGCCTGCTGGGCCGTGCCCAGGCTCGGGGCCAGGTCGATGAAGACCATGTTGGTGACCACCGGCATGGCGATGGTGACGCCGGGGATGTCGGCCAGGCCGGCCTCCAGGAGCTTGGCGTTCTGGTGGTCCTCGGTCAGGCGTTGGCGGTGGTGGTCCAGGGCGTAGAGGGCCGCGGCGGCCAGGACGCCGGCCTGCCGCATGGTGCCGCCGAAGAGCTTGCGGAAGCGGTGAGCGCGGGCGATCAGGTCCTTGGGGCCGGCCAGCGCCGAGCCCACGGGCGCGCCGAGCCCCTTGGAGAAGCAGCACGAGACGGTGTCGAACGGCTGGGCGTAGGTCTCGGGGGCGATGCCCGTGACGGCCGAGGCGTTCCAGACGCGGGCGCCGTCCAGGTGCGTGGCCAGCTGGTGGTGCCGGGCCGCGTCGGCGACGCGGCGCAGCTGCTCCAGGGGCCACACGGCCCCGCCGCCGCGGTTGTGGGTGTTCTCGGCCAGCAGGAGCCTGGAGCAGGCGAAGTGGTGCGAACGCGGCCTGACCGCCGCGTGCACGTCGGGGGCGTCGAAGAGCCCGAGCGGGCCCTCCAGCGGGCGGATCATCACCGACGAGAGCGCCGCGGGCGCGCCCGACTCGTAGTGGATGATGTGCGAGTCCTTGTGGCACAGGACCTCGTCGCCGGGCTCGGTGTGGGCCCGGATGGCGCACTGGTTGGCCATGGTGCCCGAGGGGACGTACACCGCGGCGGGCTTGCCCAGGACCTCGGCCACGCGCTCCTGCAAGCGGATGACCGTCGGGTCGTCGCCGAGCACGTCGTCGCCGACCTCGGCGTCGGCGATGGCGCGGCGCATGGCCGGGGTGGGGCGGGTCACGGTGTCGGAGCGGAAGTCGATGATCTCCGGCGGGGCCGCGTGGGCGCCGTTGGTGTGTGCCATGGCCGCAGTGTACGGGCCCGCTGTGCGCGCCGGTGAGCGTCGGGGCCAGCGCGCCGGCGGTGCGTGGGGCCGAGAGTCGTGCGCTGCGGGTTGCTGGCGCGTCTCAGGCCAGGCCCAGGGCCTTCTCGATGCCCTCGACCCAGACGTGCAGCACCAGGTGGTGGATCTCCTGGACGCGGTCGGCGGTGTCGCCCGGCGCGACGATCTGGGCGTGGGCCAAGCCGGCGGCGCGGCCGCCGCCCCTGCCCAGGAGCGCCACGGTGCGCAGGCCGCGGGCGTGGGCGGCCTCCAGCGCCAGGAGGATGTTGGCCGAGTTGCCCGACGTCGAGAGCACCACCAGCGCGTCGCCGGGCTTGCCCAGGGCCTCGACCCAGCGGGAGAAGACGCGGTCGAACCCGAAGTCGTTGGCGGCGCAGGTGATGTGCCCGGCGTCGGTGCAGGCGACGGCGGCAAGGGCCGGGCGATCGGCGCGGAAGCGCGCCGTGAGCTCCTCGGCGAAGTGCCCGGCGTCGGCGTTGGAGCCGCCGTTGCCGCAGACGAGCACCTTGTTGCCCTGGCGCAGGGCCAGCGCCAGGACCTGGCAGGCGTGGTGGAGCGCCTCGACCGAGGGCGCGTCGGCCATGAAGGCGTCGAGGTTCGCCCTGGCCCTGAGCAGGGACGGGCGCAGGTCCGGCGGGAGCGGTGGGGTCATGCCGGACCGATGGTAGATGGCGCCGGGCTTGCGTCGCCCGGGCGCCGGGGCGCATAATCCGGGCAATGAGCCCCAACGCGCCCCCGCCGATCCCCGTCATCCCCGCCGAGGCGCCGCTGCCCGAGGCCCCCCCGGACGACCCCGGCTCCGAGGCCCAGGCCCACGCGCACGACGCGGCCGATCCGTTCGCGCCGCTGCGCGAGCAGTTCTTCGTCCCGGTGATGGCCGCCTACGGCGAGCGCGGCGAGGGGGCCTCGCGCCCGTGCGCATATCTGTGTGGAAACTCGCTGGGCCTCCAGCCCAAGGCGGCCTACGGCGCCGTGCGGCAGGAGCTCCAGGACTGGGCCGTGCTGGGCGTGGAGGGTCACTTCCAGGCCCGGCGCCCGTGGCTGACCTACCACGAGTCGTTCACCGAAGGGCTGCGCCGGCTGGTGGGCGCCGCGCCCGGCGAGGTGGTGGCCATGGGCAGTCTCACCGGCAACCTGCACCTGATGCTCGCCTCGTTCTACCGCCCCACGCCGGCGCGGTTCAGGATCGTCATCGAGGAGGACGCCTTCCCGACCGACGCGTACGCGGTGGTGTCGCACGCGGCCTTTCACCGCATGGCCCCGGCCCAGGCCGTCACGCGCATCCGGGCGCGCCCGGGCACGCGGCTGATCGACACCGAGGACGTGCTCAACCTCTTCGACCGCCAGGGCAGGTCGATCGCCCTTGCGCTCCTGCCCGGCGTGCAGTACCTGACCGGGCAGGCGCTGGACATCGCGCGGATCACCGCCGCCGCCCGGGCCCAGGGCATCACCGTCGGCTGGGACCTGGCCCACGCCATCGGCAACGTGCCGCTCTCGATGCACCAGTGGGGCGGGGGGGCGGACTTTGCCGTCTGGTGCAGCTACAAGTACCTCAACGCCGGCCCCGGGTCCCCCGCGGGCGTCTTCGTGCACCAGCGCCACGCCGAGCGCACCGACATCCCCCGGCTGGCCGGCTGGTTCGGCAACGAGCCCTCGGCGCGGATGGCCATGCGGCCGGACTTCGTGCCGCGCGCCGGGGCCGAGGGCTGGCAGCTCTCGGAGATGCCGATCCTCTCCTCGGCGCCGCTGCGCGCCTCGTTGGAGCTCTTCGACGCGGCGGGGTGGGCCGAGAACCTGCGGCGCAAGTCGGCCGTGCTCAGCGCGGCCCTGCGCCGCGGCGTGGAGTGGGCCGCAAGCGCCCGACCGGGCGCCGAGGCGCCGCTGCGTGTCGTCACGCCCGAGCGCGCCCCGGAGCGCGGGGCGCAGGTCTCCGTCGCCGTCGCCGGCGACGGCCGGGCCCTGCAGCAGCGGCTGTTGCGCCAGGGCGTTGTGTGCGACTTCCGTCAGCCGGACATCATCCGGCTGGCGCCGGCGCCGCTCTACAACAGCTTCCACGACGTGTGGCGCGCCGCCGACGCCCTGCGCCGCGCCGTCGAGCAGGGGTGGTGAGCGCCAGGGCGCCAGCGCTATGGACGAGGCCCGACTCATCCTGACCGGCTCGACGATGGACGACGCGCGCAGGCTGCTGGCGCGCGGGGCCAAGGCGCCCTTCCTGGTGCGCGCCGACCGGCAGACCGCCGGGCGCGGCCAGCGCGGCCGGGCGTGGGCCTCGCCCATCGGCGGGGCGTGGACGACCACCACGGCGTGGGTCGGGCCCGAGCCCCTGCCCGCCTGGGCGATGCTCGGCGTGGCCTGGGAGGTCCTGGGGGTGGTCCAGCGGGCCCTGGCCCGCTCGGGCGCAGCGGCCCAGGCGTGCGCCCTGCGCCTCAAGTGGCCCAACGACGTCACGGCCGACGGCGCGCACCCGGCGCTGCGCGGCCGGCTCGGCGGCGGGCTCTGGAAGATCGCCGGCATCCTGGGCGAGCGCGACGGCGAACATGTTCATGTTGGCGTGGGCGTCAACGCCAACCTCGGCCCGGCGGACCTGCCCGCCGGGACCAGGCTCCCCGCCGCGTCCCTGGGCATGCTCGGCGCCGGGCGTGTGCCGATCGATCAGCTGTGCCGGCAGATCGCCCGCGCGGTGGTCGCTGCGCTCGCCCCGGCGCACGCCGCGCAGCCGCCGGCCCCGGGGGCGATGCCGCCCGCGCTGCTGGCGAGCATCAACCAGCGCCTGGCGTGGCGCGGTCAGGGCGTGAGCCTCGCCCCGCCGGACGCCGACCACGGCGCCGCCGCTGGCCTGACGCGCGGCGTCCTGGCCGGCATCGACGAGCACGGCCGGGCGCTGATCGCTGAGCACAACGCCCCGCTGCGCGCCTGGTCGGGGGGCGAGCTGAGCCTGGCGGGCCCGACGCCCTGAGCCGCTCAGGCGCTGGGAGTTGCCCGCGGCGCGACGCCACGGGCCCCGGCGCGCTCGGCGCGGGCGCGGCGGACGCGCTGCACCGTCAGCCACGCCGGCACGAACAGCCCACCCAGCGCGCCGCCGATCACCGGCGATGGCCCGAGCAGGCCCAGCCGCACGACCGCCAGCCAGTACGCCCCAGCCCAGAAGCCCGCGTACCCCGCCGCGGCCATCACAAAGACCCACCACGGCGCACGCCTGACGAGCCGGTCGGTCCGCTCGTTGAGCTGCTCCAGCCTGGTGCGCATGGCGTTGAGCAGGTTGCGGGCCCAGACGAACTCGGTCCCCAGCACCCACAGCCCGGCCCCCACGACCACGGCCCCCAGGGGCCCCGGCAGCGGGGCGACCACCAGCATGCCAAAGAGCACGATCGTCACGCCGACGACCAGCACGCCCACGCGCCAGAGGTTGCGCCGCGCGCCCGCGGCGGCCTCGGCCAGGTCCTCGACGGGCGTGGGCCGGACGCCCTCCAGCGCCGCCCGCGCGCCCGCCGTGGCCCGCACCTGCCACGCGTGCACCACCGAGCCCATCACGCCCAGGGCCACGATCGCCAGCGTCGCGCGGGCCACGATCCCGGGTTGGAGCCCCCAGGCCTCGCCGCGGAAGGTCTTCATCGCCAGCAGCAGCAGCACCAGCGCCACGCTCAGGCGCAAGAACCGGAACCGCGCCGCCCCCAGCCCAAGGCCGAAGTACAGCGACCGCAGGGCCAGGATCGACAGCGCGTTGCTCGTCCAGGCGATGAACGGGTCGCGCGTCACGGCGTACACCGCCGGGATCGAGTCCACCGCCAGCGACGTGTCGGCCAGCCCGGCCATGACCGCCACCAGCCCGGTGGTGCTCAGGCACAGCCGCCCGCCGTGGCGGACCAGGAACCACTCGCCGCGGGCGCCGGGGACGTTCTCGACGCCCACCGGGGCGATGGGCACCCAGCGACGCACCGCGCGGGCCAGCCGCCGACGCGAGAAGTCCGTCCCCTCGTCGGGCAGCACCAGCGTGCGCAGCATGGCCAGGACGATCACCCCGCCGAGCACCGTCTCGAACCACGCCACGCGCTCAAGGACCCGCCCGACGCCCAGGATCACCAGCATCCGCAGCACCAGCGAGGCCAGCGCGCCGATGAGCAGCACGCGCCCCACGCGCGCCGGCGGGATCTTGTAGTACGCCACCAGCAGCGCCAGCACGGCGACGTTGTCCAGGCTCAGCGTCAGCTCGATGACGATCGCCGCCAGGAACTGGCGCACCGCCACGTCGCCGCCCATGCCCGGGTCCCCGACGGAGCTGCGCAGCCACGGCCACTGGTCCGAGTACACCCGGTGCAGCGCCCAGGCCGTCACGGCGGTGACGGCCAGCCACACGCCCCCCGACGCCGCGGCGCGCCACCGCTGACCCCCGCCCCCGCCGCGCTGGAGCACCAGCGCGTCGAAGAGCGCCAGCGCCGCCAGCACCGCCAAGCTCGCCGACCAGACCCATACCCAGGACATCGCCGGCAGCGTAGGGTCAGCCCACCACCGGCCGCGCCCGCGGGGCACGCCGGGGCACACAAGGGGCCCGCATGCTCGTCCTCTTCGACATCGACGGCACACTGCTGCGCACCGCCGGCGCCGGCGTGCGCGCCATGAACCAGACCGCCCGCGCCGTGGTCGCGCCCCACGCCTCCCTCGACGGCGTCGACACCGCCGGCCGGCTCGACCCGCTCATCGTCATGGACGTGCACCGCAACGCCGGCGTCCCCTTCACCGATCAGGCCCACCGCGCCTTCCGCGCCGAGTACGCCCGCCGAATGCCCGAGCACCTGGCCGCCTCCGTTGAGGCCAGGGCCATGCCCGGCGTCACCGAGCTGGTCACCGAGCTGGCCGCCATCGGCGGGGTCACCCTGGGCCTGCTGACGGGCAACTACCAGGAGACCGGGCTGATGAAGCTCGGGCGTGTGGGCATCGACCCCGAGCCCTTCGTCGTCAACGCCTGGGGGGACGACTCGGGCTCCGACCCGCCCACGCGCGACGACCTCCCCCGCGCCGCCATGGAGCGCTACGCCCAGGCCCGCGGCAGGCCCATCCCTGCCGAGGACGTCCTGATCATCGGCGACACCCCGCACGACGTGCGCTGCGCCCGCGTCAACGGCTGCCGGGTCCTGGCCGTGGCCACGGGATCCTTCAGCGTGATCCAGCTGGCCACCGCCGGCGCCGACGCCGCGGTCTCGTCGCTGGCCGACACGCCGGCCACGCTCCGCTGGATCATCGACCGCCGGGCGCGCTAACACCCCGCCCGCGCTCGCCGACCCGCCTGGCGCCGTACCGTCCCGGGCACGCTCAACCCCGCCACCACCCGCGCCGGAGCGCCCCGTGACCGACCCATCCTCCTACTCAGCCCTGGCCACGGACTTCTACATCAACCAGCGCCTGGCCCTCAAGATGGACCTCCCCTCCGACCGCGAGACCATCCTGGCCCTCTTCGACCGCGTCCGGCGCGAGTTCCCCTCCATGACGCGCTTCCGCCGGTTCACCCACGAGCTGGCCCTGGAGTCGACCCCCGAGCAGGACGAGGGCTTCCAGCAGTGGATCGCGCTCCGCCGCACCAGCGTGCGCACCGGCGTGATCAACCCGCGCGCCCCGGACACCTACCGCATCCACGCCCTGACCCTCGAGATCGCCCCGTACTTCCTCTCCATCAGCCCGCTGGACGTGGACTACCTCGAGCTGCTCTACGGCTTTGACATCATGGCCGCCGGCAACCACGACGCGATCGTCTTTGACGCCCTGCTGGGCGGCTCGCTCTGGGCCAAGCTGGCGGCGCCCCTGGGGCCGGACCGGGCGGCGATCCCGTTGGACTGCCAGCCCTCGCTGGCCATCGCCCTGTCCGAGAGCGTCGATTTCCAGGCGCACTTTGAGGTCAAAACACGCACCTCCGCCCGCGCCATCCGCACCGGCGAGTTCGAGCCCCAGCCCATCTCGCTGTACCTGACCCTGCGCAAGTACGGGTCCATCGCCGACGTGCGCGAGCTGGCAGCGACGCTCCAATCGATCGCCAAGGCCGGCGAGGAGCTGCTCGATTCTCGCGTGGTGCCCCACTTTGTGATGCCCATCCGCCAGGCCGTCGGCTCGACCGACTGACGCACATCCAGCCCCAACGCCACTCCCCACCCCCCGGCCCCACCACCCGGCCCCACCCCCCGGCCCAGCAACGCTCCATGCTCATGGCCCTGCTCATCCAGGCACCGGCCGATGCCCTGGCGCTGGCGGGCAACCCAGCGCCGTTCACGCCCATCGCGCCCAAGACCTTCGACCCCACCGGCGTGCTGCTCTGGGCGTTGGTGCTGATCGTCGCCGCGGTCGTGGGCTCGCTGATCATCGCCCTGGTGCGCGACCGCTACCGCAAGGCAGCCGCTGGCGACGCCCACGACATCGGCATCATGGAGCACCTCCGCCGGCTGCGCGCGTCGGGGACGATGACCGAACAGGAGTTCCAGGCCGCCCGCGCCAGGCTCATCGACCGCGTCTCGGCGTCGATGAACGCCAAGGGCCGCACCCCTGCCCAGCCGAGCGACGCCCCCGCCCCCGCCCCCGGCCCCGCCGCCGCCGCCCCCGCGCGCAAGCCGCAGCGGCCCAACGGCCCCGGCTGAGCGCATGCCCAGCCCGCCGATTCGCGTGCGCTCGGGGCTTTCGGCACGTCCGCGCCGGTGTTATTGGTTCGGCTCGCCGAGCCGGTCGTGCAACGCCCCGCCACCGCGTCGATACACGCTTTGATGCGGCTCAAGCAAGCCGTTCGACCAGTCGGCCGATACACTTCGGATCACGCCGGCCGCGCGGTGCGAGCCGATCGATCCTCCCGCGATCGTGCCCGTCACAGCACCGATCGAAACCCATCCGCGTCTTCCGCAGCGAGCACCCCATGGCCAAGTCGCGTCAGGACAGCAACGACCCGAACAACGCCGCCTCGACGGGCCTCTCCGCCGGGAGCGCAGCTTCCGGCAGCGGGTCCGAGGGCAACACCGGCGGTGGGGGCGGCGGGGGTGGCGGCGGAGGCGGTGGCGGAGGCGGGGGGAGTGGTGGCGGGGGGGGCGGGGGAGGCAGCGGCTTCCGCGGGCGTCGCCTGACGACCTGCTCGTTCTGCGGCAAGACCAGCCGAGAGGTCGGCCCGATGGTCGAGGGCCCGTCGGACGTGTACATCTGCAACAACTGCACCGACCTGTGCCAGAACATCTTCAAGCAGGAGCGCCGGCGGGTGGGCGCCTCGGCCCCGCTCTTTACCGAGATCCCCTCGCCCAGGCAGATCAAGGAGTTCCTGGACCAGTACGTGATCGGTCAGCTGCTGGCCAAGCGGGCCCTGTCGGTGGCCGTGCACAACCACTACAAGCGCCTCCAGCACCTGGAGCGCGAGGACACCGGCATCGAGCTGGACAAGAGCAACATCCTGCTCATCGGCCCCACCGGCTCGGGCAAGACGCTCCTGGCGCGCACGCTGGCGCGCCTGCTCAAGGTCCCCTTCGCCATCGGCGACGCCACGACGCTCACCGAGGCCGGCTACGTCGGCGAGGACGTGGAGAACCTGCTCCTCAAGCTGCTCCAGAGCGCCGATTTCGACATCGAGTCGGCCCAGCGCGGCATCATCTACATCGACGAGATCGACAAGATCGGCAAGACCAACAACAACGTCTCGATCACGCGCGACGTCTCGGGCGAGGGCGTGCAGCAGGCCCTGCTCAAGATGCTCGAAGGCACCGTCGCCAACGTCCCGCCCCAGGGCGGCCGCAAGCACCCCGAGCAGCAGTACATCCAGCTGGACACCTCCAACATCCTCTTCATCTGCGGCGGCACGTTCGTGGGCCTGGAGGACATCATCCGCCGCCGCCTGGGCCGGGCCCGCATCGGCTTCACCACGGCCGAGGCCGCCGCCGACGAGGCCACCCAGACCGAGCAGCTCCTGGCCGGCGTGCAGCCCGACGACCTGATCGAGTTCGGCATGATCCCCGAGTTCGTCGGCCGCCTGCCCGTCATCGCCCCGCTGATGCCGCTGACGGTCGACGCGATGATCAACGTGCTCACCGAGCCCAAGAACGCCCTGATCAAGCAGTACCAGCACCTCTTCGCCCTCGAGGGCGCCTCGCTCACCTTCACCCCGGCGGCGCTCCAGAGCATCGCGCGGCAGGCCCTGATCCGCAAGACCGGCGCGCGCGGCCTGCGCGGCGTCATGGAGGAGGTCATGATCGACCTGCTCTACGAGCTGCCCGAGGCCAAGCCCACCGGCTCCGAGTTCACCATCGACGAGCACCATGTCACCGCCAGGCCGCGCCTGGCCGACCTGCGCGTGCGCCGCAAAGAGTCCGCCTGAGCCCAGCCCCGGGCTGCGCCGAGCACCCAGCGCGTCCACGCCCGCCAGGGCCCGATGCTGCGCTGCGCGCACCCCGATCCCGGGCTCTCGCGTGCACGACGGGGAGTTGGCGACGCGCAAGAACGGCAACTTTGCCGCCCTGCGTGCGTGAAATATCAAGATTTGATGGGGACGGCCGCACAATCGCTCAGCCTCAGCGGGTTTTCGGATCTCTTTGTGGTATCATCGGGCCGCACTCTCTCCCTGCGCGGGGGACGTGACGTTCGGCGATCCAGGGATCGCCTTCCAAAGCTCTAGGAGGCACCGACATGACCACGCGGACCCGATCTTGTACCTTTGTGTTTACGGCCCTGAGCGCCGTGGCGGCGCTGCTGGTGGGCTGCGCCCAGCCGCAGCGCCCCGGCAGCGTCCCGCCCGGCCCGGCGTCCGAGTCGCCCACCAGCGGCGGCGGCACGCTGATCCAGGCCCGCACCCCGTCGCCGGCCCCCGTCGCTGCGCCCGCCCCCGTCGCACCTGAGGCCCCCCGCCGGCGGACCAGCCCGGTCGGCTCCAGCGGCACCCGGCTGGCGTTCCCGACCGGCGACGAGCGCACCAGCGCCGTGCTGGTCGCGGTGAACATGCCGCGCGAGGTCCGCGCCGGCCAAGAGTTCACCTACGACATCCAGGTCACGAACCTGACCAACAACGAGCTCCAGAACGTGATCCTCAACTCCGAGAGCATCACGAACCTGACCCCCATCCGCTCCGAGCCGGCCTTCACCCGTGCGCCCGACGGCGACACGGTCTGGCTCCTGGGCAACCTGCCCGCCCGCTCCACGCGTGACATCCGCGTGACCAGCCGGGCCGAGAGCGTGGGCGATTCGAGCATCTGCCTGGCCGTGGCGTACAACAACGTGCTGTGCGCCAACGTCCTGGTCGTCCAGCCGGCCCTGGCCCTGACCAAGACCGCCCAGGCCCAGCTCCTGCTTTGCGACGTGCTCACGCTCGAGTACGTCGTGACCAACACCGGCTCGGGCGTGGCCGAGGGCGTCCGCCTGCGCGACACCTTCCCGCAGGGCCTGGTGACCACCGACGACCAGCAGAGCATCGACGTCGATGTGGGCGACCTGGCCGCCGGGCAGTCCCGCACCGTCCGCGTCACGGCCAAGGCCGCGCGCACCGGGACCTTCTCCAGCCCGGCCCAGGCCAGCTCCGCCGGCGGCCTGACCGCCTCGGCACCGGCCACGACCACCGTCGTGCGCCAGCCGGTCCTGGCCATCACGGCCCAGTGCACCGAGAACCTCTTCGCCGGCCGCACCGGCACCTACGCCTTCACGGTGCGCAACACAGGCGACGCCCCCTCCGAGAACACCGTCGTGGAGGTCTCGCTCCCGGCGAACATGACCGTGCAGGGCGCCGTCGAGGGCGGCACCGTGGCCGGCTCGACGATCCGCTACAACGTCGGCACGCTGACGGCGGGCCAGGAGCGCGTCGTCCGCGCCTCGGTCAAGCCCGGCGCGATCGGCTCCTACCGCGTGGAGGCCACCGCCGGCGGCGAGTGCGCAAACCCCGTCAACACCAGCTGCCAGACCGTCGTCTCGGGCATCCCCGCCATCCTCCTTGAGGTCATCGACACCGAGGACCCGATCGAGGTCGGCGCCGAGACCACCTACGTCATCGAGGTCACCAACCAGGGCTCGGCCCCGGGCACCGGCATCCGCATCCTGGCCGACCTGCCCGGTCAGCAGCAGTTCGTCAGCGCCTCGGGCGTGACGGCCGGCTCCGCCTCGGGCGCCCGCGTCACCTTCGCGCCGCTCGCCTCGCTCGCCCCCGGGGCCAAGGCCGCCTGGCGCATCACCGTCAAGGCCGCAAACCCCGGCGACGTCCGCTTCAAGATCATCATGACCTCCGACCAGTTCACCACCCCGGTCGAGGAGACCGAGGCGACCAACCTCTACCGCTGATCGGCCTGAGCCGCCGATCACGCCGCCTCCAGCGGCGCACGCCGGACATAACGAGCTGACACACAAGCCCGGGCGCGTGCCCGGGCTTTTTTCTTGCCCGTTCAGCTCGGGCCGGCATCCCGCGGCTGCGGTTCAGAGCTCGACGGCGGCCCACTCGCCCGAGCGCGTCTGCGCCAGCGCGTGCACGCGGACCGAGCCGGGCACCAGCCGGCGGGCCTCCGACGGACGCCGCGTGAAGAAGTGCCCCACGGGCGCCGCAGCGGTGTCCACCGGCTCGGTCGTTGTCAGCGAGAGCACAGCGGCGTGCTCAGCGGCCCACCCCAGGGCCGCGACCAGGTCAGCGACCGCGTCGTGGGCGGTGTCGTCGCGCAGCGCGTGGAGGGTGCCCATCGCGTCGAGGGCCAGCTCGACGCCGGGCGCGTGCGGGCAGCGGGCCCGGAGCAGGACAAGCGGCCCGTCGGCGTCGATCAGTTCGCTCAGCGACGAGGACAGCGGGGCTGTGGCGTGCGTGTGCTTCATGGGCTGGTGCGTTGGGCGTGTCGCAGCGTGCGCCGGCGCGGAGCGGGCGGGGTCCGAGCGAGTGGCGGGCACAGCGTCGAGCAGCGGCGCTCCCGCACGCGTCACGACCGAGCGCGCCTGGGGGGCCGGCTCTGGTGGGGCCGGCTCTGGGGCGTCGGGCTCACCCGGACGCTGGGCCGAGGTGCCGGGGGCAGCCTGGCGCAGAGCCGCCAGCACATCGATCAGCGAGAGCGTGGCCGCGGAGTCCAGCAGCGGCCGAGCCGGCGCCCCAGCGGTCACGCGCTCGATCGGCGCGGTGCAGCGGACGGTGGCGGTCAGGAACGACCGTGCCGCGTCCTCGATGCGGCGGGAGGCCTGCGCGGCCTTGGCGGCGGCAGAGCCGATCGGTACCAGCGTCACGCCGCGAGGGCGCGCCGGCAACTCCGCCTCTCCTGCCCCCGCCCCGCTCTGGCTCGGTCCCGCCCCGCCCGCCCGCGACCACGCCGCAGCGAGCCGCTTGACTGCGCGATAGGCCGAGACCACGCCGGCCTCGTCGCACCCGAAGAGGACCGAGACCTCGTCGGGCTGGTGCTCGCCGTCGCCGCAGGCCGCGGCCAGCGCCGTGTCCGCCTCGCCGTGGACGATCACCCTGCGGCAGCACAGCGCAGCGGCTCGCAGCGCGGCGCGTTCGGTGGCCTGGCTGGCGAGCGTCGCCGGTTCGCCGTGGATCTCCACGCGCAGCGTGGCGCCCGTCAGCCGGACCAACGCCACCGGCTCGCCGGCGAGTGCCGCAGCGGAGCGCGCGTACTGGCTGACCCACGCCGCAGCGAGCGTCGGGAGGTTGCCGGCGATGAGCAGCTCGACCGTGGCCCCGCGGCAGCGCACGCCGTCGCCGCCGTCGGTCCCGCGTCGGGGCTGGGAGCCGTGCGCGGGCGCCTCGCGCGTCACACGAGCAGGTTCGGGCACGGCGGAGGGATTGCCCAGCGCGATCGGGCCCGGCTCGTTGCGCAGCGGGGGAGCGCTCTCGCTGGCGGGCAGCGGCGCGCGGGGCTCGGGCGCGCTGGTCGGCTCCGGGCCGACGAACAGGTCGGTGAGCAGGTCGTAGGGGTCGTTGGCGTCGTCGGTGCGCAGGCGGGGGAAGCCGCCGGGCCCGCTGGGAGACGACGGGCCGTCGCTGCGCCTGACCTGGCTGGGATCGTCGAACATCGGCGTGCTCTCGCTTCGGTGCGTGCGGGGGAGATGCAGCAGCGGCGCGGCCGGTCAGCCCACGTCCAGGACGCTGTTGCGGTCGCCGAAGGGGTTGTCGGCCTGATGGGGGTTGAACGGGTCGGCCGCCCACACGCCGTCGATGACCAGGCGGTACTCGTGCCGGCCCGCCGGCACCGCGACGAACGCCTGACGCACACCCGTGTGTGGATCGGGGCGCAGCGGGGTGGCGTCGGCGGACCAGCCGTTGAAGCTCCCGGCGACGCTCACGGCGGTCCCGGCGTCCATCGGTTGAACAAAGAGCACACCGCGCGCTGTCACGCGGGCCCCGAAGAGCGTCGCGGGGACGGCGGCCTGCGTGCTGGCCGCTGCCGGCTCGTCGCTGACCAGGACCAGCGTGCCCGAGGACGCGCCGGCGGCGGTCGCTGTGTGCGCCGCGCCGAGCGCATCGGGCGTGGGTGCGGCGAGCGTGCTGGGCGTGGCGGTCAGGGCCGCCACACGCCGGGCGAGCTCCTCGGTGCGCTGGTGGATCAGCGCGCTGATGGCCTGCCCGAGGTCGGGCTCCTGCTCCTCGGCTTGACGCTGGCCGTTTCGGCGCAGCGAGGGCTCCGCCTCGGTGAGCGCTCCCGCGGGAGCCGGCCGAGCGCCGGGGGCGGGGGATGGGGCGGGTGGAAAGGGCTTGACCTCGGCCCGCGGGGCCGCGGCGCGCGAGATGACGCCGCCCGTCGAGACCACGGGGACCATGCCGGGGCTGTCCGGCTCGGCGCGTTCGCTTGGGCGCGCTGCGGTAGCGGCGAGCGCGCGTGCCTCGCCCAGCAGCGCCGACGCGGCTGTGGGGACGACGCGGACCTCGCTGGGGCCGCCGGTCGCCGGCGTGTCGGCGGGCGCTGCGCCGTGCTCGGGCCGGGGGCTCGGCGGGTGGTCGAGGAGCCACTGACCCAGCGCTGCGTAGTCCTGGGCGCCGTCGGACGTGGGCGCGTACTCCATCACGGGCTGGCCGAACGAGACGGCCTCGCGCAGGCGCGGGTCCAGACGGATGACCACCGGGGCCACCTGATCAGGGAACCGGCGGCGCAGCTCGGCCAGGACGTCGCGTGCCAGCGGGTTCTCCGCTGCGTGCATCACCGCGGCGAGGCGGTGGACCGGCGTGGCGCCCAGGCGCTTGCCCAGCGCCTTGATAGTACTGGCCTGCTTGGCTGCGCCCTGGAGGGCGAAGAAGCCCGTTTCGACGGGGATGAGCACCTCGGTCGCAGCGACCAGCGCGTTGAACGTGAGCACCCCGATGGCCGGCCCGCAGTCGATCACCGCGATGTCGTAGCGGTCGGCCATGCGCGACAGGACGCGCTCCAGGCGTCGCTCGGCGCCCGGCGCGCCGGCCAGCCCGCCGCGGGCGCTCTCGAGCGCCGCCAGCCGGACGGTGCTGGGGGCCAGGTCCAGGTTGCGAGTGACGCGCCACAGCAGGCGCTGGAGGTCGGCCTCGCCCTCGGGCGAGGCCATCGCGTCGCCGATCTGCACGTCGATGCGTTGCTCGGGGATCGCAAGCCCCGCGGCGCAGTGCGCCTGCGGGTCCAGGTCCACCAGCAGCGTGCGTTGCCCCGTGCGGGCGAAGTAGCCCGCCAGGTTGATCGCGCTGGTCGTTTTTCCGCAGCCGCCCTTTTGATTGATGATGGCGATGACCCGCACGCGCACGCTCCGTCGCGGGTGATCGTGACGCGCCGCGTGTGTCGCCGTCGGCGTCCGATGCCGGGGCTCACGCCGCGGGTTCCACCCGCACCACGCTTATCGGGTGCGACCTCCACGCTCCTGCAAATTCCGCGCATCGCGCCTCAGAGCACCACACGCGGGTGGGCCAAGGGCGCGGGGGGACGCGGCGTGCGGGTGGAGGCGCGGGGCACGGGCATGCCCGGGCCGACTGTGAGCGTGGTGCGGGGGCGCGCGCGGGAGCGGGGGGTGGGTGGGGGTGGGGGTGGGGCGGCGCCGCCCGTTGCACGGGAGGTCAGGCCCGCAAGCGGTCGATGGCCCGCGCGACAAGCCCTCGATCGGGCCCGTCGATCAGCGCAGCCCGGCGGGCGCGCGTCGGCACGATCACGCGCAGCCGGCCGCCGAGGACCTTCTTGTCGTCGAGCATCCGGTCGATCACCTGGTCGCTGGCGGGCAGGCCGCCGACGCGCGTCGGCAGGCCCGCGCGACCGAGCGCTCCCTCGACGGCCAGGGCCAGCCCCGGCTCGGCACGCCGGAGCGACTCGCCCAGGTCCGCGGCAGCGATCAGCCCCAGGCCGACCGCCTCGCCGTGCAAGAGCGGGCCGCGCACCGCCGGCCCGGCCCCGCCGGGCGCCGGCCAGCGCAGGCCGGGCAGGGTCTCGATGGCGTGGGCAAAGGTGTGGCCCAGGTTGAGGGCCATGCGACCGACCGCCCCGCCGCGGGCGCGCTCCTTGGGGTCGGCCGCCACCACGCGAGCCTTGTACGCCGCGTGGCGCCCGACCAGCGCCGCCAGCGTGCGCTCGTGCAAGGGCTCGTGGGCCAGCCGGTCGATCGCCCGCTGCGTGAAGCCCCACAGCCCGGCGTCCGCTGCGCCCGCCCCGACCAGCCCGTGCTTGAGGCACTCGGCCAGGCCCGCGCGCAGCTGGCGGAGCGAGAGCGAGGCCAGCGCCGCCACGTCGCACACAACCAGGCGCGGGTGATGGAACGCGCCGGCCATGTTCTTGAGCAGCCGGGGGGCACCCGCGCCGGTCCCCGCCGCCCCCACCTCGATGTTGACCCCGGTCTTGCCGCCGACGCTGGCGTCGACCATCGCCAGCAGCGTCGTCGGGCACAGCACCGAGTCCACGCCGCGCCGGTAGACCGCCGCCGCGAAGCCGGCCAGGTCCGTCACGACGCCGCCCCCGAGCCCGACGATCAGGCCGCCGCGGTCCAGCCGCGCCGCAGCCGCTGCGGCCAGCACCAGCTCCAGCGTGGCAAGGCTCTTGCGCCGCTCCTGGGCCCGCACGCCCACGCGAGCCACGCGCACGCCCACGCCGGCGATGCGACTCTCGACGGCCTCCACCAGCTGCGTCGGCAGGCCCGCGTCGGCCACGATCAGCGCCGCGTCGCGCCCGCGCGCAAGCCGGGCGATTGGCCCGCCCTCGGCCCCGAGCAGGCCGCTGCCGACCATGACCGAGTAGCTCTGCGGGCCCTCGCCCCGCACGCGCACACGCAGGGCGCCCCTAGGACGGGTCATAGCTGATCCGCTGGGCGATGGCGTTGCCCTCGCCGATCACGGCCACGCGCGGGCGGTGCTCGCGGTACTCGGCGTCGGTCATCAGCGCGTAGTGCATCACGATCACGCGGTCGCCGGGCTCGACCAGGTGGGCCGCGGCCCCGTTGATCTCGATCACGCCGCTCCCGCGCTCCCCGCGGAAGACGTACGTCTCGAAACGCTCGCCGTTGCGACAGTTGGCCACCGCCACCGCGTCGCTGACGCGGATCCCGCTCGCGTCGAGCAGGTCCTGGTCGATGGTGATCGAGCCGACGTACTCGGGCCTGCACGCCGTGACGCGTGCCATGTGGATCTTGCCAAAGAGCACCTTGCGAAGCATGAGGTGGCCAGTTTAGGCCTCGCCCGGGGCGCCCTCATGGGCCGGCTCGACGACGCGCCGCGCCCTGATGCCGCGCCCCGGCCCGCCGGGGGCCGCCCCGGGCTCGGCGCGCCAGTCGACGGCCTTGGCGTCGCCCCACATGGTCTCCAGGTCGTAGTGCGCCCGCGTGGCCGGCTCGAAGACGTGCACCAGCACGTCCACGCAGTCGAGCACCACCCAGGTCGTGCGGTCGTCGATGTCCTGGCGGACCACCTCGTGCCCGAGACGCCCGGCCAGCTCGGCGGCGTTGTCGGAGGCGCCGCGCATCTGCCGGTCCGAGGTGCCCGAGGCCAGCACGTAGTAATCGGCGACGCTGGAGAGCCCGCGCACGTCCAGCACGCGCACGTCCTGGCACTTGTCGGCGTGCAGCGACCACGCCGCCGCGACCGCCAGCGCGCGGGCCGCGGCCTCCTGGCGCTCGCGCACGGTCACCGCCGGTGGGCTGGTGGGCTTGGTCTTGCTGCGTGGCGTGGCGCTGGCGGGCGTCTTGGCCGCTGCCGGCTTGGCCTTAGTCGCAGCGGGCTTGGCCTTGGACTTACCGCTGGATTTAGCCGCGGCGTTGGGCTTGGTCTTGGCCGGCTTGGCCCCGGCCGGCTTGGCCTTGGGCGCGCCGCTGGTCGCCCGCGCGCCGCTGCGGGCGGGCGTGGCGGGGGCGGGGGGCGTGGCGGGCGTGGCGGGGGCCACCTTGGGGGCCTTGGCCCGTGCAGCAGCCGGGGCCTTGGTCCCAGCCTTTTTCGTTCGCTTCTTTGCCGCGCCCTTGCTCATGGCTCTCTCTCGTTGTGATCCCACGCCGGCCCGGCTCACGCCCGCCGTCGCCCCGCGAACGCCCGCGGCGCGCACGCCCGCAAGGCTACCACAGCACGCCCCGCGCCGCTCGCTGCGCCCCGACGCCCCCGGCTGCGCCCATCAGCGTTCCGGCCGGCGCAGCCGCCGGGCGCACCGGCACCCACCGCGTGGGCTCGTCGGCCGAGGAGATCGTCACCGCGTAGTCGGCGCCCTCGTGCATCCGCCAGACCAGGTCCGGGTCGTTGCAGTCGCGCGATAGGTGCAGGAAGACCGCGTGCTCGCGCGGCTCGATCGCCGCCGTGGCCCGCGCCGCATCCTGGTTGGACAGGTGCCCCCACCCGCCCATGATCCGCCGCTTGAGGAACCCCGGCCTGTCCGACGCCGCCTGCATCACCGGGCAGTAGTTCGACTCGATGGCCAGCACGTCCACGCCGTGCAGGTGGGCGATCAGCTCGTCGGTGACCCGGCCGATGTCGGTGGCAAAGCCCAGCCAGCCGCGCCCTGGGAGCCCCACCCGGAACGCGGCCACGCCCAGCTCGTCGTGGAGCTGCATCAGCGGGAGCACCGTCAGCCCGCCGCGCGTGACGAACTCGCCCTCGAAGTGCCGCACGCGCCCGCCGTTGAGGCCGCGGCGGCCGGCGCGATCGCCGTGCGCGCCCGCCACGCAGACCTCGGCGCCGCGGGGCAGGGCGCCGCTCCCCTGGCACCACCCCGGATGGCAGTGGTCCATATCCAGGTGGGTCAGCAGCGCCCCCGTCACCGCCCCGAGGCTCAGGCCCACCTGGGCGAGCCGCGCCTCGGTCAGCCGCGGCGAGAGCCCCAGGTCCACCAGCACCACCTCGCCCCCGGCGCACACCACCGCCGAGTTCCCCTTGGACCCCGAGCCCAGCACGCACAGCCGGCCCGAGCCCCCGGCGCTCATATCCCCGCTTCCTCGGCGATCGTCCCGTCGTCGCGCGGCAGCATGGCACGCCGGTACACGCACAGCGACCGCTTCGACTCCGAGATGAACCGGGCCATCTCCAGCAGCGGCGGGCACGACGCCCCGCGGCGCTCCAGCTCGGCGACCGTCTCCTGCCGACCGGCCCACTTGCGCAGCAGGTCGTCGAACGCCCGCCTGACCTCGGTGATCTGATCGCGCGGGATCCCCGCACGCCGCATCCCCACCAGGTTCACCCCGCTCAGCGCGTTGCGGCCCCAGGCCACGCAGAACGGCGGGACGTCCGTCGAAACCTCCGAGCCCCCCGACATCATCGACAGCCGCCCCACCCGCGTGTGCTGGTGCACCGCGCACAGCCCGCTGATGATCGCCCGGTCGCCCACGATGCTGTGACCGCCCAGCACCGTGGCGTTGACCAGCGTCACGTCGTCGCCGACCTGCACGTCGTGGCCCACGTGCGCGCCGGCCATCATGAAGCACCGCGCGCCCACGCGCGTGGGGACCTCCTTGCCGCTGCTGGCCGCGTGGATCGTCACGTTCTCGCGCAGCTTGCTCCCGGGCCCGACCTCGATGCCGGGCGACCCCTTGGCGCGGTCGAACTTGGCGTCCTGCGGCTCGAACCCCAGGCACGCCCCCGGCCACACTTCCGTCCCAGCCCCGATCCGTGACCGCCCGGCGATGCTCACGCGTTCTCGCAGCCGAACGCCGTCGCCGAGCACCACCGGGCCGCTGATCACGCACCACGGCCCGATCTCTACCCCGCTCCCGAGCTGTGCCTCTGCACTAACCACCGCTGTTGGATGGATCGCCATGGCCGACTATAGCGACACCACCCCGTTCCCTAACATGCCGCAATTGACAACGCGCCATCCCATGCCCGTCACGCTTCCCACCCCGCTGTGGCTCCTCCCGCTCGCCCCGCGGGCGCAGCTCGGGCTCGTCGCCCCCGCGGCGGGCCCAGCGTTGTGCACCATCGACCTGGGCCGGATGGATTACCACGCCGCCTGTGCCGTCCAGGAAGCGGCCTTGCTCGACCGCCTGGCACGCCGAGACGCGCCGCAGGACCCGGCCCTGGCCCCAGCCACGCTCCTGCTCGTCGAGCACGACCCGGTCATCACCATCTCGCGCCGCCCGGGCGTCGCCGGGCACCTGCTGGCGCACCCGGCCGCCCTGGCCGCCCACGGCGTGGCCCTCGCCGCCACCGACCGCGGCGGCGACATCACCTACCACGGCCCGGGCCAGCTGGTCGCCTACCCCATCGCCGACCTCAACGCGCTCCGCCTGCGACTCCATGATTATGTGCGATTGCTCGAGGGCGCCGTGATCGACGTCTGCCAGGGCCTGGGCCTGCGCGCCGGGCGCGACCCCGGCGCCACCGGCGTCTGGGTGGGCGCGCCGGCCGACACGCCCGCGGCGATGCGCAAGGTCGCGGCCATCGGCATCCGGGTCCGCCGATGGGTCTCGATGCACGGCCTGGCCCTGAACGTGACCACCAACCTGGAGCACTTCGGGCTGATCGTCCCCTGCGGCCTCCACGGCCGACCCGTGACCTCGCTGCGCACCGAGCTGGGGCCCGCCTGCCCGCCGATGGCCGATGTCAAGCACGCCCTGGCCGCCGCCCTGGCTGCGCGCTTCGCCGGCGCGCTCCGGTCCCAGCCTCACGGCCGGGGCTGAGGCCGCCCCTGCGCCGGACGGCCGCCGCGGCGCGGCGCTTCCGGCGGCGTCACGCCGAACTGCGCCACCAGCGGGGCCGTGAAGCGCGTCGGCTCGGGCACCAGCGAGGCCGGCAGGGCGAACATCCACACACGCGTGGGCTCGTCGGCCTTGAAGTCGTTGTCGCTGGTGATCACCAGCGTCCGCCGGGCCGCGTCGAGCTTCGGCCCAAGCGTCATCCCCTCGATCTTGGCCGGGACCTGCGACGCCTCAAGCCCCCAGGCAGGGTCCAGCAGGTCCAGCAGGCGCAGCTTGCGCACCGGCCGCACCGGCGCCCCCCCGGGGCCGCCCCGCCCCATCAAGCCCTCGTCCAGCCGATCCAGCCCCGTCACGTCCGTCGCGCCGCCGGTCTCCACGACGTAGACCCGCTTGCCCCTGGACTCAGCCCCCGGCAGGGCGTCGCCTTCGAGCACCAGATAGCGCCCCGGGCCGAGCCACACCGCCTCGGTCAGCAGCATCCCCGGCTCGTCCAGCGGGTAGACGTACTGCACGCCACCGACCCCTGGCCCCTGCGCCGCCCCCGCCCGCTCCCCGACCCCCGCCCCAGCAGGCCCCGCTGGCGCAGCCCCCCCGCCGGCAACATCACCAGGCCCCAGCGGCACCTCCAAGAGCCGCACGTAGCGCCCCTGGGCCCCGCCGTCCTGGATCAGCGGCCCCTGCAGCACCGCCAGCGCCACCGAGCCGTCACCGCTGACAGCCACGCCCTCAAAGCCCCTGTTTGGTGCCCGGCCCGAGGCGTTCTCGCGCAGCTCCTGGGCCGCGTCGGCGCTGGGGCGAGCCACCGCCATCGCCCCGGGAACGGCGATCGAGCGCTCGAGCCGGCCCGCGGCGCCGAACACAAGCAGGTGCGGTCCGTACTCGTCGGCGATGACCATCCGCCGGTCCGCCAGCAGCGCCAGGCCCTCCGGGTCCAGCCGGCGCACCGAGCCGGGCGGCCCGATCTCGTCGGACTTGCCCAGCAGGCTCGCCCCGGCCCCGTCCACCAGCAGCGTCGTCCCCAGCAGCTCGAACCGCAGCTCCTGCACCCACCCAGCCCCCAGCCGCTGCGTCCAGCCCTGGGCCATGGTCAGCCGAGCCAGCTGCACGCGCGTCCGGTACGCCTCGGCGCCGTCGAAGGCCCCCCGATCGGCGAGCATCAGGTAGTTGACGCCGCTGCCCGCGTAGGCGATCGACGACCCCATCGCCCCGAGCCGGTTGTGCGGCGTGCCGCTGCCGAGCCGCTCGCTCAGACCGGACGCGTCGGTCAGCGTCGCGGGGATGACCCCGCGCGCAACCAGCGTGACCGCCCCGCTCTTGGGCAGGCCGGGCCCGGGCTCGATCTCCGGCCGCACCGCGGGCGCCGGCGTGCCGGCGGGCCTTGGCGGGGGCGTCGTCGCGGGCGTGGGCGGGCGCGGCGTGCTCGGGCGGGCCGGCTGGGCCGACGCGGGTCGGGTCAACCCCGGCTGCTCCGACGCGGTCTGGCCGGGCCACTGGGCCCGCGCAGCACCGACCTGCCCAGCTGCGCCGAGCGCCGCCAGCGCCGCTGCAACGACCACTGCCGCTCCCGGCGGGCTGCGCTCGCTGCTGGGACGGTCTGCATCACGCCGCATCGCGCGCTCCCGGGTCTCCACCCACGCCACCCGCCCGCCACCCACGCCCGCCCGCATCCCTGGCACCGTCCTCCCCCGCACCAATCCTTACGTGCCCCCGGCGCTCTGGGCTTCACTCCCGGGCGGAATCGCTACCACCTGCGCCACCACCTGCGCCGCAGCCAACCGCCGAGGGACAACCTCCAGAAGCTCGGGTGCCCTGGGCTCGCTGGCGGGGTCGGCCAGCTCCTGGAACCTGCGCAGCGTCACGCCCAGCCGGGTGTCCCACGAGCCGACGAGCTCGTTGTACTTCTTGTTCGTCCGGCCGAGCTGCTCGCCCAGATCGCCGACAAGCTCGGCGACCTTGGCCACGCGCTCGGAGAGCTCCTTGCCAAGGCCCTGGATCTCCCGGGCGTGCTCGGTGACGCGCAGCTCGGCGAACCCCACCGCAACTGCGCGCAGCAGCGCGATCAGCGTCGACGGCGTGGCGAAGACCACCCGCCGCTGGGCGGCCTCCTCGATCAGCCCCGGCCGACGCGCCAGCGCCGCGTCCAGGAACTGGTCCGCCGGCACGAACATCACCGTCTGCTCGGGCGAGCCCTGGTACTGCTTCCAGTACCGCTTGCCCGCCAGCTGCTCGGCCTGCCGAGCGATCCCCTCAGCGAAGCGGTCGAGCGACTGCTCGCGCTCCTGCTCGGTCGTCGCCTCCAGCGCGTCGAGGTACGGCTTGAGGTTGGCCTTGGCGTCGACGACCAGCTCGCGCCCGTTGGGCAGCCGCACGATCATGTCCGGCCGCAGCGCAGCGCCGTCTTCGTCGCGCCGGTGGTCCTGCTCGACAAAGTCGCAGTACTCCCGCATCCCGGCAAGCTCCGCGACGCGCCGCAGCTGCACCTCCCCGTACGTGCCCCGCACCTTCGGGTCGCGCAGGGCCCGCACCAGGTTGCCCGTCTCGCGGCGCAGCTCGGCGCTGACCTGGTTGACGGCGGTCATCTGCTCGCGGAGCCCGGCGTACGCCCTCTGCCGCTCCTTTTCCAGCTCGCGGATCTGCTCGTCGGCCTTGCTGAGCGTCTGGGCGATCGGCCCGACGAGCCGCTCCACCGCGACCTGCCGCGCAGCCAGGTCCTTGTCGGCGTCGGCCCGGGCGGCGGCGAACTTCTGCTCGGCGACGGCGATCAGCTGCTCCTGGCTGGCCCGCAGCGCGTCGCCCGAGAGCTTGGCGAACGACTCGCGCAGCTGGCGGTCCATGCCCTCGCGGTCCTGCCGCAGCTGGGCCATCAGCGCGCCGGCCGAGTCGATCTTGGCCTGGGCCAGCTCCTGGGCCTTGTCCAACTCAAGCCTGTGCACCGCCGCCAGGCCTTCGAGCTTCTCCTGGTCGGTGGCGATCCGCTGACCCAGCTGCGCCGCCAGCGCCCGCGCCGAGCCCAGCTCCTGCCTGGCCGTGTGCAGATCCGCCGCCAGCGACTGGCGCATGGCGCTGTCGGCCTCCAGGCGCGCCCGGGCCTCAGCGAGCGCGCTCCGCTCCACGGCCCACCGCCACGCCAGCAGCCCCGCCACGCACACCGCTCCTGCCAGGAGCACCACCAGCACGATCAGCTGAGCCGTGGTCATCACCGGGGACCCTACCAGCGGCTGGGCCAGCGAGCAACGCTCGCCCCCATAACCGACCGGATCTTGGCCCACTCCGTGCGATCAGGGACGCACGCCTGTCCCTCGGCCCCGGCGGGCCAGGGCTGCGTGGGGGCTGGCCGCGGGTCTGAGGCCAGGGGACTCGCGGGCTGCGCCATGCCCGCGGGGACGGCGCAGAGGGGCTCGTTTGGGCGTGCTGGGGGCTGTCAATTCGGCAGACGCCGGATTCCCGACCCGGGCTGCTGGCAGCATTGGTCGCTCGTTTGCGGGTCCCAGTGCAGCGACCGGGTCTGGCAGGGGACCCAGAACAGCCCCCCGCGGGGGCCGCACAGCCGGATTCTGATTGGTCTTTGATTTGCTTTGGCCCACGTGTGGTGATGCGTCACGAGGGCACATCCAGCGGTGGCAACAGCAGCGACGCGGGGGGCGTCGGGCGGTTGAACTTGCTGCTGACCCAGCCGCGCTGGAGCCGGTCGCACTGGGCCGATGCTTTATCCGAAGTACTTGCTCCGATTGGGGTTACATCGATTCGTGCCGGGTCGGTTCCCGAGGCCGAGCGGGCCATCAGGTCGGTGCGCGTGCACATCGCGGTGGTGGACCTGGGCCTGCCGATGCGAGAGCCGACCGGGCCCGCGCCCAGCGCTGATGAGCCGGCGGGCGGGCGCAGCGGGTCGGCGGGTGAGACGGGCCGAGCGGGGGGGGTTGCCGGGGGGATATCGGAGGAAGAGGCCGGTGGGGGGCGGATATTGGACGTGCTCTCACGGCTGCGCGAGCCCCCGCCGACGGTGGTGATCAAGTCGCCGCGGACCTCGATGGACGAGCGGCGCGAGCTGGCCCGGGCGTTGCATGTCGGGGCCTTTGCGGTGGTGGACCGAGCTGCTGCGGACTTGGAGCTGATGCTCCAGGTGTTGCAGCGGTGCCTGAGCCGGTTCTACCTTGGACGGTGGCCCGGTCCGGGCGGTGGGTCGGGGGCGAAGGGGCTCTGGATGTAACAGCCCCGGCCCGGGATGGGTCTGTGGGGGCGGCGGGGCGGATGATGTGGATGTGGATGATGATGTGGA
>PNJV01000006.1 GCA_013822085.1 Isosphaera sp. | reverse complement strand
CACCCCCGACCTGCTGGGCCGGGGGTGCTGAACGACGAGCGTTCGTGTCGGGGCGTGCCTGCCCTTGGCCCTGAGCCGCGGGGTCCGCGGGCAGGGGGGAGGCGGCTCCGTCGAGGCGCCTTTACAGGCGGAGCCCCTTGACACATCCGTAGGTCGATTGCACTGGACCACCTCCTTTCGTCAAAGACCTGCCGAGCGGTCGCTGGTGATGTGCTCCAGCCGCCCGACTCTTTGGCCCCGGGCCGTCGCTCGGGGCACGCCGGTCCGTCTCGAGCCGGACCTTCATCCACTATCGCCTATACGCGGGCGGTTGGCCAGCGGGATGCGTGGATCCGCGGCGGAATTCTCGCTGCAAGTCGGCCCTTTACGGGTGGCTGGGGCAAGTGTCAGATTTGTTCGCAAAGCGGTCGTATGTTCAGTGCGCGGCCGCGGGAGAATGGGTAGCGGCGGCGCTGGCGGTTGCGCGGATCTGCATGCCGTAGAAGGAGCGCCAGACGAAGAAGAGTGTCGCAAGGAAGAAGGCGACGGCCAGCGCGTAGGGCAGCGACGGTGCGCGGTCCTTGAGGCTCACGGCGAGTTCGACGGCGAGGAGCCCGAAGAGCGTGGTGAACTTGATGACGGGGTTCATGGCCACGGAGGAGGTGTCCTTGAACGGGTCGCCGACGGTGTCGCCCACGACGGTCGCTGCGTGGAGGTCGGTGCCCTTGGCCTTGAGCTCGACCTCGACGACCTTCTTGGCGTTGTCCCAGGCGCCGCCGGCGTTGGCCATGAAGATCGCCTGGAAGAGCCCGAAGAGCGCGATGGAGACCAGGTAGCCGATGAAGAAGAACGGCTCGACGAACGCGAAGGCGAGCGTGGCGAAGAAGACGCCCAGGAAGATGTTGAACATGCCCTTCTGGGCGTACTCGGTGCAGATGGTTACCACCCGGCGGGAGTCCTCGACGGAGGCCTTGGCCGTGCTCTCCAGGCGGATGTTGGCCTTGATGAACTCCACGGCGCGATAGGCCCCGGTCGTCACGGCCTGCGTCGAGGCGCCCGTGAACCAGTAGATCACCGCCCCGCCGGTGATCAGGCCCAGCAGGAACGGCGGGTGCAGCAGCGAGAGCTTCTCCAGGCCGGTCGTCAGGCCGTCGGTCAGGGCCACGATGATCGAGAAGATCAGCGTGGTGGCGCCGACCACGGCCGTGCCGATCAGCACCGGCTTGGCGGTGGCCTTGAAGGTGTTGCCGGCGCCGTCGTTCTCTTCGAGCAGGTGCTTGGCGCGGTCGAAATTTGGCGCAAAGCCGTGCTCGGACTGGATCTGGGCCGTCGCCTGGGGCAGCTGCTCGATGGTCGAGAGCTCGAAGACCGACTGGGCGTTGTCCGTCACCGGCCCGTAGCTGTCGACGGCGATGGTCACCGGCCCCATCGACAGGAACCCGAACGCCACGAGCCCGAACGCGAAGACCGCCGGCGCCAGCATCACCGTGCCAAAGCCCAGCGTGCTGATGCCGTAGGCCACGGCCATCAACGCCACGATGGTGATGCCCAGCCAGAATGCCGAGAAGTTGCCCGCGACAAGCCCCGAGAGGATGTTCAGCGACGGGCCGCCCTCGCGCGACGACGTGACCACCTCGCGGACGTGCCCGCTGGAGGTGGACGTAAAGATCTTGACCAGCTCGGGGATGATGGCCCCGGCGGCGGTCCCGCACGAGATGATGGCCGAGAGCTTCCACCACAGCGAGCCGTCGCCGTTGATGTCCGGGATCAGCAGCAGCGAGACGACGAACGTCAGCGCGATCGACACCGCCGAGGTCAGGAAGACCAGGTTGGTCAGCGGGCGCTCGAAGTTCATCTCGTCGGCGCCCGAGTATGTGGCCTTGGTGTAGGCCTCGTTGATCAGGTACGACGCCCCCGAGGCCAGCACCATCACGATCCGCATCACGAACAGCCAGACCAGGAACTTCACCTGCACCACCGAGGCGACGGCCGCCGCAGCGGCCAGCTGCTCCGGCGTGGCCGCGTCGGAGGCGACCCCCGCCGGCAGGAACACGCGCGGCGTGATGGCCAGCATCACGAACACGATCAGCGCCACGCCCGTGACGCCGTAGGTCTCAAATCCGTCCGCCGACGGGCCCACCGAGTCCCCCGCGTTGTCCCCCACGCAGTCGGCGATCACGCCGGGGTTCCGCGCGTCGTCCTCCTTGATCTTGAAGACGATCTTCATCAGGTCCGAGCCGATGTCGGCGATCTTGGTGAAGATGCCCCCCGCGATGCGCAGCGCAGAGGCGCCCAGCGACTCCCCGATGGCGAACCCGATCAGGCACGCCCCGGCCACGCTCCCGGGCAGCACCAGCAGGATGAACAGCATGATCAGCAGCTCGACCGAGATGAGCATCATCCCGATCGACATGCCCGCCTTGAGCGGGATCGCGTAGCACGGGTACGGCTTGCCGCGCAGCGACGCGAACGCCGTGCGCGAGTTGGCGAACGTGTTGACGCGGATCCCGAACCACGCCACCGCGTACGACCCGCCCATGCCCACCAGCCCGAAGAAGATCACCAGCGCCACCCGGCCCCAGCCGAACCCGTACGCCTGCGCGCCCGCCGCGTCGGTCGTCGGGATCAGGTACTTGAAGTACACCAGCACCACCGCCCCGATGAACGCGAACAGGATCAGCAGGAACTTGCCCTGCTGGACCATGTACGCCTTGCACGTCTCGTATATCAGCTCCGACACCTCGCGCATCGACTGGTGCACCGGCAGGTTCTTGAGCTGCCCGTAGATCACCAGCCCGAACACCAGGCCCAGCCCCGAGATAAGGAACCCCGAGTAGAGCAGCGTCTGCCCCCCGATGGCCCCGCCGAAGAACGCCACCGAGTTGAGATCGGGCAGCTTGAGGTTGGCCTCCCCGCCGTGGGTCCCGCCCTCCGCGGCCAGGGCCGCCGGTGCCCCCAGCGCCAGCAGGAGCCCCACAGCCCAGAGCGCCGCGGGGATGGATCGGATCACTCGCGCCAGCGCCGACCGGACCGAGTGCGGGACTGTCTTGTGCATACTGACTCCTTGAGCGCCGCCGATCCGATCGGCACACGAATATGTTCGTGCGCCCCGTGCTGGCATCGCCCTGGTCGGGACGATGTTTGGCCCATTGTGCATCCGTGCCGGGCAGCCGTCAAGCCGGCGCGACCCAGCGGCACCGCCCGCGAGCGCACACGACCGGCATGCGACCCCCTCCGGGCCGGCCCTTGCCCCCGTCGCCGGTTCATCCCCCCAAGCCGCCGAGGCGCTATGTTCACGCGCCATCCCCTCTCGGCCCGCCCGGCAGCTTCAGCGTCAGGGAATTAAAAAACCGCGCCAGCAGCTGGCGCGGTCGGTTGGTCGTGTGTCATCTCTCGCCACCGGGCGCACGCGTGGCAACACGCAGCGCAGCGATCAGCCGCGCATGCCGCGCGCCGGCCGCGGACGCTCGAAGCCCTCCGCGATCATCTTCTCGCGGATCAGCCTGCCGATGGTCTTGCGCATCGCGCGCCGCCGCCGCTCCGACGGCTTCTCGTAGTATTCCTTGCGCTTGATATCCTTCGTGAGCCCTTCCTTCTCGCACAGCTTCTTGAAGCGACGCATCACCTGCTCGACCGACTCTCCGCCGCGTGCCTTGACTCGGATCGCCATGAGCGCCGTTCCTTCCAGGCCGCTGCTCGGCGGGCCCGACCGGGGACCTTGCAAGCAGGGCCACAACTCAAGCACGCCCGAGCGTGCGGGTCAAGTGAAGGGTTGTGTTCGGTCCGCGGGCGCGCCCCGCCACCGGGGGGCCTCAGCGTGCTGCTCATCGACACCTACAACGTCCTCCACGTCACCGGCGTCCTGCCGCCCGAGCTGGCCGGCCCGGACATCGACGGCCTCATCCGCCTCATCGGCGCCAGCCGGTACAGCCGGCACTCGATCACGCTGGTCTGCGACGGCGTGGGCGCCCGGCGTGCCTCTGCGGGCCTGACCATCGAGTACGCCGGCGCAGCCTCCTCCGCCGACGACCTGATCATCGAGCGCCTGGGCCACACGCCAAGGTCCAAGGGGGCCGTCGTCGTCAGCAGCGACCGCCGCGTGAGCGCCGCTGCGCGCCGCCGCGGCCTGCGCACGCTCAGCAGCGCCGCGTTCTTGCACCAGCTGGCCCGCGACGTGGTGGCCGCTCAGCGGGCCCCCCGGCGCCCGACGCGCAGGGCCCTGGCGCCCGCGGTGCCGCTGGACGCCGCCGCGGTCCGGGCCTGGGCCCGCGACTTCGGGATCGCAACGGCCCAGGAGTTCGACCGGCTCGACGCCGCCAGCCTCGGCATGATCGGTCGGCTGGCCCAGCGTCTGGCGCGGGGCGCGGCCACCGCAGCGCCAAAGGCCGCCGCAGCGCGACCCGACTCCGCCCAGAAGCCCGAGGCCGCCGCGCGACCGGCCCCCAAGCGCGCCCCCCGCCCCGCCACACGCCAAGCTCCGCTGCACGCCGCGCCGCCCCAGCCCGACCCGCTCCTGACCAAGCTCATTCAGGAGTCGGGCAGCAAGATCTCCCAGGACGACCTGGCGATGGAGCGTTGGCTGGCGCGGTGAGCCCGCGCCGCCGGACCGCGCGCCGGCTGACAATCACTGGCGCACCAGCTCCTCGGCCAGCTCGAAGAACCGCGCGCGCAGCTTGGTGTACTCCTGGCCCGTGGCCGGCCCGGAGAAGCCCGAGTGCACCGCCAGCACGCTCCCGTCTCGGCGGATGAAGATCGTCGTCGGGAAGGCCTTGAACTGCTCCAGGAAGCCCAGCGCAGCGGTGGCCTTGGCCTTGTCGGACAGCCCCGCAGCGATCAGCACCGGGTAGTTCAAGCCCCGCCGGGCGATGAACCCGCGCACGCTCTTCTGGGCCGCCTTCGGGTCGGTGTGATGCTCCAGGGCCAGCCCCAGGACCCGCAGGCCGCGCGGCCGAAAGTCGCGGTCGATCTCATTCAGCACAACGGCCGCGTCGTGGCAGTTCGGGCACCACGAGCCGAACAGCTCGATGATCCTGGGCGTCCCCGGGGGCGCGTCCTCGCTCGCCACCGCCGGGTAGCCGCCCGGGCTCACCAGCTTCAGGGCGTCCAGGTCCGCGACCGTGCCGATCACCTTCGTGTGCGCAAAGCCGTCGGCGAGCGTCGCCGTCTCGTCGCGCCTCGCCGTCCACGCCTCGTGGTGCCACGTGCCGGACCAGAAGTCCCCCGCCAGCGACTGCCCGTCCTCGCCGAGCGTCGCGCGGTACAGGAACGCGTGGGCGCCGTCGAACGTGGACAGGCGCAGCGTCCGCCCGTCGACCCGCCCGACCAGGTACCGCGAGTCCCCCGTGGTCGTCAGGAACGTGCCCGCCGCCTCGCCGGTCTCCTTGTTCACCGTGAACCTGCCGACCGCCTCGTCGGGGTCCGTCGCCAGCTTCACGCGCCATGTGCCCGCGAAGCTCTCCGGCGGGATCGACCCCGCCGGCTCGGCCGTCGCCGCCACGAAGCGCTCGCCCGACGACCCCGCGATGCGCGCCCTCCCGCCCACCACAGCCATCTCCCCGCCGGGCCGCACCGTCACCCACGCCACCCTGCCGATGTCCCGCCCGTTGGCCGCCGGCGCGATCCGCTCGATGAACAACATCGAGTCGTACACCGGGATCCACATCATGAGCCACGTCCGGTCCTGGGCCCCGTCGCCCGTGTCGTGCACCGCCACGCCCAGGAGCCATTGGATCCGCTCCTGGCCGTTGATCAGCTCGCCAGCCACGATCACCGCGCCGGCCGTCGGCGTCGGCGCCGTCCCCCCCGCGAGCGTCCTGTGGGTCTCGCCCAGCTTGCCGACGGTGGGCTCGGCCGCCTTCCAGTCCCCCCACTGGGTGGCACGCACGATGTCCAGCCGGAACGGGAGCGCAGGGGCCCCGGGCGCCACGTCCAGCTCGACGACCAGCTCGATCGGCTCGGCCAGCGTCACCGGGGCCGGCCGCTCCACTGCCAAGGGGGGCAAGCGCGGATTGCGACCCTCGTACGCGGCGCGCAGCGGGGCCGCGGCCTTGTACAGCGGGTCCCACAGCGGGTCCTCGCCCGCGTGCGCCCGCGCCAGGGGCGCCGCCAGTCCCCACACCACGGCTGTCAGCACGGCCAGCAGCAGCGCGCACGCCTTGGTTCGTGGCTCAGCGACGGTGCTGTGAGAGCTGGGGGTGTTCGCCATCGGTGCTGTCTCCTGCGTGGTGTCTCGCGTCTGCCCCGGTCGCGTGCGCGCTGGTGCGATCGGTGCGCACGCGGTATTCTGCGACGATGCGATCCGACGCGACAACGGTCGAACAGTATCTCGATGGCCTCCCCCCCGAGCGGCGCCCTGCCATCGAGGCCATCCGCGCGGTCATCCTCAAAAACCTCAGCAGGGGCTTCGCCGAGACCATGCAGTACGGCATGATCGGCTACGTCGTGCCCCACAGCCTCTACCCAGCTGGGTACCACTGCAACCCGCGCGAGCCCCTGCCCTTCGCGTCGCTGGCCAGCCAGAAGAACCACATGGCGCTGTACATGATGAGCCTCTACGAAGGGGGCGACGACGCCGCGTGGTTCCGCGACGCCTGGCAGCGCACGGGGCTCCGCCTGGACATGGGCAAGTGCTGCGTGCGCTTCAGGCGGCTCCAGGACGTGCCCCTGGGCGTGGTGGCCGAGGCCTTCCGGCGCGTCACCCCAGCCGGGCACATCGCCATGTACGAGCGGGCTCGCGCAGCGCCCCGGCTGCGTCCGGCGAGCGCAGCCACCGCCAAGCCCGTTGCGCAGGAGCGAGCCGGCGCCGCTGCCAAGCCGCCCGAGCGCGCCAAATCGCCCGCAGCCAAGCGAGCGCCCGCAGCCGCCAAGGCCCCCGCGGGCACGAGAGCGCCCGCACCCAACAAGTCGCCCGCAAGAGCCGGGTCGCCGGAGGCTGCAAAGCCGTCCGCGCACGCCTCAGACCGAGGCCGCAGGCCCCGCGCCGCCGCCAAGCGCCCCTGAGCCGCCCTCAGCCACGCCGCGCTCGATGATCTCGACGGCCCTGGCAGCCCCGTCCTCCTGACGCACGGACTGGGCCAGCGCAGCGGCCCGCTGCGCAAACGCCGGCTCGCCCAGCACCCGCCGCAGCGCCGCCGTCAGCGCGCCGCGCCCGATGCCCCGCGCCGCCACCGTGACCGACACCCCCGCCAGCCGCGACCGCCGGGCGTTGTCGAACTGGTCGGCGATCATCGGCACGCACACCCCGGGCCTGGCCGCGCGCAGGGCCTGCGTCAGCGTGCCCAGCCCCGCGTGGTGCACGACCGCCGCCGCGTGCTCGAGCGTGCCCGCGTGCGGGACGTACCCCACGCGCAGCGCCCGGCCGTCGGGCGAGGCCACCGGCCGACCGTCCGCCGCGGCCCCCAGCAGCAGCGCCCGATGCCCCAGCTCCCGCGCGGCGCGCTCGGCGGCGTCGAGCGCGCCCGCCGCGTGCGGCCCCAAGAGCGACCCGAGCGTGACCACGATCGGCGCCGAGCCCGCCGCCAGGAACGCGCGCGCCGCCTCCGCGTCCTGCGCATGGCCGCGCGCCGCGCCGGCCGCCCACGCCACGCCGCACACCGCCGACCGCGGCGGGTCGTCCGCCGCCGGGCCGCGCAGCCGCGGCGACCACAGCCCAAGGTTCCACGACGCCTGACGCATCGGCTCGAACATGAACCCTCGCCCGCGCGCAAGCCCCAGCCGGCGACGCTGCCGGTTGACCGCCGGGTCGACCGCCGCGTTGGTCGCCCACACCCCCAGGCGCACCCCCAGCCGCACCAGCCACCGCTTGTACCGGTCCCTGTCGGGCATGAAGGGGTACATCGGCGGGTCCTCGCACGAGCACCACGACGCCGGCGCCGTGGCGCACAGCGCCCAGCGCACCCCGCGCTGGCGCGCAACCCACCCGACCGGCAGCGCCATGTGCGCCCCGATCAGCACGCCCGAGCCGTGCGCGTCGATCGCCCGGTGCAGGGCCCCGTACAGCGCCGGGATCCCCGGGATCACCCGATCGCGCAGCACGCCCGCCCAGCCGCCGGCGCGTCGCATGTGCCCGCGTCGCGGGTCGATCATCTGGCCGCCCGTGCCCGGGCCGTCGAGCACCACCGCGCCGGGGCAGACCGCTTCCGCTTCCCCCTGCGCAGCCCGGTCGCACAGCACCACCGCGTGATGGCCCCGCCCGCGCAGCGCGCCAGCGACGGCCAGCATCGGGTGCACGTCCCCGGCCGAGCCGAACGCCACAACCACGGCTCGGATGGGGGCGGCCACGGCTCAAGATACGCCGCTGCGCCCGCCCCGCGGGGCGTCCGGCGTGGTACGCCTGTCAGATGTGATGCGCCGTTGTGGGAGCCGGGCGGCGCGTGCCGGCTGCGCCGGCTCAGGACGCGGCGCGCTGCGTGTGATCGGGTTCCCCGGGCGGGGTCTGCGGCTTGGCGGGCGTGGTGGCCAGCAGCCCGGCGTCGATGGCGATGCGCGCCAGCTCCACACGGTTGTGCGCGTCGAGCTTGAGGCCCAGCGACTGGCGATGGGCCTCGATCGTCTTGGGGCTGCGGAAGAGCCGCGCAGCGATCGCCTCCGTGCTCAGCCCCAGCGCGATCAGCCCCAGGACCTCGATCTCGCGCGGCGTCAGGTCGGCCAGCGGGCTTGGGGGCGCGTTGGCCAGCCGGCGCAGCTCGGCCCCCGGCGGCGGGAACGCCGCGGCGCTGTCAGCAGCGGTGACGGCGCGCGTGACCAGCAGCGCCCCGGGCCCGTGCGGGCGCGCCGGCCCGGCGTGCCGCAGGATCGACCGCGTCAGCGACCGCCCCACGAAGCACTCGAACGCGCTCGGCCGGGCCGTCTGCGCCGTGCGGCGGATCAGCTCGCTCAGCTCGGCGCCCAGCCCGCCCTGGAACAGCTCGCCGATCCATCGGCCCAGCGCCGCGGCTCCCGCCAGCTCGTTGGGCCAGTACCGCAGCGCCGGCGGCGACCACACCAGCCGCGCCGAGTCGTCAAAGAGCATGGTGTCGCAGCCGGTGTCCAGCGTCAGGCTCGTCCACGCCGTCGGAGCGCCCAGCGCCACCGGCGGGTGCTCGGCCGCAACGGCCGCCTCCACAACAACGCCCCCGGCCTGGCTCTGTGCTGGATGGATCATGCGGCCCCTCGATGCTCAGCCGGGGGCGGGCGCTCGCCCGCGGCGCGGACCATCACCGTCGGGCCCGTGGGCCCGCCGAGGATGGGCAACCCCAGCGACCACCTCCGATACGAGTGCGCGCCCCGCGCGGGTCCATGCGCGGCTCAGAACCGAGGCCGATCACAAAAAAGGCTGGAATTCTCGCGTGGCGGGCCCGATCTGCCACAGCACGCCCGGCGAGCGCTCCTCGCGCAGGTGCATCTCCAGGGCGCTCATGGCCGCCCGGCAGGCGCGCTCGCGCACGTCCTGGCGGTCCCCGGCGATCAGCAGCCGACGGCTCACGACCTCGGCGCCGCCGCTGGTGCGCTGCGCGTGGGCGATGCACACCGTCCCCACGGGCTTGTCGGGCGTGCCCCCGTCGGGGCCGGCGATCCCCGTCACGGCCAGCGCGTGGGTCGCTGCGCAGCGGGCCAGCGCGCCGGCCGCCATCTGCGCCGCTGTCTGCACCGACACAGCCCCGTGCTGGGCCAGCGTCGCCTCGGGCACGCCAAGCTGGGCGACCTTGAGGCCGTTGCTGTACGTGATCCAGCCCCCGTCGAGCACCGCCGAGGCGCCCGGCACCGACGCGATGGTCGCCCCGAGCAGCCCGGCCGTGCACGACTCGGCCACCGCCAGGCGTTGCCCGGCCTGCGCCAGCCTGCGCACCAGGACGCCCTGGAGCGTCTCGGCGTCGGCGCCAAAGACATACGGCGCCAGGCGCTGGCGCGCCAGCGCCGCCAGACGCTCGGCCTCGGCGCGGGCCGCGCCCGGGCCCAGCGCAGACGCCGAGCGGATGCGCACCGTCAGCACGCCGCCCGAGGCCGTGATGTTCACCACCGACTCGCCGCCCCGGGCCGTCAGGTCCGCGATGCGCTCCGCTGCGTCCGACTCCGGGACGCCCGCCAGGTGCAGGAGCGTCGTGGCCAGGCCCCCGCGCACCGCCGGCCTCAGCGCCGGCTCGACGTGCGCCAGGAACATCGGGCGCAGCTCCCCGGGCGGGCCGGGCAACGCGAAGACCTCCGCAAGCCCCGGCCCGGCGCGCAGGCGCAGGCCCGGCGCGGTCCCGTGCGCGTTGTGCAGGCACGCCGCCGAGACCGGCCGCGTGGCCTGCCGGCGGTTGCGGTCGCTCAGGGCCCTGCCGCGCGCCGCCAGGCGTGCCCGCAGGGCCTCAAGCGCCGCGGGGTCTTCGATCAGCGGCTCACCCTGCAGCGCCGCCAGGGCCGCGCGGGTCAGGTCGCCGTCTGTCGGCCCCAGCCCGCCGGTCATGATCACCAGCGGGGCCTGCCCGACCAGCCCCCGCAGCGCCGCCGTCAGGCGAGCCAGGTCGTCGCCCACGGCCATGTGCGCCACCACCGGCACGCCCGCCTGGGCCAGGCGTTCCGAGAGCCACCGCGCGTTGGTGTCCTGGAGCTGCCCGAGCATGATCTCGTCGCCGGTCGAGAGCACCGCCGCGGCGGTGTGAGCCGGCTCCGTCAGCGGGCCGCTCGCCGGGGGATCGCTCGCGCTCATGGGTGCGCTCCCTGGGCGTGGTTGGCCGGGGGCGCTGCCTGGCCGGACCCCAGGCCCCGGGCCATGAACCCCGACCGCGCGTCGCCCACGCGGTGGATCGCCAGCAGGTTCGTCGTCGCCCGCGTCCCCAGGGGCAGCCCAGCCATGAGCACGATCGCCTCGCCCGGCTCGGCCCACCCCAGCCGCTGCACGTCCCGGTCGACGCGCCGGTTCCACCACGCCAGCGCGTCGGCCGGCGCCGAGCTGCCCGGCTCGTGCGTCGCCGGCGGGGCCTCGGTGCTCATCGGGCGCACGCCGCCGAGCAGGGCCATGCGCCGCGTCGCCAGCGGGTTGGACGAGTAGGCCACGATGGGCACCCGGAAGCCCGTCTGGGACAGGTAGCGCGCCCCACCGCCGGTCTGCGACCAGCACACCACCAGCTTGGCCCGCACGCCCTGGGCCAGGTGCCACGCGGCGTGAGCCAGCGCCGCGGTGGGATGGCCGGGCGCCTCGGGCCCGAGCAGCCGCTCGGGGGGCGTCGGCCAGGCGGGCAGCGAGGCCAGCCGCGCCTCAGCGGCCACGACGATCCGCGCCATGGTCTCGACCACCAGCACCGGGTGCGCCCCCACGGCCGACTCGGCCGAGAGCATCACCGCGTCGGCGCCGTCGAAGATCGCGTTGGCCACGTCCGAGGCCTCGGCGCGCGTCGGCGTGCTGCGCGTGACCATCGATTGGAGCATCTCCGTGGCCACGATGCACGGCCTGCCCCAGCGCTGGGCCGTGGCGATCACGTGCTTCTGCGCCACCGGCACCTGGGCGATGTCCATCTCCACGCCCAGGTCGCCGCGCGCGACCATGATCGCGTCGGCCTGCCGAACGATCGCCTCGATGCCCGCCACCGCCTGCGGCTTCTCGATCTTGGCCACCACCGGCATCGGCGGGGCGTTGTCCACGTCCACCGCCAGCTCGCCCAGCCGGGCCTGGAGCTGCGCGACCTCGCCCGCCGTGCGCACGAACGACATGGCCACAAAGTCCAGCGAGTGCTCGATCGCCCACCGGGCGCACTCCCAGTCCCGCGGCCCCACCGCCGGGATCGACAGCTCCGTCTCGGGCAGGTTGATCCCCTTGGACGAGGTCACCACGCCCCCGCTGATCACCCGGCAGCGCAGGCACCCCGGGGGGTCGCCCGGCTCGGGCGCCACCGCCAGCGCCCGGACCGAGCCGTCGTCGAGCAGCACGCGCTGCCCGGGGCGCACCTCCGACGTGATGGCCGCGTACGTGCACCCGAGGACCGCCACGCCCGGACGACGCGACGCGTCGGCGGGCAGGGCCTCGCGGCGCGACGGGTCGATCAAAAAGTCCGCGCCCGTGGCCAACTCGATCCCCGGCGCGGGCACCACGCCGCAGCGGATCTTGGGCCCCGGCAGGTCCCCGAGCACCCCGACGGGCACCCCAAGCTCGTCGGCCACCGCCCGCACCGTGGCCAGCCGGGCCGCGTGGTCCGCCAGCGCGCCGTGAGAGAAGTTCAACCGGAAGATCGAGACCCCGGCCCGGATCAGGCCGCGCACCACGTCCGGGCTTTGGCTGGCCGGGCCCAGGGTGGCGATGATCGAGGCCCGGCTCAGGCGTATCGGGGGCATCGCTGACGGTATGGTCTGCCATCAGGAGCCAGCCGTGAGCCCAACACGCCGCACACCACGCCCCGATGCGCACCCCGACGCACACCCCGATGCGCACCCCGACGCACACCCCGATGCGCACCCCGGCGCGCGCCCGGCCCAGCCGTCGCGCCAGCGCAGCGCCGCAGCGCCCACTGATTCTGCGCCCACGCGCACCAACCCCGCGCGCACCGGCCCCGCGCACGCTGCGCCCAGCAGCGCTGCGCCCAGCCTGGCCCGCGTGCTCGGCCGCCACCGGGCCGTGGTCGGCATGATCCACCTGCGGGCCCTGCCCGGCTCGCCGAGTTCGACGCTGAGCGTCGATCGCATCGCGCAGCACGCCGCCGACGAGGCGCGCCTGCTCGCCGAGGCCGGCTTCGACGCCCTGATGATCGAGAACATGCACGACAGGCCCTATATCAACGCGCCCCACGCCCCCGAGGTGGTGGCCGCCATGACCGCGGCGGGGCTGGCGGTGCGCGCCGCGGCGCCCCACCTGCCCCTGGGCGTGCAGGTGCTCTCGCTGGGGGCACGCGAGGCGTTGGCTGTGGCGCAGGCCGTGGGCGGGTCGTTCGTGCGCGTCGAGAACTTCGTCTTTGCCCACGTCGCCGACGAGGGCCTGATGCCCACGGCTGTCGCGGGCGACCTGCTCAGGTACCGCCGGGCCATCAACGCCCAGGGGATCGCCGTCCTGGCGGACGTGCAGAAAAAACACGCCTCCCACGCCCTGAGCGCGGACGTGGGTCTTGCTCAATGGGCCCAAGGGGCGGCTTTTTTCGGGGCCGACGGCGTGATCGTGACCGGTCGGTCCACCGGCGATCCTGCCGGCATGCACGACGTGATCACCTGCGCGGGGGCCACCGCGCTGCCGGTCGTGGTCGGGTCGGGCGTGGACCCGACCAACGTGCGCGAGTATTTCGAGCACGCCGCAGCGGTGATCGTGGGCTCGTGGTACAAGCGTGGGGGGGTGTGGTCCGAGGACCCGGACCCGGCGCGCTGCCGGGCGTTGATCGCTGCGGCGCGGGGCGGGTGATTGTGTCCGTTGCTCGCGTGCGATTGACGTATCAGTGTTGTGCAGTTCCGGGTTGTGCTCTGCGCCGGCAAGCGAACCGGGTGCCAGAACCTCGTGATCAATTGAGCCGCCCGGTCGGTCAAGCCCCGCAGTGACTTCACTAGAATTGGCGCAAATCCCTTTGCTTTCATAAACGCGTGTTATAATGAGTATGGAACGCCGCCGAAATGATCCGTGATACATCATGAGGTGAATTGACCCTGCGCGGCGCCCCACGTTGAACATTTCTGTGTGCTGACTCGTTGTTCTCTTCGTGACGCGGTGTCCAGGGCGTGCCAACGACGGCGGGCGCGGAGTTGCGACGCCGAAAGATCCAGCCGGAGGTTCAGCCATGGTCGTTATCGATCGAGAAGGCCGGGCGCGGTTCCGTGTCTATCTGCCGCACGCGGCGAGCGTGCACCTGATCGGTGACTTCACCGATTGGGGCAACAAGTCCGTGGCGCTGCGGCGGGTCAACCCCGGGTGGTGGGACATCGAGATCCCGCTGCCGGCGGGGGAGCACCGCTTCTGCTATTGCGTGGACCAGGGGATCTGGCTGGCCGATTACGCGGCCCACGGCGTGGAGATGGGGCGCGACGGGCGCTGGCTTAGCGTGGTGCGCGTGGAGGAGGGGGCCGCCGGGCCGGGCGGGGGCGATCGGGCCCCGTCTTCGGCGCGCGCGCCCGAGACGGCGACGGCACGCCACCTGGCCGCGGTGTGACCCGCCGTACGCTCCGTGCGTGAGCTACGACGACGCCGCCGGCACCGAGCCAGTGACGCACGCGCCGGCGCTGCCGGCCCGCCCGCTCGACGGGCACAAGGGGACGTTCGGGACGGTGGCCGTCGTCGGCGGCTCGTACGAGGACGGTCTGGTCATGGCCGGGGCCCCAGCCCTTGCGGCGCTGGGCGCGCTGCGCGCCGGGGCGGGGCTGGCCAGGCTGGCGGTGCCCGAGCCGATCGTCGCCGCGTGCCTGAGCCTGGCCCCCAGCGCCACTGCCATCGCCATGCCCGTGCGCGAGCACGAGGGCGTGGTGCAGCTGGTGCCGCACCTGGCCACCCAGGCGGTGGACCGCGCAGCGTCGGCTGAGGCGGTGGTGATCGGCCCGGGCCTGGGCACGGGGGCCGGGGCGCAGTCGGCGGTGCTGCGGGCGATCGTGCAGCGCACGGCCCACGTGATCGCCGACGCCGACGCGATCAACGTCCTGGCGATGATCAACGGCCTGGGGCAGGACCTGCGGGCCTCGGTGGTCCTCACGCCGCACCCGGGGGAGTTCAAGCGGCTCGCCGAGGCCCTGCGGGTGAGCCACCAGCTGCACACGGCCGGGGGCCGGCTCGAGGCCGCCGCGGGGCTGGCCCGGCGGCTGGGCTGCGTGGTGGTGCTCAAGGGCCGCGGCACGGTGGTGACCGACGGCCTGCGGAGCTACGTCTGCCAGGGCGGCGGGCCGTGGCTGGCCACGGCGGGCACCGGCGACGTGCTGGCGGGGGTGATCGCGGGCATCGTGGCCCAGCACGTGCTGGCGGCGCCGCGTGCCGACCTGTACACGCTGGCCTCGATGCGCAGCGGCCGCACGGCGCCGGTCAGCCCGGATCGCCCGTTGGACCTCTTCCAGGCCGCCTGCGCCGGCGTGAGCGCCCACGCGGCAGCGGCCGACGCCTGGCGGGCGCGCAGCGGTTGCACCGGCGGGATGCTCGCCACGGACCTGCTGGCCGAGATCCCCGCGGCGGTCGAGTCGATGCGGCGAGCGGAGCCGGCGTGACTCCCGGCCGGCAGGGACACGGGCAGGCGGTGGGTGGTTTACTCGACGTTCTGGGGGACCGCTGAGGCGACGATCCTGACCGACTGCGGCCGCTCCCGCGTGGCCGTGGTCAGCTGGTTGTCGATGGGCGTGCCGTTGGCGTCGAGCACGGTCGTGCGCCAGGCGCCCGAGCCGTCGTCGAAGTAGGCCTCGACGTTGCCCACGGGGCGGACGGTCAGGTCGAAGGTGGCCCGGACCAGGCGGTTGCCCAGCTCGTACTGCAGGAAGAAGTCGGCGCGCTCGACGCCGTCCAGGAGCGGGACCTCGGTCAGACGCAGGCCGTTCTCGTCGGTGCGCGTGGTGATGAGCCAGAGCGTGAAGGGCCCGCGCAGCTCCTGGGTGACGCCCTCGACCTCGGTGGTGGCCGAGGCCCGGCGCTCGATGCGGACGCGCTCGGTCGCCTCGGGGGTGTCCAGCGTGAGGAACTCGATCTCGTTCCAGGGCGTGCGCCAGTGGTCCGGGTCGGTGATGTCGGCCGGGTAGGGCAGGAACGAGGACCCCGTGCGGACCATCGTGAGCATGCGGTGGATGACCACCCGCGCGGTGATCTGCGTCTGGGCTGAGTCGGCGATGGTGGTGTAGCGGTTGAACAGGAAGTCGATGGAGACCACCGACGCGGCCATGAGCAGGGCCGAGATGGCAAGGCCCAGGAGCAGCTCGAGCACCGTGAAGCCCCGGCGGAGGGCCCGGCGCACGGCCCTGGGTGCCCCCGAAGAATGTGCCCGCGTGCATTGCGCGGGCGTGGCGTGGGCGCTGGGCGTGGGAACAGCGAGTCGGGTGAGCATGGGCGGTGTTCCCGTGCGCGTGGCGCGGTGGTGGGGATGGGAGCGGTGGGCGTTCAGGGGCGGTAAGGAATAGGGGGGTGGGCGGTAGGGAGTGTGGGGAGGGCCGAAGGAGGCCCTTGGAAAAGCCCCGTCGGGCGTGTGGGCCCGACGGGGCGGACGAACGGTCGGCGGGCGTCAGCACCGGTGGGTGCTGGGCATGAGGGTGCCCGCCGGGTGGGGCGTTAGTTGCTGCCCTCGCGGTAGGAGCCCTTGACGGAGACGACGCTCAGGGGCAGGCCGATGCCGTCGGGCAGGGCGCGCTCGGGCTGGGCGTGGACGCTCACCCGGCCAAAGCCGTGGAAGGGGACGGGGATGGCCGCCGACTGCTGCGAGCTCGAGAGCGACTGGTCGGAGGTGACGTCGATCAGGCCGTCGCCGTCGAGGTCCCAGCCGGCGATGAGGGTGGTCCCGACGCGGGGCATGAGCGAGGGCTCGACGGACTCGCGGTCGCCGTTCTCGGCGCCGAAGTAGCCGATGGTGGCGTTGAAGCTGGCGGGGTTGCCGGCGGGGCGGCCCATGTTGACCAGCGGGGCCTGGCCGCGGACGGGGTTGAAGGTCAGGATCAGCGAGCCGTCGATGTCGGCGTTGCCGCGGATGTCCATGACGCCGGCGACGAGGGTGCCCTGGAGGTGGATGTTCTGGGCCCGGCCCGGGTTGCCGCTCAGGGCCCAGTGCTCGGTGACGGCGTTGAACTGGCCGATCTCGACGGAGAAGTTCGGGGCCATGAGGGAGGTGCGGCGGATGAAGTCGAGCTGCTCGGTGCGCGGGTTGAGCTCGGCGTTGCTCGGCTCGACGGGGTGGGACTCGGAGAAGCTCGTCGAGCCGGTGAACTGGAGCTTGTTGCGCGAGTGGGAGAAGACATTGGGCGTCGCCGTGACGATCGAGCCGACGACGGTGCAGTCGTGGAAGCGGACGTTGTTGGAGAGCTCCTTGGTGTCGCGGTCGTCGCCCAGGAGGACCTGGCCGTTGACGACCAGCGGGTCGGCGAACTCGTCGTAGTTGACCGGGCCGTCCTGGACGCGGCCGGTGGTGAAGCGCGGGAAGTCGGACTTGTCCAGCGGGACGCGGTTGACCTCGGGCTCGCCGGTGGCCGCGTTGAGCGTGGCCCGGCCGTAGAGGCCCCAGTTGTCGTGCACGTTGTCGGCGGTGGTGTCGACGAAGGTGACGCCGACGAAGGTGCAGTTGACGAAGAGGGCGTTGAGGCCCTTGGGGATGACCACGTCGTGGAAGACCATGTTCTCGAAGCGCGGGCGCTTGTAGTAGTCGACCACGGTGGGGCCCTGGAAGGGGACGGGCTCGGTGCCGTTGTGGCCCGTCAGCTCGCGGTAGAGGGAGTTGGGCTGGGACTCGTCGAAGTACCTGGGCGTGCCGGCGGCGGCCGAGCGGGGGTCGTAGGCCGAGAGCTGGGCGGCGCTGGTGCCGATCTGCGCGGCGACCTGCTGCTCGAAGGGGAGCCCGTCGGCCAGGGCGCGGAACTGGGCGTCGTTGGAGGTGAACGTCGAGAGGCTCAGGTCGGGCAGCACGGAGCCCGAGGCGCCAAAGACGATGGCCGGGCGGCCGGTGGCCGGGCGGATCGAGCCGCGGATCAGGCTGTGGATGCCCTGCCCGCGGGCCGACTCCCAGGCGCCAAAGCCCGAGCGCAGGTAGACGGTGCCGCGGACCTTGTTGTACCCGTCGTAGCGGTCCAGCTCGCCGTCGGCCCAGCCGGCCTGGACGTCGGAGTAGACGCCCGTGAGCGGGTCGCGGTCGAGGAAGGTCTCGCCGGCGTCGAGGCGGTTGTTGTGGTTCTCGTCCTCGAAGCCGGAGACCCCGTTGCGGTTGCGGTCGGGCACGGCCTGGTCGACGAGCAGGAACAGGTCCAGGTCGGCGGCGAAGTTGGCCTCCTGCGAGGCGCTGGGGCTGGCGGGGGTCACCACGGCGGGCCCGACGACGGAGCCCGACTCGGCGGCGTAGTGGGTCAGGAAGACCGAGAACTCGTCGATGTAGCCCGTGCCGGTGATGTCGGCAAAGGCGTTGTCGCCGCGGTCGTCGCCGTCGTAGTCCCGCGAGTCCGGGGGCAGGCCCTGGCTCTCGACGGAGTGGCTCACGCGGAGGCGGTTGTCCCCGTCCTGGTCGTACTGGCGCACGCCGTTGTAGAAGTCCTCGAGCTTGCGGTCCAGGGCGGGGTCGAGGCCGAAGAAGTCCGAGCGCATGACGATCGGGTCGCCGTTGATCTGGCTCACGTCGGTGTAGCGGACGCCGACGTCGCCGACGACCGAGACGTTGCGGCCCAGCTGGAGGCGCGGGTTGGAGATGATGGCGAACTCGTTGCGCTTGGTGACGTGGTAGTCGCGGGAGATGGTCCGGGTGACGGTCTTGGTGGTGACCGAGCCGTTGGACTGGTACTCCTCGACGGTGCCGTAGCCGGTGACAAAGACGCGGACGCCCGAGCCGTCGGTCAGGGGCGCGTAGGCGATGGAGAAGGCGGGGTTGGTCAGGCTGTCGTCGCCGGCGATCTGGAGCGCCGGGGTGCGGACCCAGTTCTCGCGCGGAGCTCCTCGGGGAGGTTCTCCAGCGGGGAGTTGGTCAGGGAGGTCTGGGCGGGGAGGCCCTCGACGTCCAGGGCGTTCTGGTCGTGGCTGTGGATGGAGACGAGCGCCTCGGCGATGCCGCGCGGGAGCGAGCTCTCGGAGAACTTCTCGTTGGGGGTGACGCTCACGGCGTCCTGGCTTGTGTAGGTGCCGTCCCAGAGGGCGGTGCCGAAGGCGCCGTTGATGCTGCCCGGCTGGACGACGAATCGGCGTGCGGCCTCGGAGAGCCGCGACTCGGCCAGCTGCATGCCGGCCTCGGCGGCCGACAGGGCGCTGGTGACCTGGACCTGGGTGGCGGCGGTGCGGAGGTTGCCCTGGCTCATGATCGCCGCGGCGACGGCCAGCGAGCCGAGGATCACCAGGACGGACATGGAGACGACCAGGATGAATCCGCGGCGCTTGTGCCGCTTGATTCGGGACGGGCTCACGTGTGCATACGCGTTCATTGCGCGCTCCTTAAATCGCCTCCGGCTCGACAATCCCTGCGGCGCGCGTCGGCGCGCGCCCCACGCTCGGACGGTCCTCAATCGACGATCCAGACCACGCGGGCCATCTCGCGCGGCTCGCTGTCGAACCAACCCCGGTACATCACGCGGACGGTGACACGCAGGGGGAAGCGGTCGATCGCGACGGTCGGGGTGTTCTCTGTGCCCTCGAGCACGAACTCGGGGGCCACCGCGACCGAGAAGTCGTTGGGCAGGACCTTCTCGACGGTGACCACCTGCGTCCACCCGGCCATGGCCGCGCCGGGGTCGGTGCTGATGGTCCCGTCCTGGTTGACGCCGGTGATCACGCGCCCCGCGGCGTCGATGGGGCCTTGATAGACGGCGCCGTCGCCGAAGACGGCGCCGTTGAAGTCGTCGGCGTCGTCGAAGTCCTCGGCGTCGTCCTCGTTGTCCTCGGGGCCCCAGCCGCGGAGGAACCCGCCGCTGAGGTACAGGCCCGTCACCGGGTCGTGCCTGGGCAGGCGGGCCATGCGCTCGCGGATCTCGCCGGCCAGGTAGGTGCCCACGGTGGTCAGGGAGGACTGGTCGTTGGTGCGGCTCAGGGCCACGACGGCCTGGATCACGGCCAGGACGCCGACGGCGATGATGACCGTGGCCAGGGCCGACTCCATGATCAGGAAGCCGCGCCGGGCCCGCGTGCGTGCCCGGGCCCGGGTCAGGGCCCGCGTCGGCGTGCGGCGAGAGGCCGGGCGTGAGAGTCGGTCAGGGTTCTTGGCCATGCTGTGTCCTCCGGGGGTGCGCGCCGGGGGGCACCCACCGAGACCAGCATCCGATTCATTTGACGACCTGGCTCATCTTGAAGATCGGCAGGATGATCGCCATGGCGATGAACCCGACGACTGAGCCCATTAGGACGATCATGATGGGCTCGATGAGGCTGGTAACCGCCTTGATCTGGTCCTTTAACTGCTTGGCGTAATAGCCGGAGACCTCGTCGAGGACCTCCCCGAGCTTGCCCGACTCCTCGCCCGCGGTGACCATCTGGACCACCGACTGGGGCAGGAGCTTGCTGCCCTGGAGCTGCGAGCCGATCTTCTTGCCCTGCTGGACCGAGACAAAGACGCGGCGCCAGAGGGACTTGTAGTTGCGGTTGCCCGAGACGTCGGCGGTGATGGCGATGGTGTCGAGCATGGGCACGCCGGCGTTGACCAGCTGGCCCATGGTCTGGAGGCACCTGGAGATGTACATGGCCCGGAACATGCCCTTGAGGACGGGGATGGTCAGCTTGAGCCTGTCCAGGACCGTGCCGCCGACCTCGGTCTTGGTGGCCAGGAAGACCATGAACAGGGCCGCCAAGATGCCCGGGACGATGTACATCCACTGCTGGACCATGAAGTCGGACAGGCCCAGGAGGAACTTGGTGGCCCAGGGGAGGATCTCCTCCTTGCCCTGGAAGACGCCCTTGAAGCGGGGGAGCACGAAGGTGAGCAGGAAGACGGTCACGATCACGGCCATGGTGCCGATGATGCCCGGGTAGAGCGCCGCGCCGATGACCATGCGCTTGGTCTCCATCTCCTGGGAGATGTAGCCGGCGATGCGGTCGAGCATGCTGGCAAAGGACCCGGACATCTCCGAGGCCCGGACCATGTTGATGTAGAGCGGCCCGAAGAGCCGCGGGTGCCGCTGGAGGGCCTGCGAGAACTGCTTGCCCGACTCCACGTCGCTCTTGAGCTGGAGGACCACCCTGCGGAAGCCGGGGTGCTTGGTCTGCTCGGCGATGCCCTCCAGGGCCGCGCGCAGGTTGATCCCGGCCCGGATCATCACCGCCAGCTGGGTGGTGAAGTCCAGGACGTGCTTGGTCTTGGGGCGCCCGGCGTTGAGCTCGGCCAGCCGCTGCGAGAGCGAGCCGCGGTCAAAGCCCGCCGAGGCGGGGTTGATCTGGAGGACGTTGAACCCGCGCGAGCGCAGCGCGGCCGCGGCGCCGGCGATGGAGTCTGCGGTGATGCTCCCCGACTCGATCTGCCCGCCGGGGCCTTGGACGCTGAAGCGATAGTTGGGCATGGTCGTGCTCCGTGGTCGGGTCTGTCGGTTCGCCCGGGGGCCGGCCCGCCCCCGGCGTTTAGGCCGCCAGGCGCTTGCTCAGGCGGTCCGGGTGTGCCGAGGCGCCGATGGCGTCCTCCCGGGAGATCATCCCGTTGAAGAACAGCTGGGAGATGCAGTGGTCCAGCGTCTGCATGCCCATGGCGCGCGAGGTCTCGATGACGTTGGGGATCTCGAACGTGCGGGCCTCGCGGATGAGGTTCCGCACCGCCGGCGTGGCCAGCAGGATCTCCACGCCGGGCACCATGCCCGCCTGGTCGAGGCGCGGGAAGAGCGTCTGGCTGATCACCGCCTGGAGCGTGTTGGAGAGCATCGAGCGGATCTGGTTCTGCTGCCCGCCGGGGTACATATCGATGATGCGGTCGACGGTCTGGGCCGCCGAGCTGGTGTGCAGCGTCGAGAGCACCAGGTGCCCCGTCTCGGCGGCGGTGATGGCCAGGGCCGTCGTCTCAAGGTCGCGCATCTCGCCGACCAGGATGATGTCCGGGTCCTGCCGCAGCGCGTGCTTGAGGGCCGAGGCGAACGAGGGCATGTCGGCGCCCAGCTCGCGCTGCTCGATCAGGCACTTCTCCGACTTGAAGGTGTACTCGATCGGGTCCTCGAGCGTGATGATGTGCTTGGCCTCGCGCTCGTTCATGGCCTGGATCATCGCCGCCAGCGTCGTCGACTTGCCCGAGCCGGTGTCCCCCGTGACCAGCACCAGCCCGCGCGGCAGGTACGTCAGCTTGGTGATCACCTCCGGCAGCGTCAGCTTGGCCAGCGGCGGGACCTTGGTCTTGACCGTTCGCATGGCGATGGCCACCGAGTTGCGCTGCTGGTGCGCGTTGACGCGGTAGCGCCCCAGGCCCTCGGCGGCGAACGAGAAGTCCGCGTCCTTGATCTCCTCGAACCGCGCCAGGGCCTCCTTGCTGGCCATGCCCTGCACGAACGACCGCACGTCCTCGGCCGTGAGCTTGGGCGCGTTGGGGATCGACTGCACCACCGTGTGCACGCGGGCCGCCGGCGGGTGCCCGGCCACCAGATGGATGTCGGAGGCTCCCAGCTCGTGCGCGGCCTTGAGGATCTCGTGCAGTTCCATCGCGCGTGGGCTCCATCGGCGGGCGATGCGCCCGCGCGGTACGGCGTGACCTGTTTGATCGGTCCGCCGGGGGCGCGGGGTGACCGCCCCGCCCCCGGGGAGTGCCCCGACAGGCCCCCGATCCGCCGCACGCGGCGTCGGCGGAGCAGCCGCTCAGGCGGTCGCACACCGCGCAGGCGGAACGAATCGCACAGGCACAACCGGCCGCACAGGTGGCACCGCCCGCACCGCCCGCTCAGACGGAACCGGTCGCACGGGCAGCGCCCGCCGGGCGGAGCCACCCGCCCACCCGCGCCCCGCCCCGCGCCAGGACCACACCCAGGAGCCCCGCCCCAAAGCCGACCATCCCCGCCGAGAGCCACTGCCCGCGCGAGAGGCCGTAGATCCGCCCCGCGTCGCCGAACTGCGCGTCGGGCAGACGCCAGAACTCGGTCGTGATCCGCAGCGCGCCGTAGACGATGAACCACCACGCCGTGATCAGCCCGGCCCGCCGGGGCAGCCGCGCGATCGCCCAGACCACGACCAGCAGCACCACGCCCTCGGCCAGGGCCTGGTAGAGCTGCGACGGGTGCCTGGCCGAGAGCAGCGGCTCCAGCTGCGCCCGGTACCGCCCGGGGTTGGCGATGATCTGCGCCAGCGCCGAGGCCCACGGCTCCTCGGGCAGGCGCACGCCCTCGACGAGGCGGTCGAGCGCGGCCCGCTGATCCGGCGAGAGCTCCGGCGCGTGCGAGAGGCGCTGGCGCGTGCCGGGGGCGATCCAGCCGTCCAGCTCGCGCGGGAAGCGCACGCTCCACCACGGGGCTGGGCTGCCCGGCGCCGCGACGATCTTGCCCAGCAGCTCGCCGTTGATGAAGTTGGCCACCCTGCCCAGGAAGACCCCCGGCATGGCGACCATGCACACGGCGTCGGTCACGCGCAGCGTCGGGGCCCGGCCGCTGCGCGAGCCGTCGTCCTCGCCAAAGCCGCGGCCGATGCGCCAGCAGGCCAGGATCAGCCCGACCATCCCCCCGTGCGAGGCCAGCCCGCCCTGGTGCACCGCCAGGGCGCCCCAGAACGGGAACCCGGGCGTGAGCGTCGTCAGCAGCGACGGCTGATAGACCAGCACGTACCCGGCGCGCCCGCCGACGATGGTGCCGGCCACCAGCCACGTCATGGCGTCGAGCACGCGGTGGGCCGGGATCGGCGAGGCGCCGCGCCGCGCCAGGGCCTTGAGCATCGCCGCCGCGATCACGAAGCCGACCATGTACGCCAGGCCGTAGTAGCGGACCACCACGCCGCCCCAGAGGCGGACCAGCACCGGATCGAGCGTGTGGAACCAGGCGTCGGCCAGCGTGGACGTGATGTCGGTCATGCGACCACCCCCATCCCGATCCCCGCACCCCCCGCACCCCCCGTCCCCCCCGCGTGGGCCGGGCCCAGTGCCGGGGCGATCGCCGGCCCGAAGAACCCCAGGGCCGCCGCGTCGGTCTGCGCGATCACCGCCGAGAGCGGCACGCTGCGCGCCGCGGCGATCGCGTGCGCGGTGTGGCCGACCATCGCCGGCCGGCAGGGGCGCTCGCTGCGTCGCGGCTCCGGCGAGAGGAACGGCGCGTCGGTTTCGAGCATGAACCGCCCGTCGGGGACCAGGCGCACCACATCGCGGAGCTCGGCCGCGTTCTTGTACGTCACCACGCCGGTGAACGAGAGCATCGCGCCCAGGTCCAGCACCGCCCGCGCCTCGTCTTGCGTGCCCGTGAAGCAGTGGAAGACCATCTTGCGCGGGTCCAGGCCGCTCGAACGCAGGACCGGGATCAGCTCAGCGAAGGCCTGCCGGCAGTGGATCACGACCGGCAGGTCCAGCGCCGGGCCGCGCTGGCCGCGGGCGCAGGCGCCGATGAAGCCCAGCTGTTCTTCGAGCACTTCCCGCTGGAGCGCCAGCGGCGGCTGGGCGTGGTGGCGGTCCAGGCCCAGCTCCCCCCAGGCCACGCAGCGCGGGTCGCGGGCCACGGCGAGCATGGCGTCCCAGTCGTGCGGGCCTTGGTCGCTGTAGAGCGGGTGCACGCCGGCGCTGCACCACACACGCGGGTGCGACCGCGCCACCGCCAGGGCCTCCACGCAGTCCCGCGTGGTCGTCGAGATGGTGATGGCCCCGCCGACACCGAGCGACGCGGCCTCGGCCATGACGCCGGGCACGTCCCCGCGCAGCTCGGGGAATGTCAGGTGGCAGTGCGTGTCGATCACGGGCAACAATATCGCCGCCTCGGGTGCAACCGCCGCCCTGGCGGCTTGTACACGATTGCACACACCGCACGCCGGACACGTCGGCAGCAGAGCAGCACAAGGAGCGATCACGATGGCGCACACCACCTCGGCGGGCGATCGGAGCGGTCTCTGGCGAGCGATCAGGCTGCTGGCGGTCGCCCTTGCAGTTGCGCTCTCGGCGCCCCTGGCCCGCGCGGGGCTCGCCGCGCAGGACGCGTCCGAGCGCTGGTACGTGGTGCGCATCGCCGGCAACCGCGCCGGGCACATGCGCCAGTACGAGCGCGTCGGGCCCGAGCGCATCGAGTCCGGCACCGAGATGGTGCTCAAGATCGACCGCGGGGCCCAGACGTTGGAGATCAAGCTCGCCGGGCGCTTCGTCGAGACCCCCGACGGCCGGCCCATCGAGATGGTCAGCGAGCAGTCGCTCGGCGGCGCGGGCCCAGCCGTGATCGCCCGCACGGTCTTTGCCGGCGACACCCTCGAAACCACCACCACCACCGGCGGCGGCGCCCCGAGCCTGAGCAAGGCGCCCTGGAAGCCCGACGGCGACTGGCAGACCCCGTACGCCGCGGGCAAGCGGCTGGAGGCGCGCTTCGGCGAGCTGGTCGCGCTGGGCGAGGAGGCCATCGGTCAGGCCGTGACCACCCGCACGCTCGACCCGCTGGTCGGCCTGCGGCTTTTCAACGCCACGTTCACCATCCGTGGCACGGAAGACGCCGAGCTCGAGGGCCGCACGGTCCCAGCGGTGCGCGTGGACTCCACGGCCGACGTGGCGCCCGGGTACGTCGGCGACGACCTGCTCGATCACTCGGGGAAGCTGCTGCGCTCGAGCTTGGTGCTTGGGGGCTTGAAGGTCGAGGTCTTCTCGGCCGACCGCCAGCTGGCGTTGTCCCCCGCCGAGCCCGCCGAGCTGCTCGAGAGCACGCTGATCAGGCCCACCGGGGGCCGGGTGCCCCGGGCAGGGGAGCCCCAGGCGGTCTACAAGCTGCGCATGCGGCAGGGCGCCGCCCCCGAGCTGCTTGGCACGCCGCGGCAGCGCGTCGAGCGGCTGGACGAGCGCACGCTGCGGGTCAGCGTCGACGGCCGCGCCGCAGTAGCGCCGGCCCCGGGCGAGGACCGCGACGCGGCCCTGACCGGCCCCTCGGCCATGATCGACACCCGGGACAACGCCGTCGCCCAGTTCGCGCGGGCGGCCCTGGGCAAGCTCGGCCCCGGCGCCACCCCCGACCGGACCGCTCGCGCCCTTGAGCGGGCCGTGCACGAGCACATCGTCAAGAAGGACTTCGGCGTCGGCTTCGCCAGCGCCTCGGAGGTGGTCCGCACGCGCCACGGCGACTGCACCGAGCACGGCGTGCTCCTGGCCGCGGCCCTGCGCAGCGCGGGCATCCCGGCGCGCGTCGTGACGGGCCTGGTCGGCCTGCGCGCCGACCCCGCCGGGCGCGGGCTGGCCGGCGACGGCGACATCTTCGGCTACCACATGTGGACCCAGGCGCTGATCCCCGGCCCCACCGGCGCACTGGGGTGGGTGGACCTGGACGCGGCGCTACCCGATGGCTGGGGCGTCGATCACATCGCCATCTCGGTCAGCGCACTGGCCGACGGCCAGCTGGTCAACTCCTTCATCGAGCTGGCCCCGCTGTTTGCGGGCCTGGAGATCGAGATCCTCACGCCGGCCCGCTAGAGCCCCCCCCCGCCCCCGCCCCCGCCCCCGACCCCCCGGCTCGGGCGCGCTGGCGGCGCTGCTCAGTCGATCCAGAGCAGCTCCCACTGGCGGCCCCGCAGGCTCATCCAGACGTTGGTCAGCTCCCCATCGGTGCGCAGCCGGGCGGTGGTGCGCAGCAGGTACGTCTTCTCCTCGGTGCGCTCGAAGATGGCGCCGGAGGAGGCCTCGCCGGCGCTGAGGCTGGCCAGCAGCGGCCCGACGCGGTCGGCGTTGGAGACCAGGTACTCCAGGGCGTCGGCCTCGGGCCTGCCGCGGGCGCGCAGCTCGGACTTGGTGCGGTCGCTGACGATCTGGGCCAGGAAGTCGGGGCCGAACCTCTCGGGGTCCGAGAGGAACCTGCGCGTGTGGAAGATCAGGTGGACCGGGGCCGCGCACAGGAGATGCTCGGTGCCGTCGGGGCGCGGCCTGACCAGCTGCGCCTCGGTGGGCACGCCCGGCCTGGCCCTGGGCGTGGTGGGCTGACCGCCGCGGGTGGCGCCGGGCAGGTTGTCCAGGGGCCCGCGCGGCTCGCTGAGGTTCCGCCGCTGGGCGCACCCGGCCAGCGCGCCCGCCAGGAGCACGCCGAGCCAGCAGCGGGCCCGCGACCGGCCGCTGCGCCGCGGGCCCGATAGGGGGGGTGTGCGGGAGGCAAGAGCGGCCAGCGGGGCCAGCGGAGGGTGCGGGGCCAGCGGGGGGGGCATCAGGGCTCGTGCGCCACGGTCGCGGGGATGGTGGTGATGAGGGGGGTGGGGGCGGTGGGGCCGGGGGGCTGAGCCGTGCTTGGGCAAAGCAGGCCCGCAGCGAGCGTCGTGGAGCAGGCCGGCGCGTCCGACCCGCGCGTCCAGAGGTCGTGGGCGCGCAGCTGGTCGCGCTGGGCGGGGAAGTCGGAGCGCCAGTGGCAGCCGCGCGACTCCTGCCGCCAGAGCGCCGAGCGGGCGATGAGCGAGGCGACCGTGAGCAGGTTCTGGACCTCCCAGCCGCGCACGTCGTCGAAGATCTTGTCCATGGTGTATCGCGACCAGAAGGCGATCATGTCGGCCAGGTCTGTCAGGCGCTGGCCGGAGCGCTCGATGCCGGCGGTGCGCCACATGCCCGAGCGCAGCGAGGAGGAGACGTCGGCCAGGTCCAGCTCGGCGGCGTCGGAGGGCCTGATGTCGGAGATGACCGGCGCCGGGGCGGCGCGCGGGCCCAGCTCCCACCCCGGCGGCAGGGCGCCCGGCGCGTGGGCGAGCCCGTTGCCGCCGTGCGGCGGGGCCGCGTGGGCGGGGCCGTTGTGCGGTGCCGACGCGGCGTGCTGGGTCATCTCGCGGGCGGTCTGGCCGGCGACGGCGCCCATGACCAGGCCCTCCAGGAGCGAGTTGCTGGCCAAGCGGTTGGCGCCGTGGAGGCCGGTGCACGCGACCTCGCCGGCGGCGTAGAGGCCCGGCAGGGAGGTGCGGCCGTGGGCGTCGGTGGCCACGCCGCCGCAGTGGTAGTGCGCCGCGGGGTGGACCGGGATCGGGGACGAGGCCGGGTCCAGGTCGAACCGGCGCAGCGTGTGGGCGATGGAGGGGAACTGGCGGGCGAAGTCCGGCACGTGCCTGCAGTCGAGCCAGACGTGGGCCAGGCCGCGCTGGGCCATCCTGCGGACGATGGCGCGCGTCACCACGTCGCGCGGGGCCAGCTCGGCGGCGGCGCCGGCCTGCGGGTCCTCGAGCATGAACCGGCGGCCGTCCTGGTCGATGAGCGTGGCGCCCTGGCCGCGCACGGCCTCGCTGATGAGCGACCTGGCGGCGCCGGCGATGTAGAGCGTGGTGGGGTGGAACTGGAAGAACGCCGCGTCAGCGATCAGGGCCCCGGCCCGGAAGGCCATGGCCAGGCCGTCGCCGGTGGCCACGCGCGGGTTGGTCGTCTCCCGGTAGACCATCCCCGCGCCCCCGGAGGCGAGGATCGTTGCCTTGGCCCAGATCACCTGCAGGCCGTGCTTGGGGTGGTGGGTGATGGCGCCCATGACCGGCTGGGGGCTGGCCGGCCCGCCCGGCGTGATCAGGTCCAGGGCGAAGCAGCGCCCAAAGAGCCGCACGCCGCGCGTCTGGGCGGTGCGTTCGAGCAGCACGCGCATCAGCTCGCGGCCGGTGGCGTCGCCGTCGGCGTGGAGGATGCGCGCAGCGCCGTGCCCGCCCTCGCGCCCCAGGTGGACGGTGCCGGCCGGGTCGGTGTCGAAGCGCATGCCCCAGCCGATCAGCTCGGCGATGCGCCCCGGGCCGTCGGCCACGATCCTGCGGGCGGCGTCCTCGTCGCACAGGCCCGCCCCAGCGGCCAGCGTGTCGCGCACGTGGGCCTCGGCGGTGTCGTCGTGCGCGGTGACGGTGGCGATGCCGCCCTGGGCCCAGGCGGTGTTGCTGTGCGGGGGCTCGTCCTTGCACAGGACGATCACCTCGCCGTGCTCGGCGGCGGCGATGGCTGCGCGGAGGCCGGCCACGCCCGAGCCGATCACCAGCGTGTCGCAGAATATCTGCGGGAGCAGGCCGGAACGGAAGGGGATCAGGTACCGGCGGCCATCGACGGTCGCGTCGCTCACGGCCGACTATAGGGGAGCGGGCTGGGCGACACCGGCGCAGCCTGCGGCGGCGCGCCGCGGCTCAGCGGGAGCTGCCGCCGCGCGCACGAACCTGCTGCCGCCTGTGCCAAGGCCCCGCCGCTCAGGGGAAGATGCCGCGCGCCGCGTAGGCCTTGGCGATGCGCTCCAGGGCAGCGATGTAGGCGGCCGTGCGCAGGTCGCACTTGTAGTGGGAGCGGGCGTCGCGCACGCGGTGGGCGGCGCGGACCATGTGCCGGTTGAGCTCCTCGTCGACGCGCTCCAGGTCCCAGGAGCGGAAGGACTTGTTCTGCACCCACTCGAAGTACGAGACCGTCACGCCCCCGGCGTTGCACAGGATCGCCGGCAGGACCTCGATCCCGCGCGAGGCCAGCACGCGCTCGCCGCCGGGCGTGGTCGGGGCGTTGGCCCCCTCGGCCACCACGCGGCACTGGAGCATGCCCGCCTCCTGCTCCTGGATCATCTGCTCCAGGGCCGCCGGGATGAAGACCTCGACCTTGGTCTTGTAGAACTCGTCCTTGGTGATGGCCGTCGCCTTGGAGTAGTTGGCCACGCCCCCGCCGCGGCCGACGTGCTCGGCCAGGTCCGCCGCGTCGATGCCCTTGTCGTTGCGGATGAAGCCCGTGTGGTCGGCCGCCGCCACCAGCCTGGCCCCCTTCTCCTGGAAGATCTTGGCCGACCACGAGCCCACGTTGCCAAAGCCCAGCACCGAGAAGGCGCACTGCTCGGGCCGCAGGCTCAAGGCCGGGAGCATCTCCACCAGCGTGTTGACCACGCCCTGGCCCGTGGCCTTCTCGCGCCCCAGCGAGCCGCCGTACTCGATCGGCTTGCCCGTGATCACCGCGGCGGGGTTGTCCCCGCCCACCTCGGACAGGAACGAGTACGTGTCGGCGATCCAGGCCATGTGCTGCGAGTTGGAGCCCACGTCCGGGGCGGGGATGTCGTAGTCCGGCCCGATGTTGTGCGCGATGGCGCTGGTGAACCGGCGGACGATCCGCTCCATCTCCGCCGCCGAGTGGTCGCGCGGGTTGACCTTGATCCCGCCCTTGCCCCCGCCGTAGGGCACGCCCACGAGCGAGCACTTCATCGTCATCAGGAACGCCAGCGACTTGACGTCGTCCAGGTGCACCGACGGGTGGAAACGCAGCCCGCCCTTGTACGGCCCCAGGGCGTTGTTGTGCTGCACCCGGTAGCCCTTGAAGAGCCGGTACTTGCCGTTGTCCATGCGCACCGGGAAGTGCACGATGATCTCGTTCTTGGGCTGGGCCAGGATCAGCCGGATGTGCTCGGGGAGCCCCATGATCTCGGCGGCCTGGAGCATGGTCGTGACGGTCTGGGTGTAGAGGTTGTCGGCGTCGGCCGGCAGCTGGACCTCCTTGAGGATCGACTGATCGACCGCCGCGGCGGCACCCGTGGGGGATGTGCTGGGGTGGCCGTGCTTGGGCGAGAGCGTGGTGGACATGGGTTGGGTCCGGGAGCCGGCTCGTGCCGGGCGTCATCGGGCGCCGCGCGCACGGACCGTAGATGGCAGTGAGGATATCGCAGCCGGGGCCCGCCGGGGCGGGGCCGGGATCCGGCCTGGGCGCGCAGCTGCCGACCGGTGTATACATATCGCCATGATCCTTTATTGCTGCAACGACCTGCTTTGGGCCTCCAAGGTCCGCTCGACCGCCGACGCCATGGGCATCCCCGCCCGCCCGGCCCGGGACCGGGCGATGCTCCTGGCGCGCCTGGACGACTCGCCGGTGCGCGGCGTGCTCCTGGACTTGGAAGCGGCGGGCTCTGGCGAGCTGCTGGCCCTGCTGCGGGGCCCCGCCGCCGACCCGCGCGCCGCCCCGCTGCGCGTGATCGCGTTCGGGCCCCATGTCGAGGCGGTGCGGCTGGCTGAGGCAGCCCGGGCCGGCGCCACGGCGGTCTTTGCCCGCGGGGCGCTGGTGTCGCGCTTGCCCGGCGTGCTCCAAGCCCTGGCAAGCGGCGCGACGATCGCCGGGTCGCTCGAGGAGTGACGGCGGCGGTGCTCGGCGGCCCTGGCGCGCGGCCGGCGGGCGCCGGCTGTGAGTGAGCGCGAGCGGCCAGGGCTCGCGTGGTCAGGCAGAGCGTGGGTCAGGGGGCGGGGGCCGGGTCGGCTGCGTGGGGGCGTGTGCCGTCGGGGTAGCGGGCGTCGAGGCGCTCGGCCAGCAGCGCCGGGTCGAACGCGCGCAGGAGCGTGGGCCCGAGCGCGCGTCGGCTGGGCTCGCGCACGAACGTGTAGGCCGCCGGGCCGGCGGCGCCCGCGTCGGCCCGCAGCCGCTCGATCGTCAGCGGCTGGTACGCCGTGACCTGCACCAGCGCCACCGAGAGCTTGGACGGCAGCGGGACAGCGAACGTGCGCGCAGCCAGGTTGGCCTCCGTCAGCGGCACCGACGGGTCGAGGCGCTCGGCGCGCTTGATGACCTCCTCGGTCAGGGGCGTGCCCTGGGCCAGCTCGCCCGGGGGGACCATCCCCTGGGTGCGGGTAAAGAGCGACTCGAGCGGCGGCGTGACGCTGGCCAGCAGCCCCAGGCCCGCCGAGGCCTCTTGCAGGCCCGAGACAACGGCGAAGGTCGCCGCGTTCTGGGCCTCGCGGACCAGCTCGGTGTAGACGTTGAGGCGCTTCCAGTCGCGGACGGCCTGCTGGCGGACGTCGTCGAGCGAGCGCGCCGGCCCGGCCGGGGCGGCCTCGGTCACCATGTAGAGCACCCGGAGCTGGCCGTCGAAGGAGTTGAACGGGTCGGTGATGGGCACCCCGACCTGGACGGGCAGGCGCGGGGCGGGCGGGTCGAACTCGCGCAGGTCGCTCAGGGCCTGCGCCAGCTGCGTGAAGGCCCGGCCGCGCGACTGGAACGTCAGGCCGGCTCGGCCGAGCTTGGAGGCGGCGTCCTCGGGCGTGAGCCAGCCCTCAGCGAACGACCCGGCCTCGATGCCGCCGACGGGGTGCCCGGCGGCGGCGGCCATCTGCTCGGTGACCGAGCGGGCGAGAGCGGCAAAGTCGGGGCGCTTGGCGGGCCAGTCCTCGGGGAGCTGGCGGTAGGCGATGCCGCCGCGGCCCGGCGCAGCCGGGAGGCGGTCGACTACGCGCAGCAGCTCGCCGCGGATCAGCTGCATGGCCTGGTCGGCCAGGCGCCCAGCGGCCTCGACCCGGTACTCCTCCTCGACGCGGGCCCGGCCGGCCTGGTCGTCGTCGGCGATGGCCGCGCGGACCCGGCGCGTGGCCAGCTCCACCGGGTCCAGGCGGACGTCGCGGCGGACCTGGGCCAGGTCCACGGTGATCCAGGCGAGCTTGAGCCGGTCGGGCTGGAGGTAGCCCACGCCCAGGTCGCCCGTGGCCGGGTCGGTGCCGGCGAAGGACTCGAAGTGGGCCGCCAGCTGCTCGGGCGTCGGCTCGGGCTGGGCCTGGACGGCCGCCTCGGAGACGGTGGCAAAGACGACGCGCGCCAGGGCCTGGTCCTGGTCCCTGCGGGCGTCGGCGAGCAGGCGCGGGCCGCTGGTGCGGGCCATGTCGATGTACGCGCTCTGGAGGCGCGAGATGCCCAGGAAGTCGGCCATCGCGCGGGCGCCGGTGGAGGAGGACCGGCGACTGGCGCCGATGGTCTGGCTCAGCTGGGCCCGAAGCTCAGCGGCCAGCGCCTCGGTGCGTTGCTGGGCCTGGTCGGGGGCGATCTGCCCCTGCTGGACCTCCGCCAGGGCCTGCTGCTGGGCCAGCGCCTCGGCCAGGGAGTAGCCGTCCTGCTCGGGCCCGATCAGGTCGGCGCCGCGGGCCATCTCGGTGAGCATGAGCCAGTGCTCGCGGTCGGTAAAGAGGCCCGCCAGGCGCGGCAAGACTCGGCGCACGGCCTCCAGCTCGGCGGCGGCCTTGTTGGTGTCGGCCACGGTGAAGCGCTTGCCCCCGATGCGCACCGAGGTCTGGCTCTCGGGCGTGCCGACGAAGGTCTGGAAGCCCTGCGGGAGCACGAAGGCGATCATGATGATGACGCCAAAGACGCTCAGGAGCACGGCGCGGTACTTGGTCAGCAGCTTGGTCATGGGTCGGCCCCGGTGCGGCCCGGGCGCGGGCCCCGGCGCGCAGATGTTAGTGTGCGGCCCGGCGTGGGCGCGTGAAAAGGCCCGGGGGCGAGCCCCGGGCCCCGGGTGCGCCGTCTCGGGTTAGCGGTAGAACTCGACGATCAGGTTCGGGTTCACGTCGAAGGGGATCTGGTCGGAGGTGGGCAGGGCCACGATCTTGCCGGTCAGCTCGGAGGGGTTGAAGTCGATCCACTGGGGCACCTCGTGCCCGGCCATGCTCTCCATGGCCTCGCGCACGAGCTTGTGGGCCCGCGGCTTGAGCGTGATCACGTCGTTGACGTCCACGCCGTAGGAGGGCCGGTCGGTCTTGCGGCCGTTGACCAGCACGTGCCCGTGGGCCACGATCTGCCGGGCCGCCCAGACCGAGCGGGCCAGGCCCATGCGGCGGACGACGTTGTCCAGGCGCCGCTCGAGCAGCCGCATGAGCACCTCGCCGGTGTTGCCCTTGGCCCGGGAGGCCTCGGCGACGTACCTGCGGAACTGCTTTTCGAGCACCGAGTAGTGGAAGCGGACCTTCTGCTTCTCGTTGAGGCGCACGCCGTAGTCGCGCAGGCGCCGGCCGCGGAAGCCGTGGACGCCGGGGTAGGTCAGCTGCCTCTTGGACGTGTGCTTGGGGCTGTCGGCGATGGGGACGCCGACGCGGCGCGAGAGCTTGACCTTGGGGCCGATGTAACGGGCCATACTTTGTTCCTCCGTCGCCGCGGCCGGGCGCGTGCGCCCCGCGGCGTGCCCGATGGTCTCGGGCGATCGTGCCGGGGTGCCGCGGCTGCGGTCCGGCGTGTGATCCGGGCACGGTGCCCATGGGATTGAGCCTCAACTAAAGGCGCCCCGCCGGCCGGCGTCGAGGCCACGCGTTGACGATTCTGGGGCCCCAGCCGTATCATCCGGACTCGCCCGGGCCGGCCCGACGGCTGGCCGGCTGCGCGGCGAGGGTTCGGTCCATCACCCGCGAGTCCCGGCAAAGGCGTCCCCATGCTCCCTCCGCAACGCGTTTCATACGGCCGCACCCGTCGTCGCCGGGCGCACCACGCCCTGACAGAGATCACCGGCACGCAGTGCCCGATCACCTTCGTGCCCAAGCAGCACCACCGCGCGGCCGAGTCGGGCTATGTGCGTCCGGGCCTGCGCATCCGCGTGCCCAAGCTGGGCATCGGCGTGGAAGAGCGCGGGAGCTGATCGCGCAGACGAGGCCGGTGGCGCGGCCGGCCGTGCGCCGGCCTGCCTGATGCAACGCCTCGGGGCCCGGTGGCCGCCGACGGCTCGGGAGTGACGCGGCATGCGCCTGGGTGTAGACGTGATGGGCGGCGACCACGCGCCCGACGAGATCCTCAAGGGCTGCGTGCGGGCGCTGTCGGCCCTGGACCCCGGCGACGAGCTGGTGCTCATCGGCGACGAGGCCTCGGCCCGCGACTTCATGCTCGAAGCGGGCGTGCGCGACGACCGCCTGCGGTTCGTGCACACGACCCAGTCGATCGAGATGGCCGAGTCCCCCGTCGAGGCCGTGCGGACCAAGACCGACTCGTCGATCGTCAGGATGGCCCGCCTGGGGGCCTACCGCCACCGCCAGGAGCCGCTGGCCTGCGACGCCGTCCTCTCGGCGGGCAACACCGGCGCGTGCGTCTCGGCGGCCACGCTGCACATGCGCCGCCTCCCCGGCGTCCACCGGCCCGGCATCACCGTGACGATCCCGACCTTCAACGGCCCCGTGGTCCTCTGCGACGCGGGGGCCAACCCCGAGCCCAGGCCGGCGCACCTCTGGCAGTACGGCATCATGGCCGAGGTGGTCTCGCGCATCGTCCACGGGCGCCAGTCGCCGCGCGTGGCGGTCATGAACATCGGCGCCGAGGAGGCCAAGGGCACCGACCTGATCCAGGGCACCGCGGCCCTGATCAGGGCCACGCCGGGCATCAGGTACGTCGGCTACATCGAGGGGCGCGACCTCTTCGAGGGCGTGGCCGACGTGGTCGTCACCGACGGGCTGGTGGGCAACACGCTCCTGAAGATGGCCGAGGGCCTGGCCCGGTCGCTCATCAGCGGCATCAGCGCCGAGGTGCTCGCGGCCGACCCGGACCTGATGCTGCGCCTCGAGCCGATCTTCCGCGAGATGTTCCGCAAGAACGACTACCACGAGCACGGCGGCGCCCCGCTCCTGGGAGTGGGGGGCGTGTGCATGATCGCCCACGGCTCGTCCAACGCCCGGAGCATCTCGGCGGCCCTGCGCGAGGCGCGGGCCATCGTCAAGGCCGGCATCAACGACGCGCTGGTGGCGCGCATCGCCGAGCTCACTCCTCAGGCTCCCGACGAGGCCCGTCGCGCCTGACAGCCCGCGGCGGCCCTGCCCCAAAGCCCGCGGCGCTCCGCCCAAGAAGCCCGCGGCCGCGCGCAGCCTGATCGCCCGACCGCTCCCCGCTCCAACGGGCCGCTGCCCCCGGCCCCCTCGCCCCCCCCAGGCCGCGCTGACGGCCCGGCCGCTGATTTGTGCCCGCAGCGTCCGTAGCATGCGGGCCATGGCCGATCGTGCACAAAGGGCGCTGCCGCCGATCCCAACCCGCGGCGTGCGCATCATCGGGTCCGGCTCGGCCCTGCCCAGCCGGATCCTGACCAACGAGGACCTGGCCTCGGTGGTGCAGACCTCCGACGAGTGGATCGTCCAGCGCACCGGCGTGCGCACCAGGCACGTGTGCGACCCGCGCAAGGGCGAGACCAACACGGCCCTGTGCACCGAGGCCCTGCGCAGGGCCCTGGCCGCGGCGCACACGCCGGCCAGCGAGCTGGACCTGGTCATCTGCGGCACCATCACCCAGGACTGCCGCTGCCCCGGCACCGCGTGCCTGGTGGCCGGGGCGCTGGGCGCGGGCCAGGCCGCCGGGTGGGACCTGGGCGCGGCCTGCTGCGGGTTCCTGTACAGCCTCAACACCGCCCACGACCTGATCCGCGTGGGCACTCACCGCACCATCGGCGTCATCGGGTGCGACACGGTCTCGAACATCGTCGACTACCGCAACCGCGGCGTGTGCATCCTCTTTGGGGACGCGGCGGGGGCCGTGGTCCTGCGGGCCACCGACGACACCTCGCTTGGCTGCCTGGCCCAGGTCAACAAGGCCGACGGCCGCTCCTGGCGCGACCTGTACATCCCCGCCGACGAGTCCTGGATCGGCCCGGACCAGGACCGCTCGGTCATCCGCCCCGGCACGCTCCAGATGAACGGCCGCGAGGTCTACCGGTTCGCGGTGACCACCTTCCAGGGCCTCATCGCCGAGACCCTCGACAAGGCCGGCCTGGCCGTCGAGGACGTCGACATGTACGTCTCGCACCAGTCCAACGCGCGGATCCTCGAGTCGGCCCGCGAGCGCTTCGGCATCCCCGAGGACAAGCTCTACATCAACATCGACCGCGTGGGCAACAGCTCGGCCGGCTCGGTCCCGCTGTGCTTCGACGAGCTGGTCCGCGCCGGGCGCATCAAGCCGGGCATGCTGGTCATGTTCATCGCCTTCGGCGCCGGCCTGACCTGGTCGAGCAGCCTCTGGCGGCTCTGAGCCCCGGCGTGGTGGGTGGTGGCCCGCGTTTGCCGTCGCACGCTGCGCGGCTATCCTTGACCCTCCCCGTCGCCCGGTGGGGTGGGCGTTCCACGTCCCAGCGGGCATCCCCACGGCGGGGTCAGCGACGCCTCCATGACACAGTTCGCGCGTTTCGGTCAGACCGCCAAGATCAAGGTCGCCCGCAAGTCCGCCAAGGGCAAGGTCTTTGTCGATTACAAGGACATCGACAAGCTCCGCCGGATGATGTCCCCCAACGGCAAGATCCACGGGCGCAAGCGCCTGATGACCTCCGCGCTGGAGCAGCGCATGATCGCCCAGGCGATCAAGCGGGCCCGCTTCCTCGGGCTCTTGCCGTACACCTCGGCCACGCTCTGAGCCGCCGAGCGATCTGGGCCCGCCCGTGCCCGGGCCGCGCTCACATCCACGCGCACGCGCATGACCTCGGCCGCTCGCGCGGCTAACCTCGCCCATGCGCACGACAGCATCATCGGTGATCACCCGCCGTCAACTCATCGGGGGCCTGGCTGGGGCGTCCGTCGCCGCGGCCCTGGCCCCGAGCGTGGCCCTGGGCCGGGCCTCTGGGTCGGCTCGGCCGGCGCAGGCGCCGCCCCCGCGGCGTGCGCCAGGGGGCGGGCTTGAGGTGACCGAGCTGGCCCCGGGCGTGCACATGATCGCCGGCGCCGGCGGCAACACCACGGTGCGCTTCGGCCCCGATCACGTCGTGGCGGTCGATTCGGGCCTGCCCGACCGCGCCGAGATGCTCCTGAGCGCCGTCAGGGCCCTGGCCCCCGACCGCCCCGCCACGCTGATCAACACGCACTGGCACTTCGACCACGCCGGCGGCAACAAGGCCTTCGCCGAGGGCGGCTTCCGCGTGCTGGCCTCGGCCAAGTGCCGCCAGCGGCTGGCCGGGGGCGGGCGGATCGATTTCTACCAGCGCGACATCCCGCCGGGCGAGCCGCGCGTGCTGCCGATCGCCGGCGTCGTCGGCCAGCTCGAGCTGGACGCGGGCGGCCCGATCACCTGCACGGCCCAGGCCCCGGCCCACACCGACGGGGACCTGACGCTGCACCTGCGCGACGCCGACGTGATCGTCATGGGCGACACCTTCTTCAACGGCATCTACCCGTTCATCGATTACTCCAGCGGCGCCAGCCTGCCGGGGATCGTCGCCGTCGCCGACGCGGCGCTGGCCCAGGCCGGCGCCGGGACCAAGATCGTGCCCGGGCACGGCCCGCTGGCCGACGCCGAGGCGCTGCGCCGCTACCGTGACATGATCCGCGATGTTCATGACCGCGTGGCGGCGCTGATCGACAGCGGCGCCAGCGAGGACCAGGCCGTGGCCGCCAAGCCCACCGCCGCCCACGACCAGGCCTGGGCCCGCGGCTTCTTCCAGGGCGAGCAGTTCACGCGCATCGCCTACCGGACGATCCAGGCCGAGCGCCGCGGCGCGCCGGCCCGCTGAGTCGCGCCCGGGTTGCAGCTCGGCGCCCGGTGCGACGCGGTCGCTCGATGTGCCATCGGCAATGCGCCACGGGCACGCCCTGCGTGAAGCCGCGCAGCCGGTGCACGCGTATAGCCACTGTGAAGGACGCGGGGGGAGCCCGCACCAGACGACGGGTCGGCCCGCTCCGCACACGCCGGCCGACCAGAGCCCTCGCTGCGCGGTGACGCCCGGCGGGGCATTGGCCACCGCGCACGCAGCCCACACGCGAGCCGCAGGCCGCACAGCCGGACCATCCCGCTCACTCGGCCGCCCCGGTCACCTTCTCGGGCGGTCGCGCAAGAGGGCCGCGCTGTTTCGGCCGATCCCTCCGGGGACGCGCGCGTTCGCGACAGGAGGTTGCGTCTCATGGCGACATCTTCGAAGGCTTTCAACCAGGTCAAATCGATCCTGAGCAAGCTGGACCAGCGGATCGACTCGCTCCGCCAGCAGCGCACGGGTCATGACACGCCCGAGAGCGTGCTCAACCAGACCATCGGCCGCGGTGGCGTGCCCCAGCCGCTGGCGCCGGCGGCGCTGTCGAGTTCGCCCGGCACGCACCCGGTCGCAAGCCATCAGCCCCCGGAGCGCCCCGCGCCCGCGGCGCCGGCCTTGGGCCCGGGCACGGTCGTCGGCGCGGGGTCGGCGGGCAAGTCGGCGGGCGTCAACGGTGCCCACGGACGCTCGGCCTACGGGCGGGCCACGCCGATCCGCCCCGCGCGCCCGGCCTGAGCCAGCAGCGCTGCGCGCGTCGAACCCACCGGCGGGCTTGGCCTATGCGTCCCGGCGCGTATACTCGTGCCTCGAACGAGCGCTAGGGGATTGGTGTAACGGTAGCACGACTGACTCTGACTCAGTTAGTCTAGGTTCAAATCCTAGATCCCCTGTTCAACGGCACCGCACCGAATCAGCGGCCATGCGGGCCCGGGGCCACCCCGGGCCTTGTCGTTCGCTGTGTCATGCGGGCTGATCGCGGCGCCGCCGGCGACGGGTCAGGGGCGAACCGGCGTGGTGGGAACGGGCGCGCCGGAGTCGCTGGAGAGGCCCGAGACGGGCTCGAGCGAGATGACGTCGACACGCCGGGGCGTGATGATGGTGCTGCCGAGCGTCTGATCGACGCGCTGCTCGCCCAGGATGCCCACCACGACGCCGAGCTTGCCGGCCAGGTCGAGCTCCGGCGACGGCGCCAGGTACCCGAGGGTGCGGGCCGGGCCGGCCTCGGGGCTCTGGACGCGGTAGAGCAGCGGCAGGCGCGAGCCGTCGTAGACCACGCTGGGCGTGAGCCGGCCGATGAGCGTGTAGACGCGCTGGCGGCTGAGCTGATCGATCTTCTCCTGCACGGCCCTGCGGCTGCTCGCCAGTTCGGTGGTGCGCGCCTGCCGCTGGGCCAGCTCGTCGCGGATCTGCTTGCGGACGCGCAGGAGCTCGATCAGGGCCGAGAGGCGCTGGGCGGTGCGCTCCTCGCCGGGGATGGTCGCGTACTGCTCCTGGGCGCGCTGGAAATGGGCCAGCGCGGTGTCGATCTCGGCCTCGGCCAGCGGCTGCTGGCGGACGCGCTCGAAGAGTGCGACCAGCTCCTGGAGCCCTGCGCGGGTGGCCTGGGGGCGCTGGGCGACCTCGGCGGCAGGGGCCGGCGCAAGCTCGGGCGTGAACGTGGGCGCAGGTATGGATGTGGGCGTGGGCGTGGATGTGGGCTCGCCAGGGAGGCTGTCAGCGGGCTGGGGCGAGACCGCGTCACCGGCGGGCCCGAGCTGCGTGATAGCGGTCGTGGGTGCAGCTGGGTTTGGCAGCGGGGGCGTAGGCAGCCCCTGTGCGCCCCCGGTGAGGGTCGGGGCGGTCGGCCGGGTGCCTTGGGGCGCCTCGGGGGGAGTGGTGGGGGTGGGGGTGGGGGTGCCCGCGGCGAGCGCAGCGGCCTCGGCCTCGGTCGCCTTGCGCACGACCGACTTGGCGATGAACGCCCGCGCCTGGCTCGGCGGCGCGACCATGTAGCCCAGGACGCGCCCGTCCGAGCCGGCGGCGGAGTCGATCACCGTCAGCTCGGTGCCGGTGGGCAGGTCGGCGTCCAGGAGGGCGAAGTACGAGCCCTGGGCCCCCGCAGAGGCGTGGGCGGCCTGGAGCCGGCTGGGCCGGGTGAGGGTGACGGTGCGGCCGGAGGCGGCGGGCTGGACCTGGTCGGCCCAGACAAAGGCGCGGGTGCCCGCGGGGTAGGTCACGCGCAGCCACGAGCCGCTCTCGCCGTCGGCGCGCAGCACGGTGCCGGCCTTGAGCGTGGCCACCTCGTAGAAGACCGTCGAGTCGCCGCAGCGCAGGGCGGCGCCGTCGCCGACGACGGCCACGGCGTACTGCGGGACCGCCTTGACCTGGTCCTGGGCCAGGGCGGCCGGGACGCGCAGGGCCAGGTGCGCCGCGGCGCCGGCGACGAGCCCCCACACCGCGCACCCGACGGCGGCCCGACCGAGCCGACCGTGCCAGCGATGCCCCCCGAGTGTGTGCTGCTGCATGATGGCTGCTCCAGGTTGAGCCCGGCCACCGGCGCGACGCGATCGGCGTCGGCCCAGCGGCCGTGGACGAACCCGGAACATTATCGGCGATCGGCAGCTGCCGGGGACACAGCGCAAAGATGTCGTCTGACCGCGTGGCTTGAGCAGCCGGCGTGGCGCGGTCTGGCCGGCGCGCCCGGCGTGGCCAGCACGCCGCTCAGGCCGCCGAGCGGTGGGGATGGGCCGAGTTGGTCGCGGGCTGCTCGGGGAGCGCCGGGGCCTCCGAGACCTCGATGACCTCGCTGGGGTCCTCGGGCGGGACCTCCAGGCCGTTGCTGTGGGCCTGGGCGCGCATCTTTCGGCGGTACTCGCTCCGCAGCTGGCGGACGCGCCCGTGCAGCGTGAGCAGACGCTGGTGGTCTTGCAGGGCGTTGAAGGCCAGGTGCAGGAAGCCGATCACGACGGCGCCGATGAGCGCCAGGGGAACGAGCCAGGTCGCCGAGAGGGCAAGGTCCATGAATCGGGGTTCGGCCCGCAACCGATCGGGCGCGCGTTCGTATGATGGATCGGCATGACAAAACGGGGCGCGTGCAACAGCTGGAGCGGTCGCGGGGCCTGTGAGGGCGCGGCAAGCCCGCGCCGTCGTGGGCGGCGCGTCGGCGCGGGGCGGGCGTGGCCGGCAGGGGTGTTGGGGGCACCGTGGGCGCACGGGTTGCCGGGGGCGACGAGGGTGTGGGGGGGTATGAGGCTGTTGGGGGTGTGGGGGGTGGTGGGGCTGGTGGCGTTGATGGCGGTCTGGCCGGCGCTGGCGGCGCCCGCGGCGGGCGGGGGCGCAGCGCCGGAGCCGTCGCAGGCCGGCCGCGGTGCCAGCGAGCCCGGGGGCCAGCTGCAGCTGACGGTGGCCACGGTGGGGCTGGGCGGGCAGGTGCGGCGGGGCTCGTGGGCCGGGGTGCGCGTTGAGTTTCTCGACCGCGCCGCCGTCGGCAGGGACATCGTGCTGGTGCTGACGCTGCGCGACATCGACGGCGACCGGCTCTCGGTGGAGCGTTCGGTGCTCACGAGCCCGAACCAGCGGCTCAGCGCCTGGCTCTACGCGCCGGTGCCGTTTGCGGTGGCCGACTCGACGGCGCTGGTGGACGTGTCGGCGTACGAGGCCGGGCAGGGCGCCGGCGGCCTTGGCGGCGGGTCGGCGGTTGGGCGTGGGCGGCTGCTGGGGCAGGCGTCGGTGCGGCTGTTCCAGAGAGAGATGCCCGTGAGCGTCGGGGCCATCGCGGTGGTGGGCCGCAACGCGGTGGGGCTCGAGCCGTACGCGCTGCGGGAGAACACGGTCTCGCCGATCGCGCCCCTGGCGCACGAGCCGGTGGACCTGCTCTCGGGGCTCCGGCCCGGCGACCTGCCCGACCGCTGGATGGGGTACGGCGCGGTGACCGAGGTCGTCTGGACGGCCTCGCGGACCGAAGGGGAGCCGGCCGACATGAGCGTGGCCCAGGCCGAGGCCCTGCGCGCCTGGGTCGAGCAGGGGGGGCACATGGTCGTGGTGCTGCCGGCGGTCGGGCAGCTGTGGACGAGCCGGTCGAACCTGCTCCTGGACATCATGCCGCGCGTCGAGCCGCAGCGGCTGGACCGGTACGACGTGCGGCAGATCGGCGCGATCCTTCGGCACGACGCCCCGCTGTTCGGGACGACGGTGTCGCGCAGCGTCGGCGTCCCGACCCAGAGCGCCGCGGTGCAGGCCTTGCCCGACGCGCCGGGCGTCTTGCCCGGCCAGAACACGGTGATCCTGGCCGACCCGTCGGGGGTGCCGCTGGTGGTCCGCAGGCAGGTCGGCGTGGGCGCGGTGACGCTGGTCGGGATCGACCTGGCCAACCCCGCGATCCTCCCGGCCGTGCAGGCGCGCACGTTCTGGAACCGCGTCCTGGGGCGCCGCGGCGCGTACATGCCCGAGCAGGAGTGGGCCCAGGTCAAGAGCCAGCTCCAGCTCGGCACCGGGCCGCGGCGCGAGCAGGTCAACCTGGACGAGGGTGTCCTGGAGGCGATCAACCAGCGCGGCCAGGCCGGGGCCGGGATCTTGATCTCGCTTGTGGTGTTCGGCGTGTACTGGTTCCTGGCCGGGCCGGTGATGCAGCGGGCCCTGCGTGCCCGGGGGCTCGGGCAGCACTCGTGGGTGGCGTTCGTGGGGTCGGTGGCGGTCTTTGCCGCGCTGGCCTGGGGCGGGGCGGTGGCGGTGCGGTCGGCCGGCGTGCCGGCGCAGCACCTGACGGTCTACGACTCGGTGCACGGCCAGGCGGTCGACCGGGCGCGGGTGTGGGCGAGCGTGCTGCTGCCCGGCTACGGCGAGACGGTGGTCTCGGCGCGCGACACCGAGCAGCGGCCGCAGGCCGGGGCCGTCTCGCCGTGGGACTCGCCGGACGGCTCGGCGGGGTCGGCGTTCCTGGACAGTCAGCGGTACTCGCTGGACTCGCGGCGTCCCGACGCGGTGGCGTTCCCCTCGCGGAACACCGTCAAGTCGGTGCGTGTGGACTGGTCCGGCGCGCCGGTGTGGCGCGGGCCGATCCCCGTGGCCGGGCCCGACGGTCAGCCGGGCCAGCTGCGGGCGGTTCGGGGCACCGGGAGGCTCGAGGTGCGCGGCGGGCTGCGGCACGAGCTGCCCTCGGCCCTGCGGGACGTGACGGTGATCGTGATCGGTCAGCAGTCGGCGCTGGGCCGGCCCAGCACGGGGCAGCTGCTGGCCCAGGGCGTGGCCATGAGCATGGCCTCGTGGGAGCCGGGCCAGGTGCTGGACATGGGGCAGCTCTCGGGGTCGGCCGCCGGCGAGAGCCGGCGCGGGAGGGACCTCTCGTCGTTCCTTGAGAACCTTCTGCCGCGCGCCCGCGGGTTCGGGGGCATCTTCGTGCCAGGCGCTGCCCAGCGGCAGCTCGCCAGCGACCGCATGCGGGCCCTGAGCTTCTTCGGGCTGCTGCCGCCGCCGGACGTGCAGTCGCCCAACAACGCCAGCACGCAGGCGCGTCGGCGGCTGTTCCACGGCCTGGACCTGTCACGCTGGAGCACCCAGCCGTGCGTGATCGTGATGGGGACCGTGTCCGGCGAGCCCTCGCCGGTGCCGGTGACGGTGGGGGGGACGCCGATGGGGGGCCAGGGCCTGACGTTCTACCGCTGGGTGTACCCGCTGGCCAACGACCCGCCGCAGTACGCGGCGCCCTAGCCCGGCGCCAACCGCTGGCCCTGCACCAACCGCCGCCCCCGCAGGAGCCACCGGCCCCCGCGCCACACACCAACCGCCACACGCAGCCCCCCGCCCGCACGGCAAGACAGTTCACGACACCCACGAGCCGCACCATGCCGATGATCGAGACCATCAACCTGACCAAGCGCTACGGCGACCTTGTGGCGCTGGACAGCCTGAACCTGACGATCAATCAGGGGGATTGCTTCGGGTTCATCGGCCCCAACGGGGCGGGCAAGACGACGACGATCAAGATCCTGGCCACGCTGCTCAAGCCGTCGTCGGGGCAGGCGATGATCGACGGGCTGACGGTGGGGTACCAGAACCGGCAGATCCGCCCGCTGATCGGGTACGTGCCGGACTTCATGGGCGCCTACCAGGACATGGTGGTGACCGAGTACCTCCAGTTCTTCGCGGCGTGCTACAACATCGTGGGCCAGGAGCGCCAGCGCGTGGTGGGGGACGTGCTGGAACTGACGGACCTGACCGACAAGTCCGACGCGGAGGTCAACGCGCTGTCGCGCGGGATGCAGCAGCGGCTCTCGGTTGCGCGGGTGCTGCTCCACGACCCGAAGGTGCTGCTGATGGACGAGCCGGCCTCGGGGCTTGACCCGCGGGCGCGGATCGAGATGCGCGAGCTGCTCAAGGAGCTCAAGCGCATGGGCAAGACGATCATCATCTCCAGCCACATCCTGCCCGAGCTGGCCGAGATGTGCAACGTGGTGGGGATCATCGAGCGCGGCCAGCTGCTCTTTGCCGGGACGGTCCAGGAGGCCCTGCGGCGGGCCAAGGTCGGGCACGTGGTGCACGTGGCGGTGACGGCGCGGGCCCAGGAGGCCGCCGAGGTGCTGGCCAAGGTCCCCGGCGTGGCGCGAGTCACCATCACCGAGGGGGCTGGGCCGGCGGTCAACGGCGCCGCGGGCGTGGGGGGTGGTAGTGGGGGTGGGGGTGGGTCGCCGCTGGTGGTCGTGAGCCTCGACCCGGGGGCGCGCGTGGACGTGTCGGACATCCCCAACATCCTGATCAACCGCGGCTTCCGCCTGACGCAGTTCTCCGAGGAGGACGTGAACCTGGAGACCGCCTTCATGCGGCTGACCAAGGGCATGGTGCAGTGACGGGCATGGTGCAGTGACGGGCGTGGTGCAGGCGGGCGTGGTGCAGGCGGGGGCATCGCGCAGGAGTGCCCCGCAGCCTCCAGCGTCGGGGGGGGCGGGATGCAGGGGTGGGGGGGTGGGGGGTGCGTCCGAATCAGCGAACCGCACGCGGGCTTTGCAGGTACACTGAGGTTTCGGTGTGGGGCGTCGCCCCGCGCCGGCTGAGCGCACAGCGCGTGTGCGTGGGGCGGGGACGGAGGCCAAGGCATGATCAGCGTCCGTCGGTGCGCGTGGGTGTTGGCGGGGCTCGTGATCGGCTCGGCGGCCCAGGCCGCTGCGCCGGTGCGGTACCCGGAGACCAAGAAGCTCGACCTGGTCGAGACCCTGCACGGCGTGCAGGTGCCCGACCCGTACCGCTGGCTCGAGGACCTCGACAGCACCGAGACCGCGGCGTGGGTCAAGGCCCAGAACGAGGCGGCCTTCGGGTACCTGTCCAAGATCCCCTTCCGCGACGGGGTCAAGGCCCGCGTGACCGAGCTGTGGAACTTCGAGCGGTACTCGCTGCCCAACGAGGAGGGCGGCCGATACTTCTACAGCTACAACAACGGCCTCCAGAACCAGTCGGTGCTGTACGTGACCTCGTCGCTGAGCGAGCAGGGGCGCGTGCTGCTGGACCCCAACACGTACCGGGCCGACGGCACGGTGGCGTTGTCGGGCACGTTCCCGACGCGCGACGGCAGGCTGCTGGGGTACTCGATCTCGGACGCCGGCAGCGACTGGGTCACGCTGCGCGTGCGCGACGCCCAGACCGGCCGTGACCTGCCCGACGAGATCAAGTGGGTCAAGTTCAGCGGGATGTCCTGGCTGCCCGACGGGAGCGGGTTCTTCTACGGGCGCTACCAGGAGCCGACGGCGGACAACCCGCTCAGCGCGCTCAACGAGGACCGGAAGATCTACTTCCACAAGCTGGGCACGCCGCAGTCGGCCGACCAGCTGGTGTACGAGCGTCCCGACGCGCCGCGGTGGGGCTTCGGGGCGGGCGTCTCCGACGACGGCAGCTTCCTGATCATGACGATCACCGAGGGGACCGAGCGGAAGAACCGGCTGTTCTACCGCGACCTGCGCAGCCGGCCCCTGGGCTCGCCGGACGGGCCCGAGTCCCGCGCGATCCGGGCCCTGGACGCGCAGAAGGGCAAGGAGCTGCGGGCCATCAGCGACGCCGCGGCCCAGCGCGCCGCCAGGCAGGAGTGGCTCGGCCAGCGGAACCAGCGCGTCCGCGACGGCGCGGTGGCCCCCTGGGGCTTTGTCGAGCTGATCCAGGACGCCGACGCGGCGTACAGCTTCGTGGGCAGCATCGGCGACACGCTGCTGGTCGAGACCAACCTCGACGCCCCGCTGGGCAGGCTCGTCGCCATCGACCTCAAGAACCCCGACAGGGCCAACTGGAAGACCGTCATCGCTCAGAGCGACGCCACGCTCCAGGGCGTCTCGCACGTGGGGGGCCGGCTCATCGCCAGCTACCTGCGCGACGCCTCGAGCGAGGTGAAGGTCTTCGAGACCGACGGCGCGCTGGTGCGCACCGTCGACCTGCCGGGCATCGGCACCGCCGGGGGCTTCGGCGGGCGGCCGGAGGACACCGAGACGTTCTACTCGTTCACCAGCTACGCGATCCCGACGACCATCTACCGCTACGACATCGCCACGGGCGCAAGCGAGGTTTTCAAGTCCCCCGCCGTGCCCCTGGACACGGCCCGGTACAAGACCGAGCGCGTCTTCGTGACCAGCAAGGACGGCGCCCGCGTGCCGGTCTTCGTCGCCTCGGCCAAGGACGTCCAGCTCGACGGCTCCAACCCCACGCTGCTCTACGGCTACGGCGGGTTCAACATCTCGCAGACCCCGGCCTTCTCGCCGGCGTTTGCCGCGTGGATGGACATGGGCGGCGTGGTCGCCGTGGCGTGCCTGCGCGGCGGCGGCGAGTACGGCAAGCCCTGGCACGACGCGGGCAAGCTGGCCAACAAGCAGAACGTCTTCGATGACTTCATCGCCGCCGGCGAGTGGCTCGTGCGCAGCCGCTACACCTCGCCGGCCCGGCTGGCGATCCAGGGCGGTTCCAACGGCGGCCTGCTGGTGGGCGCCGCCATGACCCAGCGGCCCGACCTCTTCGGCGTGGCCCTGCCGGCGGTCGGCGTCATGGACATGCTGCGCTTCCACCTGTTCACGATCGGGTGGGGCTGGAAGAGCGACTACGGCGACCCGGAGATCGCCGCCGACTTCAAGACCGCTTACGCCTACTCGCCCTACCACGCGCTGCTCCGAGCGACGCCGGGCACGCGCTACCCCAGCACGCTGGTCACCACGGGCGATCACGACGACCGGGTGGTGCCGTCGCACTCGTTCAAGTTCGCCTCGGCCCTCCAGGCGGCCCACGGCGGCGACAACCCCGTGCTGATCCGCATCGAGACCCGGGCCGGGCACGGCGCGGGCAAGCCGACCACCAAGCGGATCGAAGAGGTCGCGGACATCTTCTCGTTCGCCTTCCACGAGATGGGCTTCACGCCGCGGCTGAGCCCGCAGCGCTCGGCCCGCTGACGCTCGCGCGGGCACCGGTTCGTGTGCGAATCAATCCCCCCGCCCCCCGGTCACCGCTCGTGGCCGGGGGCGTTTTTTCTCGGCGGCGCGCCGCGGGCTGGGCAGCTGCGCTCAGTACCCCGGCGGGTTGAAGGGCTGCGGCTTGGCCTTGGTGAGCAGCTCCGACCAGGCCAGGCGCAGCCGCTGGGTGGCACGCTGGAGTGAATCGATCGAGGACTCGCCCTCGGGAGTTTCGGGCTCGTGCAGGTCGGAGAAGCCGCCCTGCTCGCGGGCCTGGCGGGCCAGCTGGAGCTCGCTCTCGACGCCCTCGATCTGGGCCTGCAGGGCTGCGCGCTGGTCGAGCAGCTCGACCCGGCGGTCGGCCAGCTCCAGCGGCAGGTCGCGCAGGCGCTCGTTGTCGCGGGCGATCCAGTAGGTCAGGCTGCGCGCGTCGGAGACCGCGGAAAGGGCCTGCGTTTCAGCGGCGAAGCGCTCGCGGTCGCGCGGGAGGCACGCGGGGACGACGGCCAGCGCGGAGCATGCGGCAGCCAGCAGGAGCGATCGCCAGGGTGCGTTCATAACGCGATCGTATCGCTGAGGGAGGGATGGTCGCGGTGGGTCGGCTGGAGGAGCGCGGGCGCGTCGCTGGGCGCGCGGGCCTTGCTGGTTTGGTGCGCCGCGGCGCGGCGGGCGAGCAGCGGAGCACGAGTTGGAACGGTTGGGTCATGCGAGGCTGGCAGTTCTGTCTGCGCGGTGGCAATGCATGCCAGGGATTGCTCGGACCTATGCGGCCGCGATGCGCGCGCAGCGAGTGAGCGGGTTCACGGGACGCTTGCGCGATCTTCGTGGGCGTGACGGCGCACGGCTGTAAACTGCTAAGACACCCCGGGGGACCGAGCGGGTGATCCAAAGAGGAGAGAGCTATGCGTATGTGTCTTGCTGCGGCTGGCCTTGTTCTGTGCGCTGGGGTTGCCCAGGCGCAGCAGTCGGTGTCGTACACCTTTGCGCTGGACTTCTTTGTCGAGCCCGACCCGCTGCTGCTGACGGGCTCGGTCTCGGGCGCCTTCTCGGCGCGGGACCTGAACAGCAACGGCGTCTTCGAGTTCGCCGAGTTCGAGTCGTTCAGCTTCGCCTGGACCGAGGTCAACGCCGGCTTTGGCATCGGCAGCTTCACGCTGGGCCTGGCCGACCTGGACGACAACACGTTCTTCGCCGACATCAACGACTACGCGCTCTTTGTGACGCGTCCGGGCGACATTCAGACCGGCCGCGGCTTTAGCAGCTTCTCCGACCCCAACAGCCCCGCGCAGTCGTTCGTGGGGTTCTCGTTCTCCGAGGGCAGCACCGTCGCCCGGTTCTCGAGCCAGAGCGCCGTGAGCTTCACGCTGGTGCCGGCTCCGGCGACGGCGGCGCTGCTGGGCCTTGGCGGCGTGGTGGCCGCCCGTCGGCGTCGCGCCTGAGGCGCGGCCGTGTTGATGGCACCCGCTGTCGGTGGCCCGATGACAATCTAGATCGCTTTGTTCGCCCGGCCGGTGCCGGGCGTTTTTTTTTGGCAGTGGCGGGATCAGCCCTGCTCTTGCCAGACGGACTCGACGACGCCGTCGCGGATCTTGGCGTAGGTTGTTACGCGCGTGAGTTCCTTGTTGACGGCCTCGAAAACGAAGATCAGATAGCCTATTGAGACTTTTTCGCGGCGGTATTCCCAGCGCCACAGCTCGCTGCCGTCGTGCTGGGGGGTCTTGCTATCTGGCTGTCCCAGGAGGCCGATCAACCACGTGTCCTTGGTGTGTCCTTGCTGCACCTCGGCGAGTGTCGAGGCGCTAACAAACTGCCCCTGGAGGGTCTCTTTGCTCCCCGCGCCGACGATGCAGCCGGGCAGGAGCGTCAGGGGCGCGAGCAACAGGGTGTGTATCAACCGAGTTGTGGGCATGCGGGTCTCCGGGATGCTGGGTCAATGGCGGCTTGGGGTGTGAGCGGGGCTCGCTGCTGGGGAGAGTTTCGCACCAGATGCGCGCGTCGATGCACCAGATGCGCGCGTCGATGCACCAGATGCGCGCGTCGACGCGGCGCAGCGGCGCCCTGCGCAGTGCCGGAGGAGGGAGTCGAACCCACACGCCTTTAGGGGGCGACGGATTTTGAATCCGTTGCGTCTGCCAATTCCGCCACTCCGGCTTGTGGAGGGAGGGTATGTCGGGGAGCTTGGTGCTGGGGCGTGGCGGTGGCGATTTGTGGGCCGTGGTGGGCTATTGTGGTGGTTCGCACGCGGGCGGGGGGCGTCGGGACTGACACGACGCCCTGGACCCCGGGAAGAGGACGCATGGCGGATCACACGGACACGGCGGCGGCGGCACGGATGAACAAGGTGACGGTCACGGACGTGGGCCCGAGCCGCAAGAAGCTGGCCATCGAGGTGCCCGCCGAGGCGGTGGACGAGTCGCTGGCGCTCTCGCTGGACACGCTGGTGGCCGAGGCGGAGATCCCCGGCTTCCGCCGGGGGCGCGCCCCGCGGCGGCTGATCGAGAAGAAGTTCGGCGCCGCGGTGCTGACCCAGGCCAAGGAGCAGCTGGTCTCGGCGGCGTTCTCGCGGGCGGTCGAAGAGCACAAGCTGCGGGTGATCGGCAACCCGGTGGGGGACGAGACGCTCAAGTCGCTCGCGCTCGAGTCGGGCAAGCCGCTGCGGTTCGAGATCGAGGTGGAGGTGCCGCCGCAGTTCGAGCTGCCGAGCCTGGAGGGCATCGCGGTCAAGAAGCCGCTGGCCGAGGTGCGCGACGAGGTGATCGACCGCGAGCTGAACAAGCTGCTGATCCAGGAGGGCCGGCTGGAGGACCGCGAGTTCGCCGAGGCGGGCGACTACCTGACCGGCCACGCCAGGCTGCTCGGGGGCGACGGGACGGCGTACTTCGAGCAGGACGGGATCGTGGTTCAGGTGCCGCCGACGGACAAGGGCGGGCAGGGCATGATCGTCGGGCTCGTCGTCGACGACCTGGGGGCGCAGCTGGGGGCCCCGAGGCCCGGGCAGAAGCTGACGGTGCGGGCGCGGGGCCCGGAGAACCACGAGATCGAGGCCCTGCGCGGCAAGGACCTGGTGGTCGAGTACACGCCGGCGCGCGCCGACCGGATCGTGCCCACGACGCCCGAGGAGCTGGTGACCCGGTTCGGGATGCCCGACGAGGGGGCCCTCAGGGGCGCGGTGCGGCAGCGGCTCTACGAGCGAGCCCTGATCGAGCAGGCGGTGGTGATGCGTCGGCAGGTGGCGCGCTGGCTGCTCCAGTCGGTCTCGATGGAGCTGCCCGAGCGGGTGACGGCGTCGCAGTCGGCGCGGAACCTGGAGCGTCGCCGGCTGGAGATGCTCTACCGCGGCCTTGAGTCGGCGGCGATCGAGCAGTCGCTGGCGTCCCTGCGCTCGGCCTCGAACAGCGCCGCGGCCAACGAGCTCAAGCTGTTCTTCGTCCTCGACCGGGCGGCCGAGCAGCTGGGCGTCCGCGTGAGCGAGGGCGAGGTCAACGGGCGCATCGCGCAGATCGCCGCCCAGCGCGGCGAGCGGCCGGAGAAGATCCGCCAGCAGCTCATCGCCAGCAACCAGGTCAGCGGCATCGTGCTCCAGATCCGCGAGCACAAGACCCTCGACGCGATCCTGGCCAAGGCGACCGTCACCGAGATGTCCCCCGAGGAGTTCGCCAAGGCGCTGGCCGACGATCAGGCCGTGGCCTGAGCGCCGCGGCGTCGGTTGGACGGCCCCGCTGCGGGGGCGCGGCCATCGCCGCGGTCCCGTACACTGACCGCGGCGAGCGGGCGCTCGCCACGCGGAGCGTCCCATGACACCCACACACGTTGCTGCTGCGGCGGGGACCCCGGTCGGCGGTCCGCCGGCCGATCACCAGGGCGCCCACGGCGCGTCGGCGGGGCCGGGCGCCATCGCGGTGCCCGGGACCGCGGGGGCCGCCATGGCCGGCTCGCCGGCGGTGCGGCGGGCGATCGACATGCTCGTGGCGGAGGTCGCTGCGGCGTCGGCCAAGGTCACCGACGCGCGCGGGCCCGTCAGCGCTGAGGGCCGCCAGCGCTACGAGCAGATGATGGCCCAGGCCGCCGAGGTCCGCGGGCGGGCCCTGCTGTACCCGTACCTGGGCTCGGGCGTGGGCAACGGCCCGCTGGTGGAGCTGGCCGACGGCAGCGTCAAGTGGGACATGATCAGCGGGATCGGGGTGCACTTCCTGGGGCACAGCGACCCGGGGCTGGTCCGGGCCGGCCTGGAGGGGGCGCTCACCGACGTGGTGCAGGAGGGCAACCTCCAGGCCAACGACGACGCGTACCAGTTCGGCCGGCGCCTGGTCGGGCTCGCCCGGCGCTCCTCGCGGCTGGCGCACGTGTACCCGAGCACGTCCGGGGCGATGGCCAACGAGAACGCGCTCAAGGTGTGCTACCAGAAGCACGCGCCGGCCAGCCGGGTGATCGCGTTCAAGGACTGCTTCATGGGCCGGAGCGTGACGATGTCGCAGATCGGCGACTCGGCGGCCAACCGCGTGGGCGTCCCGCTCTCGACGCTGGTGGACTACATGCCGTTCTACGACGAGGCGGCGGCGCGCCGCGTGGGCGCGACGCGCTACATCGACATGTGCGTGTGGCACCTGAGGCAGTACGTCGAGCGCTACCCGGGTCAGCACGCCTGCTTCATCTTCGAGCTGGTGCAGGGCGAGGGCGGGTTCAACACCGCCCCGCGCGAGTTCTTCACCGCCCTGATCGACGTGTGCCGGGCCCACAAGATCGCCGTGTGGGACGACGAGATCCAGACCTTCGGGCGCACCACGTCCATGTTCGCCTACGAGGCCCTGGGCCTGGGCGAGTTCGTGGACGTCTTCTGCGTCGGCAAGATGACCCAGGCGTGCGCCACCATGTTCACGCCGGAGTACAACCCCGGCCCGGGCCTGCTCTCGGGCACGTTCATCAGCGGGCCGACGCAGTTCCGCGCCGGGATCGAGGTCCTGGGCCGCTTGGCCGAGAACGAGGCGGCCTACTACGGCCACGACGGCTCATTCGCCAGGCACCACGCGCTGTTCGTCGAGCAGGTGCGGGCCCTTGCGGCGCGTCGGCCCGGGTGGTTTGGCCACAGCAGCGCCTGGGGCCAGCTGCCCGACATCGTCGGGGGCACGGGAGGGATGATGAAGTTCACGCCCTTCGGCGGCGACAAGGACCGCGTGACCAGGGCCTGCCGGGCCATGTTCGACGCGGGCGTGATCGCGTTCTACTGCGGCCACGGCCCCTACCACGTGCGCATGCTCCCGCCGATGCCCGCGATGCGCCCCGAGATGTGGCCCAAGGTCTTCCGCTGCGTCGAGGAGGGCCTGGCGGCGGTGGCCGGATAGTGGCGGCCGTGACCCCCGAGCGCACGGACCCGCGCACCGGGGCCGTCTACGACCCCGACGTGCTCTGGCCGGCGGCGATCAGCCCGCGCCTGCGCGGCGCGTTCTCGTGGTGGATCGTCAAGATGCTGCGCCGCTCGTTCCACGCCGTGCGGGTGGCGCGCGGCAGCGCGCAAGCGCTCGTGCGCCACGACGCGCCCGCTGACGGGCCCGCGCCACGGCCGCTGATCGTGGCGATGAACCACCAGAGCTGGTGGGACCCGCTGGTGGGTATGTACCTGTGGCGGCGCCTCCTGCCGGGGCGCACGCTGCTGGGCCCGATGGAGCTTCGGCAGCTGCGGACGTTCGCGTTTATGCGCCGGGTGGCGCTCTTCGGGATCGAGCCGGACCACCCCGCGGCGCTGGGGCAGATGCTGCGGTACGTGGGGGCGAGCTTTGCGCGCGACCCGTCGACGGTGTTCTGGCTCACGCCGCAGGGGCGGTTCGTCGACGTGCGCCAGCCGGTGCGCGTCCGCCCCGGCGCCGGCGCCGTCGCGGCCCGGCTGGGCGGGGAGCGCGGGGACGGGGTGGACGTGGTCTCGGTGGCCGTCGAGTACTGGTTCGGGCTCCAGAAGCGCCCCGAGATCCTGATCCGGTGCCACCCGATCGTGTGCGATCGCGGCACGACGATCGGGTGGACGCGCGCCCTCAACGAGGGCATGAGCGCCAACGCCGGCGCGCTGGCCCGGCTGGTCGTCGAGCGGGACGAGGGCGCCTTCGAGACGCTGCTCGGCGGCGGGAACGCCCGGATCAACCCGCTCTACGACCTGTGGCTGCGCGCCCGCGGCCGCAGCGGGGCCGTGCGGGCCACCAGGCGCTGAGCACGCCGATGGCGCCCGCGTGGATATAAATCCACGCTCACCTCACTCGGGGCTCACCTCCACCCCCTCCCGGACGCGCGCGTGCACATCATCGACCTGTCCCTGATCGCTGGGCTCGTGGTTTCGTCGCTGGCGCTGGCCATGGCGTGCTGGAACCTGCGGCTGTACCGCCCCGCACCCCCCGCACCCCCCTCCGGGCCCGACCGGGCTGAGGCTGTGCCCCAGCGCGTCTGCGTGTGCGTCCCGGCGCGCAACGAGGAGGCGAACATCGGCCCGTGCGTGCGCTCGCTGCTTGACCAGCGCCATGCCGAGCTGATCGTCCTGGCGTACAACGATCAATCGACCGACGGCACCGGCCAGGCCCTGGCCCGGCTGGCCGAGTCCGACGCGCGCCTGCGCGTTGTGCCCACCGAGGGCCTGCCCGAGGGCTGGAACGGCAAGCAGTGGGCGTGCGACCGCATGGCGCGATCGGCTGCTGCGGCGGGGTCCGAGTGGCTGCTCTTTACCGACGCGGACGTGCGCTTCGAGCCCGACGCGGTGGCCGCGGCGCTGCGTGCGGCGCGGTCCGGGCCGGAGCGTCTGGGGCTGATCTCGACCTTCCCGAGGCAGGTCACCGGGACGCTCGCTGAGGCGCTGGTGGTGCCGCTGATCCACTTCGTGCTCCTGTCGTACCTGCCGCTGGCGCGGATGCGGGCGACGCGCGACCCGAGCGCCTCGGCCGGGTGCGGGCAGTTCCTGCTGGTCCTGCGCGAGGCGTACCTGGCCAGCGGCGGGCACGCCGGCTTCCGCAGCAGCATGCACGACGGCATCCGCCTGCCGCGGGCGGTCCGGCGCGCCGGCTACGCGACGGACCTGTTCGACGGCACGGCCCTGTGCAGCGTGCGCATGTACCGGGGGCTGGGCCAGGTGTGGCGCGGGTTCGGCAAGAACGCCTACGAGGGGCTCGGCTCGGTCACACTCTTGTGTGTGATCACCGCGATGCACGGGCTGGGGCACCTCTGGCCGTGGGCGGCGGTGGCGCTGCTCGGGTCGGGTGCTGTGCCAGCGGGGGGGCCGACGTGGTGGCTGGCGGGCGCGGGGGTGCTCGTGCCGATGGCCGAGCGGGCGTTGCTGGCGGCGCGGTTCGGCCAGCCGTGGCTGGGCGTGGCGCTGCACCCGCTGGGCGTGGCCATGCTCACGGCGATCCAGTGGTGGAGCCTGTGGCTGCACCTGCGCGGCCGGCGCGCCTGGAAGGGGCGCGTGGGCGGGCGCGTGACGGCCGAGGCCGCGGCGTGACCGCTCACCCACGGGCGCGCTAGCGCCCCACCGGCCGCGCGTCGATCAGCTCCGGCTCGACCTGCGATCTGCCCGAATAGGTGCTGATGCGCGGGCGCACCGCGGCGTCCAGGGCCATCCCCTCGGGCAGGTGCCCGATCCGCGGCCCCCAGCCCCACGCCACGCAGCGCAGGCCGCGGCCCCCGGGCTGGCCCAGGAGCAACGCCAGGTGGTCCCCGCGCGGGCCCAGGGGGCGCGGCGGGCCCAGCACGCGCAGCCCCCCAAGCACGATCGTCGGCGCGGGGTTGCCACGCCCGAACGGCTCGAGCTGCATCAGCCGCGCCACCGCGTCGGTCGTCAGCTCCGGGATCGTCGCGGCGGCGTCGATGCGCAGCGGCTTGACGAGCCGCTCGGCCGGCAGCGCCCGCGCGGCGTGGCCGAGGAACTCGGCGGTGAAATCGGCGAGCCGGTCGCTCCGGAGCCGCAGCCCCGCGGCCATCTGGTGCCCGCCGAAGGAGATCAGGTGCCGCGAGCAGGCGTCCAGGGCGGCGTGGAGGTCGAAGCCGTCGATGGAGCGCCCCGAGCCGTGGCACTGGTTGTCGCGCTGGCACAGCAGGAGCGTGGGCCGGTAGAAGCGGTCGACCAGACGCGAGCAGGCGATGCCGACCACGCCCGGGTGCCAGTCGGGGTGGGCCAGCACGATGGCGCTGCCGTCGGTGGTCATGCCGGCGTGCGCGGCCATCTCGGCGGCGCGCTCGGTGATCGCTCGCTCGGTGGACCGGCGGTCCTGGTTGCGCGCTTCCATGGCCTGCGCGATGGCCCCGGCGCGGGCCTGATCGGGCGTGATCAGCAGCTCGAGCGCCTCGGCGGCGTGGGCCATGCGGCCTGAGGCGTTGAGGCGCGGGGCCAGGCGGAAGCCGGCGTCCCACGCCGAGACGCGGGCGCCCCCGAGCCGCGCCGCCTCGGTCAGGGCGCGCAGACCGACGAACGGCGAGTCGGCCACGCGGGCCAGGCCGTGGCGCACGATCACGCGGTTCTCCCCGACGAGCGGCACCACGTCCGCCACAGCCCCCAGCGCCGCCAGGGCCAGCAGGTCCACCAGGAGCGTGCGGGCCTGGGCGCCCAGCCGCGGCGAGCCGTGCGCCAGCGTGGCCAGGCGCCAGGCGAGCTTGTACGCCACGCCCGCGCCGCTCAGCTCGCCGAAGGGGTACGCCGAGCCGGGGCGCCGCGGGTGGACGCACGCCAGCGCGTCGGGCAGGCCCGAGGCCTCGGCGGGGGGCTGGTGGTGGTCGGTGACGATCAGGTCCATGCCCAGCGCGCGCGCCCGCAGCGCCGGCTCGATCGCCGTGATGCCGCAGTCGACCGTGACCACCACGCGCACGCCGCGCTCGGCCAGCTCGCCCAGGGCCGCGGAGCTGACGCCGTAGCCCTCCTCCACGCGGTGCGGGATGTACGTGTGCACGGGCGCCTCGGGGCGGAGGAACGCCAAGGTGCGCCAGAGGATCGCAGCGGCGGTGACGCCGTCCACGTCGTAATCGCCGTAGATCGCCACCGGCTCACGCGCGTCGAGCGCCGCCAGGATGCGCTGGGCGGCCGGCTCGATGTCCGGCAGCAGCGACGGGTCGTGCAGCTGGCTCAGGCGCGGGTCCAGGAACGCCGCGGCCGAGGCGCCCGTCAGGCCGCGCGCCCCGAGGACGCGCTCGACCAGCGATCCCCCGCCGGCGCCGTGGTGCTCGGCCCCCGCCAGCACCCACCGGCAGGTCATGCCGCGCACGCCCGCGCCGGCCCCGGGGTCAAAGACCCCCGGGGCGACGGGATGCGCCGGGCTGTGCGTCCGTGCGACCATACGATGCGTCCCAGCGTACGGAGGCGGCATGGTCAAGCTCAACCGCATCTACACCCGCACCGGCGACGAGGGCAGCACCGGCCTGGGCGACGGCCGACGCGTGAGCAAGGACGATGCGCGCGTCGAGGCCTACGGCGCCGTCGACGAGGCCAACGCCGCTCTGGGCGTCGTGGTCATGGCCGCCCGGGCTGGGCCCTCGGGCGATCAGGGCGGGGTTCCCGGCGACGGCATCACCCGGGAGCGCATCGCGGCGGTCGTTGCCGAGTGCCAGAACGACCTGTTCGACGTGGGCGCCGACCTGTGCGTGCCGCCGGAGTCGGGCAGGCTGTCGGACGAGCCCCCCGGCGCCCGCCTGCGCGTGACGGCTGCGCAGTGGGCGCGGCTCGAAGGGGTGATCGACCAGTTCAACGCCCGCCTGAGCCCGCTGAGCTCGTTCGTGCTCCCCGGCGGGACGGCCCTGGCCGCGGCGTTGCACGTGGCGCGCACCGTCGTGCGCCGGGCCGAGCGTCGGACCGTCACGCTCGTGGCCATCGAGCCGGGCGCGACCAACCCCGAGGCGGTGCGGTATCTCAACCGGCTGAGCGACCTGCTCTTTGTGCTGGCGCGAGCCGCCAACGACTACGGCCGCGCCGACGTGCTCTGGGTGCCGGGCAAGAGCCGCAGCGGGCAGGGTGGCGCGGGCGGCTCGGGCGCGGGCGGCTCGGGGGAAGTGGAGGGGACGGGTGGCGCGGGCGGGACGGGCGGGACGGGGGGGACGGACGGGGCCGCCCGATGAGCCCCCGCACCGGTCCCGCCTCGATCACCAGCGAGGTGGCCTACGAGATCCAGCAGCGCACCGACGCGCTGATGCGCCGCCGGTTCACGCACTTTGCGATCGCCACGCTGGCCCTCTCGTGCGTGTTCTTTGTCTTCCAGATGCTCTGGTCCATTAGCGCGCGTGCCCCAGCGGGCTCGGCCGGGGAGGGGCCCGCGGTCGGCGCTGTCGTCGGGCAGGGCGACGCCGCTGGGCCCGCCGTCACCCAGGCCCCACGCCGCGCGCCCCGGGCGCGGGCGGACACCACCTGGAGGCTGTGGGTCTACCTGATCGGCTCGTACGCCGGCGCCGGGGCGGCGCTGATGATCATCCTGCACCGCCGGCCGCGGCTTGGCCCGCTGATCGCCCTGAGCATCGCCCTGGTGATCTTCGAGGGCCTGCTCCTTGCGGCGCTGTGGTACAGCCTGCCGTTCTTCTTTGCCTTCACGCACATCCTCGCGGCGAGCATGCTGCCGTGGTCGGCCCGGCACGCGGCGGTGCCGATCCCGGCCGTGGCGGTGGCCTACGGCGCCTCATCGGCCAGCGGCGGGGCCGAGCCGATCGTGTGGGTGACGCTGGCCGTCGGGGTCTGCGCCGTGAGCGTCCCGGGGGTCCTGGTCGCGGTGTTCCGCGAGCAGGGCCGGCTGCGCGCCTGGAAGCTGGAGATCCTCGAGGCGCGTTACGGCTCGATCCGCCAGGAGCTCAGCGCCGCGCGGCGCATCCACGAGATGCTCTTCCCCGCGCCCGAGCGCCGCGGGGCCATCAGCTTCGATTACCGGTACCAGCCCATGCGGCTCATCGGCGGCGATTACCTCTTCACGCGCTTCCACCCCTGCCCCAAAGGCACCAGCGACTGCGCCCTGAGCCTGATCGTCCTGGACGTGACCGGGCACGGCGTCAGCGCGGCCCTGACGGTCAACCGCCTCTACGGCGAGGTCCAGCGGCTCTTCTCCGAGCGCGAGGACCTGGCCCCGGGCGAGGCCCTGCGGGCCCTGAACCACTACGTGAGCCTCACGCTGGCCCAGCAGGCGCTCTTTGTCACCGCCGTGTGCGCCCGGGTGGACCCGGCCCAGCAGCGCCTCCGCTATGCCAGCGGCGGCCACCCGCCGGCCCTGCTGCGCACCGCCCAGGGGCACGTCGTCGACCTGCCCGTGACCGCGCACGTCCTGGGCGCCCTGAGCGACGCCGAGTTCGACCCCGACGAGCGCTCCGAGCGATTCGCGCCCGGCGACACGCTGTGCGCCTACACCGACGGCGTCCTGGAGGCCCGCGATCCCCAGGGGCGGATGCTCGGGCTCGAGGGCATCCGCGCGGCCCTGGCGGGCCTGCCCGGCCAGCCCGCCCTGAGCGAGCGGCTCATCGAGGTCGCTGCGGCCTTCCGCATGGCCCCGCCGATCGACGACACCCTGGCCGTCGAGGTCCGCTTCGAGGCCGGCCCGCGCGAAGCGCCCGCGACCGACACCGCCCGCGACCTGCGCGCACCCCAGCGCACCCCCCAGACCCCCCACGCCCCCCGCGCCGCCAGGGCCTAGCTTGCCCTCCCCACTTCGCCCCTGCGACCTCCCAGGAGCCGCACGCGTGCCCGAGACCGCCCCGAGCCAGATCCCCGTCGCCGTCGTCGGGCCGACGGGCTACACGGGGCTCGAGCTGATCGAGCTCCTGTGCCGGCACCCGCGGCTGCGGCCGGCCTACTTGGCCTCGGCCCGCGCCGAGCCGGCGCGCATGACCCGCGAGTTCCCGCGCCTGGCCGGCAGGCTCCCTGCGGGCCTTGCGCCCGACACCGAGCCGATCAATCACGACGCCATCGCTGGGCGCTGCCGTTTGGCCTTCCTGTGCCTGCCGCACGAGGCCGCCATGGAGCACGCGCCGCAGCTGCTCCGCCGCGGCGTCAAGGTCGTGGACCTCTCAGCGGCCTACCGGCTCAAGGACCCCGCCGTGTACGCCGCCGCCTACGGCCACGCCCACACCGACCCGGCGGGCCTCGCACGGGCGGTCTACGGCCTGCCCGAGCTCTTCGGCCAGCGCCTCAGCGGCGCGGCGCTGGTCGCCAACCCCGGCTGCTACCCCACGGCCGCGGCGCTGACGATCGCCCCGCTGCTGCGCGACGGCCTGGCCGAGCCCTCGTCGCCGATCGTCTACGCCGCCTCGGGCGTCTCGGGCGCCGGCCGCGAGCCCAAGCCGCACCTGACACTCGCCGAGGCGGGCGAGAACTTCTCGGCCTACGGCATCGGGGTGCACCGGCACCAGCCGGAGATCGAGCAGTCGCTGCGCTGGGCCGCGCCGGACCAGGCCGCGGCCGTGCGTGTGCTCTTCCTGCCCCACCTGCTCCCGATCGAGCGCGGCATCCTGGAGACGATCGTCCTGGAGCCGGCCCGGGCCGGGCTGACCACCGCCGACGTGACCGACACCCTGCGCCGCGCGTACGCGGGCCACCCCCTGGTGGTGGTGCGCGACGAGGCCCCGGCCGTCCGCGACGCCCAGCGCACCGCCCGCGTGCACGTCAACGCGCGCCTCGTCGGCGGCCGGATCGTCGCGGTGGCCGCGATCGACAACCTGGCCAAGGGCGCAGCCGCCCAGGCCGTGCAGAACGCCAACATACTCATGGGCATAGACCCTCTGGCGGGCGTGGAATGACCCGCGTCCCCCGCGGGCAAGGGCAGGAGTGCGCGAGATGATCGAACCATGGCTCGAGGGCCGCCGGGCCCTGGTCTGCGGCGCCTCGCAGGGGCTCGGGCTGGCCTGCGCCGTGGCGCTTGCGCGGCGCGGCGCGGCGGTGGTGCTGGCGGCGCGCTCGGGGCCGGCGCTGGCCGACGCCGTCGCCCGTCTGCCGCCCCCCAGCGCCGGGGCGCACGCCGCCGTCGTCGCCGACCTGAGCGGGCCCGACGCCGCCGACGCGCTGGCCCAGGCCGCCCTGCGCGACGGCCCGGTCCACGTGCTGATCAACAACAACGGCGGGCCCGCGCCGGGGGCCGCGCTGGCCGCCGACCCAGCCGCCTACGCCGCGGCCTTCGCCGCCCACCTGCTCTCGGCCCAGGCGCTGGTCCAGCGCCTGGCGCCGGGGATGCGCCGCGAACGCTTCGGCCGCATCGTCAACATCACCTCCACCAGCCTCAAGGCCCCGATCCCGGGCCTGGGCGTGAGCAACGCCGTGCGCGGGGCCGTGGCCCAGTGGGCCAAGACCCTGGCCGCCGAGCTCGCCCCCGACGGCGTCACCGTCAACAACGTCCTGCCCGGCTTCATCGCCACGGCGCGCCTGCGTGCGCTCATCGGCTCGCGCGCAGCCGGCGGCGAGACCGTGGACCAGGTCGAACGCGAGATGCTCGCCTCGATCCCCGCCGGCCGCTTCGGCGACCCCGCCGAGATCGGCTCGGCCGTCGCGTTCCTGTGCTCGCCGCTGGCCGGGTACATCACCGGCGTCAACCTGCCCGTCGACGGCGGGCGCACGCCGGGCCTCTGAGCGGCGCCGGGGCGTCAGTGCCCCAAGGCCGCGCGCGGCCCGCCGAGAGCGGGGCCGTGCGCATGGCCGGCGTCGGGGCGGTCGGCCAGCACGGCCCGGGCGCGCAGCGCGCCGTCCCCCGAGTACGCCAGCCCCAGGCGCTGGCACACCAGCCTGGCGGTGATCTGCGCCGACAGGAAGATCACGGGCAGGCCGCTGCCGGGGTGCGTCCCCCCGCCCACCAGCCACACGCCGCGCACATCGGGCAGCTCGTGCTGAGGCCGGAACATCAGCATCTGGTCCAGGCCGTGGGCGAGGTTGAAGGTGGCCCCGAACTGGATCCCCTGGGCGCGCCAGTCGTCGGGGGTCGCCTCGTGCTCGACCTCCACCAGCCCCTCGACGCGCCGCCCGGCCAGCTCGGCGAGCTTGTCCATCGCCGCTGCGCGCAGCCGCGGACGCGCCGCGTCCCAGTCGATCCCCGACCGGCAGTTGGGCGTCGGCACCAGCACGTACACCCCGGAGCCGCCGTTGGGAGAGAGCCCGGGGTCCGTCGCCGAGGCGTTGCAGAAGTACATCGAGGGCCGCTCGCTGAGCCGGCCGGGCTCGGCCAGGTCCGCCAGGTTCTCCCGGTAGCGCTCGCTGATGCAGATGGTGTGGTGGGGCAGGTCCAGGCGCTGGCGCAGGCCCAGGTAGAGCATGTAGGTCGAGCAGGAGTGCTTCATGCCGTCGAGCTTGCGGTCGCTCCAGCGCCTGCGCAGGCCCGGTGGGATCAGCGTGCGCATGGCGTGGGATGCGTCGGCGTTGAGGATCACCTGGTCGTGCCGGTGCTCGCCGGCGTCGGTGCGCACGCCGACGCAGCGGTCGCCCTCGAAGCCCAGCCCCCGCACCGGGTGCCCGCAGCGGACCTGCGCGCCCAGCTCCGCGGCGACCTCGGCCAGCGCGCCCATCAGCGCGTTGCACCCGCCCGCGGGGTGCCACACCCCGAACTGGTACTCGATCAGCGGCAGGATCGTGAACAGGCTCGGGCACGCGTACGGGCTCATGCCCAGGTACTTGCTCTGGAAGCTCAGGGCCAGGCGCACCAGCGGGCTGCGGAAGCGGACCGACAGGTCGCCGTGCACCGAGCGCCAGGGCTTGAGCCGCGGGGCGGCCCGCAGCAGGTCCCCGTCCAGCGCGTCGAGCAGGCGCCCGAACGGCTTGCGCAGCACCGGCTCGAAGGCGCGCAGCTTGGCCCGGTTCTCTTCCAGGAACCCCTCGAAGGCCGCCCCGTCGCGCGGCTCGATCGCCCCCAGCCGGGCCGCCATCACCCCGGCGTCCTGCGTGCAGTCCAGCGTCACGCTCGGGCCGTCGGCCTGGGCAAAGACCAGGCGGTACATCGGGTCCAGGCGGGTCATCGTCGCGTAATCGCTCAGGCGCCGGCCCGCCGCAGCGAAGACCTCCTCCAGCACGTACGGCATGAGGAAGAACGTCGGCCCGCGGTCGAAGTGGTGCACCCGCCCGCCCTGGCCGTGCAGCGTCAGGCGCGAGGTCCGCCCGCCAACGGTCGGGCGCGACTCGTACACCGTCACCTGCGCGCCGCTGGCCGCCAGCAGCACAGCCGCTGCCAGGCCCCCGGGGCCGGCACCAACGATCCCCACCGAACGCCCGTTCGCCTGCTCGTGCGTGTTCGCCTGCTCGTGCCCGTCCGTCTGCTCGTGCATGGTTGCCTCGGGACTCCCTATCTATGTCGCTGGCCGGGTGCCCGGAGCCTTGGGCACCGATCATGGGTTCGCTGGGGGAGCAAGTGAAGCGGTCGGGTACGCAATAGGTCTTCGCCCCACGCGCACATGCGCGTTCGCAGGCGCATGCTACCATAAATGCACATGATCGCTCCCATGGTTGGCACATGGGCCGACCTTTCTACACGGCTCTTCTGGCTTTCTCGGTTCCGCCGGGCCATCGCGAAGCATTCGCGGCCGTTGTGCGACCTGGTGCACCAGGACGTGGGCAAGCCCCCCTGGGAGGCCTTGGCCGCGGAGCTGCTGCCGCTGCTGGCCTCGTGCGCGTGGCACCGGCGGCGCGCCCCGGGGCTGCTGCGGGAGCGGTCGGTCGGCCGAGGGCCGGTCTGGGCCCTGGGCCAGCGTCAGAGCGTGCAGCGGCTGCCGCTGGGCACGGTGGCGATCATCGCGACATGGAACTACCCGCTGGGCCTGCTGGGCGTGCAGCTGGTGCAGGCGCTGCTCGCGGGCAACCGGGTGCTCGTCAAGCCCTCGGAGCGTGCCCCCGCTGCGCAGCTGGCCCTGCTGCAGCTGGCGGCCGACTGCGGCCTGCCCCCGGGCGTCCTGCGCTGGACCGAGCCGACGCGCGGCGCCGGCCCGGCGATGCTCGACGCGGGCACCCAGCCGGGGCCCGACCGCATCGACCACGTCGTCTTTACCGGCTCGACGGCGGTGGGGCGTCACATCGCCGCCTGGGCCGCCCAGCACCTGATCCCCACCACGCTGGAGCTCTCGGGCTCCGACAGCGCCATCGTGCTCTCGGACGCCGACCCGGCCACGGCTGCGCGGAGCATCTTTGCCGCTGTGCGGCTCAACGCCGGCCAGACCTGCACCGCGCCGCGCCGGGCGCTTGTGCACATGGACGTGTACCAGAGGCTGCTGGCCGAGCTGGCGCCGCTGGCCGCCGGCTGCGGCCCGCTGCGGCTGATCGACCGCGCCGCCGCCGACCACGCCGACCGCCTGGTGCGCGACTCGATCGCCCTGGGCGCTCGGCCGCTGTGCGGCGTCTACGAGCCCGCTGCCCCAGCCACCGCCGACCCGCACGGGCCGCACGGCATGCGCCCGGCGGTGCTGGCCGACTGCCCCGCCGGCGCGCCGCTGGCCACCGAGGAGCACTTTGCCCCCGCGCTGGCCGTGGTGCCCTGCGCAAGCGACGGCCACGCCCTGGAGCTGCACGCCCGCGCGGGCCAACGCTTGGCGACGGCGATCTTCACGCGAGACACCCGCCGGGCTCGGTCCATGGCCGGCGCGCTGGGCACGTCCTCGGTCACCATCAACGACTGCGTGGTGCCCACGGCGCACCCGGGCGTGGGCATCGGCGGGGCTGGGGCATCCGGGTGGGGCGTCACGCGCGGGCCCGAGGGCCTGCTGGCCCTGACCAGGCCGGTGTACGTCTCGCGCACGCGCTTGCGCCTGCGCACGCCCACCGGCGTGCCCACGCGCCGCGTCGTCGAGCGGATGCACCGCCTGGCCGCGTGGCTCTACGGCGGCGGGTCGGGCCCGGCGGCGCCGCCGCTCGCCCCTGCGCACCGCGCCGACGCGACCGGCCCCACGACCGGCCCGTCGCGCTGCGCCGCGCACGGCCGCTCCGATCACGAGGTGAAGCATGCCTGAGGCACACGCGCGTGTCCTGATCGTCGGCGGCGGGCTGGCCGGTCTCTCGGCCGCGGTCGAGACCGCCGCGGCGCTGGGCCCGCGCGGCCAGGTCACCATCGTCGAGCGCAACGACCACCTGGGCGGCAAGATGAACCTGCTGCGCGACCGCGGGTTCTCCTTCGACATGGGCCCGACCATCCTCACGCTGCCGCAGGTGCTCTGCGGCCTGATCACCCGCGCCGGGCGACGCGTGGAGGACTACATCGACCTGGTGCGGCTGGACCCCCAGTGGCGCTGCTTCTACGAGGACGGCACTCGCCTGGACCTGCGCCAGGGCCTCGACGCCATGGCCGCGGCCCTCGACGCCCAGTTCCCCGGCGCCGGCTCGGGCGCGGGCTACCGGGACTTCATCGCCTGGTCGCGCCGGATGCTCGGGCTCTCCCAGCGGGTGTTCTTCTACAAGGACCTGGGCTCGGCGGCCGACATGATGCGGCTCTCGCCGCTGGGCGACCCGTCGCTGCTGCGCGACGTGATGGCCATGCGCATGCACCGCACGCTGGCGTCGACGGCCCACGCCATGATCGCCCAGCCGCACCTGCGCCAGCTCGTCGAGCACTTCCTGCAGTACGTCGGCTCGAGCCCCTTCCTGGCCCCGGCGATCCTGGGCCTGATCGCCTCGGCGCAGGTGGACCACGGCTGCTGGTACGCCTTCTCCCCCGACGGCTCCGAGGGCGGGACGCGCAACGTCGCCCGCGCCCTGGAGCGGCTGGCACGCCAGCTGGGCGTGCGCGTCGTCACCGGCCGGGCTGTGACGGGGCTGGCCGCACGCGGGCCGCGCGGCGGGGTCTCGGCGGCCGTCCTCGACGACGGCTCCGAGCTGCCCTGCGACGCCGTCATCTCCAACTGCGACGTGCAGCGCACGCTCTCGGGGCTTCTGGCAACGCCCAGCGCCCAGCGCCGCCGCAAGCGCATCGCTGCGCGATACACCCCCGCCTGCTCCGGCGTGGTCCTGTACCTGGGCCTGTCGCGCCGCTACGAGCACCTGGCCCATCACAACTTCCTCTTCAGCCGCGACTCGGCCGCCGAGTTCGACGACATCTACCGCGCCGGCGTCCCGGCGCGCGACCCCACCATCTACCTGGCGGCGCCGTCGCGCACCGACCCCACCCAGGCCCCGCCCGGCTGCGAGGCGCTCTACGCCCTCATCCACACGCCCTACCTCCGCCCCGGCCAACGCTGGGACGGCCCCGGCGGCCTCCTGGAGCGCTACCGCCCCGTCATACTCGACAAGCTCAAGTCCTGCGGCGCCGCAGCGATGCCCGACATCGAACGCCACATCGTCGTCGAGCACCACCTGCACCCGGGCATGATCGACGCCATGTACAACGCCGAGGGCGGGGCCATCTACGGCCTGGCCTCCCATGGCAGGCTCCGCGGGGGCTTCAAGCCGCGCAACCGGTCCCTGGTGGCGCCCAACCTCTACCTCGCCGGCGGCTCGGTCAACCCCGGCCCCGGCGTGCCGATGGTGCTCATGTCCGGCGTCACCGCTGCGCGGGCGCTCCTGCAAGACAGGGGGATCCAGCTCCCGCCCATCGTCGACCAGCCCGTCCCGGGCAGGTCGGTCGAGCAGGTCTTCTCCGGCGGCGGCGTGGCCCAGGCCGTCTGACGGGCCCGGCGGGCGATCAGACGCGCCCCTGCGCGCAAGGCGGGGCCTTGCCGGATGCTGTACCCTTAGGCATGCACCGCCCCGGCAACGCGGCACGCTGGTCGTCCCTGCTCGTGTGCGTGATGATCGCCCCCGGACCCGCCGCTGCGTGGCCCCCGGCCCTGGCCGCTGCGCCCGCCAGAGCGGCTGCGCTGGCGGCAGCTGCTGCGCCCACACCCGAGGCTCCGCCCGACCCCGACTCCCCGCCCCATCGGGGTCTGGTCATCACCGAGATCCTCGCCGCGGTCCCCACCGGCCCGGAGGGCGACGCCAACCAGGACGGCGTCCGCCACGTCTCGGGCGACGAGTTCATCGAGCTCTACAACCACTCCAGCGGCCCCGTCAACCTCCGCGGCTACCGCCTGACCGACCGCGACGCGGGCAAGGCCGCCGGCATCGATTTCCGCTTCCCGCAGCTGGTGGTCCAGCCCAGGCAGGTCGTCGTCGTCTTCAACGGCAACGGCTCGAACATCCCCGGGCCGGTGGGCGACTCCCAGCGCCCGCCGAGCGCGACCAACGAGCGCTTCAGCGGCGCGTGGGTCTTCTCGATCCGGGCTGCCTCCCAGCGGATGTCGCTGGCCAATGCCGCCGACCGCGTCACGCTCTACGACCCCGACGGCAGGGTCGTGCAGGATGTCTCCTGGGGCCCGAGCGACGGCGCTGCCCGCTCGTTGGCGCCCGTCGTCGATGGCGTGTCGGTCACCCGGCTGGCGCCCAGCGGGCCGTTCATACCGCACCCGAGGGCGGCGGGGCTCTTTAGCCCGGGGCTCTTTGCGCACGACGCGACCGGCGCCGCGCCGCCCGTGCCCGCGGTGCCGGCGCAGATCCCGGCGCCCCTCTTCCCGCGCACACCCCCCTTTGCGCCCCCCTCTGCGCCCCCAGTCACTCCCCCGCGCGGCGACCCGCCCCAGGCCCCCGCCGACATCATCCCGCGAATCCCGCCCCTGTCGCCGGCCCCCGAGCCCGTCTTCCCCTTGCGCACACCGCGCCCGCCCACCCCCACCACCCCCACCACCCCGCCTGCCCCCACGCCGGACGGCGAGCCGCTCCCGGCCGGTGTCGCTGCCAAGGTCTCCGTCAGGAACCTGACCGAGCGGCCCCTCCTCGTTGAGTGGGTCGTGCTCTGGTCGGTCGGGGATGCCTCGGCTGCGCACGCGCAGACCCAGCCGCTGGCCCCTGGCGAGTCGGTGGCCCACGACTTCCCCACCGGCGGGCCCAGGCCGCTCTTGCTGGTCCGGGTGTCGACCGAGAACCTCGCTGAGCCCCTCTCCGTGTACAGGGTCGTCCACGCCGGCGAGCGAGTTTTTCTCAAAGTCAGCATGAACGAGGGCCTGCTCGTCGTTGACCGCTAGGCGGCCCCGGTTCGATCAGGGTGGCAGGCGTCACAGCCCATGGGCTGTCCTAATATGCACCGATCGATCCGCTGGGCGAGCTGTGCAAGCCCGCTCCCCCGCTGCGGGCCGCGGCCGATCAGGTCCGGAGTGCCACACGATGACCACTGACCCACACCTGGTGACCCCCGCGCTGGGTTTCTTCCTGCCGAACCTTGGCTGGCCGGAGATGCTCGGCATCGGCATCGTGATGCTGCTGCTCTTTGGCAGGAGGCTGCCGGAGGTGGGCCGGAGCCTGGGGCAGGGCATCGTCGAGTTCAAGAAGGGCCTGCGCAGCATCGATCAGGACGTGGAGCAGGCCTCGGCCCAGCCGGCGCGCAGCCCGGGCTCGGGGCAGTCGCCGTGGTCGCCGCCGGCCCCGCTCCCGCCCGCTCAGGCGCCGGCGGCATTCAGCCCGGCTGCTCCCGTGGCTCACCCGTCGTCGGCCCAGGCCGCGGGCGACTCGGCTGCGCACTGATTGGACCGCCCCGCGGATCTCGCTGAGTCACCTGTCGCGCTGCTGACGGCGCGCTGCGCTGCGCCGCCCGCCAGCCGCGTGGCTGCGCCCGCGGGCCGTCCGAGGTTCTTGCAGCGAGCCCCGATGGGCTCACCAGGCCCGCTCGGCAGGGCCGGTGTAGATCGACAGGGGGCGGATCAGCCGGTTGTCGCTGTGCTGCTCGATGACGTGGGCCGCCCACCCGGTGATGCGCGCCGCGACGAAGATCGGCGTGTACTGCGGCACCGGGATCCGCATCGTGAAGTACGTCATGCCGCAGGGGAAGTCCACGTTGGGGTGGATGTTCTTCTTCTGGAGCATGATGCGCTGCACCTGCTCGCCAAGGTCGAACCACCGGCCGGCGGGCAGCCCGTCGAACTCGCCCGGCGTAACCGCGGCCATCTCGCGCCCGAGCCTGTGGAGGATCCCCGCGCGGTGATCGCCGTTCTTGTAGACCCGGTGCCCGAAGCCCATGAGCTTGCGCTTGGCGGCAAAGGCCCGCTCCATCCACTCGTCGACGCGGGGCGTGCCGATGCCGTCGGGGCCCACGTCCCGGAGGATCTGGCGCAGCATCTCCATGGCGGCCTCGTTGGCGCCCCCGTGCAGCGGGCCCTTGAGCGCCGCGATCGCCCCGGTCACGGCCCCGTGCATGTCGCTGAGCGTGCCGGCGATGACGCGCGAGGCGAACGTCGAGGCGTTGAACTCGTGCTCGGCGTAGAGGATCAGCGAGGCGTCCATCACCCGGGCGGCGCGCTCGCCGGGGCGATGCCCCGTCATCACGTACAGCAGGTTTGCGGCGTGGCCCAGGGCCGGGTCACCGCCGGTCTCGGGGCCCACGGGCGGGCGGCCCTCGATGGCGCGCTGCATGTGCCCGATGACCGTCGGGATCTTGGCCAGCAGCCGCTTGGCCTTGCGCAGGTTCGCTTGCGCCGAGTTGTCCTGCGCGTCGGCGTCGGTGTGCCCCAGGATCGACACGGCCGTGCGCAGCGCGTCCATCGGCACGGCCCGCCCGGAGGCCAGCCAGCCCGCGGCGGAGTCGAGGAACCCGGCCACCGCCGCCGGCAGCGACCGCTCGGAAACCAGCTCGCCCTTGAAGCGAGCCAGCTCGGCGGCGCTGGGCTTGTGACCCTCCAAGAGCAGGAACGCCACCTCCTCGAACGACGCGTGCGCGGCCAGGTCGTGGATCTCGTACCCGCGGTAGATCAGCTTGTCCTGCTCGATGGAGCACACGGCGGTCTGCCCGCCGATGACGCCCTCGAGCCCGCGGGCAAACGCCGCCTGCGCCTCGGCCTTGCCGCCGCCGACCTGTCCGCTGCTGCTCATGTCCTGCTCCCGGTGGGGCCGGTGGAGCGTAGAGCCTGCGGCGGGCCCACGCCCGGCCGGCCGGGGGATTCGGGCCGCGCGATCGCAGTGGGCCCGGGGGGACTCGAACCCCCACTCCCGTTTCCGGGAAGCGGATTTTAAGTCCGCTGCGTCTGCCGTTCCGCCACGGGCCCTGCTCGGGCGATTCTAACTCCCGCCCGGCCCGCCCAGACCCCCGAGCCCGCGCCGGCATCGCCCCCGACACAGCGATAACACGCGCACGCCCCCGGCGTGGCCCATCGGGGCCACAGATACATAAACGTGTGCTATCGAGGGGCCGATCTAGCCACACTCAGGGAGGTCGCATGAACCAACGCAGCGGGACTCACGCCGGCGCGCTCCAGAGCGAGCTGGCCAACGACCCCGACATGGCCGACATCGTCCGCGAGTTCGTGGCCGAGCTCCCGCGCCGCGCCGACGAGCTGGAGGAGTCCTGGCGTTCCCAGAGGCTCGACCAGGTCCAGCGCCTGGCCCACCAACTCAAGGGCTCCTGCGGCGGGTACGGCTTCCCAACCATCGGCAGCGCCGCCGCCGAACTGGAGAGCACCCTGACGGCGATGTCCTCCGGCCGGTCCGGCCTGGGCTCGGACGCGCTGCGGCGGCAGCTCTCGGCCCTGCTGAGCCTCTGCCGCAGCGCCTCGGCGTAGCGCAAGACCGGCGCGTGCGTGCCCGGCACGCGCGGTCGTCTTTGATGATCGGCCACTGGAGATCGGCCGGCGCCGATCCGATCCAATGCTCACCGAGGCGGGCCATCCCCGGCCTCCAAGAACAGGCCGCCCCCACGCCGTGGCCGACCGTGCCCCAGAGCCTCCGCGAGGCGCTCCACACGTGACGATGAACGATCCAAAGCCCGTCGTCCTGCTCGTCGATGACTCGGCGGACATCCACCGCCTGGTCCGCGCCCGGCTGCGCCACGAGCATTTGGAGCTGGTCTGCCTCTCCTCCGGCGCCGAGGCCCTGGCCCACGTCAACTCCGGCTCGCCCGTGGCCACGATCCTGCTGGACATGGACATGCCCGGCATGGACGGCTTCTCCGTGCTCCGGGCCGTCAAGAACAACCCCGCCACGCTCAACATCCCCGTCATCGTCATCTCCGGCCTGGCCGAGACCGACGACAAGGTCATGGCCTTCGACCTCGGGGCCGCCGACTACGTGACCAAGCCCTTCGACTTCAACGAGCTGCGCGCCCGGCTGCGCGCCGCCCTGCGCATCGACCGCCTGGTCCGCATGCTCGCCGAGCGCGCCGAGCTCGACGGCCTGACCGGCCTGGGCAACCGCGCGGCCTTCGATCGCCGGCTCGAGGCCGAGGTCTGCGAGCACGCGCGCTACGGCAGGCCCCTGGCCCTCCTCCTCTTCGACGTCGACCACTTCAAAAAAATCAACGACTCCTTCGGTCACCCCGCCGGCGACAGCGTCCTCCAGGAGTTCGCCAAGCTCATCCAGCGCGAGATCAGGGCCAGCGACATCGCCTGCCGCTACGGCGGCGAGGAGCTCGCCGTGGTCCTCCCGCAGACCAAGCCCGAGGAGGCCGCGGCCGTGGGCGAGCGCATCCGCCTGGCCCTCCAGGCCGTCCGCTGGCCCAGGCACCCGGAGCACTCGGTGACCACCTCCTGCGGCGTGGTCGGGGCGACTGCCGCGACCTCGCATCCGCCCGCGCAGTGGCTCGACGCCGCCGACAAGGCGCTCTACCAGGCCAAGCGATCGGGCCGCAACCGCGTGGTCGTCGGCGAGTTCGCCGAGCCCGCCGCCCGGCTGGCCAAGGCCGGCTGATCGGCGCCCGCCCGTCGGGCCGCCTCACAGCGGCAGCTGCACGCCGACGTACCCCATCAGGCCGTTGCGCGAGGGGTTGCGGTCGTCGCCGTTGATGCGCGCGTTGGAGATGTGGTGCCACCGCAGGCCGAAGGTCAGCCGGGTGCCCTGGCCGTCGAGCAGGTACGTCATCCCGGCGCCGGCCCTGGGCAGGAAGTTCACGTCCGTCCCGCCCACCGGCACCTGCCGGCCGGTCCAGATCACGCCGATCCCGGCCTCGCCAAAGGCCGTCCACAGCGCGTCCCGGCTGTGCCAGAAGTGGTACCGCGTGTCGAACACCAGCGAGGCCCCCCCCGTGTCCGGCCCCTCCTGCGCGATGAACCACCCGCCCACCTCAAAGCCGAACTCCAGGTCCTTGCCCAGGAACGTCGAGAAGCGCGCAAAGCCCAGAGTGTCCACCGCGTCGGTGAAGTCCACCGCCGAGCCGGCGCCCAGCGTCACGTACCACGGCCCGGGATCGCCGAAGGCCACCGGCGCCGGCCGGATCTGCGGCTCGGCGTCCCCGAGCGCTCGGCGGACCACGCCCGCGTCCGGGTCGGTCTCCGGCGTGCTCACCGGCGCAGCGGGCTGGGCCACCGCGTCGGCGCGCGCAAAGCCCAGCGACGTGACGGCGCGATCCACGCCGCCCAGCGCCGCCCCAGGACCGACCAGCAGCGCAGCTGCCCACCCCGAGCACCCACCCCGCGACCAACCGACCCAGCCGTGCCGTGCAATCATGCCGCCAGAGTACACGGTCGCGCGCACGCGTGCACGCGGCGGGGAAAACACGCATGCCGACCAACGCCGACGACGCCCCGGACGCGACACACGCCAGGCTCCAGCGGATCGAGGAGCTGGTCATGGAGTTCGATCACGCCCTGGCCCGCGCCGCGCGCCACGCCCAGGAGCAGGACCGGGTCATCGCTGCGCTGATCAGCCGGGCCGAGGCCATCGAGCTGCGCCTGCGCCACGCACCCCCCGCACCCCCCGCACCCCCCGACGCCCACGACCAGCACCCAGAGCCAACGCCCGAGCCCTGAGCCCAGCGGGCGCTAAAACTCGGCCTGCTTGGGCGCGCGCGGGAACGGGATCACGTCGCGGATGTTCTGCATGCCAGTCACGAACTGGATCAGACGCTCAAAGCCCAGCCCGAACCCCGCGTGCGGGACCGTGCCGTAGCGGCGCAGGTCCCGGTACCACCAGTAGTCCTTGGGGTTCAGGCCCATCTCGACCAGCCGCGCATCGAGCTGCTCCAGCCGCTCCTCGCGCTGCGAGCCGCCGATGATCTCGCCGATGCCCGGGACCAGCACGTCCATGGCGGCCACGGTCCGGCGCTGCTCCGGCGGCAGGGCCCGGAGCGACTCGGGCGCCCGCGGGCCGGCCACCTCCAGCGCGTCCCGCTCGTCCAGGCGCATGTAGAACGCCTTGATGGCCTTGGGGTAGTTGGTCAGGATGACCGGCTGCTTGTAGTGCTCCTCGGTCAAGAAGCGCTCGTGCTCGCTCTGGAGGTCCTTGCCCCACTGGACCGGGAACTCGAAGCGCCGGCCGCCCTTGATCGCCTCCTCGAGCACGCGCACCCCCTCGGTGTAGCTCACGCGCAGGAACGGCTGGGCCACGATGCGCGACAGGTTCTCCAGCACGCCCTTGTGCACCCGCTCCTCGAAGAACGCCATGTCGTCGACGCGCTCGCGCAGCACCGTGGCCAAGAGCTCCTTGATCAGCGCCTCGGCCACGTCGGCGTCGTCGTGCAGGTCGGCAAAGGCGATCTCCGGCTCGATCATCCAGAACTCGGCCAGGTGCCGCGACGTGTTGCTGTTCTCGGCCCGGAACGTCGGCCCGAACGTGTACACGCGCGTCAGGGCGCAGCAGTACGTCTCGACGTTGAGCTGCCCCGACACCGTCAGGTGCGCTTCCTTGCCAAAGAAGTCCTGCGACCAGTCGACCCCGCCCCCCCCGCCAGCGCCGCCAGCGCCCGGCGCGGGCACGCGCGGCGGGTTGGCCATGTCCAGGGTGCTCACGCGGAACATCTGCCCAGCACCCTCGGCGTCCGAGCCGGTCACGATCGGCGTGTGCACGTAGTAGTAGCCGCGCTCGTGAAAGAACCGGTGGATCGCCATCGCCAGGCAGTGCCGCACGCGCGCCACCGCCCCGAACGTGTTGGTCCGGGCCCGCAGGTGCGCCACCTCGCGCAGGTACTCGAAGCTGTGCGCCTTGGGTTGGATCGGGTAGCTGTCCGGGTCCTCCACCGTCCCGATCACCTCCACCGCCTCGGCGCGGATCTCCACGCCGCCCCGCTTGCCCTGCGAGGCCACGACCGTCCCCCTGCAGGCCACGGCGCAGTGGGTCGTCAGGCGCGCGATCTGGGTCTGGTAGTTGGGCAGGCTCGCCGGCGCCACCACCTGCACCGCGTCGAAGCTCGTGCCGTCGTGCACCGCCAAGAACGACAGCCCGCCGTCCGCCTTGCTGTCCCGCCGCGTCCTGAGCCACCCCTTGACGACGACCACCCGGCCCGGCTCGGCCCGGAGCGCGTCGGCCACGCGCAGCCAGGCCGCGTCGCGGTGCCCGGTCGCCCCGATGGGCCCGGTCGCCCCGATGGGCCCGGTGCTGGTGGTCGTCTGGCCGGAGTCTGTCGTCTGGCGCATGCGTGCCCTCTCGCCCCACGCCCGTACGGGCCATGATAGTGAGCGCCGCCGCGAGCGTGGGTCATGCCTGCCCGGCCCGACCGCCCGCGACCGCCCGCGACCGCCGCGTCTGAGGCGCCGAAGGCCCGGCCGACGCGCCCCGTGCCCGCCGCCGCCCGCCCTCAGAGCACCATCACCGGGTCCACGTCCACGGCCGTGTGCGCGTCCGAGACCAACAGCCCCCGCTCCCGGGCGTGCCCGAGCAGGTGCTGGATCACCCCGGCCCCGCGCCGCGAGCCCCCGGCCTGGATGATCACCTCCTGGCGGTGATGGTCGTCGATGCGCGCAATCGGGCACGGGTGCGGCCCGCGCAGCCGCAGCCCCGCCGCGTCCAGGCCCAGCGCCGCTGACGCAGCGTCGAGCGCGCCGCGCACGGCCTGCCCACGCGCCACGGCCTTGGCCGGGTCGGTGTCTCGGCAGACCACGCGGGCCATCCGCCACGCCGGCGGCAGCCCCGACATCCGCCGCACGGCCAGCTCGGCGGCCGCGAAGGACTCGTAGTCGTGCCGGCTGGCCAGCACGATGGCCGGCTCGTCGGGCCTGAGCGTCTGGACGATCACCAGGCCCGGCGGGGCGTCGCCCCCGGCCCGGCCGGCGCGTCCGGCCACCTGCGCAACCAGCTGGAACGTCCGCTCCGAGGCGCGAAAGTCCGGCAGCGCCAGCGCCGTGTCGGCCTGCACCACCCCGACCAGCCGCACGTTGGCAAAGTCCAGGCCCTTGGCGATCATCTGGGTGCCAAGGAGCACGCGCACCTCGCCCCGGCCGAAACGCCCGAGCACGTCGAAGTACGCCCTGGCCCCGCCGCGCATGCTGTCGGCGTCGGCCCGCACCATGCTCACGCCCGGCTCCAGGCCCCGGCGGTGCCCCAGCTTGCGGGCCAGCTCGGCCTCCACGCGCTGCGTGCCCATCCCGAAGGTGTTCACGCCCGCGGCGCACACCGGGCACCGCCCCGGCAGGAGCGTCTCCCCCAGGCAGTGATGGCACCGGACCACCCCGGCCGGCCCGCCGCGGCCGCGCTGGGCCTCGTCGGTGTGGTACACGGCCGTCACGTCGCAGTGCGCGCAGCGCATCACCCACGCGCAGCGCGGCGACGTGGCGCAACATATGTAGTTGGCGTAGCCGCGCCGGTTGAGCAGCAATATCGCCTGCCCGCCCGCCCCCAGCGTGCGGTCCAGCTCGCGTTCGAGCGTCGGCCCGATCAGGTGCACGTGCCCGTCGCGCCAGCCGCTGCCCGCGTTGCCCGGCCCGCGGGCGCGCTCCCGGGCCTCTTCCAGGAGGTCGACCACGCGGACCGTCGGCAGCCGAGCGCCGGTGGCGCGGCTCAGGAGGCGGTGGAGCGTGTACCTGGCGACCCCGCCCCCCCCGCCCGCGCCCTGGTCCCCGCCGCCGCCGGCGTTCCACCAGCTCTCCAGCGAGGGCGTCGCCGAGCCCAGCACCACCGGGCAGCCCTCCAGGTGCGCCCGCTTGATCGCCACGTCCCGCGCGTGATACCTGGGCAGCTGGTCCTGCTTGTACGAGCCGTCGTGCTCCTCGTCGACCACGATCAGCCCCACGCGCGGCAGCGGCGCAAACACCGCCGACCGCGCGCCGACCACCACCCGCGGCCCGCCCCCGACCGCCGCGCTCCCGTGGCCGGCGCACGCCGTCCAGTACGCGTGCCGCTGCGCCGCGGTGAGCCCGCTGTGGAGCACCGCCACCGTGCCCGCCCCGAACCGCTCGACAAACCGCCGCTCCGTTTGCGGCGTCAGCGCGATCTCGGGCACCAGCACGATCGCCCCAGCCTCGGGGTCGCGCCGCATCATCGCCTCGATCGCCCGCAGGTACACCTCCGTCTTGCCCGACCCAGTCACGCCGAAGACCAGGTGCGCCGCGTACCCGCCCAGCGTCCCCGTCACGCCGGCGATGGCCGATGCTTGCTCAGCCGTGGCGGTGGGGGGCGCCGTGCGCACGGCCTCGGTGGCCGGCGTCGGCCCGCTGCGCCCGGGCCCCGCCCGGACCTCCAGGCGCGTCCCCTCCACCAGCGCCCCGGCGCTCACCAGCCGCCTGAGCACCCCAGCCCCGACCCCCAGCCGCTCGCCCAGCGCGCTCGGCTCGATCGGCCAGGCCTCGGCTGGGAGCTCGATCGCCCGCGCAAGGGCGCCCCGGGCGCGCGGGCTCAGCCCCGCTTGCCCGGCGATCTGAGACGCACGCGCGTCCAGCCCCAGGACCCGCCGGGTGCGCCGGCCCACGCCGCGCTGCACCGCCCCGGGCACCACCGCCGGCATCACCATCCCCAGCGGGCACACGTAATACCGGCTCATCCACCGCGCCAGCTCCAGCACGCTCGCCGGCAGGGCTGACCCGTGCGCAACGGCCACCGCGCGCACCCGCTGCCGGTCCACGCCCCCCAGCAGCTCCGGGCCGCCCACGCGCAGCACCACCCCGGTCGTGCTCGCCGAGCCCAGCGGCACCGTCACCAGCTCGCCCACGCGCAGCGTCATGCCCGCGGGCACGGCGTAGCTCAGCCCGCCCTCGGCCGCGTCCCTCGGCGCCGCTGCGCCGCCACCACCCCGCCCCCCATCCCCACCCCCTCGGCCCGTGCGGCCCCGCGGGTCCCCTCCGCCGCGGGCTGCGCCACCGCCCACGCGATCGATCCCGCGCCGCACCGCCACCACCGCATACACGCCGTCACCCCCACCCCCGTCACCCTTGCCCGCCGCCAACCCCGCCTGGTTCCCGTCGAACAGCCCGTGCACGCACCAGCGTATCCACCGCACCGCGCGCCGCGCCCGCTCCTATCCTCAGCCTCGACATGACAACACCCATCACCCTCTCCCCAGCGCCCAGCTCCCTGGGCGGGGCCGCCCGGCTGGCACTCCACGACGGCTCGGTCTTCTCGGGCCGCGCGTTCGGGGCTGTCGGCGATCGCGCCCGCCGCGCAGCCGAGGTCGTCTTCAACACATCCATGGTCGGCTATCAGGAGGCGCTCACCGACCCCTCCTACGCCGGCCAGATCCTCGTCATGACCCAGCCCATGATCGGCAACTACGGCGCAAGCCCCGCCGACACCGAGTCGGCCCGGGTGCAGGTCTCCGGCTTTGTCGTCCGCGAGCTGTCGGCCCTGGCCTCCAACTTCCGCGCCACCGTCCACCTGGCCGACCTCCTGGCCCAGCAGGGCGTCCTGGGCATCAGCGAGATCGACACCCGCGCCCTGACCCGCCGACTCCGCACCGCCGGCGTCATGCAGGGAGTCCTGACCGACGACCCGTCACCCTCCGACGCCGAGCTGGTCGCCCAGGCCCGATCGGCCCCCTCCATGGCCGGTCTCAACCTCGTCCCCCTGGTCGGGTGCTCATCCAAGCAGACCTGGGACCAGACCCTCGGCGGCTGGAACCCCATCGCCCAGCCCGGCGCCGCCCAGGCCCCGCCGCGCACGCCCAGGGCCCTGCGGGTCCTGGCCCTGGACTGCGGGGCCAAGTCCAACATCCTCCGCCACCTGACCCAGCGCGGCTGCCAGGTCGAGGTCTTCCCACACGACACACCGCCCACGGACATCCTCGCCAGGTTCGCAGCCGGCCAGTTCGACGGTCTGTTCATCTCCAACGGCCCGGGGGACCCCGCTGCGGTGCTGGCCACCGTCGCCACGCTGCGGGCCGTCCTGGCAGCCCCGTCTGGGCAGGTCCCCCCGACGTTTGGCATCTGCCTTGGCCACCAGATGCTCGCCCTGGCCCTCGGGGCAAAGACCTACAAGCTCCCCTTCGGGCACCGCGGGGCCAACCAGCCGGTCAAGAACCTCCTGACCGGCCGGGTGGAGATCACCAGCCAGAACCACGGCTTTGCGGTCGAGCCCGAGTCCCTCGCTGCTGCCGGCGGCCAGGCCACGCACGTGCACCTCAACGACGGCACGCTCGCGGGCTTCCGCCTGACCGATCGCCCCGTCTTTTGCGTGCAGTATCACCCCGAGGCCAGCCCGGGCCCGCACGACTCGGGCTACCTCTTTGACGCCTTTGTCGCCATGATGATCGACCGCAGGCCCACCGACTTCGCGTCCGTGTCGCGTGCCGATGGCCCCGCGGTCACGGCTGAGGCGCTCGCACCGGTCTGATCCAGCTGCGCGGGCCGCGGCGTGCTGTGTGGGTCGGGGCGCGGGAGCCGCAGCGGCGAGCAGCGGGGGCGGGCAGTGGGGGGTGAGCAGCGGGGGGCGGCGAGCGAGGCGTGGGGGGCGGCG